>NZ_FCON02000007.1 GCF_001544535.1 Caballeronia choica | reverse complement strand
GCTGCTTGCAAGACAACAGGAATCGTTGCAAGACTTCGAGTTCCTCCCGACGGTCGCACCGAGGATGAAGGTGGCCGTTCCAAGGATACCGAAATTGTCGCACGCGTTGCCGGCGGTGGGCGTCGCCTCAAACTGGGCGATGAATTTCGGCCGCCTCACGCGCCAACCAAACCACACAGTCAATGTCGCCCTCTGATAAAAAGTTGATAATTATTATTATGTAAAATAATGCACATGCGAGGTTGAGGCGCGGCGAATATTTGTGCAAGCGCCTTCCCACCGCGCTAAAACGCCTCGTCGGTCATTCGGCAAACGGAGAGTTCTTCCTGAGCGCCGTTGCCATTGCCTGCATGGCGATGAGATAGCCGTCGACGCCCAAGCCGCAGATCACCGCCATCGCCGCCTTCGACACCAGCGAGTGCCGGTACGTCTCGTCGCGCTTGTGGATATTGGTGATGTGCAACTCGATCAGCGGGCGCTGCACGAGCTTGACGGCATCGAGCACCGGCACGGACGCGAACGAAAAGCCCGCCGGATTGATGACGACTCCGGCATCGCGCTCGAACGCTTCCTGGAGCCAGTCGACCATCGTCGCTTCGCTGTTGGTCTGCCGGAATTCGCACGCGAGTTCCAGCCGGCCGGCGAGCGCCTCGACTTCCTGCTGGACGCGCGCGAGCGTCGTAGTCCCATAGAGATGCGGCTCGCGCTTGCCGAGCATGTTCAGGTTCGAGCCGTTCAGTACAAATACGAGTTCATTCATTGCGGTGCTCAGGTTGGCTTTGAGAGATTGAAGATCTTGCGCGGCTCAATGACTGTTGCTCATGTTCGCGGGCGCGTAGCTGTCTTCCCCGGCGATCTGCGCCGCCGAATCCGTGCGGTTCATGTCGATGCCGAGCGTTTCGGGCGCCGTCAGGATCGCGATCAGCGAGATCACGTTGAACGCGACGCACACCGCCACGACGCCCCACGGCGACCCGTTGCAGAGCGCGAAGAGCCATACGGCTAGCACCGGCATCGGACCGCCCGCAATCAGGTTCGCGCCTGTATAGGCAAGCGCCGAGCCGGAATAGCGCACGTTCGTCGGGAAGGCTTCGGCGAATGCGACCGGCTGAATGCCGCTCTGGAACTGCGTGAACCCGAGGAAGAAGCCCATCGCGGCGAGCATCGGCAGGAAGCTCTTCGTGTCGAGAATCTGGAAGTAGAAGAAGAGCATGACGAGCGTCGCCGTCGAACCGATCGCGAGCGCTTTCCGGCGGCCAATCTTGTCACTCAGCATGCCGCCCGCGAGTGCGCCGACGATCGCGCACACATTCGCGCCCATCAGCAGAAGAAAGCCGGTCTGCTTCGGCACGGCGAGCGTCTTCGTGATGTAGCTCAGCGAAAACACCACGATCAGATAGAAGATCGCAGCCGGCCCGCAGAAGAACAGCATCCAGCGCAGCACGGTGCGCCAGTGCAGGCGCAGCGCGTCGCGCAGCGGGCTCGCGACTTTCACGACCTGCGTCTTGCGAAGCTCGACGAACGCGGGCGTCTCGCTGACCTTCAGCCGGATATACACGCCGACCACGATCAGCACGAAGCTCAGCAGAAACGGAATGCGCCAGCCGTAGGAATCGAATGCGTCGGCGGACATCGTCGAGGACAGCAATAGCAGAGTGCCGTTCGCCATGATCTGGCTGAGCGGCGAGCACAGTCCGAGCAGGCCCGAGTACTTGCCGCGGCGGTCCGGGCTCGCGTGTTCGATCGCCATCAACTGCGCGCCGGTCGATTCGCCGCCGAGCGCGAATCCCTGAAGAATGCGCAGGATCACGAGGAGCACCGGCGCCCACAAGCCGATGCTCGCGTAAGTCGGAAGAATGCCCATCAGCATCGACGAAAGGCCCATCACCGAGACTGTGCCGAGCATCAGGTTGCGGCGGCCAAGCTTGTCGCCGAGATGCCCGCAGATGATCGCGCCGAGCGGCCGCGCCGCCAGCCCGACGCCGAATGTCGCGAGCGACGCCAGGAGCGCGGTCGTCGGGTCCATCGCGGGGAAGAAAAGCTTTGGTAAAACCGTGGCGGCGAGTGCGCCGTAAAGCGTGAAATCGAACCATTCGAGCGCCGTGCCGACCGCCGCGGCGGTAACGGCGCGTGTTCGCATCGCTGCGTGGGCCTCTGCTGTGTCCCTAACCATGTTGTCTCCTCTCCTGATCCATGTATTCGGTGCGCATGCGTTTTCACACCGTGTGGCAAGACTATCACCGGTGCCTGGGATGTCGTTCCAGGGTGGAATTTCATCTCATAATGTGCAAAGATGGGCGCCCGGAAAGGTCCACGGAGACAGACATGCCCGGCGTTACTGAGCGCACGCTCGCCGTTCTCGAATATCTCGCGACGCAGATGGAAGGCACGCCGCTCGCACTCATCTCCGCCGAACTCGATATTCCGCGCAGCGCGTGTCATCGGTTGCTCGTCGATCTCAAGCAGTGCGGCTACGTCCGCCAACTGCGGGAGCACGGCGAATACGTGCTCACCACGAAGCTCGTCGGTCTGGGACTCGGCTTTCTCGCGACGTCGGGCATCGTCGATATCGCGCAGACGATCCTCGACCGGTTGGCGGAAAAGTCGGGAGAACTGGTGCGACTCGCGATCGTCGATGGCGACCGGATCACGTGGGTCGCGAAAGCGCAAGGTGCGCTGAAAGGACTGCGCTACGACCCGGACATGGGCATGGACACGGTCCTGTCGTGCAGCGCGACGGGCCATGCGTGGATGATGACGATGTCCGACGAACGCGCGCTCGAACTCGTGTCGCGACAGGGCTTCGGCCAACCGAAGCAATACGGTCCGAAGGCGCCGACCACGGTGCAGGGACTGCTCGAATTCATCCATGCCGCGAGGAAGCGCGGCTATGCGACGATCAACCAGGTCTTCGCGCCGGGCATGACTGCGATGGCGGCGCCCGTGCAGCGGCGCGGCTATCCGGCGATCGGCGTGATCAGCATTGCAGGACCGCTCGTCAGGCTCGACGAGAAGCGCATGGAAAGTCTCGGACCGACGCTCCTCGCGGCGGCATTGGAACTGGCGGCCGCGAGCCTCGCGTCGCCGCTGTTCAATGGCAGCCGCTAGCGGAGTTACGGTTATCTCGTTGGAGACGCGGGACGAGTTCGCGGCGGACACCGTCTCCGCGGGTTGCGACTCATGGTCCCGCAGCCTTTCTCATTGTTTGCGCGACCACTAGCGCTGCGCATGACGGCCTTTGACGCCGTTGATGGTTCAATGGGCCGGCACGTTGCGCAGACTTTCAGCCGGTCATGTCGCTCCGCACATCATGGCGAACCGCCTTACTGCAACAGCATCCCGACAAAAAAACGCCCCCGGCTGGGTCCGGCGCATATCGAACGGTCCTGAAGAAACGACCGTCAGGCGCTCTTTTCCGCAGCGGCCGGAAACGGCAAGCTGTGAAGCCGTTTGCCAGTGGCCGCGAAAATCGCGTTTGCGACCGCCGGCCCGACCGGCGCGACACCCGGCTCGCCGACGCCGGTCGGCGCTTCGCCAGACTGCACGATATGCACGTCGACCTTCGGCATTTCGGCAATCCGCAGCACCTTGTAGGCGTCGAAATTGTTCTGCTCGACCCTGCCGTCCTTTAGCGTGATCGCGCTGTGCAACGCCGCACCGAGGCCGAAACCGATCCCTCCTTCCATCTGGGCCGCGATGATGTCGGGATTGATCGGCGTGCCGCAATCGACTGCGCAGATGACACGATCCACTTTCACGTTGCCGTCCTTGTCGACGGAGACTTCCGCGACCTGCGCGACGAACGTCTTGAACGCCTCGGCCACCGCGATGCCACGCCCGCGGCCTTTCGGCAACGGTTTGGCCGGGTCCCAGCCCGCTTTCTCCGCCGCGAGTTCGAGCACGCCCCGCATGCGCGGTTCGTGCTCGAGCAGATCGCGGCGGAACACGAACGGGTCCTTGCCCGCGGCGTGCGCCGCTTCGTCGATGAACGCCTCGACCGCGAATGCCGTGTGCGAGCTGCCGACCACCCGCCACCACAACACCGGCACACCGGTCTGCGTGGTCGTCAGTTCGACCGAGATGTTCGGAATCGCGTGGGCCACGTTAGCGGCCCCCTCGACGGACGTCCCATCGATCCCGTTCTTGACCATCACGGCCGCGAACGGCGTGCCGGCAAGAATCGACTGGCCGACGATGCGGTGCCGCCAGCCGACGAGCTTGCCATCGGAGCTCAGGCCCGCATCGAGCTTGTGGAAGTACATCGGACGGTAGAGAGCGCCGTGGATGTCGTCCTCACGGGTCCACTGCAGCTTGACCGGCGTGCCGTTCGCGCCCAGCGCCTTGGCAATCGACACGGCCTCGACAATATAGTCCGAGCGCGTGTTCGCGCGCCGCCCGAAGCTGCCGCCCGCATAAAGCGTGTGAATCTTCACCTGCTGCGGATCGAGCCCGGCCGTGCGTGCGGCGTTGCCCTGGTCGACGGTCTGGAACTGGTCGCCGGCCCAGATCTCACAACTGTCGGCAGTGAGCCTGACGACGGCGTCGAGCGGCTCCATCGGGGCGTGAGCGAGATACGGGAACGAGTAGGTGGCTGAAATTTTCTTTGCCGCGCCTGCGAGCGCCTGTGTCGCATCGCCTTCCTTGCGAGCTGATGCGCCAGACTGCTCGGCGAGCCGCCGGTATTCGGCCATGATCGCGTCCGAGCTGCGCTTCTCTGCCTTCGAATCGTCCCATTCGACCTTCAGCGCATCGCGGCCCTGCTTCGCCGCCCAGAAGCCCTTCGCGACCACCGCAACGCCGCCTGGCACCTGCACGACCGAGACGACGCCCGCCACAGCTTTTGCGGCCGTCGCATCGAACGACCTGACCGTCGCGCCGAAGAGCGGCGGACGCTGCAGCAGTGCGACCAGCATGCCGGGAAGCGTCACGTCGAGCGTGAACTGCGCGGTGCCGTTGGTTTTTGGCGGCACGTCGACACGCGGCAACTGATGGCCGATCAAACGAAAATCCTTCGGCGACTTGAGCGTGACCTTGTCCGGCACCGGCACCCGGGCCGCGGCCGACGCCAGCGAGCCGTAGGTCGCGGTTCGGTTCGTGGCCGCGTGGTGGACGCTGCCGTCGCGCGTCGTCAACTCTGCGGCGGGCACCTGCCACTGCGCCGCCGCTGCGGAGACCAGCATCGCGCGTGCTTTCGCGCCGGCTTCGCGCAATTGCATCCACGAGTTAGCCATCGCCGAACTGCCGCCCGTGCCCTGGATCGTACCGAACGCGAGATTCGCGTAGCGCTTCGCATCCGCGGGCGCGCTTTCGACACGCACGTCCTGCCAGTTCGCATCCAGCTCTTCCGCGACGATTGTCGCGATGCCCGTGTACGCGCCCTGGCCCATCTCGACGTGCTTCGCGATGACCGTGACGCTGTTGTCTGGCGCGACACGCAGGAACGCATTCGGCGCGAACGTGGCGTCGGGCATCGTGGCGGCGAGCGTGCGGCGGCCCATGCCCGCCCATTCGAAGCCGACGGTGAGACCGACTGCCGCGACAGCGCCGGCTGCTTTCAGGAAGGTCCGGCGCGACGGGCGCACGTCATCCGCAAGATCGAGATCGGTCTTCATGGTCAGGCCTTCAGCGTGGCAGCCGCTTCGTGGATGGCCGCGCGTATGCGGGTATAGGTCGCACAGCGGCACAGATTGCCGTTCATCGCGGCGTCGATGTCGGCGTCGGTGGGCGTGGCGTTATGTTCGAGCAAGGCTGTCGCGGACATGACCTGTCCAGACTGACAGTACCCACACTGCGGCACCTGCAGCTTGACCCATGCGGCCTGAATGGCTTTGGCGGGCCGGCTTTCGATGCCTTCGATGGTCGTGATGCGCTTGCCCGCGACCGCGGCGAGCGGCAGCACGCACGAACGGGTGGCTTCCCCTTCCAGATGAACCGTGCAGGCGCCACATTGCGCCATGCCGCAGCCGAACTTCGTGCCGTGCAGGCGCGCGTCCTCGCGGATCGCCCAGAGGAGCGGCGTAGTGGGATCGGCGTTGAGCGTAACGTTCTTGCCGTTCAGGACAAACGATGTAGACATGGAACCTCTCCGTGGGGAAAGCCCGAGCTTGGCGCGGGGTGTACGCGGCAGTGTGACCGACCCCCTGCCGTTGCGCTTACACAATCCTGCAAAAATATTGAACAATGCTGCAAATCGAATAGGCCGGCGGTGGCTGTCCGGTAGCGGCTGGGGATGCTCGAAGAATAGAACGGGACAGCAACGTTTGCGCAACTCCGTCCTTCAACTGCCCTTTTCTGATCATGTTTTCACTTCGATGCATGACAGAATGATGCGGGCGCACCGGAAATCCTTGAAGCCCATCATTTAGCGCGACAGAGCCTTCGCATGTGCATCGAACGCCATGCGGCACCCGTTGTTGATAGATGGGAAGTGCGAGTATAAATTCAACAGGTATGCCAATCGACACCCGCTCACAACCCGGATGCAATCAGCCAATCGGCCTTATTTCCAGGGACTTCGTGGCTTATTCGATGTCAGTGCGTTACGTTGAACGGCTTGGGCTAGCGGCGGTATTCCTCATTCGAGGAGCACGATTCATCAAGTCATGAACAAGGCTACGATCGCCGACTCGGCCATCTGGAGCGCTCAGAACTTGTGGCGAATGGCGACGCGCAACGCAGCCTGTCGATCCGAGCTGGAAGGCGTGATCTGACTGACCGAGGCCACCGCCGCTTTTCCAGTCGAGTCCGTACCGCTCGCCTTCTGATAGACGCCCACCACATAAACGTCAGTACGTTTGGAAAGGAAGTAATCAACGCCCAGTGCACCCTGGTGGTACTTGGCACCGCTCGCGCCATCCACTCCGCTGCTCTTAGTAAAGACGTATTCGGCACCTAGCAGAAGAGCTGGAGTCAACTGATACTTGAAGTTGAGTTCTGCGTTGTTCAACGAGGCGGTACCGCTGATTCCACCCGGAGGCACTGGGCCCGAGGTCGTGTCACCGAGTCCTTTGAACCTTGTGTTCGAGTACGTCGCACCGATCGTCGCGGCACCGAACGTGTATGCCGCACCTGTACCCACGACCTGCAACGTGTGTGCCGAAGCATATCCCGAGATGACCGGAGAGTTACCGAGATTCGAGCCCGGAACACCGGCCGTCGTGGCCGCAACCGCCCCACCCGATCCGTAGAATGAAACATTGGGATTGCGTACATTCAAGTAGCCTGCTCCCAAGACCAGCGGGCCATTTACGTACCCTCCGCCTAGCGACCATATCTGATTGCGCGTGGCGTCTCCGGCAACGC
The DNA here is from genome assembly GCF_001544535.1 of Caballeronia choica. GTDB lineage: Bacteria > Pseudomonadota > Gammaproteobacteria > Burkholderiales > Burkholderiaceae > Caballeronia > Caballeronia choica. The sequence goes on along the minus strand of NZ_FCON02000007.1, from coordinate 135,028 downwards.
CGCCAAGACTGTACATGCCACCAAAAGTGAACCCGCCGATGGTTCGGCTCGTGTACTTGATCGCGTTGTTCACGCGATTCGTGTTGTTGAAGTTATCGTTGTCTGCTGGGTGGGCCCCGAGATATCCCGCCCACTGGTCGCCTGCCTCGAGCGGCCCGACATAATCAACGATGGAGTCGTATTGACGGCCAAGGGTGACGGTCCCGACGCCTCGACAGGCCGACGTATGCCTGACGACCGAATTCAAGGCCCCCTTGACCCAGCCTTCCAGTGTTTACGTCAAAACCGTTTTCCAATACGAAGATGGCCTTTAATCCACCGCCCAGGTCCTCGGTCCCGCGCAGGCCCCAGCGACTACCGTTCAATTCGCCGCTTGCGAGATAGTACTGACGCTTTCCACCCGCGTTGTTATTGAATTGAATCCCTTCATCCACGATGCCATACAGCATGACGCTGCTCTGTGCGCAAGCGATGCCACTGACCGCGCTCAGTACGATCCCTGCGAGAGGTGACTTTTTCATCTAAAGATTTCCGTAAAATTTTTATTTGGAATGACGCATCCGCTAAAGGAGGAGCCCGGAGCGGAGTGAAGCGAATCGGCGAATGAAAACGCCGGCGCACGTTTGCAGCAAAGTACGCAAACTTGAGGTAGGCGAAGGTTGGGCGGGACCGGTCTGCTTCAGGCGTCCTGGAGATCCTTGGTCAGACAAGTCCCGTCGCGTAGTAGAGAGCGATCACGAAACCAACCGCTAGCGTCTTGATCAGCGTTATCGCGAAGATCTCTCGATAAGACTGGCGGTGTGTCAGGCCTGTAACGGCCAGCAAGGTAATCACCGCGCCGTTATGCGGCAGCGTGTCCATGCCGCCGCTCGCCATCGCAACCACCCGATGCAGCACTTCCATCGGTATCTGCGCGGCCTGTGCGTTCTTGATCAAAAGTTCCGATGTCGCGGCAAGTGCGATGCTCATGCCACCCGAGGCGGAACCCGTGATGCCGGCCAAGGTGCTCACCGACACCGCGGCATTGACGAGCGGATTCGGTATCGTCTTGAGCGCGTCGCTGATTACGACGAAGCCGGGAAGTGCCGCGATCACCGCGCCGAAGCCATATTCCGATGCGGTGTTGATCGCCGCCAGCAAGGCGCCCGCGGCCGCCGCCCTGGTGCCGTCTGCAAGCGCCGCAGACACGCGGCGAAAGGCCGTGAAGACCACGAGCGCAATCCCAAGCATCAGCGCGGCCTCGACCGACCAGATCGCGGTCACGGTCTTGATCGAAATCGTTACGGGAACATGCACACCGGGAAGAATTTGCGGCGCCACGGTATACGACGCGCCGTACCAAGCCGGAATCCATTTCGTGAACAAAAAGTTCGCGACGCCCACCAGGACGAGCGGCATGATCGCGAGTAAAGGGTTGGGCAGTACATCGGCAGTGACGCGCTCCGGTTCATTCACGAGCAAATTGCCATAGCCCTCGCCTTTAGCCATGACGCTTCGACGGCGCCATTCGAGATAGATCAGGCCAACGACAAGCATGAATATGGAACCGATTGTCCCCAGCGCGGGGGCAGCCCAGCCGGTGGTCTTAAAGAAGGTGGTCGGAATGATGTTCTGAATCTGCGGCGTGCCGGGCAGCGAATCCATCGTGAAGGAGAGCGCGCCGAGCGCGATCACTCCAGGCATCAATCTTTTGGGAATATTGCTCTGGCGATAGAGTTCAGCGGCGAACGGATAGACTGCGAATACGACGACGAACACCGAGACACCGCCGTATGTAAGAAGCGCGCACACTACGACGATCACCAGGTTGGCACGCGAGCGACCGATATAGCGAATCGCGGCGGCGACGATGGCCGCAGCGAAGCCCGATATCTCGATCACCTTGCCGAACAACGCGCCAAGCAGGAATACCGGGAAATAGAGCTTGACGAACCCCACCATCTTCTCCATGAAGATGCCGGAGAAAACGGGAGCAACGGCTGCAGGCTCCGTCAGCAGCACCGCCGCAAGCGCGGCGATCGGTGCGAAGAGAATGACGCTATAGCCGCGATATGCGGCCAGCATCAGAAAGACCAATGCAGCAAGAACAATAAGCAATGCCATACACGTCTCCGCTCCTGAATATTATTTTGAATCCCGACGCCTGGGCCTTCTTCCACTTCAGGCACCAGGCTGTCTCTTCTCTCGCACCAGTCAATGACTGCGCGAGGCGTCAGTTCACCGTCCATCGGCGAATAGACAAAAACCCTCTTTGGATAGCTCGTCCTCACAGGGTGCGGACGAGCGCCGGCATCTCGACTAGCGTTCGAAAGAGCGCCCCATCGACGATGGCTTGGTCCGCTTGACTTGACCGGTGTGGTAACGTTCGCGCGAAACGCGGATTGCAGTATCGAAGTCGGTCTCCGTCGCGAGATGCTTGTGGTCCACGCTAACCAGCCAGCCCTGCGCGGATCTGCACCACCGGATCCTTCCTTCGTCGTAGAGTTCGGAGAACCAGCGCCAGAGCGAGGCATCGTCCTTGTCAGCGCGCTTCGCCGCTGCGCGCCGAACGTTGTCGTGAGAAATCACCAGCATATTTGTTTGCGTGTTAGTCCAGTTCGGCGACGAGTCGAGGCACCGCTGAAAAGAGATCGTCGACGAGGCCGTAGTCAGCGACACCGAAGATCGGCGCTTCAGCATCTTGTTGATCGCGACGATGACCTTGCTGTCCTTCATGCCGGCCAAGTGCTGGATCGCGCCCGAGATGCCGACCGCGACATACAACTGCGGTGCGACGATCTTGCCGGTTTGACCGACTTGGTAATCGTTCGGGACAAAGCCTGCATCGACGGCTGCACGCGATGCGCCGAGCGCTGCATTGAGCACCAATGGCCATCGCGGTACGCAGCATTTCCTGGCATTGCGTCACACCACACGACACGGCGATCACATCCGTGGCCACGCCCGCTTTACGCAACCGCACCGCTTCTTCAACCGCAGTCTCGTCGAACGGATTCATCGACATCTTGACGTTCGCGATGTCGACACCCGTCCCGTCCGATTTCACGCGGACCTTGACGTTGTAGTCGACGACGCGCTTTACAGGCACAAGAATCTTCATTTACTGCTCCCAGTTCGTTTGTGTGACATGCGCTCAAGACGCCGAGGCACGCCCCAACTCGGTGTGTCGAGCGAGATGGTGGTCCTCGTCGCCCAACTGATGGCCATCATCACGAGGCGCTTTGCGTAATGAGAGATCGGCAGTTCCCACGTCATCCCTATGCCGACATGCAACGGGTCGCTGCCGAGCGTGCTTGTTCGCTTTCGAGCAGGAAATCCGCCATGCGATGCTGGAGCGCCTGAAACGTGCCGATGAGCATGCCGAACTGCTTGCGGGTGCGCAGATATTCGAGCGTATGTTCCTTGGCGACGCCCATCGAGCCAACCTCTTCCGAAGCAAGCGCGACCAGGCCATAACCAACCGCATGCGCAAGCGTCGGGAGACCATCGCCCTCGGTGCCGACCAGCGCATCGGAATCGAGCCGGGAAAGGTGGCCAGTGACTGAACGGTAAACCGCCGATCGGGCTTTGTAAATAGGGATTACGCGTTATCTATTAGATAATTTTTGCTGCTGCTGCTCGATAGTTTCAATTCCGTGCCCACGCTCTCATGACCAGCAACGGAAGATCCGGCGCCTCCGCGCAGCGTGAAACATGCGCCGTCCGAGCGGCGATGCAAGACGGTGCGAGAAACGGCTACTGCCCGTCGACGGGAGGCTGGTCTCCCTACGGTAAGACCGCCCACAAAATTATCCTATAGACAATTGAACATCCCTATTTACAAAGTGCGTCCACCGGTTTACCGTTCAGTCACTGGCACTTTTCGGTCACCGACCTGCATTGCATCCCTGCGGAAGATGTCCGAAAGCCCATCTGTTCTGAATCCGAAGACTGAGAGAAATCGTGCTTGATAAGAGACAGTTTTATATCGAAGGGCGTTGGGTAACACCTCAGAAAGCCCGCGAGCTCGCCGTGATCGATCCATCGACCGAACAGCCTTGCGCTGTGATCTCCATCGGCGATGTGGCGGACGCTGATCGCGCAATCGAAGCGGCCCGCTCGGCATTCGGACATTGGTCACGCACCGAGCCGGCCGAGCGTTTGCGTCTGGTGAAGCGGCTTCTCGACATCTACAAGCGGCGCGCCCCGGACATGGCAAAGGCAATCAGTGTGGAAATGGGCGCGCCGATCGACCTGGCTTTGTCCGAACACGTTGGAGCCGGTGCCTATCACATCCGGAACTTCATCACGGCGTTTCGCGATTTCGAATTCGAGCGGCGTCTCGGACCGCACGCGCCCGACGATCGCATTCTGATGGAGCCGATCGGCGTGGCCGGCCTGATCACTCCGTGGAACTGGCCGATGAATCAGGTCACGCTCAAAGTCGTCCCGGCATTGCTGGCTGGATGCACCACGGTGCTCAAGCCTTCGGAAATCGCCCCGCTGTCTTCCATGCTCTTCGCGGAGTACGTGGATGAAGCGGGCTTTCCCGGCGGTGTGTTCAATCTCGTCAATGGTGACGGAATCGGCGTTGGCGCCCGACTGTCCTCGCATCCCGATGTCGACATGATCAGCTTCACCGGATCGACTCGCGCCGGCATCGCGATATCGAAAGCGGCCGCCGAATCGCTCAAGCGCGTGGCGCTCGAACTCGGCGGCAAAGGCGCCAATCTGGTCTTCGCGGATGCGGATCCCGAAGCTGTGAAGCGCGGCGTGCTCCATTGCTTCAAGAACACCGGGCAAAGCTGTAACTCGCCTACGCGCATGCTGGTCGAACGCTCCGTCTATGAACGGGTCGTCGAGGAAGCGAGAAAGATCGCGGAGGGCGTTTCAGTCGATGCGGCGCACACGCCCGGCAAGCACATCGGCCCGCTCGCGTCCGAGGCGCAGTTTCAGAGAGTCCAGGAGATGATCGGGAAAGGCATTGACGAAGGCGCGCGCCTCGTTGCAGGAGGGCTCGGCCGTCCGCAGGGGCATGAGACCGGCTATTTCGTGCGGCCTACGGTCTTCGCCGACGTCGATAACGGAATGGCGCTTGCGCGCGAGGAAATCTTCGGACCTGTGCTCTCGATCATCCCGTTCGACAGCGAAGAGGAAGCGATCGCCATCGCCAACGACACGCCCTACGGTCTTTCGAACTACGTTCAGTCGACGGACGGCGAGAAGCGCAATCGCGTCGCTTCACGACTGCGCTCGGGCATGGTCGAGATGAACGGCAAACCTCGCGGTGCCGGCTCGCCATTTGGCGGCGTCAAGGCATCCGGACGCGCCCGCGAAGGCGGCGTCTGGGGAATCGAGGAGTTCCTGGAAGTCAAGGCTGTTTCGGGCTGGGCGTGAGTCGGCCCGTCTGTCGTGAAGGGACGGTTCGACCGCAGATATTCAGAGGGGAAAGGTGATGGCCAAAGCACTGTCTGGTGTACGTGTGCTCGACTTGTCGCGAGTGCTGGCGGGACCGTGGGCCAGCCAGACGCGGGCCGATCTGGGCGCCGAAGTGATCAAGATCGGGCGCCCGACGACGGGCGACGATACCCGAGGCTGGGGCCCAGCGCTGGGCCCTATGACCCAAATTTCAGTGTGTCCGGATGATCGCTTTGCGATTCGACGGGCAAACTTTTGAAACCGGAGAGAGTACAAGATGAATGGCGCTGAAAGTCTCGTGACAACGTTGTTGGAGTCAGGGATAGACACCTGCTTTGCCAACCCTGGAACCAGCGAGATGCACTTCGTCGCGGCCCTGGATCAGATTCCGGGGATGCGTTGTGTGCTGGGTCTTCAGGAGAATGTCGTGACCGGCATGGCCGATGGGTACTACCGTATCGCCGAAAGGCCCGCGAGTACGCTATTGCACTGCGGGCCGGGCCTCGCAAATGGCTGGGCCAATCTGCATAACGCGCGACGCGCCAAGAGCGGTATTGTCAATATCGTGGGTGATCAGGCGACTTATCATCATCCTTACGATGCACCATTGACTGCTGATACGGCCGGTCTCGCCGGGGCCGTATCGGGATGGGTTCGCACCAGTACCCACTCCGCAGACGTCGGCCGTGACGCTGCCGCGGCAGCTGCAGCGGCCCGCACGGCTCCAGGCCAGATTGCCACCCTGATCCTTCCTTCGGACACTTCGTGGGACGCCGGTGGCGTAGCCGCCCCTGCCCTCCCCGTACCGGCAACGCCGGCAATCGATCCATTTGCTGTCGAAAATGCTGCGCAAGTGCTGCGTCAAAACAAGAACGTCCTGATTCTCCTTGGGGGTCGCGGCGCTCTGCCAAAAGCTCAGACGCTTGCCTGGCGAATCGCGAGCGCAACTGGCGCGACCTTGAAATACGACTACGTGAACGGCCGAGTCGCGCGCGGCCGCGGTCGTTTGCCGATTGAACGGGTGCCGTACAACACCGATCAGGCCATCAAGGTACTGGAGCATTTCCAGCATATTATTCTGGTCAACGCGAAGGCACCGGTTGGATTCTTTGCGTACCCCGGCAGGCCCTCGATTCAATACTCGAGCACGGCCGAACTGCACCACCTGTCCCGGTTCGATCAAGATCCCGAGGCCGCACTTCTGGCACTGGCAGAAGCGCTGAATGCACCGATCGTGGAAATGCCGGATCCTGGACCACTTCCCACGCCCGTCAGAGGCGCCCCGACGCAAGAAGGTCTCGCACAGACCTTGGCGGCCTTGATGCCGGAGAACGCCATCGTTTCTGACGAGAGCATTTCTTATGGCCGAGGCTTCTACAAATTCACGCACGCGGCCGCCCCCCATGACTGGCTACAACTGAGCGGCGGCGCCATTGGTGACGGCCTTCCTGTGGCAACCGGCGCGGCCGTGGCCGGCGGTGGCTCACGAAGAGTGATCAGCCTGCAGGCCGACGGTTCGGCAATGTACTCACTGCAGTCATTGTGGACGCAAGCTCGCGAAAAACTGCCTTGCACCACGATCCTGCTCAGTAACCGCAAGTACAACATCCTGATCGGTGAGTACGAGAATGTCGGCGCAACCCCAGGCCCCACGGGCATGAGCATGCTCGATCTGTCGAACCCCGACCTCGATTGGGTCAAACTCGCGAATGGCATGGGCGTCGAAGCGGCGCGCGCAACGACGCTCGAGGAATGCGCCGATCTGATGAAGCAAAGCTTCCGCCAAAACGGTCCCTTCCTGATTGAACTGCTCATTTGAAGATCTTCAGACTCCGATCCTGTTGAATCTCGTCGAAGTGCAAGGGGCAGCATATCCTGGTTGCCCCTTAGCTTTTTCGCAGAGGTCCCCGCATTGGCCATACCTGTGGACTTAGTCCAGGCCAGTACGATATTCGCGAGCAGACTTTACGCGAACAAGACCCCGTGAGAAGCGAGTCGCGCCGACGTGCCTGCTCGACGTCGGAGATTGCTTTGGCGAGCGTCATGCCAAGCGCGTGAACAGGCGTCAGTGAGAATCACCTCATCCTCCCTGCTTCGGTAATGCCGATCCCGTTCTATTGACGATAGCGGTCGCGTCTTAAGCGTCTGCACGGTGGTCCACCGCGCACTGCTCATTGGAACTCGCGCTCACGCCGGCCAACATTCAAATACGCGCGATGCTTCTCAGCCGCCACCTGGTTCATGGTCGAGGCTCTCGCGGTTCGTCCATTCGCGGCTCGAGATGCCGGCTCTGTAAGCCTTGTTCAGGTTGTACACGCAGCTAAATTGGTTTCGCGTTCTCCATCGCGCAAAGATCGATCGCCAAGCGCGGGCTTCCGAAGCCATCGTTCCAATTGATCCGCCTACCCGCCCGACGCCAGACGCCAGACGACCAACGGGCGATAGATCGGTGATGGAACCGCTTGTCACTGCGTCATCGACGGCGCGAGCGGCCACCATCTGCGCGGCGCTCGCAACGGCGCCGATGCAGAGCGGCGTAAGGCGCCGAAGTCCTTCTCTTCTCTGCCCTCCGGATGAGGTTCTGCGTTTACCCGAATTGTCCATCAGATAATTCATTGTATAGTAGATAACATAAACACTGTGCGGCGTCGCTGCCAAGCGGATATCTTCGACATCAAACGGGACACACGAATGAGCGCCTCAACGCACATCGGCTTTCTTGGTCTTGGGAACATGGGGGCTGCGATGGCCTTGCGTCTACTCCACCCCGAGTCACAGCTTCACGTCTTTGACCCGAATCCCGACGCTGTTTCTCAGCTCGTTGCAGCTGGAGCCATCGCTCACTCGAGCCCTCGCTCGGTTGCGGACTCAGCCTCTGTCGTGATGGCGTGCCTGCCGAGCAGCGCGGCATGCGAGGAGGCGATCTTTGGTCAAGATGGAGTTGCGATGGGAAAGGCCGTGCGTACCTACGTCGAGATGTCGACGATTGGCCCCACTGCCATTGTCTCGATTGCGAACAGACTTTCGCAGAAGAATATTGGGACCATCGATGCGCCCGTGAGCGGTGGCCCCGCAGCAGCCCGGGCCGGCGCGCTGACGATCATGTTGTCGGGCAGCGGCGACGACGTTGCACATGCCGCCCAATGGCTCGCCTATATCGCGAAGAAGATTCACAGGCTTGGCAACCAAGCGGGTCAGGCTCAAGCCATGAAGCTGGTCAACAACATCATGCTGGCCGCCAACATGGCTGTTGCATCGGAGGCGCTGGCGATAGGAGCCAAAGCAGGATTGGAGGCCAATGTCATGAGCGACGTGATCAGATCCAGCACTGGGCAGAGTGCGGCCGCAGATATTCTCGCCCGCTGTGCGCTGACTGGTGCGTTCGATTTCGGAGCGCATCTTTCGATCGTCGCAAAAGACGTCGAACTGGCAATCGCCGAGGCGCGTGCGTTAAAGGTTTCAGTTCCGGTGCTGGACGAAGCGAGATCTCTTTGGAAGACAGCGATCGAGCAGGGCCGAGGACGCGACGATTTCACTTCGATCCTCAAGATTGTCGAAGAGCGAGCCGACGTCCTGGTTCGCGGAACAACGCGGCAGTGATCGGTGAAAGCCTGGACCAATTCTTCAAGCATTCACGCGCCCAATTCTCATACTTTTGTAAATCTACGGAGCAGATAATGAATTCCGACAGCGAAAAATCCAGATCTTCGGAGGCAGCCAATGCCGCCGGAGACCTCTTAGGGAAACTGGCGTACGCTACGGCGGAAACCGCACCATTAGTACCAGGTCGTCGAACGTTCTTCAAATATCGGGACCTCGGAGTCTCCGAGGCTTCAAACGGTCGGATGCGAGCCCAGGTGACTGTCGCGACGGGTGAAATGCAGCAGACAGGCTGGCATTATCACCTTTGCGAATCACAGTTTTTCTATACCCTTCGCGGTTGGGTAGATCTCCTGTTTGAAGGCGGACGGGTCATCAGGGTAAGCGCTGGAGAGTCGCTCCATATTCCGGGCGGACTCAAACACAATGAGATTGCAATATCCGAGGATTTCGAGTTTCTGGAAATCTCAGTGCCGGCGCAGATGGGGACGGTAGCATGCGATCCTCCCGCCAATTCGGCCACACCGAACTGATATTGCGCAACCGGGTCGTCGCCTTGCAAATCAGCAATGATCAGGCGGACCGCGCGACTTGCCACGTGCTCATGAATGCTCTCTGGACGCCCGGCGCCGTCAATAGGCCGAGAGATCAGCAGCGCTCCGTTTTATAACTCAATCAAATCCCAGGCAATTTTCAAAATGACCAAAGGCTACCTATTCGCTGAAGTGACGCTCCATACGCCAGGAGCAGAGTGGGAAGAATACAGCGCGAAGGTGAAGGCAACACTGGACGCCTATGGCGGCGTTTTTCTGGTCCGTGGCGGCTCCCAGAAGGTGATGGAAGGCGATGTTGGCACGGGCACGATCGTCATCCTCGAATTCGAGAGCGTGAAGAAAGCCGAAGAGTGGTATGCGTCACCCGCGTATCAGGAAATCGTACCTCTTCGCCTAGGCAGTGCCAACACTCGCATAGTGTGCTTGTCGGGAACCCATTGAAGCGGATGCGGTGTCGTCTTGCTTTGTCTGGCGAGCGAAAAAAGCTATAGAGCCTGTACGCAGCCATACCGAGCGGAATTTCAACTCGGCACTCGCCTAAGGCTCGAAGGCACTGCTTGCCGAACGTTCCGTTCGCCAGCGATTCTGTCTTGTGTAATTGCTGTATCTACATCCGAGGTCCCAGCATGAGCAAAGAAAATGGCCGACTGGCCGGAAAGGTTGCATACATTACGGGCGCAGGCGCGGGCATTGGACGCGCCGCAGCGGAACTGTTTGCTCGCGAAGGTGCGACCGTGATCATCGCGGAATACAACCGTGAGAATGGTGGGTTGGTCGCCGAGGCGATCAATAGCAATGGCGGGAGCGCGCGCTTTCTTCCTGTGGATGTCACGAGCGAGGACAGCGTGCGCAAATCGATCGATGCGGCGATCGGATTCGCCGGCCGGATTGACGTGCTCTATAACAACGCGGGCGGATCGAGCGCAATCGACGCGCGCGTGACCGACTGCCCGGCCGATGAGTTCTGGCGCGCGATCAAGCTCGATCTCTTCGGTTCGTGGATCACTTGCAAGTACGGTATCGCCGCTATGCTGGAAACCGGCGGCGGCTCGGTCATCAACAGCTGCTCTGTCTTCGCGCTCGTCGGCACACGCGGCAAGGATGCCTACACGGCAGCGAAAGGCGGGATTGCCTCGATGACGCGCTCGATGGCCGTCGAATATGCGCCGCATCGGATTCGCGTGAATGCGCTCGCGCCCGCCGTAACGAAGACTGATCGCGTCCTGGGTCTCCTTGAAACGCAACCCGATGTGATGAAAAAAACCAGCGAGCGACAGCTTCTCGGTCTGGTCGAGCCGAGCGAGGTCGCGATGACGGCACTCTTCCTGGCTTCAGACGAATCGAAAACGACGACTGGGCAGATCTTTGCGGTCGATGGTGGCTTTTCCATTTCGTGACGGGTCGATACGTTCGAATGCAGAGGCGATCGTGCCGCTGCCGGTACTTCGGTCTTGGGGGAGACGGCACGTTACCAACCGATCCAGATCCTGCTTGTCCTGCATCGCCAAACCAGCGCATTCTGCCCGTCGTCGAGTTGCATTTGACCTGGGTTCTACTGTCAAATCAGCATGCTAAAATGCCTTTCGCATAACGGTAGGTACGTGGCGCAAAGACGGTGAATCTCCGGCTTGAATGCGCTTGCCGAGAAACCGGCGTCTTGAGACCTCGGGCATCACACCGAGGGCATCGCCATGTTAAGAGGCATCGACGAGATTGGCAGAACGCAAAACTCGAGTCAAACAGTCATCGGCCTTGCCTGAAGACGACCTTCCTCCAACTGCGCCTAAACAGACTGGAGCGCGTCGCGGCATTCAGTCTGCTGACAAGGCAACGGAGGTCCTTCTCGCGCTCGTCGAGGCTGGGCGAGCAGCGCCTTTGCGCGAATTGGCGCGAGCAGTCGGCATGCCAAACAGTCTTGCGCATCGCTATCTGGCAAGTCTGATGACGAGCGGTCTTGCGGTTCAAAACGAGATCACCGGTTTGTATGACCTGGGACCCACTGCACTTCGCATCGGGGCCTCGGCGCTTGGGCGCCTGGATCCACTGCGCCTCGCGAGCGAAGCCATGCCACAGTTGGCCGCTGTCACCGGGCTTCCTACACTGCTCAATGTGCTCGGTGACCGTGGACCTACGATCGTTCGCTGGGAACGCAGCCGCGTCCCGTTCATCACCACACTTTCGGTTGGCTCAGTATTCCAGTTGACGAATTCGGCGACAGGCCGGACGTTGTTGGCATTCACGCCTGCTCGAGTTAGAGACCACCTTATCGAGCTGGCGGCTTCCAAGAATTTCGAGAAGCCGCCCGCCAAGTTGCTCGAGCACCTCGAAAAGATCCGAAAGCGCGGATACGACGACGCCGAATCCGTGCTTATCCCTGGTCTGGCTGCGATAAGCGCACCGATACTCGATCTTCAGGATGAGGCAGTGGCTTGTTTGACGTTGATAGGTGCGAGCGCCGACGTTTCACGCATAAAGACCAAAGCTATCAAATGTCTCCTGGAGACGAGCGTGAGAGTCTCGCAAGCTTGCGGGAGCACTCTAACGTTCTCTTGATATTGTTGACGACGGAGACTATCCGCAGGATTTAGGTTTAGCTAGATTTACGTCTCCTTGCCGACAAAGGCTGCGCACGCTCACGCAACGCGGCCGAAGTGCTCCTCTCGTTGCCCGAGCGCGCCCCGTCCCCCTCAGCCGTTCCGCAGTTGGCAGACGTTCGACAAGGCTTATGCGGCTCGCGCGGAGCGCAAGGCGATCGCCGGCCGGATAGTTGAAAACGTTGCATTTGGGACAGCGCTGCCGCTCTGTCAGTTGCGCCGGGATGACCGTGACGTAGAACAACGGCTGGCCTGCGGCGGCGGCTTTTGTTTGTCTTCCGATGAACGTTGTGCTTCGGGTCCGAAGCCGATCGAAACCATCGAAAAGGTCTACCGCTTCAGTTCGCCGATATCTGATCAGGCTGCTTCCCGTTACGGCGCGGCGCGGACATCTTCAACTCGCTGACGAAGGTCTCGACCGACGGATTGCGCGTATCCGCTCGCCAGCAGGCGACCATGTCGATCGCGGTGTCCTTGTCCGCGAGCGGCCGGATGCACAGTCCGCTGCGCTGGATGTTCCTGATGCATTCGGGATAGATGCTGACGCCCGTGTTCGCGGCCACCAGGCCGAAGATCCCGTCGCTAGTGGACGCCTCCTGCGCGATCGTCGGAGAAAACCCGGCGCGATGGCAAATCGAAAAAAAGTGATGGCGAAACGCCTCCCACGAATGCGGCGCGCCGAGCACAAAGCGCTCCTCGGCGAGGTCGGCAAGTCGCAGTATCTTTCGCGCGGCCAGCCGGTGAGCGGAAGGCAGTAGCGCCACCATCGGTTCGCGGCCGAAGACGCGCGTCTCGATGTTGGGTGCGGAGAACGGTCCGATCATGAACCCGACGTCGATGGTCGAATCAAGCATGGCTTCCTTCTGCACCGTACTCGGCATGTGGACGAGATCGATGCTGATCGACGGAAACTTCTTGCCGAACGACTCGACGATGCCGGGCAAACTGCCGTTGATCGCGAAGTCCATGTAGGCGATGCGCAGATGCCCGATATTGCCCGCCTCCGCTCGCCGGGCAAGCGTGATGGCCTGATCGATATGCGTGAGCGCGAGCTGGCAATGTTCAGCGAACACGCGCCCCGCATTGGTCAGTTCGACACGCCGCGTCGTGCGCGCGAGCAGCGCCGCGCCTACCGACTCCTCCAGTGCCTTGATGATGCGGCTCAGCGCCGGCTGCGTCATGTGCAGGCGGTCGGCCGCCACGCTGAACTGGAGCGCTTCCGCGACCGCCAGAAACGCCCGGATGTGATGAACGTCGATTCGCATGGGCCGCCGCAGTTTCCTCTTGAGTGAGCGTCGCCGGAATTAATCAACTCGGGTTCCGGGGCAAGGCTTCATCATAACGGCCGTTTGCCCGACTTCAACGTGACGAGTGCTCCGATCACCAATAACGCCGATACGACGTACAGGCCGTTTGTCAGGCTGCCCGTCATCGTCTTGACAAAGCCAAGCATGCTTGGACTGGCGAATCCGCCGAGCAGGCCGAGGCTGTTGATGAGCGCGATCGTTCCCGCCGCCGCACGCGTCCCCGCCAGGAAATCGGTCGCGATCGCCCAGAAAAGGGGCTGCAACGTGAAGATTGCCGCGGTCGCCACGCTGATGAAAACGAGAGCCAGCGTGAGATCGCCGCCTGCTCGAGAGATCGCCGAGATGGCAACCGCGCCGATGAGCGCGCAGCTCGCGGTGTGCCATCTGCGCTCGCGCGAGCGGTCGGAGTGACGGCTGACCAGCACCATCGTGAGCGCCGCGAAGCCATACGGAATCGCCGACAGCATGCCGACCGAATAGGCATCGGTCACGCCTGTCCCTCGGATCAAGGTCGGCAGCCAGAAGCTGATCGCGTAGACGCCGCAGATGAATGTGAACCAGACGAAGGCCAGCGAGTAGACTCGGGCGCTCTTCAACGCGCCGCCAAAGCTGTGCTGGCCGAAAAGCGAGGAAGCGTCGCGATCCCTTTCGAGCTGGTTCGCCACGACGGCTTTCTCCGCGTCGCTCAGCCAGCGCGCCTGTTGCGGGTTGTCGTCGAGGTAGAAGAACGCGACGATCCCGAGCAGGCAGGAAGGAAGCCCCTCCACGAGGAACAGCCACTGCCAGCCTTGCAGTCCCTGCGCGCCATCGAGGTGATTGAGCACCCAGCCGGATAAGGGACCGCCCAGGACGCCGGCCATCGCCACTGCCGTCAGAAACAGCGCCATCACGCGGCCGCGCCGCCCGGCCGGATACCAGTATGTGAGGTAAAGGATCATGCCGGGAAAGAACCCGGCCTCGAATACACCGAGCATGAAGCGCATCGCATAGAACGCGACGGGCGAACGGACGAACATCATGCCCGCGGACGTCAGGCCCCACAAAAGCATGATCCGGATCAGGGTCTTGCGCGCGCCGATCCGCTCAAGGATGAGGTTACTCGGAACCTCGAACAGAAAATATCCGGCGAAGAAGATCCCTGCGCCGAGCCCGTAGACCGCGTCGCCGAAACCGAGGTCGTTGCGCATCTGAAGTTGTGCAAACCCGATATTGATCCGGTCAAGATACGCCGCCACATAGCAGATGAAGAGAAAGGGAATCAGCCGCAACGTGATCCGGCGATACGTCGCGTCGATCGTCGCTTGCGAATGCGGCCGCGCTTCGTCTTCCAACACTGCTCCTTGCCATGCGCTTTCGCTCATGTCCGTCTCCAAAAGATAATTCAGGCATCGAGTTGCAAACCGTATCGGCCTTCTGTGTTCTATAGAGGTCTGGCGAACACGAGCGCGGCGTTGGTTCCCCCGAAGCCGAAGGAATTCGAGAGCGCGAAACGGATCGGACGCGACCGCGCCGAGCGCGCCACCAGGTCGATGTCGCTGTACTGCTGAGGGGGCTCGTGAAGGTTGAGCGTCGGTGGCGCGGTTTGCGCGCGCATCGCGAGAATGGTGATGATCGCCTCGACGCTTCCCGCCGCGCCCAGCAGATGCCCCGTCGCGCCTTTCGTTGACGAAACCGAAAGGCCCTGCGTCGCATGCGCGCCGAAGACGCGCGTGATCGCCTGCAATTCGATTTCGTCGCCGGCATGGGTCGACGTCGCGTGCGCGTTCACGTAGTCGATCGCGGCCGGCTCGATGCCCGCGCGCTCGATCGCCATCGACATCGCTCGCGCGGCGCCGTCGCCATCGGCGCGCGGCGCGGCGATGTGATGGCCGTCGCCAGAAAGACCGTATCCGATGAGTTCTGCATGAATGCGCGCGCCGCGCCGTAACGCGTGCTCATAGTCCTCCAGCACGACGATGCCGCTTCCCTCGCCCATTACGAACCCGTCGCGCCGGGCATCCCAGGGCCGCGATGCCGCGTGCGGTTCGTCGTTGAACGAGGTGGACAAGGCACGCGCTGCGCAAAAGCCCGCGATGCCGAGCCGGCACACCGCTGCTTCGGCGCCGCCCGCGACCATCACGTCGGCGTCGCCGAGCATGATCATGCGTGCAGCGTCGCCGAGGGCGTGTGCCCCGCTCGCGCATGCAGTCGCGACCGCATGCGTCGGACCTCTCAAGCCGTGCCGAATCGCCACGTGGCCCGCGGCGAGATTGACGAGATTCGATGGAATGAAAAATGGAGAGATCGCTCTCGGGCCCTTCGCCTGAAGCGCGAGCGCGGCCTCGGCGATACCCGGCAGTCCGCCGATGCCGGAGCCGATCAATACGCCCGTGCGCTCGCGCTGCGCATCCGTGTCAGGCTGCCAGCCGGCGTCGTCGAGCGCCTGGGTCGCGGCTGCCATCGCGTATTTGGCAAAGCGGTCCATCTTGCGCGAATCCTTGGCGGGCAGCCACTCGCGTTCGTCGAAGCCGCCATCCGCATAGCGTCCTTGCGGAACGAGGCCCGCGATGCGACACGGCAGGTCCGCTGTATCGAAACGACCGATCACGCCGATCCCTGTTTCACCCGCGACGAGTCTCGACCAAACCGGCTCGATGCCGACACCGAGCGGGGTCACGAGCCCCAACCCCGTGATGGCCACTCGGCGCCGCGCCGGATGCTCAGCACGGGTGCGCATGCGCGTCTCCCTGCTCGGCGCCCGCGAGTTCCCGATCCGTTGGACGCCCGTAGACCGGGAAGCGCTCGCACAACGCGGCCACCTCGTCGCGCACGCGCGCATGGACGCGTTCATGGCCTCGGGCATCGATCACGTCGCACGCGAGCGATGCCGTTTGCTTGGCTTGCGCTTCGCCGAAGCCGCGCGTCGTGATAGCCGGCGTGCCGATGCGGATGCCGCTCGTGACGAACGGCGACTCGGGGTCGTTCGGCACCGCGTTCTTGTTCACGGTGATATGCGCGCGGCCGAGCGCGAGGTCGGCATCCTTGCCGGTAATGCCCTGACCGATCAGGCTGACGAGAAAGAGATGATTGTCGGTGCCCCCTGACACGATATCGTAGCCGCGCTGCCGGAACACGGATGCCATTGTCCGCGCGTTCGCGACGGTCCGTTCCTGATATGAGACGAACGAAGGATCGAGCGCTTCCTTGAACGCCACGGCCTTCGCCGCGATGACGTGCATCAGCGGGCCGCCCTGAATGCCGGGGAAAACGGCCGCGTTCAGCTTCTTTTCGATCGCCGGGTTCGCGCGCGCGAGAATCAGCCCGCCGCGCGGTCCGCGCAAGGTCTTGTGCGTGGTGCTGGTGACGACGTCCGCATGAGGCAGCGGGTTCGGATAGAGGCCCGCCGCAACGAGGCCCGCCACGTGCGCCATATCGACGAACAGATATGCGCCGACTCGATCGGCGATTGCACGAAACCGCTGGAAATCGAGCACGCGGGAGTAGGCCGAGAAGCCCGCTATGATCATCCGGGGCTCATGCTCGAGCGCGAGACGTTCCACCTCGTCGTAGTCGATTGAACCGGTCAGCGGATCGAGTCCATACTGGACCGCGCGATACAGCTTCCCGGAGAACGACACCGTCGCGCCGTGGGTCAGGTGGCCACCGTGTGCGAGGCTCATGCCGAGGATCGTATCACCCGGTTCGAGCAGCGCCATATACACGGCCGCATTGGCCTGCGATCCGCTGTGCGGCTGCACGTTCGCATAAGCGGCGCCAAAAAGCTTGCACGCCCGGTCGATGGCGAGCGACTCGACGATGTCCACGTGTTCGCATCCGCCGTAATAGCGCCTGCCCGGATAGCCTTCCGCGTACTTGTTGGTAAGTTCCGAGCCCTGCGCTTCCAGCACCCGCCGGCTCACGTAGTTTTCCGAAGCGATCAACTCGATGTGACGCTCCTGACGTTGCCGCTCTTGCGCCATCGCCGAACCGAGTTCCGGGTCGTATTCGCCGATCGTCTGCCTTGCATTGAACACTGCTCTCTCCGATGGTCGCATGCCGCGCCGAAGCGTCTTCATCGCGGCATGCAGGGATGGTTACCGATCAAAACGGTCACTGCAATCTCGCGAGCCGCAAGAGTGCTCCGCCTTGCGCTCAGCCCTTCACCGTTTGCAGATAATCGACGCAGCGATCGACCGATTCGACATCCGCGAACTTCGCATCGATATCGAAAAGGTTCCATTCGACCGCGCCAGGGACGCGGTCGCCAATGCACTCGCGCACCGCGATCGTGCGAAAGCCCTCCGCCAGCCCGTCGCACAGCGTCGTGCGCACGCATGCCGAGGCGGTCACGCCAGTCACGAGGATGGTGTCCACGCCCGCCGCACGAAGGAAACCGGCGAGATACGTGCCATGAAACGAGCTTGCGCGCTTCTTGATCAGCACCTGCTCGCCCTCGATCGGGGCGATGCGGGAATCGATTGCCCAGAGGTTCTCGTCGGCTTGATTGACCACGTCCACCGGAATCTTGTTGTGCCACAGGCCCATGTCGGTATGCGGATTGTTGCGGTCGGTCACCTGATAGCACGTCGTCACGTGGATGACCGGATGATTGTTTTCACGGCATGCGGCGAGCAGACGCTGCACGCCGGGGATGATCTGGTCGTCGATGTGTTCGCACGTGAAGGGATTGCCGGGCCGCGTCCACGCGTTCGCGAGATCGACGTTGATCAGCGCAGGCTTCTTGCCAAATCCCACGCGCCGCTGAAAACCGCGCTCTTGATAGAGCTTCGTTGACTCTGCAAAGGCTTGCGCCAGCATCTCGTTCAATCCTGCGTTCATTTTTTCAATCTCCGAAAGTTTCTCTGGGACAGTGCTTGCCATGTGTGTCGGCAGGAAAACTATAGGTTCGACATTATTGTGCGTCCAATTACTATTTGGCCACGTTTGTTACCATAATCGGTATCAATTTAGAGCCTTCCGGACGTCAAACGAAAACGACCCGGAGACAACCGGGCCGCGGCATGTTTCGCGAGTAATCAGAACCGGTTTCGGATGCCCACGCCGTATGTGATTCCCGACGAGAGCGCGGTCGCCCGGTCTGCGAGGACGGCGGCATACACATCGGTTCGCCGCGAGAGGCTGTAGTCGAAGCCGAGCGCCAATGTGCTTCGGATCGCCTGCGACCCGCCCGACGACTTCGAATGCATGTACGACGCGAGCGCCTTGCCCTCGCCTATCGGCACGGCAAATCCGAGCTGCACGCCATTGATCGTCGTGTCGGCGCCGCTGATGTCGTTCGAGATCCGCTGATACTGGCCGTAGAACCGCACGACATTCAGGTCCCAGAGCAACGCGGCCTGCACGGCGGTCTGCCGTGAAAAGCCTGGCGTGATCGCGTCGAGGTCTCCTGGCGTCGAATCGAATGGCTGGCTCTGGAACGCGACGCTTACGGAGAACGCTCCGCCGGAATACGAAACGGACCCGCCCCACTTGTGGGCGTTGCCGTCGCCGGCCTGGTTGCCGAGCGCGTAGACGACGTCCGCATTGAATCCCGAGAGGACCGGCGTCCGATAAAGCACGGCGTTGTTCCAGGCATATCCGCCGACGAGCCCCTGCCCATTCACGCCGAGGTACGTATGGAGCACCGTCGGCGAGAACGTGTACGAATCGATGAACGGATTAAACAGGACCGACGTCACGAAATACGGCGTGACGATCCGTCCGAGATGGACCGACCCGCAAGGACCGCCGATGGCAACCTCGGCGCTGCGGCCGAAGAACGGCTCGCCGTCGTAGCTTCCAGCGCGCCCGTTCTGCGGCCGGAAGAAGTCCTCCAGTGTGAAGGTCGCCCGCCAGCCTGCGCCGAGATCCTCCGCGCCGCGCATTCCCCAGTACGACGTCGACATGCCGCCACCGCCGACGGTCCAGGCCTGGCCGCTGCCGAGCGGCCTCGACGAGCCGGCCCAGGCATCGACCAGCCCGTATAGCTGGACGGACGACTGGGCGTGTGCCGCGCAAGCATGGATCGACACGACCGCCGCGGCGGCAAGCTGTGACAATGCCCTGCGCCTCATTGGTCCGATCCCTCGCTGCTTTTGCGCGCAAACAGCATCAGGAGCGCGGACGCGAAACACGGGATTGCACCGAAATACAGCGCCCCTTCCTTCCAGGAGCCGCCGTGCGCGAGCAGCGCGGTAACGCCGGCACTCGCGATGACCGCGCCGATCGGCCCCATCGCCGTCACGATCGCGCCGCCGGTCGCGCGAATCGATGTGGGGTAGCTCTCGCCGATGAAGAACAACGCTGCGGCATACGGCCCGATCAGAAAGAAAAGGCCTGCGCTGTAGAGCGTGACGACGACCGGGAACTCGCTCGGGGCGAACAGCATCGCGAGAAACGAAAGTGCGCCGAGCGTCCATCCGGCCACGATGGTATTGCGCCGCCCAAAGCGATCGCCGATGAAGCCATGCGCGACATAGCCCGCGTATCCGACGACGTTCGACAGCACCAGTACGACCAGCGAACTCTGGAACGAGAGCGCGTGGACCTTGGTGATCACCGTCGTCCCGAGCACGCTGAAGACCTGAATCGTCGACCAGTTGAGCATGAAGCTCAGCCCGAGCACGATCGTGGTGCGCAGGGCGCGTCCACGAAACGCCGCGCCAATGCCGCCGCCGTGCTTCTCGTAATCGAGACCGTGCGCGCGTGCAAGGTCGCGTGCACCGGCATGGTCGCCCGCGCGGGCCGTCTCGACGATACGACGATGCAGCAGAAACTGCGGGCTCTCCTTGAGCCGGCGTGTCATGAAGAGAATCGCGATGGCCGGAAACGTCGCGAAGATGAAGCAGCCCCGCCACCCGACGAACGGCAGCATTACCGCGGTCAGCCCCGCCGCGACCAGCGCGCCGATCGGCCAGCCGCCCTGCACGAGACTGTAGAAAAGTCCTTTGCGGCGCTCCATGCGCGGATCGTCGAGCGCCGCGTACATCTCGTTGAGATAGGTCGCGTTGACCGTCTGCTCGGCATAACCCAGCCCCGCGAGAGACCGCACCAGCACCAGCACGCCCTGGCCCGCGTTTCCAGCCGCCGCCGTGAGTCCCGAACAAAGCGCGGCGCCCGCCACGGTCGTAATCATGCCGGTGCGCCGTCCGAACCGGTCGACGATAGGGCCGATCAGAAACGCCACAACGGCGGTTCCGATCGCGACGAGCGTCGCAATCTCGGCCTGCTGCGCTTCGCTCCACCCGTAATGTCGCCCTATCTCGGGCAGCAGCGTCCCGAACAGAATGAAGTCATACACGGCGAATACCCATGCAAGGAACGCTGTCCAGCTCGCGCGGCCGACATCCTTCGCGTCGACCGGTGGCGGCGTCCACAATGCTTGTGATACGGCTTCTTCTCGTTTCATCTTCGCTCTCCAGGAACGCCAGCGCATTCCATCATTGAGTCGGTTATGGATATCATTCGGATGGCTAACTATCAGGAACTGAAGACCGCCCGAAAAAATCGGGCTATCGAATCCTGAAGCGGCGAACCCGGAACCGCCCGGCTCGCCGCTCCCGACTCAACCGCGCGCTTTCGCGCGCAAGGCGTTCGTCGCCGTCTCGTCGAGCGCAAGCCCGGGGGTGATCACGACGCCGTAAGCGTCGCGCGCGTGCTGGATCGTGCAGAAATCATCGAGCACGTCATCGAGCACCTGCGTGGCCGGTCTGTCGAGCGGATCTCCGTAACCGCCGCCACAAGGCGCGTAATACGCCATCGCTTCGCCCGCTTGCAACGCGATATTGGAGAACTTCGCGGGCATCTGCCTGACAGCTCCGTTCTCACCGATGATTTCCACCTTGCCTACCTGGCCCTCATGTCCCCCAAACGCGCCCCACGGCACGTCGAGGTGACGTTCCGATTCGTGCGTGATCGTGCCGCCTTCGAGAAGACGCTGCGTCTTGACCACGCCGATGCCACCGCGATACCGTCCCGCGCCCGGCAAGACATCGTCGCGCAGTTCGTACCGGTCGCAGACCATCGGCAGATGCATGCCGAGATCCTCGATAGGATTATTGCGAGTGTTGGCCATCAGGTTGTCGATCGAATCCGGACCATCCGATGCCGGCCGCCCGCCGTATGCGCCTTCGTTGACCTCGAGGAACACCCAGTAGTCTCCTTCGCGGCGTATGCCCGAGTAGGCGGCGAACGAGAGCGTCGCCGAGTTGCCGGCCGTCGTGCGTCCGGGCAGGACCGGCGAGAGCGCCTTGATGATCAGGTCGATCATCCGGTTGCACTGGGTGAAGCGCGCTTCCGCCGCGGCCGGGTAGATCGGATTGAAAATCGAACCTTCTGGCGCCACGACGCTGATCGGCCGGAACGACCCTTCGTTCGGCGGCAGCTTGACGTCCATGAGCGCGCTGTCGGTGAGAATTGCGCGGAACGCGCAATAGCAAGCCGGTTTTGTCGAGCCCTCGAACGGGACGTTGAAGCCTGTCGGCACCTGGCCGGCCGAACCGGTCAGATCCACCTCGACGCTATTGCCGCGGACCTTCACGCAGACCTTGATGGGCAAGCGCTTGTCCCGGTTCAGGCCGTCGTCGTCGAGAAAGCCTTCCGCGCGATAGTCGCCATCCGGAATCTCGGCGATGCGGGCGCGCATCATCGTTTCCGTGTAGGCCATCAACTGGTTGGCGGCGCCGAATACGGTTTCCCGCCCGTATGATTCGAGCAGTTCCTGCATGCGCCGCGCGCCGAGTTGCGCCGAGGCGATCTGTGCGTCGATGTCGTCCTTCGTTTGACGCGCGGTTCGGCTGTTGTAGCCGATGAATTGCCACAGACCATCATTGCGCTTGCCGCATTCGTACAGCTTGACGCCCGCGAAGAGCATGCCTTCGGCGAACACGTCCGGGATGTCGATGATGAGACCCGGCGTCGCGGCGCCAATGTCGACGTGGTGAGCCGTGTTGGCCGCGAACCCCACCAGTTCGCCATGCCAGAACACAGGCACGACGATGCACAAGTCGGGGCTGTGACTCGCCCCGTAGTAGGGATGGTTGTGGATGACCACGTCACCCTCTTCCCACTTGCCGCCTTGCAGGCATCGCTGGATGCCGCGCAGATAAGCGGGGATGGAGCCGATGTGTAGCGGCGAGCCTTCCGACTCGGTTAGCGTGTTGAAATCGAGATCGAAGAGGCCAGCCCCGATGTCCTGCGATTCCCGGATGATCGAAGAGAACGACATGCGATAGAGCACATGACTCATCTCCTCCGCGATCGTGTGCAGCGCTCCGCTAATCACCTGCAAGGTGACCGGATCAACGCGTCCGTTTTCCATGATCTGCTCCTCTTATGCCGCTTGACGGTTGATATGGATGTTGCCATTCGCCACGACACGCGCGCGATAGCCCGGCGGCACGAGCGTCGTCGAATCGCGCTGGATCACGATCGCGGGGCCGTCCAGCGTATTGCCGGCGAGCAAGAGACTGCGGTCATAGCGAGGGGTGTCGTAGGTCTCTCCATCGTCGAATGTCGTGCGGCGCACGAACATGAGCGCACGGTCATCCGGGCGCACCGATCCCGACGGCAACGTCGGCCACTGGAGCGCGGGGGTTTTCGCCACACCGATCACGCGCACGGTGACGATCTCGACATCGACGTCATCGAATGCCCATCCGTAATCGCGCTTGTGCTGCGCGTGAAAGTTCGCCTTGATCTGCTCGACGTTCGCGAGGCGCACGGCGCCCTCTGGAATGTCCGCACGTAACTCGAACCCCTGTCCGTGATAGCGGCACTCCGCCACGCGCGTGTAGTGCTGACGGTAGCCAGGCACACCGTCAGCGTCGAGGCTCGCGCGGCATTGCGCAGTGAGCTCGTCGATCACGCCGTTGATCCTGTCGATCTCCTCCTGTGTCAGGTCCTTGAGCACCGAGAGCACCGAACGCGTGAACTCATATTGCATGTCGGTGACGAGCAGACCGATCGCGGCCGTGATGCCCGGTGCCGGCGGCACGATCACCTCCCGTGCGCTGACCGCTTCGGCGAGAGCGACGCCGTTCAGCGGTCCGGCACCGCCGAACGGAAGCAACGCGAAGCGGCGCGGATCGAAGCCCTTGGCAACCGAGTTCGCCCGTATCGCAAGCGACATGTTGGAATTGAGAATCCGAATGATGCCAAGCGCCGCTTCCTTCACGCTCATGCCGAGCGGGCGTGCAATCTTCTCCTCGATGGCTCGATGCGCAAGCTGAGGATCGATTTTTACGCCGCCGCCGAGGAACTGGTCCGGGTCGAGGCGTCCCAGCACCACCTGCGCATCCGTGACGGTCGGCTCGGTGCCGCCACGGCCGTAGCACGCGGGCCCCGGGTCGGCGCCCGCCGAGCGCGGACCCACGCGAAAGGCGCCGCCCTCGTCTATGTATGCGATCGACCCGCCGCCTGCGCCCATCGTCGCCATGTCGATCATGGGCGCGAGCACCGGGTAGGCGCCCACGTAGGTGTCGCGCGGGTTCATGATCTTGACCTGCCCGTCGGGAATCGTGCTGAAATCGGCTGACGTGCCACCGATGTCGACGGTGATCACATCGCGCACATCCGACATGGCGCCCGCCCAGCGCCCGCCCATCACGCCGCCCGCAAGCCCCGACATGAGAATGGACACGGGCCGTTGCGCACACATCTCGACTGTCGATACCCCGCCGTTCGACTGCATGATCCGCAGATGCGCATTGATGCCCGCGTCGCGCAGCTTGCTCTCGAGGTTGTTCAGATAGAGCGCGGTTTTCGGGCCGACGAATGCGTTCATCGCGGTCGTCGAAAAGCGCTCGTACTCGCGAATGACGTTCGCGACTTCTGACGAGCATGAAACATAGGCGTCGGGCAGCACCGACTGAACGAGCGCCTTGGCCCTGCGTTCATGCGCGTCGTTGAGAAACGAGTAGAGAAAGCACACGATCACCGAGCTGATGCCGCGCGCCTTGAACAGTTGGGCCGCCTCGAGCACTTCCTCTTCGACGAGTTCGGCAGCGACATCGCCATGCGGCGGCATGATTCGCTCGGTGATCGCGATCCTGTTGCGGCGCCTGACGAGCGGATGAGATTGCCAGGGTACGTCGAATTGCAACGAAAAGTTGTGGGGCCGCTTGTGTCGTCCGATATGCAGGATGTCGCGAAAGCCGCGCGTCGTCAGCATGCCGACTTCGGCGCCATTGTGTTCGATCGTGATGTTGGTGGCGACCGTCGTGCCATGCACGATCATCGTGATATCGGAAGGCTTGACGCCCGCTTGCTCGCAAATTTCCAGCACGCCGCGCAGCACGCCCACCGACTGGTCATGTGGCGTGCTCGCAACCTTGTGGACGAAAACCCTTGCACAATCATTCTTGTCCATCTTCTCGAGGACCAGATCGGTGAAGGTTCCGCCGACGTCGACTCCTATTCTTGCCATGGCCATTTCCTATTCGAACCTTGATGAGAGCGGCTCGGCCCCAACTTGGTCTGTCGAAGCCGAGGCGCATGTCCGTGCCGCCACGAAGTTAAAAATTGAGGCAACGTAGGAAATTTGACCGCCCAATATTCACATGTCTATTGAGATTTCGGGCTGTATTATTACCATGATAGGTAACAATAATCTCTTGCGATCTCGACTTAGTTTTGCCGAATGCGTTTCTCGTTGTACGTGTTGCCGATCATCGGCGCAGGGCCGGATAGCCCGTCACGATGACCGCAACCTTTGCACTGGTATACCGTCCCGCGCCTCTCGCGTTTTGCATGAGCGTATGCTTAAGTCTCCAGGGGACCGGACGTCCCTACGACGTCCGTGAAGGGACGAATGCCGGGGTATGCGCATGGATGCACCGAATAGCGAATTCGTGCTCGTGGGGAGCCTTGAAGAGCTGAAGGCGAAGGAACGACTCGTTGTGCAAGGTGGCCATGGTCCAATCCTCGTCATCTACAACCGTGGGCGCGTCTTCGCCCTCGACAATCGTTGTCCCCACATGGGCTTCCCGCTTGAGCGAGGCACTGTCGAGGACGGCATCGTGACCTGTCATTGGCACCACGCCCGCTTCGATCTGGAAAGCGGCTGCACCTTCGACCTCTGGGCGGACGATGTACCGAGCTACGCGGTCGAGCTACGCAAGGGCGCCATCTGGGTGGCGTCCACGTCCGGTCATTCCGATCCGGCGGCGCACTGGCATCAGCGGCTTGCGGACGGCCTGGCACACGACCTCGGGCTCGTCATTGCCAAGGCCGTGCATGGTCAACTCGCAGCCGAGGTGCCGGTTGCCGATATCGTGCGGCAGGTGGCGCTCTTCGGGGCGCAGAACCGTGACGGCTGGGGCGTCGGTCTCACGATACTAACGGCGCTCGCGAATCTGTTGCCCATGCTGCCAGAAGACGACGCCTATCTCGCGCTGTTCCAAGGCGCGCGCCGTGTTGCGGCGGACTGCCAGGGCGAGGCACCGCGGCGGGAACGTGCGCCGCTTGGAAGCAGGCCGGAGCCAGCCACGCTCAAGCGTTGGCTGCGCCTTTGGACAAACGTGCGCCATCGCGAGGCGGCCGAGCGCACCCTATTGACGGCGGTTGCCGCTGGTCTCTCACCAACGGTGCTCGCCGATACCTTACTTTCGGCCGGTACCGAGCGGGCGTTCGCCGACACCGGTCATTTGCTCGACTTCATCAACAAGGCTTTCGAGTGCCTTGACCTGATCGGCTGGGAGCACGCGTCAGCTTTGCTGCCTACCATCGTCGCTCAGATGGTCACCGTCCGTGGCGCCGAGGAATCGACCGCCTGGCGCCAGCCCGTTGACCTTGTCGCGCTGTGTGACGAAGCGACCAGCCAAATGGCGCAACTTTTCGCTGCCGGGCGCGGCTTGCGAGACTGGTCGAACCATGCGGCGCTCGCGCGGGAACTGCTCGGCGACGATCCAGCGAAGATCATTGACGCGCTGAAGGAGGCGATCCGCGCAGGCGCCGCTCCTGCTGACCTGGGACAAGCCCTCGCTTACGGAGCGGCGCTGCGCGTGGCCCGCTTCGGCAATGCCAACGAGCACGCTGACTGGGAGACGGCGCACCACGTTTTTACCCATGCCAACGCGGTCCACCAGATGCTCAGTCGGATCGGGACCGCGGGCATCGACGGTTACGTTCCAGCCGTGCGGAGCATCATGCACGGAGCCATGGCGCTCTACCTTGCCCGTTATCTGAACGTGCCGCCGGCCCGCATCCCGGGCGATGGCCACGATCAACTCGACGACCTTCCTACCGATGAGGAGACGATCCGCACCGCCTTGCTCGAGGCCTTCGACCAGCAGCGACAGGTTGATCTTGCGGCAAGGCTGGTGGCGCGGCATCTCACACTCGGTCATTCGCCACAAGCGCTGATGGCTACGCTTGCGCTTGCGGTGCTTCGCGAAGATGCGGGCTTCCATGCCTATCAGATGCTGGAGGCCGGCGTCCGGCAGTTTGCCGCGTGGGGCAATACTGGCGAGGGGCGGCATGTTCTCATTGCGGTCGTCCGCTATCTCGCGGCCCATTCACCGACTGAACGCGGGACCCTGCAAACGGCCGATATCGCGCAGCGCTTGATGCGAGGCGGCGAACTGCATCAGGGAACTGGAGTGTCTTGACGGCATGATGCCGGCCGACCGGACTTCGAATATGGACCCCTTGTCCTGCGTCGCCTTTGCTTGCGACGAACCGCGGAGTGCCAGGCCGGCGACGGGGCAATCGGACCGGACGAGCGCGGAGCCATGTTCATTCTGATCCTCCGATACCAATGCGGCAAAAGCGCCCCGATCAAACCGCCAACGATAGCCGCGGTGGGAAGCAGCCTGAACGGTGTCGAGGGTTCGAAAATGGCAGGCGCCGAACTCAGCAGCAATTCGAGCGTCACGTATTGCGCGACGAGGAACACACCGCTCATGCCGCCGCACTCCGCATAACGTAGCCAGCGGGGCACGTCCCCCGGCGTGGCAGCGCGGTTGTCCGTCACCCAGGCAATCGTGAAGGTCATCGCGAACGTCATGAACATCCACGGCAGACGCTGCAGCGACACTTCGAGCGCGGCTCGAAACGCGCCGGGCGTCGAAATGGTCTGAAACAGATTGCCGCTCGGATCGAAGACGAACCTGAACAGCAGCGAAACGAAGAACGCCGCGACGACCGCCACCGTGGCCGACGCGCCATATGAGGTCACGGGCCGCGTTCCGTCGCGACCGATATCCGCGAAGCCGAAGGCTGCCTTGGGATATAGGGCCGAGATCATCGCGATGGCGTAGATGATGGTCACCAGAACCCATGGAGGGTCGTGTAACGCCAACACGATCAATCTGGTTTCGGCAATACCCGGAATTTTCCGGATGTTTGGCACGACGGTGCAAAGGCAGTGGAAGACCGCGGCCGATACGTCAGCGAATACAGCTCCACTTCGCGGCAAGTTGGCGGCGTTCCGTCCACTCGATAAGGAACTCGGTGAACACCCGTATTTTCGCGGGCTGATAGCGCCGGCTTTGATAGGCAAGATTGATGGTGAGGCGAGGCAGGTTCCAATCCGTGAGGATAGGCACCAGACGTCCGGCGACGATGTCGTCATAAATAATGTAGAGCGGCTGAACCACGATGCCCAGGCCAGCGCGCCCGGCGGCACAGATGACTTGCCCTTCGTTGGAGTCCAGGACGCTGGTGATCGGAATGTCGCGGGTTTCCTCGTCGCGCTTGAAGTGCAGGATATAAGGATCGACCGCGAGGTTGTACACCAGCATCCGGTGTTGGCTCAGGTCCTCAGGCTTGAGGGGGCGGCCATGTTCGGTCAGGTAAGCGGGCGCGGCGGCGAGAATGCGAGCGGTTTCTGCCAGCTTGCGTACCGTAATTCCCGAATCTCCTTCATGCTCGCGCGTGCGAATCGCAATATCAATTCCCGCATCGATAAAATCAGGGTAGCGATTCGCTGCGACGACTTGCACCGACAAGCTCGGATACTTCCGGCTGAATTCGGTCAGAAATGGAGCGATGTGCAGCATTGCAAACGACACGGAACTGGTCACGCGCAAAACTCCACGTGGGCTCAATGTCGCCTCGGCTGCGGCGGCTTCGGCTTCGGCCATCTCCGAGAGGACTGCAACGCAGCTCCGGCGGTACGCCACTCCCGCATCAGTGAGCCATTGCCTGCGTGTGGTGCGCTCAATGAGGCGCGCTCCGAGACGCTCTTCCAGCGCGCTGAGTGTGCGGCTCGCCGCCGCATTGGACATGTCAAGCTGCTCGGCCGCCTTCGACAAACTGCCAAGTTCGGCCGTCAAAACAAACAACTCGATTTGAGTCCAGCGGTCCATTACGCGATTAATCTTCCAGGCGGAAATGTCATTTCACTATAGCGCATTTTTTTCCCGCTATGGGACAGATAAGCTCTTCACTCATGCGCACGCGCACTGCGGAGATGAATGCGATGCGCGATATCAACGAAGACACTATTACGCAAGCTGTAATCGCGTCGATGGACGACCAATGCGACAGCAGGCTACGCACGATCATTGCCAGCCTGGTGCAGCATCTTCATAGCTTCGCGTGTGAAGTCAAGCTCACCGAAGCAGAGTGGTTCAGGGCCATACAGTTTCTGACTGAGACCGGACACATCACGGACGACAAGCGACAGGAATTCATTCTGCTTTCCGACACGCTTCGTCTATCGATGCTGGTGATGGCGCAGAACAACAAGAAGCCGGCCCATGGCCGAAGACGGAATACGTGCGTTGGCGGCAGGATTGCGAGGATCAAGAGCGATTCCAAGAGCCTGTCAGCGCGCAGCGACTGTCTGTATGGCGCATGGATGTG
Source organism: Caballeronia choica (assembly GCF_001544535.1). Lineage (GTDB taxonomy): Bacteria > Pseudomonadota > Gammaproteobacteria > Burkholderiales > Burkholderiaceae > Caballeronia > Caballeronia choica. The sequence goes on along the minus strand of NZ_FCON02000007.1, from coordinate 105,790 downwards.
CGGTAGCGTACCGGGTCATGTGGGAATGGCTTTGCATCACAAGCTTTGTCATACCCTCGGCGGAAGCTTCAATCTCCCGCATGCGGAAACGCATGCAATCGTGTTGCCTCACGCACTCGCCTATAACAGCGCTGCAGCCCCAGGCGCGATGTCGCGAATTGCCCGGGCACTCGGAAGCGAGAGTGCTGCGCTCGGTGTCTTCGAGCTCGGACGAGAACTCGATATTCCGTCCGGTTGTCCAGGCCGCAAGGGACGAGGCGCCAATGCCCGTTACGCTTGAGGATGGCATCGCGGCACTCGCCTGTGCCGAGGCCGCGACGCGCTCCGCGCAAGCCGGAGAGACCGTGGTGATCGCGCCGCACTTCATCGAGAACTGAATGACGGTTCCCCGGAGCGGACGACGTTTGGAACTCCGGGCACCGCATCCTGTGACGGCGTCTAAGCGGACGAGGTGGCCGATCCCCTGCAAGTTATCCCCGTGCGGGACCGCGGGCGTTCACCATGCCTTTCAATTGCTGCAAGAACATGGACGCCGCCCTGCTGAGCGGCTTGTCGCTGCGGGTGACAGCGACAAGCGGGCCGAGATAAAGCGGCAATTCACAGAGCACGGGTTGCAGTCGATACAGAGTGTGCAACTCGTCCGCAATGCATTGCGATGCAAGCACGAGCGTGTCGCTCTTGCTTGCGAGCCGAAACGTCAACGGCGAAACCTGCGACGACATGACATCCGTTCCAAACCTCAGGCCCATGTCGCGCACCGCGAACTCCAGTTGCTGCCTGATGATGTTCGGTTGTTCGGGCAAGACCCACGGGAAACTCAACAGGTCTTCGAGCGTGACCGGTTTCTGCGTGAGCGGGTGCCCCTGTCGAGCGACAAATAGGGGATGGTCATCGCGAAGCGGCTCTTGCGCATACTGATCGCCGCCAAAGCCACTCGCGAGACGCCCTATGACGATATCGACAAGGTCCTGATCAAGCCGTTCAAGAAGGGCTTCCATCGAGTCCTCACCGACGTTCAGGCGTATCCGGGGCGATCTTGTCCGGAATTCCACGACGCAATCAGCAAGGACTTCCCACCAGTTGAGCGGGAAGAATACGCCTATCGACAATGTTCCCATGTCGCCTGCGCGCAGCGCGTCGAGTTCCGCTTCGGCCCGTTGCACATCGCTGGCGATCAGGTAGCCATGGCGCACAAGCGCTTCTCCGGGAATCGTCGGACGCATTCCTGATGGCGTGCGCTCGAACAACTGTGCGCCCGTGATTGCTTCAACTTCTGCCAGTGCCTTCGATATCGCCGAGTGACTCACCGTGAGCGCCTCTGCCGCCTTCTGCAGATTGCCACATCGCGCTATTTCGAGGACCACCGAGATGTGGCGAAGCTTCAGACGCTGTTGCAAGGAACTCATAGTCGGCGGCTCATGAATTTTCTTCAAGGACGGTAGCGAAATTTTCCGTTTTGTTTCTGCAGCATGTACGTGAACATTGCTACCGACGCACGACCGGATAACCCGGCTGGAACTCCAAGCATATCAGGAGAAGCTGGGCGAAAGGATGTGCGCGAAGCCGTTCTCAATGCACCCGTGCAGCCACATGAAGACTAGCGAGATAAATCAATGACGAAGACAACCATCACACATTGCGCGCAAGGTGTTCTAAAGGGCGTGCTGGACGACGGCGTCCACACATTCTTCGATATTCCCTATGCTGTCGACGCGGGTCGGTTTTTGCCCGCGCTTGCGCCATCCACATGGCCCGGCGAACGCGACTGCACGCGGCCCGGACCAGTCTTTCCACAGTTGCCAAGCCGCCTCGACTTTGTGATGGGCCCGACGGCCAGAGGCGCGGAAATGTCGGAGGACGCCTTTCGTCTCAACGTCTTCACGCCCACCCTCTCCGGCAAACTTCCCGTCATATTCTGGATTCACGGAGGCGGCTTCCTGACGGGCGGAGGGTCGCTGCAGTGCTACTTCGGCGACCAGCTCTCGAGAAGCGGGCGCGCCGTCGTGGTGACCATGAACTATCGGCTTGGTCTGCTCGGCAATCTCTTCATGAAGGGGACTTCTCCCGGCAACCTCGCCGTTCGCGACCTCGAGATGGCCTTGCAGTGGGTCAAGGCGAACATCGGCAGTTTTGGTGGCAATCCGGAATCGATCGTGCTGGCCGGACAATCCGCGGGTGCGTGGTTCACGCAGTTGCTTGCTGCGATGAAGCGAACGAGTGTGCTGGTCAAGGGCGGCATCATGCTCAGCTATCCGGGTCTGCCACCGATGACGCCTGAAGCCGCTCAAGCGATGGCCGAGCAGTCTTGTGCGATGGCGGGGATAGACTCGTCCGGCGAAGCGCTGCGGACGATGCCCATGGAACGCATACTGGAATTGCAGACCTCGATGTTGCGCGCGCAAAGCGCATTTGCAGAGGTGCCCGTCCTGTTCCGTACCGTTTGCGATAACGAGGTTCCCGCTAACCCCGGCGCTCAGGCACGCGAGAATTTTGCTGGCAAGCCGCTGATGATCGGCTGGACCCGGGAAGAAATGGGCAGCTTCCTCGCGAGTCACCCTGCAATGACAAGTGCGACTGAAGAGCAGGCCTTGAAGAAATATGGCGAGGAATTCGGCGAACAAGGCAAGCCATCCTACACGCGGGCACTCAAGCGTCGGCTCGATGGCCGGCCCTACACAACCCTCGTCGATCTGGGTTCGGACAAGCTGTTCAAGCTTCCTGCGATCAAGTTTGCGACGGAGATGGAATCGGCCGGCAGCAAGGTCTTCGCATATCAGTTCGATTTCCAGTCGCCTCAGCCAGAGGTGGGAGCATGCCATTGCTTCGAGTTGCCGTTCGTGTTCGGCAACTTTGAAGACTGGGTCGATGCACCGATGCTGGACGGGATCGACCTGGCGGCTGCTCGCTCGCTATCGGCTTGCATCCAGGAGTACGTGCTGAACTTCGTCGAGTCGGGCAATCCGAATGGCGAACACTTACCGTATTGGCCGGCCTATGGCCGTTTGCAAGGGCATCGGACCATGCGCTTCGCGGATGTGATTGAGGCCGTTGCAAGCGATGCGGGAAGCGGAGCGCATTGAGAACGCTCGATGCTCGACGTGTCGCGCATGACTTCGGCCAGCAGCGTGGCCGAAGTGAGCGTCTCTTCCGAGGCCTTGGCAACGCCGCAGTTGCCCATCGCGAGCGCCGGGGCCACTTGCCATGTAAAAAGAAGCAGCGGCAGATTCCACGGCGAAATCACGCCGACGACACCCAGTGGCTTGCGCGTCACATAGTTATGCATGTCTGTGTCGACCGTCGACGTTTAGATAAACTCGCCGTGCACCCGGGCGGTGGAAAAACCAGAAATCAGGCGGTGGGTATAAGTGTCTGGAATACCGGCTAGCCCATGGTCAACCTCGGCCGCCGCCTGCGCCACTTTACGCAAGCACTCGAAGAACGATTCGCAGGGCGGCGTAAATTCCTTTGTTGGACCGCACCGAATAGCCCACTGTGCCGAACGAACCGCTCTGAGAGTATTGCGCTGCCTTCGCTCTTGTTGCCACGAGCGAGGGCAGTCTCCGCGCAAGGGCTAGAAAATATGCATGATGCTGATGCCCACCATCGTCTGAGCGTCCGAACTCGACGGGCTCGTCAGGGTCGAGTTGATGCGGGCGAGCGCGCCCTCGCCCGATGCCTTCTGCCAGACATAGGTCCCATACACTGCGGTGCGCTTCGAGAGGCGGTAAGTCAGCGTGGCATCCAGCTGGTTTGCGTGCGCGCTGTTGAGCACGTGATTGCCATTCATGTAGGTATAGGTCGTGGCGAGATTCCAGAACGGAGTGAAGTCGTAACTCGCGGTCGCGTCGACGGCATCGATCTGCGCTCCGGTCGCCGTATTGCGAGAGATCGTCCCCAGCACCGAGAATCGAACCGGCGCCAGCAGATATTTCGCGCCTATGCCGAGGTTCCGGATGCCATCATTGCCGTGGTTGATCGTTGGCGACTTCGCCTCCGTATACGCGGCACCCACGCCACCCGAACCGAACTCATAGTTGGCCGTGAAGCTCGAAGAACTCGAGTTCCCGAAACTGCTGGCGACGCCACCAAAGCCGTACATCGCTCCGAACGTCAAGCCGCTGAAATTCGCGCTCTTGAACTTGACCGCATTGTTGAGCGCCTCGCCATTGAGCCGGTCAAAATCGTAGGATCCGCCAATCACGTACGGCACCCCGAAGCTCGGGAACGGGCCCTGGTGAGCGCCCCAGAGGCCCTGGTAGTAGCCGCCTGAATACCCCAGCACTGTCATGTCGAACATGAAATCGCGCTGCTGACCCAAGGTCAAGGTGCCATACTGATCCGACAGACCAACATAGGATTCCCGGGAGAAAAGGCTACCGGGCGCACCAAGGATCGTCCCTGAAGTCATCGAAAACAGAGTGCCGAGGTAAAAGAGCGCCTGCAGACCACCACCCAGATCCTCTTTGCCCTGTATTGAAATCGTGTTTGGGCGCAATACGCCATTGGTTTCGGATACGCTCGAGTGCCCTCCTACGTTGCTCGTGTAGCCGATCCCGGCGCCAAGGAAACCCGACATAGAAACACTGCTTTGCGCGTATGCGCCGGACGAGCATCCCAGCAGTAGAACGCCCATCCCGCCCAGCAACTTCACATCCTTTCCGATTCCCACGCCGATCTCCTTCTCCATCCAGTCGTTTATGTTCAGTGCTCTTGCTCTCGATCACCATCCGAGGTTGGAGTCGATAGTCCTATGAACGCTGGAAAAACAATACGGATAAAAACGATCGGCTACTTGAAGAAAACTACATCCGGTTCATCCACGCCTTTTCATTTGCTTCGTGATACGGATTTACCGAGCGGACGCACGATCGTCGATGGCTTCTGCCAAATACAGCGGCTTGGCGGTAGCGGCCTTGCGACCCGGTATTCCACTCTGGAATATCAGAAGAAATTCTTTTGATTGTCTGAAATTCAGCTCGATCCATAGGCTGGGTAAGCGGATGGCACCAAAGAGTAACGCGCCCGAACTCAGGAGCTTTGAGTCGCTGCGGCGTCGAGCGCTATGCTGGGCGCTTCCGGTACAGGTGACTTCGCTTGTCTGCGCGACGGTATTCGTATAACCGAGTGGCACCTCGAACAACAAAGGTGGAAGTCCGTGAGGATGCGCGGGCAATGCGTTAAGCGTTTTTGGAAAACTCGCTAAAAGGCAGACCGGCCTGGATCACCGACCGGCGCCCCTATCCAGTATCCCCTCGTTCTGAAGTTCGCTAGCCTGCGCCTGCGCAGCTTCGAGTATCCGCAACGCTAACAAGCTGGCGGCTGGCTGGCGGCTATGGGCAGGACGCTCGACCAGGCCAACCTCCCTGAAGAAGGTGGCTTCTCCAAGACTAAAAGCAACAACGCCCTCCGGAAGCGACAGCGCCGATGTCAATGGAAGTAACGCCACTCCCGCGCCACGTCGAACGAGTTGAACAATCCCTTGAAGCTCATCAAGCTCTATCGCCTCCTTCACGGAAATCTTTGAGCGGCGCAGAAATTGATCGACGAGCCTCCCATCGAAGGCGTTTCGATCGTATCGGATGAAAGGCTCCGCTTCGAGCAACTCTCGCCACGTCGAGCGTTCATGCGTCTCGGGTGCCAGTAGAAAGAAGGGCTCGGATAACAGCAGTCTCCACTGTAGATCAGAAGGAAGCGTGAACCGGGGCTTGATTATCACCGCCATGTCAACCTCTCCGGAATCCACCTGCCCGAGCAGATTCAGGGAAACTCCGGGAACCAGCCTCACACGGCACTCCGGATTCTCAGCGCGGAAGATCGCAAGTGCGTCCGCGAGGAAAGACGCCTGCGCCGACGAGATGGCGCCCACCCGGATCAAGCCGGCACGGGAGCTGGCCGCGTTACGGCCCAGCTTCGCATAGGCAGCCATGATCTCGTCGGCTACGGCGAGCGCCTCGTAGCCGGCCGAATTTAGCAGCGCAGACCGGCCGCTCCGATCAAACAACGCGAGTCCAAGCTCCTCTTCAAGCCGATGGATTTGCGCACTAACGGCAGATTGCGTGAGCCCGATATTGGCGCCAGCGCTGGCGAACGATCCGTAGCGGACCACCGCCAAAAAAGTCTGAAGTTCCCGAAGCATGGCGATTGATCGAAAATAATGTTCACAAGGGCAAAAACATATCGTTTTTGGTGTTTGATTTTTCGCCATAGACTACATCTACCGCCTCATCTTGAGAAGTGAAGCAGGCTTCGGGAGTTGCAAGTCATGCCGTTCTTGCGGCCCGGCATCTGACGTCACTGGGTGGCTGCGCGAACCTACCAGTCCTACCATTGCGTAGTTTTTAACCGTCCACATAAAAACCGATAGGTGTGAACCCTATGTGACCGCGAACCGCGTTGCGGCGCATGCGCCGACCTGCTCGCCCACTTCAGAACAAGACTTTCAACTCGAGACTGTGTCAGGAGGAGAATTAACCATGCTTAAGAACCTTAAGATGTTCTCAGTGGTCGCTTTGCTTGCCATCGCCTGCAGTGCCATGGCTGACGATCTGGGCCCAACCCTACAGAAGATCAAGGACACCGGAATCATCTCACTTGGGGTGAGATATGACTCGCCTCCGTTCAACTACAACCTCGGTGGTAGTCAACAAGCGGGATATTCCTACGACATCAGCACGAAAATTGTTGACGCCATCAAACAGCAACTGAAGATTCCCGCGTTACAGGTCAAGGAATTGAGCGTTACCTCTCAGAACCGGATTGCGCTGCTCATGAACGGCACAATCGATCTCGAATGCGGTACGACTACCAACAACCTTGAGCGCGAGAAGCAGGTGGCATTTTCAACCACGATCTTCATCATCGGCACTCGCCTGCTTGTGAAGAAGGACAGCGGGATCAAGGAGTGGTCGGATTTGAAGGACCATAACGTGGTCGCAGCGGCGGGATCGACCGGCGAGCGTCTGCTGCGGGGCATGAACGACAAGGACAAGCTGGGTATGAACATCATAGGTGCCAAGGATGTTGGAGAGGCGTTCTTGATGTTGGAAACCGGCCGCGCCGCCGCGTACATGGACGATGACGCAATCCTGTATGCCGAGCGGGCCAAGGCGAAGTCACCCAAGGACTGGTTGGTCGTGGCCAGGCCTTTCACCCGGGAAGCTTATGGCTGCATGCTCCGAAAGAACGACGAGCCGTTCAAGAAGCTCGTAGACAACGTAATCTCCGGGATGATGAAAGACGGTACCGTCAACAGGCTCTATACGAAGTGGTTCCTGCAGCCGATACCGCCGCGAGGATTCAACGTCGATTTCCCCATGTCTTCCGATATGAAAGCGCTCATCGTCAATCCGAACGACAGAGCACTCGACGAGTGACCCGCTTGTATTGAACGCTCGCCCGGAAGGCGATTGCCTTCCGGGCCACCACGAACTCGTTGGAAAATCAGAGCGCACGCGTGACGCCAAATCAAATGGCCGAAACGAAGTGCAAGATCCACGCCTTTACATAGAGCGAATGTCGAAAGGCTGCGCAATGTTCACGTTCGGCGGAATGGGAATTCATACTGGAAATCGTTAAGACCGTGTGATCCACGCGGCCTTGGTCTCTCTGGATGGCAAGGGACCCGAGGCTCCATAGGAATTCCGACACCCGCATCTCATTGCCCGAACAACTGCGCAGCCGGGACGCGTTCATACAGATACCATGCCTTACCTCTTCCATTGGGGTGTATTTCTTGAAAGAGCCTCGTCCAGCGAGACGTACCTGGATTGGATAGTGTCCGGTCTGAAGGTAACAGTGGCGGTTGGACTGTGCTCCTGGATCATCGCTCTCTTTCTTGGCTCCGTACTCGGGGTGCTACGCACGCTACCGAACAAATGGGCATCCGGGTTCGCGGCCGCCTACGTCGAACTCTTCAGGAACGTTCCGTTACTGGTGCAGTTATTTATATGGTACTTCGTCGTCCCGGAACTGCTGCCAGGGGGACAAGCGATCAAAGAGATGAGTCCCGTCACTCAGCAATTCCTGGCCGGCGTCATCTGTTTGGGAACCTTCACGGCCGCCCGGATTTGCGAGCAAGTGCGATCCGGCATCGCCAGCCTGTCGCGCGGCCAAAGAAACGCAAGCTTCGCTCTGGGTTTGACTTCTCTACAAACGTATCGCTACGTGGTGCTGCCAATGGCATTTCGCATTATCGTGCCACCACTCACAACCGAGTTCGTCAACATATTTCAGAACTCCGCGGTAGCGTCAACCATCGGCCTTTTGGATCTGGCCGGTCAAGGGCGCCAGTTAGTCGATTATACGGCCCGTCCTTATGAGTCGTTTATCGCGGTAACGCTGTTGTACTGCCTCCTCAACGTGGCTGTGATGATGCTGATGCGCTGGATCGAACAACACACTCGAGTTCCCGGTTACCTCGGCAGCAAATAGGAGATGAACATGGCGTACGATTTCGATTTTAGCTTGATCAATCCAGCCAACATCAAAGTGCTTGGCGAAGGCATGCTGGTATCTCTCGAGATCACATTCACGGGCGTACTCGTGGGTATTGTATGGGGCTCCCTTCTTGCGATGATGCGGCTGTCGTCGATTCGCCCGCTAAGCTGGTTTGCAGAAGCATACGTGACCGTTTGCCGCTCCATTCCCCTGGTGATGGTGTTGCTGTGGTTCTTTTTGATTGTCCCGCAGTTGCTGCAGAAGACATTCAACCTGTCGCCTGCATCCGACCTGCGGATGACGTCCTCGCTGATCGCTTTCTCGCTGTTCGAGGCAGCGTACTGCTCCGAGATCATCCGCGCGGGAATTCAGGGCGTTGCACGTGGCCAGCTATTTGCCGCACAGGCACTGGGAATGCATTACGGACAGGTAATGCTTCTGGTCATCCTGCCCCAGGCCTTTCGAAACATGGTGCCGCTCCTACTGATGCAGGGGATCATCCTCTTCCAGGACACGTCGCTCGTCTACGTGAGCGCGCTAGCGGACTTCTTCGGCCGAGCCTACGACATCGGTGAGCGCGACGGGCGCACGGTGGACATGCTGCTATTCGCCGGCCTTGTCTATTTCGTGATTTGTTTCTTCGCTTCCCAATTCGTGAGGCGTCTCCATAAAAGGGCTTCCCTATGATCGAGATAAACAACGTATCCAAGCATTACGGAGCTTTCCGGGTACTGACCGATTGCACCGCCCAGGTCGCCAAGGGCGAGGTGGTCGTGGTATGCGGCCCGTCCGGGTCAGGCAAGTCCACGCTGATCAAGACCATCAATGGCCTGGAGCCGATACAAAAAGGTGACATCGTGGTGAACGGGACTTCCGTGTGCAGCCGAAAGACCAATCTTTCCAAGCTTCGCTCGAAGGTCGGAATGGTATTTCAGCACTTCGAGTTATTTCCGCATCTGACGATCACGGAGAATCTGACTCTCGGGCAGATCAAGGTGCTCGGCCGCAGCAAGGACGAGGCGACCGACAAGGGTCTCAAGCTGCTCGACCGCGTCGGCCTCAAGAGCCAGGCGGACAAGCACCCGGGTCAGCTGTCGGGTGGTCAGCAGCAGCGCGTCGCGATCGCGCGGGCGCTCTCGATGGATCCCGTGGCGATGCTGTTCGACGAGCCAACGTCCGCACTCGATCCGGAGATGATCAACGAGGTGCTCGATGTGATGGTCGAACTTGCCCGGGAGGGAATGACGATGATGTGCGTGACGCACGAGATGGGGTTCGCGAAGAAAGTTGCACACCGCGTGATCTTCATGGATGAAGGCAGGATATTGGAAGACACCCCGAAAGACGATTTTTTCGGCGACGTTGATAGACGGACGGATCGTGCGAAACAGTTCCTTTCGAGGATTCTTCACCACTAACCTGTCTTCGATGAACGCGTCACGCTAGCGCAAAAGGCTTCGACTTCTCATCAGCGTTTCAGGAATTCCCGTTTCTGCGCGGATTGGGGCACTTAGCTTCTTTCTTAGCGGCGAAGCAACCTTGCACGGGACGTGGTCTTAGTCGTGCTTCGGGATATCTTTATTTCATCCTCAGTGACCGTGACCGCCATAGTGTTACGGCCACGGCTTTGCACTGACAGCTTCAACTCATCGAAATAATTGGCGCCTGGCAACGATATATATTGATTTTATTTCTGATCGCACGTCCCTACCATGGTGATCACACAGCAGCTTAATCAGGAAATCCTATGTTCGCTTCAAGGCCGGATGGATGATCCTCATTACCGCATCCCTCCATTCAACTTGGTGACTCATCCCGAGTCTACGTTACGAAGCCGATCGTCTATGCTATCCCAACTTCTTGATGCAGTTAAACCGTCCCCGACGCTCTCCATTACCAAGCACGCAGCCGAAATGCGTCGAAGGGGAATCGACGTTGTCAGCCTTTCTCAGGGTGAACCAGACTTCCCTACGCCCGAGCATATCTGTGAGGCGGCGAAACGCGCCATTGACTCTGGTGCCACGCGCTACACCGATGTTGACGGCACCCTCGAGTTAAAGGAGGCCATCGTTCGAAAGTTCTGGCGTGACAACAGCCTTGCGTACGATGTCAGCGAAATCAGCGTTGGCACGGGCGGCAAGCAGGTCATCTTCAATGCGCTATTCGCTTCAGTCAATCCTGGTGACGAAGTCATCATTCCAGCGCCGTATTATGTCTCGTATCCGGACATGGTTCGGTTGACCGGCGCTGTGCCTGTCGAAGTCGAGTGCGGCGAAGCGCAGGGTTTCAAGATCACGACGGAGCAGCTTCGCGAAGCGATTACGCCTCGTACCAAATGGCTGATTCTCAACTCTCCGGGCAACCCCACGGGAGCGGGCTATTCGCGCGCAGAACTGAGTGCCCTGGCGGCAGAGCTCCTCAGGCATCCGCACGTCATGGTGATGACGGACGACATATACGAACACATTCGCTATGACGGGTGGCAGTTCTCGACCATTGGCTCGGAAGCGCCGGATCTGCGGGAGAGAATTCTCACCGTCAACGGAATGTCAAAGGCTTATTCAATGACGGGATGGCGCATCGGCTACGCCGGTGGCCCAAAGTCGCTTATCGAGGCGATGGCAACGATCCAGTCACAAAGCACCAGCAATCCCTGCTCCATCTCTCAAGCTGCGGCACAAGCCGCATTGGACAGCTCGATGGATTTCATCAAGGAACGCAATCACGCTTTCCAACGGAGGCGTGACGCCGCATTGAATACGTTGAACGCGATCGACGGCATGCGTTGTAGACGTCCAGAAGGAGCGTTCTATCTATTTCCGTCCTGCGAAGGTCTGATCGGCCGCGCAACGCCAGAAGGAAAAATCCTGCAGAACGATGTCGACCTTAGTCAATACCTGTTCGAGTACGCGCACGTTGCAGTGGTCCCTGGAAGCGCGTTCGGCGTAGGAGGACATTTCCGGATTTCCTTTGCTACGGCAGACGAGCGTCTGGCGTTGGGGTGCGATCGAATCAGTCGCGCCTGCGAGCGACTTGTATAAGCGAATCCAGCGAGCGCGCACCTTCACCTGAATGGAATCTGAACAACGGGACGTTCGGGTCGTCGGGCGCCTCATCTATCGAACCTGATATCGAAACTAAGTGAGATTTCCATGGATCTCGGTCTCAAGAATCGCGTGGCACTTGTCATGTCGGCCGGTGGTGGCCTGGGCTCAGCCATAGCGTTAGCGCTCGCCCGCGAAGGCGCGACGGTCGCCGTATCGGATCAGAACCGCGAAGCGCTGGAAAGCACCGTATCGCGCATTCGCGTGGCAGGAGGAAACGCCCATGGTATTCAGGCCGACCTTGCCGACCTCGAAAACGTCACGGCCATGGTCGCGGACGTCAGGAGTACCCTGGGCGACCCGGAAATCCTGGTCAACAATTCCGGCGGGCCGCCCCCCTCGCTGGCCTCAGGGGTAGCTCCCGAGCAGTGGCGAAATCAATTCGACTCGATGGTTTTATCACTGATGCATCTCACGGACCTGCTGCTGCCGGCGATGAAACAAAGAGGCTGGGGCCGCATCATCACGAGCGCCTCATCCGGCGTAGTCGCGCCAATACCCAACCTCGGCATGTCGAATACGTTGCGCCTGGCCCTGGTCGGATGGTCGAAGACGCTGGCCAACGAGGTTGCTGCCGATGGCATCTGCGTCAACGTTGTTCTGCCAGGGCGAATCGCTACGGGCCGCATCCGTTCACTTGACGAGGCGCGCGCAAGCCGCGAAGGCAAGACATACGACGAAGTCGTTGCCGCGAGTACGGCGTCGATTCCTGTGAAGCGTTACGGCAAACCCGAAGAATATGCCGACGCAGTGGCATTCCTGGCCAGCGAACGCGCTGCTTTCATTACGGGCTCCGTTGTACGTGTCGACGGCGGCATGATCCCCAGCATTTAAACAACCCTCTTTCAAGGAGCAGATGATGGATGCAATTCCTGTAGTGCGAAGCGCGGCGGATCGTGAAGCAATTCGCCAACGATTCCTGTTAGTAGACACATCGAACGTCGCAGACGTGCTTGACACGCTCGGCTTGTTCCACCAGGGGCTCTCGTCGGTCTTTACCCCATATCCCCCTTCGAGTGGCAAGCTGGCAGGCTGGGCATACACGATTCGCGGCCAGATGTCCCCATATCAGCTCGGAGGAGACCCGGACAAGATGGAAGCCTGCGCTGGGGTGTCGGCAGGCAGCGTCACGGTCTGGAGCGGCGACGGGGAAGGCGTCTGCTATTTTGGCGAACTCATCGCCATTGGAATGAAGGAACGAGGTTGCGTCGGATCGATAGTCGACGGCGGCATTCGCGATATCCGTTGGATTGCCGAGCAGAAATTTCCGGTGTTCGCCCGCTATCGCACTCCCGTGCAATCCATCGCCCGCTGGAAAGTCAATGGATGGCAAATACCGATAAGCGTGCGCGGCGCCACTTCCCAGTGGGTAAAGGTGTGCCCAGGCGACTTCATGCTCGGCGATGAAGATGGTGTCCTGGTCATTCCAAACGAGGTGGTCGATACCGTGCTGGTTGAAGCGGAACGCCTGACGGATCAGGAGCGCAGTATTCGCGAGGAATTGCAACAAGGCCTCAGTCTGGCCGAGGCGCTGGCGAAGTACGGACACGTCTGATCAAAATGATCTGCCCCGCACGGATGGGACCGCACTGACAGGCCGCTTTCGTGCGGACCGTAAGTTGTCAGACTCTCGCAGGTACGCTTACGCATCTCCCACATCCGTTGTGCAGCGCGACGACCGTTGCATGACGGTCGTCCATTGCCAGCGCTCTGCGAATGGCGGAAAACACTTGCAAATAGCTTTCATATAGACGTTTGCTATGGGAGCCACCAACCGCGCAATCTTCACGCGGGATTTTGGTATTTCGATACTGCCATCACGTTGACATGGACTGGTTTGGCGCATTTCGCGACCACAGTCGGACAGATGGAGATATCGAGATGTCGAATCAAGCACGTTATTGCGTAATTGGGGCAGGCGCAGCCGGTCTGGCGGCTGTGAAGACATTGTCGGAGCAGGGCTTCGCCGTGGACTGCTTCGAAAAGAGCGACCGGATTGGCGGCCACTGGCACGTCGATTACGACGCCTTGCATCTCATCACGCCGAAGAGCAGTTCGTTCTTCGACGGCTTCCCCATGCCGGACTCGTATCCGATGTATCCGAGCCGCGAGCAAGTCGCGGCCTACATGGTCAGCTACGCCGAAAAGTACGGGTTGACCCGGATGATCCGGCTGAACACCGCGGTCGAGCGCATCGAGCCGCTGGGCGAGCGAGGCCGTGACGGTTGGCGCGTGTCGCTGTCGGATGGCTCGCAGCATCTTTACAACGGAGTCGTCGTCGCGAACGGGCATCTGTGGGACCAGAACATTCCCGCAGTTGGCAAGGGCTTCACGGGCCGTTCGGTCCACTCGGGGTCGTACAGGAACACGAGCGAAATCGAAGGTCGCGTGCTGGTCGTGGGCTTCGGCAACTCCGGCTGTGATCTCGCCGTCGATGCAGCGCAAAGCCGGTTCGACGTCACGATTGCAATGCGCTGCGGCCAGGTGTTCCAGCCCAAGACGTTCTTCGGCCGCCCGCGTGCGGAGTTGCCGTTCCTGAACGCGATGCCGCCTGAGATGGCGAACATGGTCGCCTCGACACTGATCAACACCGTGCTCGGCTCGCACGAAAACTATCCGGGCATGCCGGCACCGGAGACCTACGACCTCGAGAAGCAGCCGCCGGTGGTGAACTCGCTGCTGCTTTACTGGATCCAGCACGGCCGCATCAAGGTGGCACCGGGATTGCGTGCCATCGAGGGCAAGCGCGTATTCTTCACCGACGGCACGGATGCCGAGTACGACACGATCCTGTGGGCAACCGGCTTCAAGACGACGCTGCCGTTCATCGACAAGTCACTGCTCGAATGGCGCGACGGCGTGCCACTGCGCACCGCTGCGATGACGCTCCCGACGTCGCTCGAATCCCTCTACTTCGTCGGCCTGGCGGCGCCCCGTGGCGCACAGTGGCCGGTGTATTGCGCGCAAAGCCGTCTGGTGGGGCGCCTGCTCGCCATGCGTGAGCGCGGCACGAAGGATCTGGCACAGCGCTTCAGCCAGATGCAAACCCCGGATTCGCGCATCGACATCGTGCGCCGTTTCTGGCAGGCAAACCTCGACGAGAGCAATCAGCAACTCGATACGCTGGCCCACAAGGCCATAGCTGCGCAGGAAGTGGAACCTGACCTCGCAATCTGATCACGACTAGACCTGAGAGATATCGAAATGACGACTTTGAAACAACGCTCACCCGAGAAGAGCGTAATCGTGACGGGAGCGAACTCGGGTATGGGCCGCGCGACTGCGCTGAAGTTTGCCAATGAAGGCTGGCATGTCCTGGCGGTTGACGTGGCGCACTCCGCGCACGAGGCCGACGAAAACATCACCACGGTCATCGCCGACATCAGCGACGAAGCGGTCCTGAGCGCGGCGGTCGAAAAAGCCCTGACGGGCAAGCCGCGGCTCGCCGCGGTCGTGAATGCAGCGGGCGTGTTCCCGACCTCGTCGCTCCAGAGCTATGACGCGAACGTCTACCGACGCATCTTCGACATCAACGTGCTCGGCACCCTGAACGTGGCGCGTGTCGGGGCGAAGCATATTGGCCCGGAGCACGGCGGCACGATGGTGTTCTTTGCATCGGTCGACGCATTTGCGGCGTCGCGCAACCAGTTGCTCTACAGCGCGTCGAAGGCGGCCGTCGTGTCGATCACACGTTCGCTGGCGATCGAGTTGGCCGAGAGCCGCATCACGGTGAATGCGATTGCCCCCGGCTGGGTAGATACTGAGGGCACGCGCAAGGGCGGACGCATCGAAGCAGCCATTCCTGGCATCCCGCTCAAACGCGCAGCTTCCGTCGAGGAGATCGCTGGATGGGCATGGAACCTTGCTCACGAGCCGTCCTACATGACCGGCGAAACTGTCTGTATTGCCGGCGGCGTCTTCATGCGTTGAGCACCCGCCATACCGAGACGTGCGGCCGGTCGGCGACCGTGCTGCACCGGCATGGACCGATGGAGGAGATTCAAGATGACTACCAAAAGCATGACACCGCGCGACCTGCATGAATTCGACGCGCCACCGAGCGATCATCACACGTCTACGGCTTCGCTTCGCCGTGCTGTCGTGGGCGTGACTTGCGGCAACATGATCGAATGGTTCGACTTCGCGCTCTACTCGTCGCTTGCCACGACGATTGGCAGGGTGTTCTTCCAAAACGAGGACCGTGCCACCCAATTGCTTTCGATCTACGCGACCTTTGCGGCAGGTTTCCTGATTCGACCCATCGGCAGCTTTGTCTTTGGACCGATCGGCGATCGCTATGGCCGCCGGGTCGCGTTGACTTTGAGCATCGCGTTGATGTCGGTCGCGACCTTCTGTATCGCCATCCTGCCGGGATATGAACGCATCGGCATGGCTGCCCCGATTCTCCTGCTTTGCATTCGCCTGCTTCAAGGCCTTTCGACCGGCGGCGAATACGGCGGCTCGTGCACGTTCATCGCCGAGCATTCGCCCGACAAGAAGCGCACCTTCATGACAAGCTGGCTGGAGTTCGGAAACATATCCGGCTTCCTTCTCGGCGGAGCGCTCGTCAATCTGCTTACGTTCTCTCTGGGTACGGCGAGCATGGAAGCCTGGGGTTGGCGCATTCCGTTCGTGGTCGCCGGTCTCGCGGGTCTCGTCGCGCTTTATCTCCGGCTTAACGTCGATGAGTCGCCGGTCTTCAAGCAAATGCAAGAAAACGAGAAGCATCAGAAAGGACTCGCCAAGAGCAAAAGCATCGTGCAGCTTCTTATCGAGGAGTGGCCGCAGCTTCTCAAATGCGCGGGACTCACCGCAGTTTTCAATATCACCTACTACGTGGCGCTTGGTTATATTCCGGGCTACCTTTCCGATGTGGTCGGGCATCCCGTGCAGTTCGGCAATCTTCTGGCAATGATCGCCACGCTCGTCATGCTCGCCTTCATTCCCGTTGCGGGATGGCTGGGCGATCGTGTAGGCGCTAAAAAGATGATCGGCCTGGGCTGCGCGGTGATCATTGTCGGCGCGATTCCCGCATTCAAGTTGTTGAGCAGTCCCAGCGTGGCAATTGTCTTCGCCGGACTGATGATGCTGGTTCTTGCCCAACTGCTTTTCGAGGGCGTCATGCCGGCGACGCTCGCCTCGCTGTTCCGTGCTCCCGTTCGATACAGCGGCCTTGCCATCAGCTACAACGTATCGGTCTCCTTGCTTGGAGGAACCGCGCCGCTGATCAATACCTGGCTCATCCACCGGACAGGCAATCCGATTATCCCGGCGTGGTATCTGATGGGCGGCGCAGTGCTCGGCCTGATTGCGCTCAAGTTTGTCAAGGATATGACGGGCAAGCCGCTTCCGATGTAATTCCCCTCGCGCAGATCATCCTGCGCGATTCGAACGCAGAGTGCGGGTATCGGTGCAAACCGGTGCCCTGATTCTGCGTGCCACTCGATAAAAATGGAGTTCAGTGATGCGCATATGCTGGGTTCATCCGACGGCGAAAGTGCCCGAGATGGAGCAACTGTGGAGCACCCTCGAAAGAACGATGAATCCAGTGCTCGCGGCCGGGAACGAAATCGAATATCGATTCTGTGACGGCAGCGCCAATTTCACACGGTCTTCGTATGCGGAGCACATGAACTCCGTGCTGATGATGGATCAGGCGATCCGCGCGGAGCAGGACGGTTTCGATGGGGTATTCCTCGGCTGCTGGAACGATCCCCTTTGGGAGACGAGAGAAGTCCTCGGCATCCCGGTGGCGTCAGTCGGTGAACAATCGATGCTGGCGGCGATGGCGATGGGACATCGGTTTGCGGTCGTCACCGTTTCACGGAAGACTGCGATCGCGATCGAACGAGATGTGCTGGCGTATGGCTTCGGTGAACGCGCCATAGCACGTCCGGTGCGGTCGATATCGCCGGAGTCGGACGGCGGCCTGTTGATGAGCGCAGTGACGGACCCCGCAAGGGAATTCATCCACCGTTTCGAGCAGGCCGCACTAACCTGTATCGCCGACGGTGCAGATGTGATCCTGGTGGGTTGCGCCTACTTCGGCCCGCTGCTGAGACGCGTCGGCTACACGCACGTGGCGGATACGGGTGTACCCGTCGTGGATTCGACGACCGTTGCCATCAAGTATCTCGAAGCGATGATCGGAATTGCGCGCGCGACAAGCCTGACCAAATCGATGGGACCGACCTTCAAGACACCAGATCGTGACAAGGTAGAGCGCGCGCGTCAGGCCGTTGCTGGTGCGCATGCGTGGTTCTGAAGCTGGATCGTTCGATGGCAAGGTTCAGGTAGTCGGTTAGCCAGGAGAATCGTTCGGGGCGGGTGTCGTTGAAGAGAGCCGAGGCGTTGCGCCTCGGCTTTTTTTTGCACTTGTTGCGAGATTTTCCGAGTCCCGATGCTTCACGTGAGATGTCAAATCGCCTCTGGAAACCTTCCATAGCCAATGCCTTTGGGTGGTACCGGCAACCCTATCCTTCACGCCGCATTTTGGCCTTCCGATACTGCATTCAACGTAAAGACAGCGAAGTAAAGAACCCGGCTCACGAGTTGCTTTGCACCATCCACAAAGCACCCGTATGACTGCATGACCACCGTGCGGAAATCGCTCTGCGATCGAAGTCTCATTAATTGAGGATTATCAAAGTATGAATTCAAAAGCCACTGCCCGCCAAAAGATCTCGTCAGGCGGCGCCTATGAGAGCGTCTTCGGTTATTCCCGCGCCGTGAGAGTGGGGCCGCACCTGCACATCTCCGGCACCTGCGCTCCGCCGGCACACGAGAAGAGCGATGCCTACGCGCAGACGCGGGCAATCATCGAAGTGATCCAGAAGGTGCTCGTGGAAGCGGACATGCGCTTTGAAGATGTGGTTCGTACAGTCGTCTACGTCCGCGACATCAATGATGCGGAGGCGGTCGCAAAGGCGCATCTCGAGACGTTCGATTTGATTCGTCCGGCCAGCACGTTGATTCAAGTCGATTCGATGCTTCGTCAGTGGCAGCGCGTGGAGATCGAAACCTTTGCGATCAGGGAAGAAGCCTGAAGGAAGGCCGCCGACCGGTCGATGCAGCGTCATGGAACAGAAATATGCAGACCGGGCTTGATGTTTCCGTCCGGGCGACTTTCGACATTGTTTGGAGATTGGGTAATGAATATCAAAAGAAAGCTTACGGTCGTCGCGGTGTCCGCGCTTGCATGCGGAGCAGCGCACGCACAGTCATCGTCGGTCACCCTGTACGGCGTCATCGACGTAGGGCTCGACTTCACGAATAACAGCGGCGGCAAGCAGCTCTATCACATGCAGGACGGAACCTACGACGGAATCTATGGAAGCCGCTGGGGCCTCAAAGGCGAAGAGGATCTCGGTGGCGGACTCAAGGCGATCTTCAAGCTGGAGAACGGCTTTAATGTGGTGAACGGTACGCTCGCGCAGGGCGGACGCGAATTCGGCAGACAGGCCTGGGTCGGCGTGTCCGACGCCCGGCTGGGTACGGTCACGCTGGGCCGTCAGTACGACTCCGTGGTTGACTACTTCCAGTCCGTCACCATGACGGGCAACTGGGGTGGCCTGGCATGGCATGCCAACGACATCGACAACAGCGCAAACTCGTTTCGGGTCAACAACGCGGTCAAGTACGCGAGTCCGGACATTCATGGACTGACGTTCGGCGGTTTGATGGCATTGACGAACGCGAATACGGAAGGGACGAGCAAGATCGGACTGTGGAGTGGCGGCGCAGGCTACACGGCCGGCAACTTGAACATCGGTGCGGCATACCTGTTTGCGAAGTCTCCCGGCACGTTCCTTTCGGAAGGAAGCTATCAACCGAATACGACAGGGGCAGCGGTAGGCGCAACCGGCGTATTCAGCTACGTAGGACAGCCCTCGAACGAGCAGGTCGTCGCCGTTGGCGGGACCTACAAGCTCGGCGACGCCATGTTGGGTCTCGACTACTCCAACGTGAAGTTCGACCGTGCCAACGGTTCTACCGCAACCGTGAAGTTCAATACGTACGAAGCGTGGGGACAGTACCGGTTCAATCCGGCGACCACGCTTGCGCTCGGATATGAATTCACGGATGGCGACATCGGCTACTCGTCCGCCGCGCCGAAGTACCACCAGATCAACTTGATGGCCGACTATCAATTGAGCAAGCGCACGGAGGTCTATCTGTCGGCGGCTTACCAGATCGCGGCGGGCGCGTCACAACCTGCCGACATCTTCGAAGGGGTCACTGGAACGGCCTCCTCCACCAACCACCAGGTTGCCCTCCGCGTAGGCATGGTTCAGAAGTTCTAAGCGCGCCACTTTCTCACATCGATCGCCATTGCAGCCACTCGTCGAGTCGCTTGCAGTTTCACATCCGGAGCATCTATGAACATCTCGACCCTTCGACTCAGTCGCGCACCCATGCGCATCATCATCGCAACTGCTGTTGCCTGCGGCTCTCTGGCAATACAGGCCGGCGCGCATGCAGAAGTGCAAGTGGGCAACACATGGCAGAAAGTGCGGGAGACCGGCGTTCTGCGGTGCGGAGCCGGAATTACCCCGCCGTACGTCACGCGCGACGCCAAGACCCAGCAGTACGGTGGCCTGTTCACCGAGTTGTGTCGCGGGTTCGCGCGAGACGTCCTGCACGTCAAGCCGGAGTTCGTCGACACGAGCTGGCCGAACATGATCGCGGGCGTGCAGTCGAACAAGTGGGATCTCGCCATGTCGTTGAGCTATACCGAGGAGCGAGCCAAGGCAATCAAGTTCTCGGCCCCGGTCGTGTATTCGAGCGTGACGTTCGTCTACAACAAGAACAACCCGAAACTCAAGACGCCGCCCAAGACGGTTGAAGATCTCGACAAGCCGGACCTCTCCGTGGCGGTCATGTCGGGTTCGATCGCTGACAAGGCGGTGGGCGCCGGAATGAAGACGACCAACGTCATGCGGCTTCCGGGCACCGACGAGACGCGGCTCGCTCTGATGTCGAAGCGCACCGACTTCATGGCCGATGACAGTGCGACGAACCTGATTGTGGTAGCGGCTCACCCTGAAACATTGTCGGTGTTCCAGCCCAAGCCCGAACTCGTTCCGCAACCCGCCTGCTTCGGGATGAATAAAGCCATATCCGACGCCGACATCGACGTACTGAACAAGTACATCGAAGAACAGAGAAAAAATGGCTCGATTGACAAGCTCACCAAGCAGGCCGTTGATGCAACCGTCGCGTCGGATAAGTAACGCGTCGGGAAGCGGCGTCGTCCCGAAACGCGGGCGGCGCCAGATACGGTAACGCAATAGTTGCGCTGGATTGACTGGAAGTTGCGCGGACAGATGCCAATCTCCGTTGCAGCCAGTTTCGACGGCAAGACACCAAAGTTGGAATGCCACCATGAATGTTCAAACCTGCATCGAACTCGACCCGGCCAGTGTCGCGTGTGAGACGACGGGCGAGCCGGCGTTTGTCGAGTTCCGCGACGTCTATAAGTCATACGGCGAGAATCTCGTCGTGATGAACGGCATGACGCTCGACATGCGCGCCGATGACCGGCTGGTCATCATCGGCCCAAGCGGTAGCGGGAAGAGCTCACTCCTGCGCGTGATGATGGGGCTCGAAGGCATTCAGGGTGGCGAAATCCGCTTCCAGGGTGAGCGCTACATCTACAGTCCTGATCGGAGCAAACCCAGCCGGCTCGAGAAGAAGACGCAAAAGCAGATCGGGATGGTGTTTCAGCACTACACGCTCTTCCCTCACCTCTCCGTGCTGGGCAACCTGATTCTCGCGCCCGTAAAAGTAGGCGGGTTGTCACGCAGGGAGGCGACCGAGCGGGCCCGCAAGTATCTCGCGAGACTCGGGCTCGAAAGCAAGCTGCATGCGTATCCGAGCCAGCTTTCGGGAGGACAGAAGCAGCGTGTCGCCATTGCGCGTGCGTTGATGCTCGAGCCGAAGCTGATGCTCTTTGACGAGGTCACATCGGCGCTCGATCCCGAGATGGTCGTGGAAGTACAAAGCGTGATGATGCAGCTCGCCGAGCAGAAGATGGCGATGATCATCGTGACGCACGACATGCACTTTGCAAGGGATATCGGTACGCGGGTCGTGTTCTGTGCAAACGGCTCGATCGTGGAACAGGGGCCGCCGAATGACCTGTTCCGTCAGCCGAAGGAAGCTCGCACGCGCGAGTTTCTCGAAAAAGTCCTGCATCTCGACTGAGGAGTTCACCGTGGACTATCACTTCGATTTCGACTTCCTCCATGGCAAGCTCGGCCTTCTGTTGAGCGGACTGAAGATCACCCTTGAATTGACCGTCGCTTCCAACTTGATGGGCCTGACGCTTGGCTTTCTCCTGTGTCTCGTCACGATGAGCAGGTGGCGATTCGTCAGATGGCCCGCGCAAATGTTCATCGAGTTCTTTCGGTGTACACCGGCCCTGTTGCAGATCGTCTGGTTCTTCTATTGCATCCCGATGATGTTCGACTTCTTCATCGCGCCGGTGCCGCTCGGGATCCTGGCTCTGGGCCTCAATGTCACGGCGTTCAATGCGGAAGCGTATCGCGCCGGCGTGCAGGCCGTTCCGAAGGAACATCTGGACGCGTGTGTCGCACTTGGGCTTCGTCCCTGGCAGCGGACGTTCTATGTCGTCTTGCCGCAGGCGCTGCGCGTGGCTGCACCGGTCCTGATGACCAACGGCATCGGAGCGCTTCAGCAAAGTGCGCTGGTCGCGATCGTCGCTGTCGGGGACCTCATGTACGTGGGCAGCCAACTGGCGACGGAATCGTACCGGCCGCTCGAAACATACAGCCTCGTTGCTCTGATCTACTTCGCCCTTTCGATTCCGGCTTCACAGATCGTACGGATGGTCGAGCGTCGGCACGATCTGTCAATTCAGCGCTGAGGAGAATGCAGATGTCCCACATCAACGTGGTCTATCCCTACATCGCCGTCCTCCTGCGTGGACTCGGCATGACCCTGGCGTTCACGGTCGGGTGCGCAATCGTCGGAAGCCTTGGGGGCTTTGTTCTCAGCTTGCTGAGGATGTCGTCGAATCGCCTCGTCAAGGCAGCGACGGGTTTTTATGTCGAGTTCTTCCGAGGGACACCGCTGCTGATTCAACTGTTCTGGATGTTCTTTTGTCTGCCGGTCGTTTTCAACGTTTCGATCGCGCCGGCCGTTTCAGTTTTGCTTTCATTGACGCTTTATATGGTCGCCATTACGAGCGAAACATTTCGCGGCGCATTGAGATCGATCGCCTCCGAGCAGCACGATGCATCGATGGCACTCGGCCTCACTCCGAGAGTCAAGATTCTGTATGTGATCTTTCCTCAAGGCCTGCTGCGGGCGACGCCGCCGCTGCTTTCCAACGTGATCAGTCTCTTCAAGGAGAGCGCGCTCATCTCGAGTGTAGGTATTGCGGACCTGATGTTCGTCGGTCAGAACATCTCGAACAACACCGCTCGTCCGCTGGAGTTTCTCACCGCAGTCGGCGTGATCTACTTTCTCGTTGCGTTTCCGCTTACGCGGCTGGTCGGTGTGGTCGAGAGCCGCCTGCTGCGTCGTTACGCCTATTGACGCGCGAACGATTGCGAGGCGATCGGCGCACGCGCTGTCGGATGGATTTTGTTACAAGCAACCACTTCATCGAGGAATCATGAGTCGAATCACCAACAGTTTGCCGTACCAGTCCGCTGTCGTCACTGGCGCATCGAGCGGTATCGGACGCGCCGTTACCCGAAGGCTCGTGGGCGAAGGACTGCGGGTTCACGCGATCGATCGCGATGCCGAACAACTGAAAAGCCTGGCGCGCGAATGCGATGTCGAGACAACCGTCATCGATCTTCAGGACACGACCAGACTCGCTGAGCTGTTCATGCGGGAGGAGATCGACGTCGTGGTGAACAACGCGGGCGTGTTGCCCGGCACGGGAAAATTTGGAGAGCGACCGGAGACGGATATCGATTTGATGCTCGACATCAATCTGCGTGCGCCGTTGCATATCGCGCACATGGCCCTGCAGGGGATGCTGGAGCGAAAGCGAGGCCATTTGTTTTTTGTCGGATCGAGCGCCGGGCGGTATCCGCATCCGAACTGCGCGGGTTACAGCGCCACGAAAGCGGGCATCAGCATGTTCTGCGATGCCTTGCGCTGCGATCTGCTCGGCAGCGGAGTCCGTGTGACGGAGATCGCACCGGGACGCGTACAAACGCACTTCTACCGGACGGCGCTTGGCGACACGACAGCGAAGGAGAAACTCTACGACGGTTATCGCTCGATTCAGCCGGAACATATCGCGGAACTCATAGGCCGGGCGATGACACTGCCTGACTATGTCGATGTCTCTCGTATCGAGGTGTTCCCCACGGATCAGGCGGCCGGCGGATCCCAGATCGTGTCATACGAGCAATAGGGCATTTTATCGAGGGCGCCCAAGCGGGCTACGCGGAGCCGTGCCTTCATTTTGCGAAGTGAAGCTCTTTCGCGGCAGCCGCTCCGCAAGCATCGCTCGTTAATCGAGCCGCTATTTTGGCAGGGACTACAATGGCTGGATCATCCGGGCTTCCATGAGCTCGCGGCAGGTTGCGCCGATGAGGCCGTCGCGTGCTTACGACGCACGGACTTGCACGCCGTATCGAAACCGGACAACGCGACGGACGGAATTCATCCTGCGGCTTCTTCAACGACCAAGACAGCGATGACGCTTCAGCAGCTCCATTACTTTCTCGCCGCTATCGAACACGGCACGCTTTCCAAGGCAGCGGAGCTGCTGAACGTGGCGCAGCCGACGCTTTCTGACCAGATCATCCGGCTGGAAGAGTCGATGGGAACCACGCTGTTCATTCGCACGAACCGGAAGCTCATGCTGACCGAAGCGGGTCGGCGGCTTCAGCCATTCGCCCAAGCGACCATCACTGCATCGAGACAAGGCTACGAGGCGGTCCAGTCGGTTCGGGAACTGAAGGGCGGCGTCGCGAGCTTTGGCACATTCGGAACGGCGCACCACTACTTTCTCACGGACCTGATCAAGGAGTTTCGAACCCGTTTCCCGGAGATGAAGGTGAAGATCGTGGGGAACAACTCGTCTGAGATTGCCGAGGCGGTGAGCCGCGGCGAACTCGAGGCGGGGCTCGTCATGATTCCGCTGAACGAGCGCAATCTCGCGGTCAGCGAGCCGGTGTGGTCGGCACGCGTGGGCTATATCAGCGCGGAGCCGAGCAGGGTCGAACGGCCGAAAACCATCGAGGAGATAGCGGACGCGCCTCTCATTTTGACGGAGGCCCGCTGGAATACTTCCGATTCCATTCGAACGACGCTCACGGCCCGGGCGGAGAAAGCCGGGGTGATCCTCAATCCGATCATCGAAGTGGATCATCAGCAGACGGGGTTCGAGCTGGCTGCACAAGGCGTGGGCGACGTCATTGCGTCACAACCGATCCTTCATCAATTGGGGTACGCAGATCGTCTTGGATGGACGCCGCTTGATCCGCCGCTTTACGAGGTCTTTGCGTTCATTCATCGCTACGACGCCCCGTTGTCAGCATCGACGCGTGTGCTGATTCAAATGATGCGTGACCATCTCGCGCGCATTCAAAGACGATATGCGCACCTCGATTCGGATACGCATTCGGCCGAAAGACACGGTGACGATACGCGCGACATCCCCTGATGTTGTGTTCGCGCTCATCGTACTGAGATCACTAACAGATTTTTCGTGACCTGGTCCGTATGTCGGCAGAGACCGACCAGCGCCAGGCGATCCGGCATGAGCGAATGGCCGTTAGACTTTAAGAGCGGGTCGTCTCCTGCCCTACGCGAACCGGTCAATGGCAAGCACTCCGCCGGTTCAACGTCGGGCCGGGTTCAGCCAGAAGACGATTTTCGACCGCAATTTCACTCGGTCATCCGGACGTCGGCTTCGACCAGCAAACTTGTATCGGCGATCGCAATCACCGAGTGTAAACTGGCACGATCGGACGCTTCTGGTCCTTCCCGGGCTCATGGACTTGCCGACTCACACGGTTGTTCAGCCCGCTCTACTCCTCAGATACTGAATCGGAAAAGGGAAAGTCATGGCAAGGGATGAAATTGTCTGGGGGATCCTGGGCGCCGCGAAGATCAACGACAAGGTTGTCATGGCCATGCACAGCGCACCAAAGTGTCGGGTGAAGGGCATCGCGTCGCGATCTCAGGAGAAAGCTCGGGCAGCCGCAGCCAAATATGGTTTGACTGTCGCATACGACAGTTACGAGGGGCTCCTGGCGGACCCGGAAATCGATGCGGTATATATTCCGCTACCCAATCACATCCACGTGGAATGGACGATCAAATCGGTCGAGGCGGGCAAGCACGTCCTGTGTGAGAAGCCCATCGGGCTGGACGCCCAACAGGTTGAACGACTCATTGCTGCGCGCGACAGGAACGGTCGATGCATACAGGAAGCCTTCATGGTTCGCACGCATCCGCAATGGTTGAAGGTGCGGAGCTTGATTGACGAAGGGGTGATTGGCGAATTGCGGGCGGTGTCCGGCGGTTTCACTTATAACAACACAAACCCGCACGATATCCGCAACCAGAGCGGACTGGGTGGCGGCGGTCTGCTCGATATTGGTTGTTATCCCATCACGATGTCACGCTTCGTTACCAGGTCCGAGCCAGGACGAGTGGTTGCCCTGATGGAGCAGGATCCGATATTCGAAGTGGACCGGCTTGGCTCTGTGCTGATGGATTTCGACGGTGTGCAGGCGAGTTTCTTTTACTCGACTCAGATCCATAACTATCAGCGGATGCAATTTCACGGAACCAAGGGGCGGATCGAGGTCGAGATTCCCTTCAATGCGCCAAGCGATCGACCGACGCGTCTGTTGGTGAGTGAAAACACAAGCACCGGTATCGGGTCTGATCGCTGGCTGGAACTTCCGGTATGCGATCAATACGGCATCGCAGCCGCCGCGTTCGCGGAGGCAATATTGAGTGGAAGCCCGCAGGCTATTCCGCTAGAAGATGCGCGTGCAAATATGCGCGTGATCGATGCCGTGTTCCGCTCGGCTCGATCCGGCGCGTGGGAAAGAATCCTGGAAAGTTAAGGAGCTACGCAGAAGCACGATCGCCTTCCGTAAAATCATTGAAGCACATAGGGAGTCATCCAATATGACCGCCTTCCTGAACAACTTTGATCCGTTTCGTCACGACGTCCTTTACGGGCTGCAGGGGTCGCGCGAAACCTACGTTTTTGCGTATATCGAGAAAATCTACCAGGCCCAGCCGCCCGAAGCGAAGGCGCGCTTCGGCGCGATGGAAGAAGGCGACCAATTCCCGGACGACTTTGCTAGCGAAGTCTATACCGCGATCGAGAAGCAAGGCACATACATCAATAGCTACAATGAGCCCATCACAAGTGGGGACTTTTCCCAGATCGACCGTATAACGCTAGCCCGTCCTACCGAGCCGCGCATCCTGCATTACCATCAGTTGCTAAGCCAGACCCGGTATGCCGTTCAACGGGTCGGCGCCGCGACGCTCCGCTCGCTTGCAAAAGGTGACGACCGTCTGGCGTCGGCTACCGGTACGGCGACACTTTCCGCGCAGCAGCTTGCCGCGCTGCGCCTGCACCTTGCCGTGCGCCGCGCCTGCAAGTTCGGCATCGAGTACATTTCGCGCCAGCGCGAGGTGATCGTCCACTACATCCTCGACGGCATCAAGTCGGAGGACGTCGTCAACAAGACGAGCTACGGCGTGATGGGCGGCACGAAGGGTTTGCCCATTACCACATCCGAGATCCGGTACATGTTCCGCAACTGGTTCGACCTCAAGAATCAGGCGATCGAGCGCAAGATCATCTTCTACAACGACCAGGCCGAGGTGCGCGCGCCTTGGTACGATGCGCCCACCCTGTGGCTGCCGTACGCGCAGCATCGCGTCGACAAATACACGCGGGCGAACCCGAGGCTCGGATTGACCGAGGACAACCATGTGGAGGCTTTCCGCCGGCTCTCCGCGCAAGGCCGGGCGAGCGACGCGCTGCAGCATTTCTTCGTGCTGCCTACGGCCGGTGGGCTGACCTGACCCCCTGTATTCGCAAGTATTTCCGGAAAAGCGCTCTAAAGAATACTGTCCAACGCCTTAGCGAGCCTGGCGACCGCGCCTTCGACGTCATGCAGTTTGTCCAGGCCGAACAATCCGATGCGGAAGGTCTTGAAATCTTCAGGCTCGTCGCATTGAAGGGGAACGCCGGGCGCGATCTGCAAGCCGGCGTCGGCGAATTTCTTCCCGGATCGTATGCCGTCGTCGTCCGTGTAGCTGACCACGACGCCCGGAGCCTGAAAACCTTCGGCCGCCACGCTTTTGAAACCTGCACCAGTCAAGAGTGCGCGAATGCGCTTGCCGAGTTCAAGCTGCTCTGCTCTCACTTTGTCGAAGCCGTATGCCTCGGTTTCCTTCATGACGTCGCGCAGCGTCGCGAGACTGTCCGTGGGCATCGTGGCGTGGTACGCGAACCCACCGTTCTCGTAGGCCTCCATGATCTGTAGCCATTTGCGAAGATCGCAAGCGAAGCTGGTGCTGGTTGTCAAGTCGATTCTTTCGCGGGCGAGAGGGCTGAGCATGACCAGTGCGCAGCAGGGTGACGCGCTCCATCCCTTTTGCGGTGCGCTGATCAGGACATCGATGCCACTGGCCTGCATGTCCACCCAGACCGTACCGGAGGCAATGCAATCCAGTACAAACATGCCGCCGACGGCATGAACGGCGTCAGACACTGCGCGCAAATAGGCATCAGGCAGCAGCATCCCGGATGCGGTTTCGACATGTGGCGCAAAGACCAGATCCGGCTTGTTTTCCTTGATCGCCGCGACCACTTCTTCGATCGGAGGTGGTGCGTATGCGGCCTGCCTTCCTTCTTCGACCGGACGCGCCTTCAACACTACTGACTCAGACGGAATGCCGCCCATGTCGAAAATCTGCGACCAGCGGAAACTGAACCAGCCATTGCGGATGACCAGACACTTCCTGTTCGTCGCGAACTGCCGGGCGACGGCTTCCATGCCGAAAGTCCCGCTGCCGGGGACGACAACGGCCGACTTCGCGGTGTAGACTTTTTTCAGGGCGCCGGAAATATCGCGTACGACGCCTTGAAAGAGTTGCGACATATGATTGATTGACCGGTCGGTGTAAACGACTGAATATTCGAGAAGTCCCTCGCGGTCGACATCGGGAAGTAAGCCTGGCACGATCGCCTCCTGTAATAGACGAATAAAACGAATCGAAAACAGATTCTAACGAAAGCCACCCGCGACGGCATCGGCCGGGACGCCGCCGGTACCCATCCAACGAGTGTCGGCATGGACCCGCCGTCGGGCCACGCCGGTAGGGATGCTCCAGTGGCAAGAATCGGCACGATTGTGAACCTTCACTCGTGCGTGTTTCAAAATGAAACTCCCGTCTTTCTTGTGTGAGTGCGCCATGAAGACCGAACAACCCGGTGAGGCCTGGAACAAAGTCAGGCTGGTCGGCCAGAAGCCACAGTTCAGGCTCAAAGATCCTTGGGCCATCCGGATCCACCTCCAGAACGCTCATGCTGTCCGCGATCTTGCCTTGTTTAACCTCGCAATCGACAGCAAACTGCGCGGCTGTGACCTTGTCAGTCTGCGAGTTCGCGATGTCACCCACGTCAATCAGGTCTTGCTGCGGGCACAGGTCGTTCAGCGAAGACGCAGCGCCCCCGTACAGTTTGAACTAACTGAGCCAACCTGGTTTGATGCGAGTATCGCCACGACCCGACTCGATGGATTTCTGCCCGACGACGATCAGAGCATGCGCGACACCGCTTGAAAATTCGACCGATTAACCGCGTGCGCGCCGGCGATTACGCCAGCGTTGTCTCACCAGCCCTGTCGGCGCGCGATTGGCCGTACCCGACCCCCATGTGCCCTTCGACCCGACGCGATCGCTACGCCAGCTTCCAAAGCGGAACAGCCATTCGAGCAGACGTCTTGGCCGGGAGGTTCTCGGCCTGCCGCCGGGATTGCTGAGCTGACGAAGAACGGATCAAGCCGGTGCCTACGGCCGCTGCCGCGCGGTCGAGTTGACCGTGCAAGGCTTTGCGATAGACTGCCTTGATCCTGGAGGGGTTTGTCGTGGCTGATCTTAAAACCATGTTGGTCCGTTCGAACGCCGCTTGCGCCCTGGTTTGCATGTCGCTGCTGGCGCACGCCGGGACGTCGGCAGACTCAGCCACTGCTACCCATGCGACTGAGCCTGACATTTCCGCTTCTGCAGATGCCCTGTCGAGGCGGCCTTTCGTGGGCGACGACCCGGTTGCCATCAGAGACGCCTTGGCGGAGCAGAGCTTCAATGCCAACTCGCCTTCGTTGAGCGATCGCATCCGGAATCTGATCCACGTCCCTGTCCCCAAGACGCCAAGCGATCGCGACTCGACGAAAGCCAGTCTCGACCGCGACCTGGCTTTCGTCGTACCGGCGTCCTACGGGATACGATATCGGTCAAAGACGCACGTGTTGACGGTAAACGTAGATCTGTCCGATGACGACAATCCGGGCGTGATCATGCTCAAGAAGACCATAACCGGACCGCGCGGTCGAAAGCTTGTGGTGGCGCCGGAGGCGAAGGCCAAGGGGTACATCCAGCATATCGATCTGATTGAGCTCAAGTCCGGCGAAGGGAACAAAACCACGGTTCACGGACGCGTGACACTCTCGCAGGCGGCGTTCTCCGAAGCGAATGGAGACTTCGCGATTGTGCTGATGTGCAGCATGGCGCCGCCTTACCTGACCGACCGACGCGAACATAGCGATCCCAGCAACGACGAGCCCACCGACATCACAACAAGAACCTCGACGCTGTATGCCAACATCCACGCCATCTGGCTGGTGAGCCCGCAGCGGGGTATCGTGCTATCGAAGAAGCTGCATCTGTCGAAGTGAAGAGCCCCATCCCGTGAATCGACTCGCAGGTGTGCCAACGACCGCACTCAAAGTCCAACGGCCGCTTGCTCACGCATGGTCGGCTGCCATTTCTCGGCCAAGGCGCCGGGCAGCCGATGCCCGGCGCTTGGCAGCTTCGCGCCGAATGCGGCCATTGCTTAGGATGCGGCGGTCACGTTGCTCGCGCGGAGCATCAGGCCGGCTTTCGGTCCGCCGTCCGGGATCCCGGGCGGCCTGAGGGCGTTCAGAGTTATCCGATCCGCCGGCCAGTCTCAACCCATCGCGCCATCAGTCCAATGCGACGGCAGGCGTCTGCACGCGGGTCCGGGAGGGCGCCGTTTCCTTCAGACTCAACGCGACAACGAATCCGATGGCGAGCGCGGCCAGCCCAAGATGCATGATGTACTGAATGCCGAAATGCTTCGCGATATAACCCGCGAGCGCCGGCGCGAGCCCGCCTCCGAACACTTCGCCAATACCGACTACCAGGCCCGAAGCCGTCGACATCAGCTTCGCCGGCACCGATTCCGCGCTCAACGGTCCCACCGTCAGTGTGATCATGCTGAAAACGAAAAGCAGCGTGAGAGTGAGGTAGATGAAAAGCAACGTCGGGTCCGCACCGGTCCGCATGAGAAGGAACAGGAAGACGGCCGCTCCGACCACCGAGAAGATCATGACCGGCTTTCTGCCCAGTCTATCGGAAAGAGCCGGCATGACGAGGGTGCCAAGCGTGCCGCCGAAGCCAATCGCCGAAAGCACATAGCCCATCTGCTGCATGCTCAGGTGCAGGTAGTCGATCAGGTAGCTGGGGAAAAGCGCGCTCAATACGACGAGGCAAGTCAGCCAGCACAGCATGCCGACGATGTTCAACGATATGTTCCGGTAGCGAAAGACATCGGTCCACTTGTGGGGGGCGGCGTCGTGCGTCGCCGTGTGGAATGCAGCAGCCGCTGGTTGAGTATTGCGCAGCACCTTCAACATCAAGAAAGCAACCAGCAACCATGGAATCGACACGACCGCGAAGATCCAGTGCCACGGCAATACCTTGAGCAGTTGCGTCACGAGGATCGGCGCGATGCCCAAGCCAAACAGTGGCAGCGCCATCTGCTGAATGCCGATGTTGCGACCGTGACGCGTCGGCTTTGATGCATCAAGAGTCGCAATAATGCTCGCAGGCGTGTACGCGCCCTCGGCAAAGCCCATCACCGCGCGAATCAGGATCAGCGAGCCGACGCCTGTTGCAAGGCCGCTCAAGCCCGCTAACAGCGAAAACACGATGATCGCCGGAATGATCACCTTGCGGTGGCCGACGCGGTCGGACAGGTTGCCCATGAACATCGCCGAAACTCCCCACGCGACGGCCAGCGCACCCGTGATGTGGCCAAGGTCCTGATAGTCGAGATGCAAATCTTTCATCATGATGGGAAAGAGCGGCATGATCATGAAGCGATCGATACCAACCAGTCCAAAACCCAGCGACAGCAAGGCCACGGCCTTCCACTCATAGGCGGTATCCCACCTGGAACCGGTGTTGTGTTCCATGCTTGTAAACTCCAGATTGATAAGCGGCGTCGCCAGGGCGACAGTCCCGCGTGCGCGATGGATTCGCGCGTGCGTTGGGAAGGGCTACGGTCTAGAAAGCGGTCTGCAAGCCGAGGCGGCCGATGAACTGATGCGGGGTGCTCGATTGACCCGCGCCGTTGATCCAGGCGTTGTGTCCGCCTTCGACGTCGCCGCCCGTCCACTGGTAGACCGCTTCGGCGTACAACGTGGTGCGCTTGGAGAGGAGGTACTGAGCGGCGCTCGTGACTTGCTGTGCCCTGTTGTGGCTCAACTGCGCGTTGCCCTTCATGTACTGATAGTTGGCGCCGAGCCGGATGTCCGGCATGAACGTATACAACCCGCCGGCCTGAACCGCCTGCACGACGCCCCCCGTTAGCGTATTGCGCGTGTTGGTGTAGAGCGCGTTGAGATACAGATCGCCGATGGTCTGACTGAGCCCGCCTCCGAAGTTGCGAATCCCGTCGTGACCGTTGTTTAACGCCGCGTACTTGGTTTCGTTATACGCGGCCGCCATGCCGAAGCCGCCGATCGCGTAGTTCACGCCGAAGCCCGTCGTGTTGTTTGCGGAAAACGAGCCGGGCGTATTGCCGAAACCATACAACGCACCGAGCCTCAGGCCTGCGAAGGTCGCGGATACAACCTTGACCGAGTTCGAAACGCGCGATGTGCCGCCGGTCTGGTCGAAGTCGAACGAGCCGGTTGGATTCTGTGGAATGCCGAGTGCCGCGAACGGCCCTTGTCGCATGTTGTAGAGGCCGCCATAGGTGAAGGCTCCATCCAGTCTCGCGGGCGGGAAGAAAAGGAAGTCCGCCATCAGGTTGTACTGCTGGCCGAACGTGATGCGCCCGACATCGTCCTTCGACAGACCGACAAAAGCCTGTCGGTTGAAGTCGGCGTTCGGTCCCGGGATTCCCGCGCCGCTATTTACCGAAAACTGGGACGCCAACTCGAACAGGGTTTTATAACCTCCGCCCAGGTCCTCGACACCGCGGATGCCCCAAATGCTGGGCGTCCAGATCGAGTCCTCGGCTTTGAAATTGTGACTGCCTTTTTCGTTGCTCACATAGCTCACGCCGACGTCGAGAAGACCGAACAGCGTCACGCTGCTTTGCGCTTGAGCGTGCGGGATTAGCGCGTATGCCGCCGCCAGCCCGCATAGTGTCTTCCTCATGTTCTCCTCCGTTGTTGGGTTCTTCAGGAAACGGCCGCTTCCGCGCGTTCAGCGATCGGAAGCCGCGACACGAGATCGGCCAGTAACGCCGGCAGGTCCTCAAGCTTCTTCACTCCGCCGAAGATGTAGTAGTCGGGCCGCACGACGATGGCTTTAACGCCGTGCTCATCGAAGAATTGCTTGTACTTGCCACTGACATCGAGCAGCACTCGATCCTTGACGGCTTTGTCCTCGTCGGTGGTTACGCCGACCGAATGCCCGCCGATGGCCGCAAGCGCCGCTTTGCCCTGCGCGTCGAGATACTGATTCGGATGTGCGTCGAGTGCGATGACGTGAAAGCCGTTCGGCACTGCATCGTCGTAGCGGGATTCAACGCCCAGGTTCTTCACTTGACCATGTACGCTGAGAAGTCCGGCAACACTCTCGCTGGCGAACGACGAGTCCTTGCAGATCAACCCATCGGTCAAGCCCGGGAATGGCGGCAGCGGCGGCACTTGACCAGAGAGATACGCTTCGTCGCGACGAGCCGCCTCGTCCTTGTCGGAGATGCAGACGACCTGACCCATCGCGATCGACGCATCGATCACCGCGCGCACTTGCGGACGACGCTCAGGCGTATAGCCTTCAAGCACACGATCCGATGACATGCCCTTGAGGATCAAATCGAAGCGCCAGGCGAGATTCCATGCATCGCGGATGCCGGAGCACATGCCCTGGCCCATGAACGGCGGCATTTGATGGGCAGCGTCTCCCGCGAGCACCACGCGGCGGTTATGCCAGTCCCTCGCAATCAGCGAGCGGAACTTGTAGACGGCATAACGCACCAGCGTCGCGTTTTCAGGCGTGACCCAAGGCGACAGCAGTTCCCACACCTTCTCGGGCTTCTGCAGTTCTTCGATCGTTTCGTGCGGCAGGCGCATGAATTCCCAGCGACGGAAGCCGGGGCCGCCCGGCACCATTGTCGTCGGCCGAGTCGGGTTGCACCACTGGCCGATATCGGGCACGTCGAGTGTCACGCCATCGTTCGGCTTCAGATCGATGACGAGCCAGTCTTCCTGGAAGCCGAGATCGTCAAACTCGATGTTCTGCGACTTGCGGACAAAGCTGTTTGCGCATCCGCCCCGACGACGTAGCGTGCGCGCACCGTCTGTGTCTCACCGGTCTGATCCCAGTTCGCGCCGTTCATTGCGCCGCGACGCAGAGTCAATTCGCAGCAGTCGGACAACTGTTGCAATCGGGTCGCCTCCCAGCCCTGTTGCACGGAAACATTTGGCAGCGACTTGGCCTTCTTGTCGAGCAGCGCTTCAAGCGACGGCTGATTGAAGAGGTAGCCCACCGGGCCGTCGCTGATCGATTCCGCCGACCAGTCGATCTCGACAAGCGTCTTCCAGTCCGCGTTGAACCACTGATATTTGGATGACGGTTGCGAGATGCGCTCGACGTCCTCTCCAATATCCATCGCATGAAACACGCGACGGATCTCGTGGTCGTGAAATACGGCACGCGGAAGCGGATAAAGCGATGGCCAGCGGTCGAATACCGCAACGTTATAGCCGCGCTCTCCAAGAAGGATCGAGAGAGATTGTCCGACCGGTCCGTAACCGACAATCGCGACGTCGAGGATGTTTTGATCTGTCATTTCAGTTCACCTGCTGAAAAATGAGCGAGTTGTGCCCTGGCGCCGGATGAACCGGCAGCCATCGAATCAATGCAAAGGGTTTGAAGCGGTCAGTCTTCGGAAACGACGCCGGCTTCGGTGTTGTGGATGAAGTCGTCGGGGACCGGCGGCCCCCACAGGTACAACGAGTCTTCCGGCGCGAAGTCGCCGGCGGGCCACACTTGCCCGGCCGACACGAAATCGATGTCGGCGGAGTACTCGCAGAACGAGCCCCACGGGTCCTGCACGTAGTGGAAGTAGTTCGAACCCAGGACGTGCCTGCCGGTACCCCAGCCCTTTGTGAAACCGGCAGCGGCCATTTGCGACGCGCCTTGACCGACGAGGTTCATGTTATCGACATCCCACGCCGCGTGGTGCCAGCCGCGCGCACTGCTCTTGGCGAACGCGACCAGATGATGGTCGCTGCCGTGCGGCGCATGCGTGAATGCGATGATGTCGAGCGACTTGTCCGACAAACGCAGGCCGAGTGCCTTGCCGTAGAAATCGAGCGCACCAAGGACATCAGGCGAGAACAGCAACACATGAGAGAGACGTTTCGGACGAACGGTCTTTGCTGCTGAACGCATGTGCGCACCGCGCTCGTCCGCATGGCTCGACGCGACAACGCACGGCTCCTTGGTGACCGGCGTCGTCTTCGGACCGATCTTTACCTGGATCAAGTTGCCGTCCGGATCCCGAAACCAGAAACCAGAGGCATCGCCTCGATCGTGAGGCGCGGCCAGTTCGGCGCCCGCCGTCGTCACCTGATCGAGGATCGCTGCGAAATCCTGTTCGAAGCAGCTGAACGTCAGATACGCCAGCGACTTTCTCGACGCGGGGAAGATGCGCGCCCAACGATGACCATCGGCCGCACGCAAGTCGAGTTCCGCGGCTGCTGCTGCCACATCGAGACCGAACGCGCCGAAGAAGCGCTCGGCATCGGCTAGTGAGGGAACGTCGAGTGCGAAGTGATCGATCGAATGAACACTCGCGCATGCAGATGCTACTACCGGGTCGATCATGACCATGTGTCTCCTTTTCGATAGGCGCCGGCTCTTCGTCCGGTTTCGCCGATGGGAAATTACCGAGTTGCTTCGTCAGCGATCACGTTGCGCAGGGTGCCAATCTTCTCGACCGTCACTTCGCAAACGTCGCCCGCTTTCATCAAGAGGCGCGGCGTGCGCGCCCAGCCGATGCCCGACGGCGTGCCGGACACGATCACGTCGCCCGGTTCGAGCGTGATGGCTTCGCTGATGACGCTGATGAGCGTCGCGACGTCGAACACCATGTCGTCGGTGCTCGCCGACTGAACCACTTCGCCGTTCACGCGCGTTTCCAGCAGCAGGCCTTTCGCCCCGGCGGGCAATTCATCGGCGGTCACGAGGTCGGGACCGAATGCGCCCGTGCCATCGAAATTCTTGCCAACGGTCCACTGCGGCGTCTTGAACTGATACTCGCGCACTGAGCCGTCGTTGAAGAGCGCATAGCCCGCGACGTGCGAGAGTGCGTCTTCTTTCGATATGTGGCGACCGCCCGTTCCCAGCACGACCGCGACCTCGCCTTCGTAATCGAGCCCTTCGGAGTCGGTCACGCTCGGACGGATCATCGGCTGCTCGTGCGCAACCAGACTCGTGTTGACACGCAGGAACAAGGTCGGGTAGTCGGGCTGCTCGTACTTGCTTTCTTTGGTGTGGTCGGCGTAGTTCAGGCCCACGCAAATGATCTTCGGCGGCTTTTGCAGCGGCGGAAGGTACTTCAGTCCGGCCGCTTGAACCTTTACCTCCGTGATGTTGGTACTCGCGTACTCGTCCAGACGGACGCCACGCGCGAGAAGCGACTCGAGCGTCTCATCGCCGATAACGCGCACGTGATCGCCTTCCCGAACGCCGAGGGTTGCCTTGCCATCCTTTTCGAAACTAACGAAGCGCATATCTATCTCCTGTAGGCCCCCGAGACGAAACGCCTCAAGGTGTACTCGATCTCGTGTTGACGAAGTTGTCATTTTCAATTCTAGCCATATTGACGATCTCGTCAATATGAATTCGCATAGGACAAACCCGCAGAGCGTATGCGCTGCTAAAATCACGGCAGATCAATGGGATAGCCAATGGACGCGACAGAATCGACCGAGAACCATCGAACCCGCGTCGGTGCGTTGCGCCGTGAGAAGACGCGCATTCGTCTGATTGAAAGCGCGCTGGGCGTTTTTGCAGACAAGGGGGCGGACGCCCCGACGATCGATGACTTCATCGCAGCAGCGGGGGTTGCCCGCGGGACGTTCTACAACTACTTCCGCACGACTGCGGAACTGCTGTCGGCAGTGGCGGGCGAAAGCAGCGACGAAGTGCTCGCGGTCATCGATCCGCTCGTGCGTGCGATCGATGATCCGGCGCAACGGGTGGTGGTTGGCTCGCGGCTTTATATGGGGATGGCGGCACGGTATCCGCTATGGGGAGCGTTCATCACGCGCGTTGGCACGAAGCGCGGTTCACGAGGCCGCCTGCTGGATGAGTACCTCACCCGCGATCTGCAGGCAGGCCTTGATGCAGGACGATTCGGCGCCGTGGATGTGGTCGTCGCGCGCGATATTGCTCTTGGCTCGATCATGTACGGCATCGAAACGCTCTTGTCCGGCGAGGCCCCCGCCGACTATGCCGAGCAATCCATGTACGCGCTCATGCGCGCGTTCGGTATCGGAGCGAGGGAAGCCCGCAAGCTGGCCTACGCGCCAATCGCCAATCCTCCTGCGCCGCGGGGCACCATCTTTGAACGGGTCGATGCATTGGTAGAAGGAGACGCTGGCCTGCATCGTAACGCGACGAGTTAGGGCGCCAGCATTTTAGAGCGGCCGTCGCCGAGCGCTCGAAAGAGAAAGCGAAAAGCTCCTCGAATTGTCTCGTACGTGACCACGACACCACGTTCGCGCAACAACTCCTCGATCGGAAATACCAGCGAACCGCGCAGCTGATGACGACGGCAGGAAGCGGTGGCCGTGATAAAGAGATTCCGTTTTCTTCATCGCTTTATTTTCCCGCCGCCTGCCCGTCAACCTGACAGAGCCCCAAGTGGCGACACCCATGGTCCATCGCGCTCGTCTGCACGGCCCCGCTCCATGGGCGCGACGTCTAAACA
The DNA here is from genome assembly GCF_001544535.1 of Caballeronia choica. Taxonomy (GTDB): domain Bacteria; phylum Pseudomonadota; class Gammaproteobacteria; order Burkholderiales; family Burkholderiaceae; genus Caballeronia; species Caballeronia choica. The sequence continues at coordinate 67,801 of NZ_FCON02000007.1, read as the reverse complement.
GACGACGCTATTTCAGAGCGCCAGTGCTTGGTCAATCAGACCGGCTCGGTCTCGCGATGGGTCGTCGCGGGGTACCGTGTGCACGACAGATCGATGCGATGTTGCGCGGCTTCGGCAAGCAAGAATGCGATCGCAATCAGCGCGGCCGCAACGATACTCAGGTACTGCCCGCCGATCGACTGGAGCACTGCACCGCCAAGCACGCCGGAGCAGGCAAGTCCGAAGTATGTCGCGGTATTGTTCAGCGCCAGCAGCAGAGGTGCCACGCCTGGCGCGAGTTGCACCAGCCGGTGTTGTTGCGGGACGATGAGCCCCCAGCCGCATATGCCCCAGATCGCGAGCGCAACTGCCGCGCTGATTGCATGGGCGGATGTCCACGGCAACGCACAGAAATTGATGATGGCAAGCCATAGCATTGCGTTGATGATGTTGCGGCTTTCGAAGCGGTCGACAAGGCGGCCGGACAAAAGATTCCCGGCCGTCGCCGCGACGCCCCACAACAAGAACATCGCGGCGAGAATGCGCGCGTCGCCGTGCGTTACACGCTGCAGCACCACGCCCGCATACGTGTACACCATGAGGAACCCGCCGAAGGCGAATAACGAAGTAAGCAGGGTGAGCGCTATCCGTACATCGCGGACCGGCGCAAGCCGATCTCGCAACGTGACGGATGCAGGACGGGGAACGGATGGCAGCATCGTCCAGACACCGATCATGGCCACCATCCCGAGCAGAGTGACGAACCAGAGCGTCGTTCTCCAGCTTCCGAATCCGCCGATGAACGTGCCGATCGGCGACCCGAGAGCCGTGGCCCCCGTCAGTCCGGCTGTTACTGCCGCTAACGCACGGCCGCGTTTTTCCGGCGGTGCAAGCGCAGAGGCAACGCCCAATGCGGTAGGCGAGAACAGCGCTGCGCCGAATCCTGACAGAGCCCGGCTAAACAAAACCCAGTGCAAGTCCGTGGCGACCGCGCTCATCATGTTGCCGGCGACGAAAATGCCGAGCGCGGAAACCAGCAGAAGCTTGCGCGGCAAGCCGCCCGCCAAAGCCGCCATGACAGGGGCAGCGATCGCGTACGTCAATGCGTAAAAGGTGACCATCAGCCCCGCGAGGCTCACGGATGTATTCAATGACGCGGCGACGCCCGGAAGAATACCGGCCACGACGAAGTTGTCGGTCCCCATTGCGAACATGCCCACGGCCAGTATCAGTAGTCGACGATCCATATGAAAGCTCTTGAGATAAGCGGTTTGAGGGGATGGCTAGAGAGTAATCGTCGTTGACCGTGTCTCAAATGTCATTTATACAAGCGATTCAGGACATGACCTGGGCAAACCATGCACACGATTGGCTTCGTTGTATTCCCGAATTTCTATCTAATGGGCTTCGCGGCAATTACCGCTTTTGAACTGGCGAACGTCGTGCTCGGAGAGCCGACATACGAAGTGACGCTCCTGTCTGAAGAGGGAGGGCTCGTATTGTCCTCGGCAGGTATTCGTGTAGAAACGCAGCCCTTCTCCGACGCCGCATTGGACACCGTCATGTTGGGCTCGGGCGTCGAGATCGACATTGTCTCTGACGCATTGACTGCCTTCGTCAAGCGCGCTCTGATAACGTCGAGGCGGATCGTGGCACCCTGCACAGGCGCGTTTATCCTGGCCGCAGCGGGGATTCTGGACGGTCGCCGAGCCACGACGCACTGGCGCTTCGCACACGATCTACAGCGCCGTTTTCCGACCATAGCCGTCGAAGAGGATCAGATTTTCATCGTCGACGGACCGATCTGGACTTCGGCAGGCATGACAGCCACGATCGACATGGCGCTCGCCATGATCGAGAAGGATCATGGCCAGGACGTTTCACGCGCTGTAGCCCGCAAGCTTGTCGTTTATCATCGCCGCGCCGGCGGGCAATCGCAGTTCTCCACCTTGCTTGACCGCGATCCGAAATCCGACCGGATCCAGAAGGCGATCGACCATGCGAACGCCAATTTGCGCAATGCATTGACCGTCGAGGAACTGGCCGAGGTCGCCGGCTTGAGCCCACGTCAGTTCAGTCGCGCTTTCAGTGCTGAAACCGGGCAATCCCCTGCCAAAGCCGTCGAGCATTTGCGCGTGGAAGCGGCGCGGCTGTTGCTGGAAAAAGGGCGCTTATCTTTGGACGTGATCGCGGACGAAGTCGGCTTCTCGGATCGGGAGCGAATGAGGCGGGCGTTCCTGCGGACCATCGGGCAACCGCCCCAGGCCGTCCGGCGCTTGAGCAGGGAGATCCGTGCGACGACGGGAGACGCTCAACAATGACCGCATGGATCCGGAACTCCCCTTTTCCACGGAGGCCATGACAAACAGCGTCGCGGCGGCGACAAATGCCGGTATGGACATCATCGTGAGGATAGCAGCCATGTTGTAGCCTGCCGCCAGAAGCGTTCCGCCGCCAACGGCGCCGAGAATGCCGCCCAAGCGCCCGATGCCAAGCATCCAGGCCACGCCAGACGCACGGCCGTCCGTCGGATAGAACAGCGCCGCGAGCGCCAGCATCGACATCTGTGCACCGGTCATGCAGACGCCAGCGATGAAGGTCAGAAACGCCAGCGACAGTCCGCTGTCTATCCTCTGCCCCATGGCCCAGACGGCGACGCCCAATAGCAGAAATGCCAACGCGACGACTCGGCAGGGATTAAAGCGGTCCATCAACCAGCCACAGCCCAATGCGCCCAGAACCCCGCCAGCCGGAAACAGAGCGGTCACGAGCGCGGCCTGGCGCAGCGTGAACCCGGCATCGCGAACAAGTGTCGGCATCCAGCTTGTCAGCGTGTAGTAGACGAGAAGCCCCATAAAGTATGCGAGCCAAAGCAACAGCGTGCCGGGTCGGTATTGCGCCGAGAGAATAAGCGCGACCGGCGCGCGCCGCGTTCCCTCGACGTGCTCCGAGACAACGAACCGCGACGCCATGATGGCCGGCTTATCGGCGATTCGTCGAAGTACCCGGCGAATTGTCTCGGCGGGCCAGTTCCTGACTACCATGAAGCAGATCGACTCGGGCAACGCCAGGAGGCCGAGCGCCAGCACAATCGGAACGATGCCGCCGACAACGAAGATCGCGCGCCAGCCAAAGTCAGGTATCAATGCCGCCGATACCAGACCACCCGCAGACGCGCCGAACGTGAACCCGCAGAACATGATGTTCAAAAGAAGAGCGCGTCGCTTCGCGGGCACATATTCGGACAGCAGCGTTGTCGAGTTGGGCAGCGCCGCGCCAAGACCGATTCCGGTAAGGAAGCGCAATACGGTGAGTTGCCCGATGTCGGACGCAAAAACACACGCCGCGGTCCATACGCCGAAGAAAAGTACCGAGCCCATCAACACCTTGCGTCTGCCGATCCTGTCGGCGCAAGGCCCCGCCAACAATGCGCCGATTGCCAGCCCGACCAGGGCTGCGCTCATCACCGGCCCGAGAGCAACGGTCGATATCGTCCACTCCCTGGCGACCGCTGGCGCGACGAAGCCGATGGCGGCCGTGTCGAATCCGTCGGCGGCAACAATCAAGAAGCAGATGAAGAGGATCAGCCACTGGTAACGCGAAAAGGGATGTTCGTCGATGAACTTCTGGACGTCGAGTGTCCCCGACGCATCCATATCAAGTGCGCTCATAACAACTCCGGATTTGAAGCATGAGAAAAAAGGAATTGGTGGAACTTTGTCCAACTGCACTCATGGCAAGCGCGATGCGCTTGTCACGGGATGACGGCGGGCGGCTAGAACAAATGACGCACCCCAATCATCGCGCCGAGCTGTCCCATGCCCGCTGCAGGGGTGGTTCCTCCGCCACCGGCGCTCACGGAAAAGCGCGCATGGGCGCTGTTCCACAGGTAGGCGCCGTTCAGATAGACCGCCGTCGCCTTCGATAGAAAATAGGTGGCGCGCAACGTCACCATCGTCGCTCGCGCATCCTGTTCCCGGACAATGATCCGGAACGCCTCGCCATCGAGTACAAAACTCGGCGTCACGTAATACTGGGCACCGATGAAGAACAGATTCGAACGCACGTCGGGCGCTGCGGCAGAAGCCGTCTCGACATCGCGTCCGATCCATCCGGCGCCTACCTTCAGTCCCGCGAACTTGACGTAACCGTTCGCAAGAATACGAGCGTCCTTGTCGCCAGACGTCAAAGGAAACGGTGCCACGCCATCGAAGAAATTGGCGGCCGCGTTAGTTCCTCCGCGCTGCTCGTCGTAGGCGGTAGCGAAACCGAAACGAGTCGCGTCGTACCTGATCATCGTGCTCCAGTCACGGCATTGACCAAACTGCCCCGGAACCTGGCCCGCGCATAGGCCTTGCCCAGGGGAGTTCCCCGTCCCGGCCGAGTCGCGCCCGAAGGAATACGACGCGCCCAGCGTCAGACCTTTGTACGTGCCCTTGTAGACGACGGTGTTGTCGCTGCGGGCGTTTGGCAGGTAGTTGTCAAGTGCACCAATCCCGTGGATATCCGGGCCAAGTATGTCTGCATCCGACAGCGCCCAGTAGACCATGTTGTACTGCCGCCCCAAGGTCAACGCGCCCCAGGGTCCCTCAAGGCCAACCCAGGCCTGCCGGCCAAAGAGACGGCCACCCTGCCCGAGATCCCCTCCGCGCGGATTGAAACCGCTCTCCAATGTGAAGATAGCCTTGAGCGCACCACCAAGATCTTCCGAGCCTCGCAAGCCCCAGCGCGACGGCAACTCGCCGCTCACCCCTGGCATCCGAACTACACCATCACCGATGGCATTTGCATGCGAGACGTATTCCACGCCTGTATCGATCAGGCCGTACAGCGTGACGCTGCTCTGCGCGAACACTGATCCGCTCAACATGCTCAAGCCAAACGCTACGATCCTTCCAAGCTTCATGACCTCTCCGAGATTGTTGTAATAAGCTTCGGATAACGAGTTAAATACGTAGACTCGACTCATGGAGGCCGAGCTTATGGGTGCAAATAAGAAACGACAACGAGGCTAAGTACGCAGTGTGCCGGTCCGGCAAACCCATTCGACATGTCCCAGGAAAACTAAAATTCTTCCGGCTCGCGCAGCGAGAGTTTTATAGACCATAAAAGCGCCGGCTTATAGCTTCCTCTACGCGAAAAGCATCCGTGGATGATTCGACACGATCATCATGAAGTCGCAGTGAAATGTCTTCATAGAGGTATTGCAGGTCATGCGATACGTGCGTGCGCCGCTCTGAACACGCCGCCTGAATTAGCGGAACACCGCGGCGCGTTGGCCGCGGAACCCGACTTGCATGCTGTGCATTGTCAAATTGAAAAGTTGTCGCTTCTTTGATCAATGTCGATATGGCATCTTACTAAGCAGGCAACTGCCAAGAGACGCATGAAGCATTCGAGGAGTGCCAAGCCCGTTTGCGCGCCGCCGAAAGGCAGCCTGCAAAGAGAAATTTCCCTACATACCGAATGAGGACCTGAATGTCACAAGCCCAAGCTTTGAGCAGCAAGGACGATCTGATCGCGCGATGCCTTCCATTCCTTGAGGAGGTCAAGGACATGACCACGGGGACCGAAGTTGAAGAATGGCTCAACAGCAAGTACGGCACGGATAGCGAGTTTTACAAGGATTTGGCCCGCTTGATCAGGATTGGTGTCGAGGACGAAGGCTGGGCTGCCAACATAGAGATTACCGGGCGCGAGTATCGCCGGGCTCGGCTCGTCGAGCCTTCTGAAAAGACGTTCGGGTTCAGCATCACTGCCGTCTACATGAATAGCGCCGGAAACGATCAGAACAATCCCGAGGGCAGCTTCCGTGGCGACTACCACGCTCACCCGTACGGTGAATTCAACATGGTGGTGTCGCTCAATGACGGCGCGGCGCTCGCGGGGCCAAACGGCTGGTGTTATGGAGGCTGGACGGCCCCTGCACCGGGAAGCCATCACTATCCGGAAGCCAAGGGCGGTGCAATCATTGCGCTTTTCTTCCTGCCAGCCGGTCGCATTTCGTACACCGTCAAGGCGCCGGATGCGAGATAGCCATCCGATCCGGCGGCACTGAATCGCGTAGCGATATCTTCTTGATGTTCATGCCGAAGCCACGTTTGGCCCTCGGCTTTCTGACCGACGAGTGCATGGCACTCGTCCAGTAACGCCGAATCATGCCATCGAGGCGCTCGTGATCGAGATCACGAGCGCCGACTATCCCTGCCCTACCTGCTGGACAGTTGCCGTGTGACGCCGACCAGACCAGCCCCGACCGCGCGGACTTCAGCGTCTGCCTTTGCGTCGGCGAGGTTGCCATCTTTTGTGAAGGCCAGGTGGGCGGCGCCAAGGGAGAAGCCTTGCGGGATAACGATGGCGCCCAACTTTTCCAGCACACCCCGCATGCCCAGCATCGAACGAAGGCCACCCATCGGTCCCGGCGATGCCGAGACCACGGCGGCCACCTTCCTCGCGAAAAGTAGAACGCCGGGCTCGCCGCTTTCGCGAGGTCGGCTGATCCAGTCGATCGCGTTCTTGAGCGACGCCGTATATCCTCCATTGTGCTCGGGGGATGCGATCAGGAGCGCCTCATGCTCGGCAAACAATCGCTGCAGTTCTCTCACGCGTTCAGGAACGCCGCGCTCCATTTCGAAGTCCCCTTCATAAAGCGGCAACTGATAGTCGGCCAGTGAGATGAACGTCACCTCGCCTCCGTCGTCATGCGCACCACGCGCCGCTACGTTCAAGAGTTTTCGATTCAAGGAGTCGCGGCGAGCGCTTCCGCATAGAGCAAGAATTTTGATGGTCATATCGTTAAAGTAAAAACAGCGGTGACAAAGAAAATCGCGCTGGTCTATTCGTCGTCGAATCCAGCGAATCTTGCGAATTGCTCGACCGACTCACGCGGCATCCCGAGCTGGTTCACAACGGAATCCTCTTGCGCGTAACCCAGCGACATTCCACACACGACGTCGTAACCGGGTTCGATCCGGAGACGCTCCGCGATGACGCCTCGATAGCGCGCGAACGACACCTGCGCGCACGTATCGAGACCGCGCGCGCGAGCCGCGATCATGACTGTCTGCAGGAACAGACCATAGTCGAGCCAGCTATGCTTTTTCAGGCGGGCATCGATCGTGAAAATCATGCCGATCGGCGCTCCGAAGAAATCGAAGTTGCGGGCGGTCGCCCGGAGACGGGCGGCAACGTCCGTCTTATCGATGCCAAGCGCTCCGTAATACCGCGCACCAAACTCCTCCTGCCTCGGCCGGCAGGCATCGGGCAACGGATCCGGCATGTGTTGCAGCGGCGGATGCGTTTCAGCCGTGTGAGCACGCGCGAGCGCATCACTGAGTTGCCGTTTGCAGCGGCCACTCAGCACGTGAACATGCCACGGCTGAGTGTTGGAGTTGCTGGGGGCGGTACGGGCGACATCGAGAATGTCGACGATGTCTTCTTTAGCGATGGCATCTGGACGAAAAGCGCGAACGGCTTTCCGCGACCGGATAACAGCGTCGACGATATAGGCATCCGAATGCATGTGAGGACCGGTCTCCACGGCGTCAAGAATATCTGTGTACATGGCATGCCCATGATGGCACAGGAAAAACGCGGTCCATAGTGAAGAAACTGCAAGGTGAACTTGCAGCAGACAGGATCGACTAGCCTCGAACTTGTTTCGCGACGTCGACAATCTGCGCCCGCAACCATTGAAGCGCGGGATCCTGCTCATTGCGCGCGTGCCACACCGCCCGCACCGACGACATTGGGGCGGCATAGGGGATGGGCCGGGCGCGCAACTCGCCGTAGCGCTCGAATTCGCGCCCCAGCGGAGAAGGCACGATGGCGAGCATGTCGCTATGTCGAAGCAACGCGGGAATCGCCAGGGAATGGGCGACGGAAACACGGAGTCGGGGGGAGGCAGGAGAACCGGCAAAGGCGTCCTCAAGCGCTTGTCGGTCGAACATCTCCGATTGCCGTGCGAGACCTCGCTCGACGATAAAGCCACCGACGGCCCCTTCCTCCTGACCGCCCAGGGAGACGGACACAAGGGGATAGTTCACCAGGTCCTCCCGCGTGACGTCCCGCTCGCCAATGGGATGTTCCCGGTGCATCACCAGAACTTCCGTCTGCTTCCAGACAAGCATCGACTGAAACCGCGCCGGCACCTCAGCGAAAATGCCAACCGCGATGTCAATTCTGCCAATGTCGATTTGTCCAGCAAGATCGAGCCTCGTGGATGGCCTTATCACCAGATTGACCATTGGCGCTTCCGCGCTCAACCTCTGGCTCAGCCGGCCGAGCAACAGCATCGTTATATAGTCGTTCGCTGCCACTACAAAATCGCGGCTTGCAACGTTCGGCAAGAACGGCTCATCCCCGAGGGCGTTCTGGATCTGCTGCAGCGCATTGCGCAGCGGCATGGCCATGGCCACTGCGCGAGCGGTAGGTTCCATCCCTTTCGCCGTGCGTACGAAGAGGTCGTCCTCGAGCACATCGCGTAACCGCCCGAGCGCGTGACTGATGGCCGACTGGCTGAGATTCAGTCGCTTACCTGCGAGAAGCAGATTGCGGTCTTCAAATACCGCATCGAATACGCGCAAAAGGTTGAGGTCGATCCTCGCGAGGTTCATCCCTTTTTCCCGCTCAGGTTACGTTCCGCTCATTCTACCCTTGAGCACCACCGCGACTTTCGACATCTGCATCCAGGCCCGCGATGCTGTCGTCCGGGTAAATCGGGTGGACACGGACTACGTGCGTAGCTCAAAGGTAACTATCCTTATCAGATAACTTTTTCGCCAGCGCCGGCAACAGTCTAACTATGCCATGTGGCGAAGCGTTCCTTCAGCATGGCACGATGACGTGCTGCGTTCATTTGACGTCCGGGTAACGCGAAGTGCCGCCGGATCGGGCTGAAGCTTGAGAGAAACGCCTGCATGCGACGCGCATCGCGAAAACCGCACATCTGGCGTTCGCGCCGGTGGGTCGGCTGGTGGCTGTTCTCGGCACGGTTGTTCACCCGTGTAGCCGCTTTGACGAAAACGTGCTTCACATGAGGGAGTTCGGGAATGTCAGCAGCATTCCGCTCGACCCACGCGTCATGAAATCTTTTTCCCGCACGCATCCTTCTGCTTCATATGCTCACTGACCTGGGAGATGATTTCCGAAGCGGCATTGATCACTTCTGCACGGCTAAGACCGACCTTGATCATTTCCCGATAAAACGATCTGGCAAGTGTCTTGGCCAGGCGCGCGGGCGAATGGATCGCGAAAGAAGACAAATCAGCCAACGAGGAATGCGCTTCACGCGCTACGGCCAGTTGCGCAAACTGCGAGTCGAGCAAGTTTTCCAGCTCGATGCGTCGCAGTGATTGGCCCACGAACCATGATGCGGCGCGCACGAGCTGCATGTCGTTTGCATTGAAGAGCGGATTCATTTCGCTGCGCAAGTTGATTGCACCGATCGTCTTGTTCTCCACGCGGATAGGCGTGGCAATCATGCATCCGGCGTAGTCTGCATTCGCCCGTTCGGAGGAACACAAACCGCACGCGGACGAATACTCCTCGATGATCGGCTTGCCAACGGAAATGGTTTGTCGAGCCATGACGCTTGCCTTGTCGATGCACTGAGAGCATACCTGCCGGTGGCCGCAATACAGCTTGAGCTTGAATTTCGACAGTTCGTCACTATCCAAAAGCAACAGCAAGCACGTCGGTGCATTGAATATTCCAGCGGTCATCGCCGCCAATTGCACAACTTGTTTGTCAAACGCGGAAGCCGGCGGTTGAACGTCCGCCGGATACTTCGCGCAAGCATACCTATCGAATTCGGACTTCCCGGGAATAGGGTCGTCGCGGAGCTCCCGGTCTTCGGCTTTGCAATTCTCACTGCGCGTTTCCATCGCTCGCCCCGAACAGCGTTGGATCTTCGATAACTTCATTGACTTGTTCCACCGATAGGTACGTTGCGAAGTTTCAGTTACCGATTCGTTTCTCGTGCCTGCCACCGTGGTGCGACCCTTTTCCCTGGCAAAGGTGAAGGTGGTCGACAGGATCGCTTGCTCGGGTCGCCGGTTTGGAAGGCGTGGTCTCCTCGTGCCTGCCTGGTATTTAGAGTACCCCAACCGGGGAGGAAGCCGTTAGGACGATTTCGCTGCCGAGTATGACGATCTTGCGTCGTTTCCATCGGCGATGCCCGCCTGAGTTTCGGATCTGTATTCCCGCGCACATATCCGTAGCGCAAACGCATGATCCTCCTACCGATTGGCAGGATCGTCATAACGAGCCTCACTTTATATACGTTACGCTTCACTCAACATGGCGGACCTGGCAAATGGCGTCCGGCTACCCAATTGAAGAGGAGATAGCAATGGAAACAATTATGGATACCTACAGAAGTCGTCCTATCCACTCGCTGCAGGACATTGTCATAGGCATCTTGACAGGACAAGCCCGGCAATGACCCGGCCATCGTCGCCGGGTCTCGCGGACGCAAGCCCAAAGCTTCCAGCCCCAGGCTCAGGCGCCGACTGCACTGTTCGATACCGCTCACATGGTTTGCCGAAGAAGGGAGTAGTCGTGATTGGATCTACCTTGCTCGACGTTTTCACAAACAATACGACGCCGGACACGTCCGCTTCCTATACGTACTTGCGCGATGGCGAGGTCGTCGACCGCACGCTGACCCATTATGAGTTGCTTCAGCGGGCCAAAGGGCTGGCTGGATGGCTGCAGCAGCAGGGCATGTCGGGCAAGCGCGCGCTATTGGTGTTCCCCACCGGCCTGGAGTTCGTGGAGGCGTTTCTCGCGTGCCTGATCGCGAACGTGACAACCGTCCCGGTGTCGCCGGTTCCGTTGACCGGCGATACGCACAAGACGAAGCGGATATTGGCCCTCATGGACGACTGTCAGCCGTCACTCGTGCTCGGCGTATCCAGGACCATCGGCAATGCGAGCGCATTCGTGGAGCAAAACCCTCAATGGAGGGATCTGGCATGGCTGGAACTGGACAAGTTCAAAGGCTGGGACGCATGTCCCGGCTCTGTCATCGACATGCCTTCGCCCGCTGCCATCGCGGTGCTTCAATACACCTCCGGTTCGACGGGCAAGCCCAAGGGCGTGATGCTGTCCCACCGGAACATCTTGCATAACCTGACACAGTGGGACCACGGGCTGGGCCACGACAACGCCAGTCGAATCATCTCCTGGGTGCCGCATTTCCACGACCTGGGCCTTCTGTATGGAATCTTGTTCCCGATGTACCGGTCGATTTCGGCGTGCCTGCTGCCCGGTGTCGCCGTCGCCCAGATGCCGCTGCGTTGGCTGAAGGCGATATCGGATTTCAAGGGCACGCACAGCATGGGCCCCAACTTCATGTACGCGCTCTGCTGCCAGAAGGTCTCCGACACAGATTGCGAAGGCCTGGATCTGTCGTCCTGGCGCATGGCGCTCAACGCCGCTGAGCCGATCAGCACCGAAACCGTGGCCCGCTTCAACCAGAAGTTCGGCCGCCATGGCTTCCACCCTGAAGCAATGACCGCCGGGTACGGTCTCGCGGAAGCGACCTGCTTCGTCACGTGCCAGACCTGGGACGCGCCTTTGCGCGCGCTGTCGCTCTCGGCCAGGGCGCTGCTGCGCAATGAAGTCCGCCTTGCCGGGCCGGGCGAGGCGCCGGCCGGCCTCGTGGCCTGCGGTCAGGCGTTGAATGGCACTTCGCTGAAGATCGTCGATCCCGCGCGCCTGACCGAGTGCGCCCCCCACGAGATCGGGGAGATCTGGGTCCACAGCGAGAGCGTTTCCAGCGGCTATTGGAACAGGCCAGACGACACCGCACAGGCGTTCGGCGCGACTTTAGCCGGCGACCGGGACGGCCCGCAATACCTCCGAACCGGAGACCTCGGATTCGTCCACGAGGGCGATGTCTTCACAACGGGCCGAATCAAGGACCTCATCATCGTCCACGGGGATAACTACTACCCGCAGGATGCGGAACGCGAGATCGAGTGCGCCCACCCCGGCTTCGCGCCAGGCGGTTGCGCGGTGTTCCCGGTCACGCGCGATGCGGAGGAACGGGTCGTCGTCGTCCAGGAACTCACGCGTGCGCATCGCGGCGGCCCCTACGACGAGATGTTCGACGCGATCCGTCGCGCAGTCGGCGCCGCGTTCGACCTGCCCGTGGAAACTGCGGTGTTGATACAGCCCGGCACCACGGCCAGGACGTCCAGCGGCAAGATCCAGCGCAGCCAGACGAAGCGGGCGTTTCTCGATGACAGCCTGCGGGTCGTCGCGAAGTGGGAAGCTGGCCGCGACGCCAAGCCAACCGTTCCGTCCTCGACGGCTCCGGGCCCCTCGTGTGCGGCCGACGTGGAAGCTTTCCTCACGCGACGCATCGCGGAAATCTCGCAGATATCCCAGGCGAGCGTCCGCTCCGATCGCCCGTTCTCGGAATACGGGCTCGGCTCGATCGAATCGACCAGCCTGGCGACCGAACTCGCCGCCCGGTTCGGCATAGAGGTATATCCCACCGAGTTCTATGACCATCCCAACGTCCGGCAACTCGCCCGGCACCTGAGCCGCAGGATCGAGGGCAGCAGTGCGCGGGGGCAGAACGTCGGCCCGGCGACTTGCGACCCGGATACCGTCGTGGTCGTCGGCATGGCGTGCCGCTTTCCGGGTGCGAACAGCCTTGCCGCGTACTGGAGCTTGCTGTCGGAAGGCCGCAGCGGCGTCACCTCGCGCCGGTATGAGGACGGCACGGTACGCCATGGCGGATTCCTGGACGGCCTGAACGAGTTCGACAACGCGTTCTTCTCGATCACAAACCGCGAAGCCGCCTGCATGGACCCGCAGCAACGGATCGCCCTGCAGGTTGCATGGCATGCGCTGGAAGACGCAGGCATGAAGCCCGATGCCATCGCCGGCAGTGACACGGGCGTCTTCTTCGGCGCGTCCGCCTTCGACTATGGCCTGCTGCAATTGACGCATGGCGAACTCGACGCCTACAGCAGCCAGGGCTCGGTGCTGGCGGTCATCGCCAACCGGATTGCCTACCAGCTCGACTTGCACGGGCCATCGTTCGTCGTGGACACCGCCTGCTCGTCGGCGCTCACCGCGGTCCATCTCGCCTGCCGGAGTCTGAGGGACGCCGAATGCCGCACGGCCATCGTGGGGGCCGTCAACGTCCTTCTGGCGAGCGAATGGGACCACGGGCTGATCAAGGCCGGCATGCTGTCGCCCGACGGCCAATGCAAGACCTTCGACGCATCGGCGAACGGCTACGTGCGCAGCGAAGGTTGCGGCGCGCTGGTGCTGAAGCGTTACCAGGATGCCGTCGCCGACGGCGACCGGATCTACGGCGCGATCCTCGGCAGCGCGGTGAACCAGGACGGCCGCAGCAACGGCCTGACCGCGCCGAGCGGCAGCGCGCAGGAGGCGCTCGTGCTGGGCGCGCTCGCGAAAGCGAAGGTCGATCCCGCCGAGCTCCAGTACGTCGAGGCACACGGCACGGGCACCCCCCTTGGCGACCCGATCGAATGCCGCGCCCTGTCGCGCGTCCTTGCGCACGGTTCGAGCGAGAGGGAGCGCGTGTGCCATCTGGGTTCCGCCAAAGCCAACGTTGGACACCTCGAAGCGGCCGCCGGCATGGCGGGGATCATCAAGACGCTGCTGGCACTGCACCACGGGCAGATCCCGTTGCAGCGAAACCTGTCGCAACTCAATCCGCTGATCGACCTCGGAGGCCGGATCGCGATTCCGCGTGCCGGCGTAGACTGGTCTCGCGAACCCGGAGCGCGGCGTCACGCATCGGTCAGCGCCTTCGGCTTCTCCGGCACGAACGCCTGTGTCGTGCTGGGCGATGCGGACGATGCGACAGCCGGCAGCCATCAAAGAGCCGTGGCGGACCGCGCGCCGGTGCCTTCGCGCGCCCTGCCGTTTGTCATGAGCGCACGCGACAAGCCGGCGTTGCGTCGTCTGGCCGCCCGCCATGTTGCGCATCTGGAGACGCTTCCGGAGCACGACTGGCCTGCTTTCCTGTACACGAGCACATGCCGCCGCGCGCTGCAGGACACCCGCTTCGCCGTGGCGGCGGACAGCGCAGCCTCGCTCGCGGCGAAGCTGCGGGCCGTGGCCGGGGGCTCGGACCTGCACGTCACCGAGCAGGCCGGCCGCGGTGTGCCGCGGATTGCCTTCGTCTACTCCGGACAAGGCATTCCGTTGAAAGACGCCGGACGAGCATTGTTCGAGCGGCTGCCGGCCTTCCGCGAGGCATTGGGACGGTGCGACGCGATCCTCGCGCCCCGGCTTGGTTTCGAGCTTGAGACGCTGCTGTACGGCAACCGGCCCGACATCGACCTCACCCGCCCTTCGCTCGCGCAGCCGGTGCACTTTGCACTGCAATATGCGCTCGGCCAGACGCTATCGTCGCTCGGCATCCGGGCTGACGTGACGCTCGGCCATAGCCTCGGTGAATACGCCGCGCTCGTGACCTGCGGAGCGATGAGTATCGAATCCGCGTTGCGCCTGGTCGCGGCGCGCGGAGACCTGTGCGAGAACCGGGTCGGGCCCGGCGCGATGGCCGCCATCTTCGCCGACGAGGAAACCGTCAGCCGCGCGATCCTGCAAAGCGGCCACACGGTCGATCTGGCGGCCATCAACGGCCAGCACCACTGTGTGGTGGCCGGTTCGATCGAAGCGGTGTCGCAGTTCTGCGCCTACCTTGCCGAGCATCACTCGATCGAGCACCGCAAGCTTCGCGTCGAGCGAGCGCACCACTCGCGCATGATGGACCCGATCATGCCGGCCCTGATGCGTGCTGCCGAAGCGCTGGAGTTGCAGGCCCCGGCCAGCGGATTCATCTCCAACGTGACCGGCGGCTTGTGGACGCCGGGCAAGCAACTCAGCGGCCACTATTTCGCGCGCCACCTGCGCGAACCGGTCCGCTTCGCCGACTCGCTGCAGGCACTGGCCGGCGCGGATGTCGCGCTGGCCATCGAGATCGGCACCAGGCCCGTGCTGTGCGGCATCGCCGAAGCGTGTCAGGACGGAGCGGGTCCGCGCTGGCTGCCCCTGCTGCGCCACAACGGGCACGATGAAGAAGACTTGGTTGAATGCCTGCTGCAGATCGCCGGCGCCGGGCACGCGCTCGACTGGCAGCCCCTCTTCGCTGAAGACCAGCGCAGGGTCGTGTCCTTGCCGGGTTACGAATTCGAGAGAGTCCCGCACTGGTTCCGGCAGCGCTCGGCGATCGCGCCTTCGGCCGGTCTGCCGAACGCCGCGCGCCCGGCCTGGGAGGAGATCGTTCGATGTGGTGAAGAGGCATTGCGCAGCTTCAAGGCGGTCGAGTCGTCGGCTCTGGCGGAGTTCGACGCCGTCTGGAAGCGCCTGGAGGAGGCCTGCACGCCGGCCATGGCGGCCGCACTGGCGGAACTGGGCGCGTTCCGCCAGGCCGGCGAGACGGTGTCCGCACAGGAGATCGTCGCGCGCCTCGGGCTCAAGGCGAATCGTCTGCCGCTCGTCGGGCAGTGGCTGGCGGCGCTCGGCCATGCCGGTCTTCTGCAGTCCGCGGGCGATGGGCTGTACCGCAACCCCGCGCCGTTCGACGCCAAGCATCTGAAGGAGCAGGTTACTGGCCTTCTCTCGGGAATCCGGACGAGCAGCGACTACAAGCCGCTCGTCGATTACGTGAAGGAGTGCGCCATCAGCCAGGTCGCGCTCCTCACGGGCGAGACGAATCCGCTGGATCTGCTGTTCCCGGACGGCGAATCGCGGGTCGCAGACGCGTTGTACCAGCTCAATCCGGTGTCCCGGATGCAGAACCATATCGCGGTCGAGGTGCTCCGGGTGCTGGTGGGCCGCCATACGGCCATCGAGCATCGCCCGATGCGCATTCTGGAGCTGGGCGCCGGCACCGGCGGCACCAGCGCGGCGCTGCTCAAAGTGCTGCCTGCCGCGGGCGTGACCTACCGCTTCACCGACGTCTCGCATTTCTTCACGGACCGTGCGAAAGCACGCTTTGCCGGCTTGCCGTTCATCGAATACGGCTTGTTCGACATCAACAAGGGGTTGGCCGAACAAGGCTACGAGCCGGCCTCCTTCGACCTGATCCTGGCGGCGAACGTCATTCATACCGCGAAGTACGTCGACAGGACGTTGCACCAGTTGCGCGAACTCCTCGTGCCAGGCGGTGCGGTGATGCTCATCGAGGGAACTGTCAACACGCCGATCCAGATGCTGACCCTCGCGCACATCGAGAGCTTCGGCCATTACCAGGACCGTCGCAGGGCGCGCAACCTGCCCTTCATGTCGGCCGACGAATGGCGCGCCTGCCTGCTGGATGCCGGCTTCGAACGCTGTGGTGCGGTGCCCGGCGCGGGCCACTCGTCGCGGGCGTGGCCACAACACGTCCTGTTGGCTGGCAGCCCGGAACAGGATGCCGCGCCGGCCCGGGACGCCGTCACAGAGAAGGCGTTTGCGTCCGTCGCGCCGCTGCCCCCGCCCCCGCCGCCGGCAGCCGCGGCGCCCGATGCGCCCGATGCGCCCGTGGACTGCGGCGTCGCCACCGCGGATGCGCTGAGCCAGCTACTGGGCAAACTGATTCACGTCGATGCAGCGCGCCTCGATCCCCAGGCCACGTTCATGGAATTGGGCGTTGATTCGATCGTCCTGATGGAGTTCACGCACGCCGTCAGCCGGCAACATGGCGTGAAGCTGACGGTGCCGCAGATCTTCGAGCACTACCCCAGTCTCGACAAACTGTCGCGCTTCCTCGACGCCGGCGAGACGCCTGCGTCGAGCGTCGATGCGGCGGAGGAGGTCTGATCATGGACCGACAAAACGTCGCTTGCCTCTTGAGGGATGACGCCGAGCGCGGAGCCTATCCGCTGACGTCGATGCAGCAGGCCTACTGGATCGGCGAGCAGAATGGCTATCGCCTCGGCACCGCGGCCTGCCTGTATCGCGGCTACCGTGCCGCGACGCTCGACCTGGGAAGGCTCGAGCAGGCTCTGCTACAACTAATGGCAACGCACCCTGCCCTGAGGACGCGCATTCTCCCGGACGGCACGCAATGCATCGCGCAGATGCCCGCGCGCTGTCAGGTCCCGGTGCGCGATATCCGGCACCTCGGCGTTGTGGAGCAGGAGGCGCTCGCGGCCGGCTGGAAGGAGGCACTCGACGAGCATCTTGCGAACATGGCCGACGGCTGCCAGTTCGTCTGTCTCGTCGACCGTGTGCACGACGGCTACCGTCTTCATTTCCTGTTCCGGCTGCTCACGCTGGACGGACGGTCGCTCGCCTTGTTCTTCCACGACCTGACGCGTCTCTACCGGGGCGATGCGCCGCACGACGCGCCGGCGGCCGACTATCGCGAGTACGTCGAGCAGCAGCACGCGGCGAGGCTCGAGCCCGCCTACCGGCGTTCGCTCGACTACTGGACCGGGCGGCTCGCCACGCTGCCCCCGGCGCCGGACCTGCCGATACGCGACCACGAGGACATTCCCCGCCAATCGACCTTCCGCCGCCTCCAGGTCCGGCTGGAGCCGGCGGACGTCCAGCAGATCACGCTGCGGGCCAGGATGCTCGGCGCGACGCTCAACGCGATGCTGTGCGCCTTGTTCGCAGACGTGCTGCGGCGCTGGTCGCGCAGTCCGTCGTTCACGCTGAACCTGCTGATATCCGGACGCCCGGCCGACGACGCCCGCTTCGACCGCACCATCGGTAACTTCAGCAATACCTTGCTGCTGGAAGTGCCGCTGGCGGAAGGCGGTTTTCGCGAGCGGGTGACGGCCTTGCAGAAGCAACTGTTCCGCGAGATCGAGCACCGTCACGTGTCCGGCGTCGACGTGATCCGGCAGATGAACCGGCCGGCGTCGGTGCTGCCCGCCATGCCCGTGGTGTTCGCCAGCACGCTCGGCCTGGAACGGGGCGGCTCGATGGCCACACCGTCCGAACTGGGCTGGCTGTCCGTCGAGGGCAGCATGCACACCCCGCAGGTCTGGCTGGATCATCAGGCTTACATGGAGGAAGGCCGGATGTTCCTGAACTGGGACTATGTCGACGGCGTCTTCCTGCCCGGTGTGATCGAGGACATGTTTGCCACCTACCGGGATGGTCTGCGGCAGATCCTGCAGTGCGACGATCCGGCTTCCTTCTCGCCCAGGTTGCAGCCGCTCTCGCTCGGGGCCTGCCGCGCGGCGAACGACACGGCGCGACCGTTGCCCGATGGCCTGCTGCACGACTTCTTCATCGAGGCATGTCGCAAGCATCCAACGCAGACGGCCATCATCGCGCCCGGCATGCGCATCGGCTACGGCGAGCTGCTGTGCCGGACCACGGCTCTGGCGAGCGAACTGCGCCGCTGGGGCGCGGGCTGCAACGACCTGGTCGCGATCGTCGCGCGCCGGGGCTGGCGGCAGGTGGCGGCGGCGATGGCCACCGTGCAGGCCGGCGCGGCGTATCTTCCGGTGGCCTATGACCTGCCGCCGGCGCGCATGCAATGGCTGATCGACCAGCCCGGCGTGAAGGTCGTGCTGTGCGCGCGGGATGTCATGGCGACCGTGCGCGCGCCCGAGGGCGTGCAACTGCGGGCGCTCGAGGACGCCCTGCCGGACGACGCGCCGGCCACGCCTGTCGCGCTGGCCAACGTTCAGGGCCCCGATGACCTCGCCTACGTCATCTTCACGTCCGGTTCGACCGGCCAGCCCAAGGGCGTGGCCATCACGCATCGCGGAGCGGTCAACACCCTTCAGGATGTCATCGCGCGCTTCGGCCTGGACATCGACGACCGCGTCCTCGGAATCTCCGCGTTCAATTTCGATCTGTCCGTCTATGACATCTTCGCCACGCTCGGTTGCGGCGCGACCCTGGTACTGCCGCCTCACAGCAGCAGTCCGTCGCCCGCTGACTGGGCGCAATGTGTCGAGCAGCACGGCGTCACCGTCTGGAACAGCGTGCCTGCTCTGCTCGAAATGCAACTCGAATTCTCGCTCGCGCGGGCGCTGGAAGTCTTCTCCAGCCTGCGGCTCTTCATGCTGAGCGGCGACTGGATACCGGTGTCCTTGCCGGGCCGCGTAGCGCGTGTCGCGCCGCACGCGGCCATCGTCGGCCTCGGCGGTGCAACCGAAGCGTCGATCTGGTCGAACTATTTCGCGATTGACGATGTAGACCCGAGATGGCGGAGCATTCCCTACGGCTGGCCGCTCTCCAACCAGAGCTTCCACGTGCTGGACGATGCATTGCAGCCGCGGCCGGCCTGGGCCGTCGGCCACCTGTACATCGGCGGCATCGGGCTGGCGCAGGGCTATTACAAGGATTCGGAACGAACCCGCAAGTCCTTCGTCACGCACCCCGGCTCCGGCGAGCGCCTCTACCGCACCGGCGACCTCGGCCGCTATCAGGCCGATGGCCGTCTCGAATTCCTCGGTCGCAGCGACACGCAAGTCAAGATCCACGGTCACCGCATCGAATTGGGCGAGATCGATGCGATGCTCGAGCGATGCCCTGGCGTGCGCAGCGCAGCGTCGCTCGTGAGGATCGTCGGCGAACACAAGCGGCCGCAGCTGCTGGCGTTCTTCGTGCGCGATCCGCGCGCGCCGGAGGAGGAAGCAGCCACCGAAGCCTCGATACGCCAGCACCTCGGCGACCTGCTGCCCCACTACATGGTGCCGGGCCTGCTGGCCGAGATCGACCAGATGCCCGTGACCGCCAACGGGAAGATCGATCGTGCCGCACTTCAAGAGCGGGCCTCCGCCCTGCAGCACGCGAGCAAGGTAAGTGTCCTGCCTCGCAACGAGACGGAGACTGCCCTGTCGTCGCTATGGGAAGACCTGCTCGATATCGAACAGCCGGGCGTCCACGACGACTTCTTCGCCCTCGGCGGCAGTTCGCTGATGGCGGTGAGGCTGCTGAACGCGATCGAGTCCACTTTTGGGCAAACCCTGTCGCTTGCGTCCTTGCTGCGCCAGGGCACGATCGCCACGCAGGCCCGACTGATCGCCGAACTCGCCGCGCGGGCACCCTCGCCGAAGCCCGGCAAGGCCCTGGCCCGCGACGCAGTGGTGATCATCCGTCGCGCGGCGCAACGCGCGCAACCGCCGAACGTTCTGGTCGCGGTTCATCCGGTCGGCGGCAACGTGCTGTGCTACAGGGAACTGCTCGAATTCGTGCCGCCGGACACGGACATCATCGGCATCCAGTCGCGTGGCGACGGTGACGCCCGCACGGTGGCGGACATGGCCGCCAGCTATGTGCGCGAACTGGCGCCGCATTTGCCTGCGGCAGCACGGGTTCATCTGTTTGGATGGTCGATGGGCGGCGTCATCGCACACGAGATGGCCGGCCTGCTGGAAAGCGCCGGCGTGGTTCCGGCGGGCTTGACCATGATCGACAGCTGGGTCGGCGAACCTGCGCTGGCGGAGGGCACGGCCCTTACCGGCGCCGACCTCCTGAAGAACTTCGCGAGAGATCTGCTGCAGACACAACAGCTCTCGCACGATCTCGAGGCGCTGGCCGCGCTGCCGTTTTCCGAAGGGATCTCGGCGCTGCGCGCGTTGCTGGACGAAAGCGGGACCACCGGATTGTCCGTCGCCGATCTGGAGGAACTGCTGGCCGAGCACAAGGCGAACTTCGATGCGCTGATCCAGCACCGGCCCAGGACCACCGGCGTCGTGCCGCTTCAATTCCAGGCCATGAAGCGATCGGATTTCCCGTTCCTCGTGCCATTTTCCGTCCCTGCCGACAGCTTCGGTGCCCCACGGCAGGTTCACCTCGACGAAACACATTTTTCGATCGCCCGCGGCGACAGCCTGCGCCGGATCACGGCGCACGTCCTTGGAAGTGGGAGCTTCGCATGACCGTGTCCTCCAAATCCGCTAACACCATTGACACGCTCGTCGTCGGCGCGGGACAAGCGGGGCTCGCCACCAGCTACCATCTTCGGCAGCGCGGCGTCGAGCACCTCGTGATCGAAAGCGCCAGCCGGCCCGCCCACCGGTGGATGGACCACCGGTGGGACTCCTTCACGCTGGTGACGCCCAACTGGACCATCCGGATTCCCGGTGCGGAATACGACGGCGACGATCCGGACGGATTCATGCCGCGCCTGGAGGTCGCCGCCCGCTTCCAGGAATACGTGCAGAAGTACCGCCTGCCGGTCCGCTACAACACGCGAGCCGTGTCGGTCCGGGCGGACCCGGGGACCGGCTTCGAGATAGGCACGAGCGCCGGCGTGTTTCGGGCGAAGCATCTGGTGATGGCTACCGGCCTCTTCCAGGTGCCGCGCATACCGTCCTTCGCGGGCCGGATTGCCCCTCGCGTGCGGCAACTGCATTCCAGCGAATACCGGAATCCCGGTATGCTGGGTCGCGGCGCGGTGCTCGTCGTCGGCAGTTCCCAGTCAGGCTGCCAGATTGCCGACGAGATCCACGGCAGCGGCCGCCAGGTGTTCCTGTGCGTCGGCAAGTCCGGCCGCGCGCCGCGCCGGTATCGCGGCAAGGACAGCTCGGAATGGCTCGACCTGCTCGGCCTGTCGGACCAGACGGTCGACCGGTTGCCCTCGCCCCGGCTGAAATTCGCGGGGAGTCCGCACATCGTCGGGCGCTCGGACGGCACGAAAATCAACCTCCACCGATTCCATCGCGACGGCATGACCCTGCTCGGCCGGTTGACGGACGTCAGCAACAACACGCTCCGGCTCGCGCCCGACCTGCACCGGAACCTGGCGATCGCCGACGACTTCGAGAAGGCGTTTCTGCAAAGGATCGACGACTACATCGAGTCCCATCGGCTGGCGTGCGAGCCAGAGGTCGTACCGCAATGGCGAGACGCGTACGCATGCGAGTTGCTCGCCGACCTCGACATCGATCGGCACGGGATCGAAACGGTGGTCTGGGCAACGGGGTACCGGTTCGACTTCAGTTTGGTGGAGTTTCCGATCTTCGACGAGGACGGCTATCCCATCCAGAAACGCGGGGTCACGGAGCAACCGGGGTTGTACTTCGTCGGCCTGCCGTGGTTGTACAAGCAGCGCTCGGGTCTTCTGAGCGGCGTCGGCGACGACGCTGCTCACGTCGTCTCCCATCTGCTGGCCCTCGCGTCATCTGCCGGCATTCGCGATCGGCATAGCGACTCGCGCTGCGTGTCATCCATCGAACGAGCTTGTGGAGGCCAAGATGGCTGAGAACCAGGCGCCGACAGCGCTCGCCCTCCCGTCCACCGCGCCCACCGCGTCCACTTCGCCGCCCACCGCGCGAGGGGCCTCGCGAAAGAAGCGCTGGATCATCGGTCTGATCCTCATCGCGGCGGCGCTCGTCGCGGGGCGGATGTGGTGGCACAGCCACAACTACGAAGAGACGGAAAACGCTTATCTCGACGGCGATGTCACGCTCGTTTCGCCGCGCGTCGCCGGTACGGTGCGCGAGGTGTTCGTCCGCGACAACGAACGAGTGAAAGCCGGCGACCTGCTGCTGAACCTCGACGAGGCGGACCAGGAGATCAAAGTCCAGCAGGTGCTGGCGGAACTGGGCGAGATCGACGCTCACGTCAAGCAGATCGACGCTCAGGTGCGGCAGGCGGGCGCCGAGTCCGCGTCGGCCCAGGCTCAGGTGGAACGAGCCGAGGCGCAGGCGCGCCGCGCACGCGCGGACGCTTCGCGCTATTCGTCGGTGTATGCCGACGACATGAAGGCGGTTTCGAAGCAGGAACTGGACGGCGCGATCGCCGCGAGCGAGATGGCCGCTTCGGAACTGCGGGCGCAGAAGGATCAGGCGTCCGCCGCTCAGGCAAAGCAATCCTCGCTCGCCGCTTCCAGATCGACGCTGCTCGCGCACAAGGACGTATTGCTCGCCCATTTGCAGGAAGCCCGCCTCAACCTGGGCTATAACAAGATCTACGCGCCTGTGAGCGGCCGGATCGGGAAGAAAAACGTGGAGGTCGGATCGCGAATCCAGCCCGGCCAGCAAGTGCTTGCCATCGTGCAGGACAGCGTCTGGGTCAATGCGAACTTCAAGGAGACCCAGCTTGCCGGCCTCGCTCAGGGACAACGGGTTCAGGTCCGCATCGATGCCGTTCCCGGACACACCTTCGTCGGCCGTATCGAAAGTTTTTCCCCCGCTTCAGGCGCGCATTTCGCATTGCTTCCGCCGGACAACGCCACCGGCAATTTCACCAAGATCGTCCAGCGCGTACCGGTCAAGATCGTCCTGGAGCCAGCTTCCATCGGGGCCTTCAAGGACCGCCTGATGCCGGGCATGTCTGCCCTGGTGGAGATCGACCTGCGGCAGGCCCGCGAGGGCGCTTCCATCAGGACTGCGCAGTCCGCGGCAGAGCAGCAGGCGCCGCGTGCCCCGGTCCGGGGCAACGCGCCTGCTGCGAAATCCGCCGCGCCAGTGGTTGCAGCCACGCGGGCCGAGACCGCCGACGAGATGGAAAAGCGGGTGCTCGAATCGGGCTGGTCCCGCCCGGCCAGCAGGACCGCCGCCCGCGCGCCCACGGTCGTGGCAACGAGCGCCGCGAGCGCGGACGAGATCGAAAAACGGGTGCTCGCATCGGGATGGGACCGTCCGGCCAACGCGAGCGCCGCTCGCGTGGCCGAGCCAGCGCGGGATGCGGCGCGGCCACGGATCGAGCAGCGCGAATACGTCCGCGCGGACACCCCGGCGATGCAACACCGCTTGCGCAGGGGTGGCCTGTGAAGAACGACTTCATCGGCAGCCCGTCTCCAGCGCCGGAAGCCGCGGACGCAGCACTTCGGCGGACCTGGATCGCGGTCGCGGCCGCGATACTCGGGGTCTTCATGTCCATCCTGGACATCCAGATCACGAACGCCTCCTTGAAGGAAATCTTCGGGTCCTTGTCCGCGACGCAGGACGAGGGCTCGTGGATGTCCACCGCCTATCTGGCGGCTGAAGTGACAGTGATTCCGCTGACGACTTTTTTCATGACCGTTTTCGGCCTGCGCAACTACATGCTGGCCAATTCGGTGCTCTTCGTGATCTTCTCGACCTTGTGCGGTTTTGCATGGAACCTCGAGAGCATGATCGTGTTCCGCATGCTCCAGGGCCTGGCCGGCGGCGGCCTGATCCCGATGGCGATGACGCTGCTGTTGACGCGGCTGCCGGCGGAGAAACGCACGACGGGCCTCGCCTGGATGATGCTCTCCACCACGCTCGCGCCGGCGTTTGGCCCGACGATCGGCGGCATCCTGACGGGCCTGTACGGCTGGCCCTCGATCTTCTTCATCAATTGGGTGCCGGGCATCCTGATGGTGCTCGGTCTCTCGTATGGGCTGGACCGGGGCGTGCGCAAACCGGAAATCCTCCGGCAGGCGGATTGGCTGGCCATCGCGACCATGGGCACGGGGCTCGTATCGCTCATCATCTTCCTGGAGGAAGGCAATACCCGCGACTGGTTCGACTCACGGTTCGTCCAGTTCTTCTTTGTATCGGCTGTGGTGAACCTGAGCCTATGGATCTTCCTCATGCTCTCCCGGAAGAACCCCTTCGTGAACCTCGGGCTGTTCGGACGCCGCAATTTCGGTGTCTCTTCCATCGTTGGCGCCACGACCGGCATGGCCCTCTACGGCTCCACGTTCCTGTTGCCGCTGTTCCTCGCGCAGATCGCCGGCTACAACTCGCGGCAGATCGGCCTGGTGATCATGTGGATGGGGCTGCCCCAACTGGTGATGATGCCGATCGCCGCCAAGTTCTCCAAGGTCTACGACAACCGGATCATCTGCTCGCTCGGCCTGCTGCTCTTCGCCATGTCGTCGTTCATGAACACCGGCATGACAGCGGACACGATGCACGATCAGTTGCTCGCCTCGCAGATCCTGAGAGGCCTGGGCCAGCCGATGATCGTGTTGACCTTGTCCAATTTCGCCACGGTACGGATGGAAATGCACAACATGTCTTCCGCCTCCAGCCTGTTCAACATGTCGAGAATCCTCGGAGGCGCGGTCGGTACGGCGATTCTCGCGACCCTGCTCACGCTGCGCGAGAAATACCATTCGGTGCGCCTGGGCGAATCGGTATCCGCATTCTCCGATGGCGTCCTGGCCCGGATCGACCTGTTGTCGTCCGTTCTTTCGCGCGACGACGCGGACGCTGCCGGCACTGGCAGCCAGGCATTAGCGGCGATATCGAACATCGTCAGGCGGGAATCGTTTGTCATGGCTTACAACGACTGCTTCTTCGTGCTGAGCGTCGTGCTGATTGCTTCGGTCGCGGTCCTCTGGCTGTCGGACCGGGTCGTTCCGGGGGTGGGCAAATGATGGCAAGCAAGAAAAAAAGGCGCTGGCTTCCTCTCTGCTTTGTCCTGATGCTGCAGGCCGGCTGCACGACCGGCCCGTTGACGCCGCTGCAGGGACCCGTCGATACGCCTCCGCGCTTCAAGGGCGGCGACCCGGCCGCCGCCCGCATACAAGGGGAATGGTGGAAGGTCTACCACGACGACGTCCTGAATAACCTCGTCGAGACAACGCTGCACAACAACCCCAACCTCGATGTCGCATTCGCCAGGTTGCGGGCGGCGCGCGAGGCGGTCAAGGGAACGTCGGCCAGCTACCTGCCACGCATCGACGCCGACGCGGGGTTCGGCTATTCGCGCACGTCGCCCTATACCCCGTTCGGCGAGGCGCTCGGTCAGCAGTCCATCAAGGGCAACACGTATTCGGTCGAGGCCACGGTGGCCTGGGAACCGGACATCTGGGGGCGCGTGGCCAATGCCGTCGAAGTGGCCGACACCAAGGTCGTGCTCGCGAAGATAGAGGTCGACTCGTACATGCTCATCCTTTGCGCCGAGGTGGTCCAGTTCTATTGGCAAATGCGCTCGGCTGAATCGGACCTTGCGATCCTGCAGGCTTTCCAGCAGTCGCGCGCGGAAACCGAGCAGGTGCTGGCATCGAAGTTCAAGGGCGGCCTGATCGGAGAACTGGAACTGGCCAGAGCGCGCGCCGATGTGGCGAACGCCGCGGCCGAACTGGAGGATGCGCAGAAGCGCCGCGAACTGAACGAGCACAGCCTGGCGACCCTGACCGGGCGCCCGATCGCGGATTTCTCGGTGCCGCCTGCCTCTGATGCACAGCAAAAGTTCCTGCCGCCTGCGCCGCCGAGGATGGCACCCGGCCTGCCGGCCGACATCCTGGCGCGCCGCCCCGACCTCGCTGCGACTACCCAGAACATCCGGGCTGCCATCGCAGACCGGAACATCGCCGAAACGGCGTTCTATCCCTCCATCAAGCTGACGGGCAATTTCGGTTTCGCATCGATGGAACTCCGCACGCTTCTGCAAGGAAAGCAGTTGTCGTTCGGGCCCATCGCCATTTCGCTGCCCATCTTCGATGGCGGCAGGAACAAGGCGAATCTGGCTGCGGCGGATGCGCGCTACCAGGAGGCCATCGCGGCGCACAAGAGCAAGCTGCTCCTGGCGCTCAAGGAAGTCGACGATGCGTTGACGGAAGTCACCTCGAACGAAGCGGCGCTCGAGCAGCGGCAAAAGGCCCTCGACGCCGCCCGTCGTGTCGAGGCAGTCGCCAGGTTTCGCTTCGACAAGGGCCTGGGCAGTTACTTTGACGTGATGGACGCGCAACGCACGATTCTCTCCATCGAAAGGGCCATGCTGCAGAGCCGCGCGCAATCGCTCGCCGCGAGCGTTCAATTGGTGCGGGCCGTCGGTGGCGGCTGGAAAGCGGACGAGGCCGTCACCTCCGCGCAGTCGTACCGCGCGGCCGTACCGATGACGGACACAGGCCTCGCGAGGTGATCCCCGGAGGCCTGCGCGCACTCATTCACGTCCTCGGCCTGCGACCGGCCATGGCACACATCGGACAGAATCCGACGAAGCCCATTGCCACGAACGAGGCACCTGAGGCGACGAGCAGCCATTTGAGCCACGGCTCCATCGGAACGAGGAACGCGCCGATCAGGACAGCAAGGCCCAGGACGGTCCGCAGCGTGCGTTCCCACTGTGGCAGGTTTTTCTGAAAAAACAGGGTAGACATGCAAGTTCCTTTCTGGTTGATTCGGGTTGAAGGAGGAAGCCCACATATGGAAAGAGTCGTCGCGAAGCCAAAAGGATTCAAACATCGTGCGAGTTTGCGAGGTGCGGCATGAAGATCGATCAGGAAGTCGTCGAAGCGGCCTGCAACGGCGACTCGTCGGCACTCGAAAAACTGCTGACGCGCTCGCGACCGGACCTGAAGCGCTTTGCGCGAAGGGTTTGCGCTACCAGCGAAGATGCCGAGGATGCCGTCCAGATTGCCTTGTGGAAGCTGCACATGCACATCGGCACCCTTCGCACGGTTTCGGCATTTGCGGTCTGGATCTTTCGCATCGTTGAACGCGAATGCTTCCGCGCGTTCAAGGCGGGGAGAAACACGGAGCCGATGGACGAGCAGATGGAAGCATCGATGCCGGCCGCGGACGCGCGGGATGAACTGCGCCAGGATCTCATCGCGGCCATCGCCACGCTGCCGCCGGCGTACAGCGAGATCCTGATCCTGCGCGACGTCAACGAATGGACCGCTCCCGAGGCGGCTGCTTACCTTGGAATCACGGTGGAGGCTGCCAAGAGCCGCCTCCATCGGGCGCGCAGCCTGATGCGCGAGCGATTGTCGGCGGGGCAATATTGTGTAAGCGATGCTGGGTGACGCAGTAGTGCATCTGCGACTTCGCTCAGGGCAAACGATGCAGAGTGCGGCCGGTGGGTCCGGGTCAAACAGGGGTGTACTTGCATCCATGTCGTCGAGCTAACCATTCGATCCATTTCAAACGTGGCCGCTTCCGGGGAAATAGCATGCTGACGTCCTGCTCGTCGTTAGTCACTCGTCTTGCGCCCTGCATGGCAGGACACACACAGGTATGGAGAGCATCGTTGCAGAACCATCCATCGGCGGTCGAACTGGATCGATTGGCAAGCTCCGAACACGCGAAAGCACAACGGTTTGTCCTTGAGGTGCACCGGCGGCGTTACCTGGCGGCCCGCGTAGCGTTACGAGGAATCCTGGCGATGGAGACAGGGATGGCGCCGGGCGATATCGTCATTGGTTACGGTCCATTCGGAAAGCCAATGATCGATGCCAGGTTCGGCATATATTTCAACGTCAGCCACTGCAATGATGTCGCGCTTGTTGCGGTCTCCCGCAAGGGTGAAGTCGGCGTCGACATCGAGTGTCCGCGAGCGATTGCCGACGCGTTGGAAATTGCTCGCGTCCATTTTTCTCCGTCGGAACGCGAACAACTGTCGAATATTCGGAACGGCGATCTGAACGACACCTTTCTCAGAGGTTGGACTCGAAAGGAGGCGTGCCTCAAGGCCACCGGGTCCGGCCTGGCGTTAGCAAGCTCGGCCTTGGAAACAGGACTATGTACCGAACGCCGGACGGTTTCTTTCGCCCCGCTGCACCTGCCGCATGTGGTCGAAGTGCAATCCTTCGTTGGGCCCGATTCCGAAATATATTCGGTCGCATCGTTGCTGCAAGCGGCCCGGCTGAACCCAGTACGCAGGGCACGTTGACCTTGTATTTCCTGGTTACGTCAGCCCGCGACTTCAGCGTCGCATCGGGATGAGGAAGTCCCTCACATCTTGAATTTGTCGCGATCCGCAGCGGGTGGGTTGATCAGGCTAGTGGCCCCAGCGCCTGGGCGAACCGGTGCGCGGCCTCCAGGCCGAAGCGGGTCGGCTGTATTTTTGCGTCACGATGATGCTCGACTTCAAAACCCATCCGCCAGGCCGCGATGCGCTTACCGTAGCAGATCAGCGTGTCTAGCGATTGCATGACGAATACGATGGCAGGCAGGACCTGCTGGTAAAGTGCTTCGGCCTGGTCCGTATCCCCGTTGTGGAAGGCACATTAGATGCGCTGCTGCCAGTCAAAGCAATCGGGCGCGACAATCATGCCGGCGCAGCCTGCGCGGAGATTGTCGAGCAGTTCCATTCCGCCGCGGCCGTTAAGCACAGGCATCAGATCGCCAACCATGTCTATCGTGTCGGCAAGCGTGACCGACAGCCCCTCGCCCTTGAGCACACGAAAGTTTGTGCCTGCCATGCGATAGCCGTATAGCGGATAAATCAAGAATATCTGTATATCGGCTAAATTGACTTTATCCGAATACCGGCTAAAATGAATATAGCCGAATAACGGATAAACTCATGTCTGCCGCTCTCTCTACTCAACCGCTCGTGACCGCGCCCCAACTCGGTCAGTTGCTCGTTGCATCACGCAAGCGGCGCAAGCTCACGCAGGCGGAAGTAGCGCAGCGCGTCGGCTTGAGTCAGAACCGCATCTCGTACCTGGAAAGGAACCCGGGCGAGCTCAGCTTCAGGCAGTTGCTCAGCTGGTGCTCAGCCATCGGGCTTGAATTGCGCCTCGGGGAACGGGACGCGGTCGAGTTGAAAAACGTCCCGGAGTGGTGAGTATGGGCCGCCGCTCGCACAGCCAAACCCTTTCCCTTTGGGCCAACGGCGATTTCGTCGGGCGTTGGACCATCAGTGCCAATGGGGAGTCCGAGTTGCAGTACGATGCGGCCTGGCGCGAATCAGCGCGTGGCCGCCCGATATCCCTGTCCCTGCCATACAACCTCCACAACGAGCCGCTGAAGGGAGACAGTGTCTCCCACTACTTCGACGGCCTGCTGCCCGATAGCGAGACTATTCGAAAGCGGGTGGCGGCGCGGTTCAAGACGGGTTCCATCGAAGCATTCGACCTCCTGGCCGCCATTGGTCGCGACTGCGTAGGGGCCTTACAGCTCTTGCCGGACGAGGCTGTACCGGAGGGGATAGACAAGATCGAGGGTATCGTCGTTGACGAAGAGGCAATCGAGCGGCACCTGCTCGAAGTCGTCAGTCCGGACCGTTTCGCTGCGGCGAGGGACCCCGATGACGACTTCCGCATCTCGCTGGCCGGCGCGCAAGAGAAGGACGCCTTTCTGTGGTCGGAAGGGCAATGGATGAAGCCGCGCGGCACGACGCCGACGACGCACATCTTCAAGCTGCCTATCGGCATGGTGGGCGGGCGCAAGGCTGACTTCACCACCTCGGTTGACAACGAGTGGCTGTGCCTGCGGCTGTTCAAGGAGTACGGGCTGCCCACGGCAGAGGCGCGCATTGAGACGTTTGGCTCACAACGGGTGCTCGTCGTTGAGCGTTTCGACCGGGTGCGCTCGCGCAGTGGAAAGAAGCTGTTTCGGCTTATCCAGGAGGATTTCTGCCAGGCAACCGGCACATCGCCCCTGCTCAAGTACGAGAATGAGGGTGGCCCGGGCCTCAAGCAGATCTTCACGCTCTTGCAGCAGTCGCAGCAGGCGGCAGAAGACATGCGCACGCTCATGGCCTCACAAATCATTTTCTGGATGATTCGGGCGCCGGACGGCCATGCCAAAAATTTTAGTATCCAATTGCTTGCCGGCGACGCGGGACGCTTCAAGCTGACCCCGATGTATGACGTGATGTCCGCCTACCCGGTCATCGGCGACGGGCCGAGTCAGTGGGCAGGCCAGGAAATCAAACTGGCAATGGCCTTGCTCGGGAAGAATAAGCACTATCAGGTGCATAAAATCGAGCGGCGGCATTTCAACAGCACGGCCAGGAAGGTCGGTTATGGCGACAATGCGGAGCCGCTCCTGCAGGAGATTATCGCCCGCACGCCCGAGGTCGTAGAGAAAGTCCGCGCCGAACTGCCCGCAGGGTTCTCCGAGCAGGTGGCAGACAAGGTACTGGGTGGCCTGCTGGCGGCGGCGCGTGCGCTGGAGAGCATGCCTGCAAGCTAATGCATCGAACCCTGGATGGCTGACTCGAACGAATCGGCCTTTGCCTTTTCCCGCAACGGGACTAGACATCATGTATGAACCTGCCGCACCTCAAGGTACGCGGATGACCTTTGCGGCATTCGCAGGCGGGCACAAACACGACACTCAACGGCCGAAGAAATCCGCGCGTGCCTCGAGGAGAATTTCCACGTGCTTGTCGAAATTTGCCTGGAAGCGGTGAGCCGGACCGACGAGCGAAAAGCTGACCAGTTGATCGTTGATTTTCCCGGCAATCGCCAACGCGAAGATTCCCATGCCACCCTCTTCGTTGGCGACA
Source organism: Caballeronia choica (assembly GCF_001544535.1). Classification (GTDB taxonomy): domain Bacteria; phylum Pseudomonadota; class Gammaproteobacteria; order Burkholderiales; family Burkholderiaceae; genus Caballeronia; species Caballeronia choica. The sequence continues at coordinate 36,766 of NZ_FCON02000007.1, read as the reverse complement.
AAATAGTGCGCGCTTATGCCCTTTTCGATTTCACGCCGAAGCGCGTCGCGATCCGTGATTGTCGTTGCAGTCGTGGCCTCGAGCGGCAGGGAGTCGATGAACGCGCTGCGCATGCTGTCGGGCATCGATCCCAGCAGTGCCTTGCCCAGCGCGGTATTGTGCAGATCAACCATCGTACCGGGACGCAGAACGTAACGCAGCGCTTCAGGGCTCTCCTGACATGCGAAGATCTTGACACGGGAGCCGTCGAGCAGACCGCACATCGAAGTCTCGCCGGAGCGGCTCGTCAACATCTGCAGCGCTTCCGAAGCCACCAGGTTCATGGGATCGAATGACATGATCCGTTGCGCCAGGTCGCCGAGCTTCGAGGTCGGGTAGAACGCCCGCCCCTTTGGCGTACGCATCACATAGCCTGCCTCACGCATTGTGTGGAGCAGATCGGAACAACTGCTGTCGGCGAGTTCGAGGCGCCTCGCGAGTTCCGAATTGCTAAGCGGGCGCCCTTCCTGGGCGAAGACTTCAAGCGCCTGTAGTACGCGGTTGGCTGCGGGAACGACTTGCGGCATGCTCGTGGACTCGTTCTTTGGTTAGCGTAATCTGGACCGTGTCAGCGCAAGGCGGAAAGGCCGAGAGAACTTTGAGCGATCAGCATCGCCTGAATCTGGTTCGTGCCTTCGGCGATGCTCAAGTGTCGGGCGTCGCGATAGTAACGCTCGACCGGGAACAGCGAGGTATAGCCGGCACCACCGTGGACTTGCAAAGACAATTCGGCAACCCGCAATACAGAGTCGGTCGCATGACGCTTGGCCATCGAGCAGAGCATCTGGCTATCGGGCAGTTTGCGGTCGAGCGCATCTGCGGCGCGATAGCACAAGAGGCGAGACGTTTCCACCATGCTCATCATGTCCGCGATCATCTGCTGGACAAGCTGGAAGGACCCGATCGGCTTGCCGAATTGCACGCGCTCCTGCGCATACTTTACCGCCGCTTCGCAGGCGACCTCCGCGATTCCAAGGGCTGAAAATGCTACCACACAGCGTCCGATATTCAGATACTTCTTCGCCAGCGCGAACCCGTTGCCAAGTTCACCCACCAGGTTGCCTGCCGGCAAGACGACATCGTCGAACAGCAACTCGCCCAGCGGACAGCTATGCATGCCCATCTTCGGCAAGGAGGTCGTCGAGAATCCCGATGTGCGGCTCTCGAACAAGAGGCATGACACGCCGCTGCGCCCCTGAGCATCCTGCGTGCGGACGAACACAACGCCAACGTCGCAAAACGGCCCGTTGCTGATGTATAGCTTCCGGCCGTTGACTCGCCATCCATCGGAAGTGGCGTCCGCTCGGGTCTGCACGTTCGCCGCATCGGAGCCGATATCCGGTTCGCTCAGCGCGAAGGACGCGATCGCGTCTCCTTGCAGAATCCTCGGCAGATAAGTGTCCTTCAGCGCCTCGCTGCCGCCGTCCGCGAGCACCGACGCCGCGAGGTTGCTCGTGCTCGTCACGCTGCGAAGCGACGGCCACACCCGCGCCACTTCCGCGATCAGCGTGCCGTAGGTCACCATTGACAGACCGAAGCCGCCCTGCGCTTCGGGCAGCAGACCGCCCAGGAGCCCATACTCGCGCATTGCGCGGATCACGTCCCGGGGCACGGGTGTGCCCTGCGCTTCATAGCGGTCCACCAGAGGAGCGACCTCCGTCACAAGGTAGCGCCGCAGTGCGTCGCGCAGTTCGACCTGAAAACTATCGAGTGAAAATTCCACGTTGTCTCCGTTATGTTTTGAGCGGCGCGCTCATGCGCGCCGCATTGGTCAGGCCTTGGACGCAGCCTCGGCCTCGGCCTCGAGCACGAGATCCCACATGTCCGTCGCCGTCGGCGTCATGACTTCTTCCAGAATATGCGCAGCGAGGCCCGCAGCGCGTCCCACCAGCGCCAGCCCGCGTGCGGCCCGCGGATCGAGGCCGAGGTCGGCAGCGACTGCGCCCATGGCTCCCGCGCCATTGATAGGCAGTTTGCGATCGAACTCGACGCGATTGATTGTTTCGATCGCATCGAGCAACCGCCAGCCGCTACGGTAGTACCCGGTTTCCTGAGAGATCTTGCGCAGCGCCGGTACCCGCGGATCGCCGTCGACGTGAATCGGATGACCCACACCATGGATACGGCGCTTTTCCGCCTTGTAGCGAGCAAGTAGATCTCTGGCGCGCGCGTCGAATTCGAACTGCGGCGCGTTGGCAGCAAGGCCCTCACTCTCGATCTGCAGCATCGATGCGACGTTCTGCGTCACGCCGAGGTAACGATCGCCTGCACCCAGCAGGCCGGCTGCCACTGCGCCCTGTAGCGACTCGGGAGCGCCGAGAATCGTGAGGCGGCTGGCCATCGAACTCGGCGTGAAGCCGTGATCCGTCGAGGTCACGAGGAGCACATTGATCATGCGCTTGAAGTTGGCATCGGGCGTCTTGCCAAGCATGCACAGACAGACCATGTCGACGAAATCGGTATTCGGGATAATTTCCGTGGAAAGGTTCTTGCCGCGCACGAAGATGTCCTGCACGGTTGCATAGCCAATCTGGGTTTGAATCGTCACGTCGTTTTCCTTGATTTGAATTGAATGAGCCGTATTAGAGAGCGTTTGCGTCAGCGCCTTGGGCCAACACCATCAGAGCATCGAGTGCAATCGCACCCTCTCCGAGCGCGCCGACCCATACCGGGTTGATGTCGAGTTGATCAATTGCGCCATGCGCTCGCTCGACGAACTCCGAGACTTGCACCAGCAAAGCCGCGAGCGCTTCGACATCAGCCGGAGGCTGACCACGCACCGCGCCGAGCAGATCCGAATGACGCAATTCAGCGATCATCCGACGCGCGTCGGCGTGGTCGACGGGAATGACGCGGTGGGAAACATCCTTGAGCACTTCGACCAATATGCCGCCCAGCCCGACGGTCAGAACCGGACCAAAAGCCTCGTCCCGATGCACGCCGACGAGCATCTCCCGGCCGCCTGGGGGCAACATTCGCTCGACGAGCACGCCTTCGACGATTGCGTCCGGTCGGTAGCGCCCGGCGTTAGCCACGATTTCGTCGTAGGCCGTGCGCGCATCCGCTGCCGTCTCCAGGTTCAGACGCACGCCGCCGGCTTCGGTCTTGTGCGCGATGTCGGGGCTCACGACTTTCATCACACACGGAAACCCGATGCGTGTTGCCGTCTCGGCTGCAGCCGCCGCACTCATCGTCAGTTCGCCCGAGGGGACAACGATGCCGTGACGGCCCAGCAGGCGCTTGGCATCCACTTCCGTCAACGCAGGGGTGGCCCCGACCATCTGGCCTTGCCCGACTTCGGCGCCCCCGGAAACACCGGTGTCGCCATGCGCAGCCGGAGTCTGTGCGGCACACGCTGATATCTGACCCGCACGCCAGTCGTGTACCTTCTTGAGTGCGCGCACGGCCTCAGTCACGGAAAGAAAAGGCTGAAGACCGTTCGACTCCAGCATCTGGAACCCCTTGCCCATGCGACGGCTCATCCAGACGGGCACCACCACGGCTTTCGACGTGCGGCTCGCCTCGACGATGGCGGACGCCATCGCACCCGTAATGTCGCCATAGTCCATCGGAATCGGAAACAGCACCGCGCCGACATTCGGCTCTTCACACAGGGTGCGCAGGCAGGCGCTCGTCATGGCGGAGTCGCGCATGATGTCTGCGGTGGTGTCCACTGGATTCGCGACGCTGGCAAACGCCGGCAACACCTCGCGCAGCGCAGCCGTCGTCTGCTCGTGCAGCGATGCCATTGGCAACTGGGCCGCGCCGACAGCATCGGCGGCCAGCGCGCACGCGCCTCCCGAAAAGCTCAAGACACACACGCCATCACCGCCCAACGTGCGTGCGCGCAGGCACAGCTTCGACACGGCCGCCAGTTCGCTCAGATCGTCGACTTCGATTGCGCCATATTGGCGAAACACCGCGCTATTGACCGCCGCCGACCCGGCAATGGAAGCCGTGTGCGACTGCGCGGCGCGCACCCCCAACTCGGAGCGTCCGACCTTCAGGATCACCACCGGCTTTGCGTTCTCGCGAGCGAGCTTGAGCGCATCGATCAGTTTGCGGCCGTCCTTGATGCCCTCCATCAAGACCGCAATCACGCTGATACGCGGATCCGTTGCCATATGCGCGATGAAATCAGGCACGCCCAGATCGACCTCGTTGCCGGCCGAGAACCAAAGGCCCACACCCTCGCCGTAGCTCAAACTCTGCAATACGTTGCGCCCGAGACCGCCGCCCTGGGTGGCGAGCCCAATGGCTCCGCCGTTGAGATCGTCCTTGAACGCCGGGGAAAACGTCAGCCCGATCCGGTCACGCACGTTCACAAATCCCGGGCAGTTGGGACCGTACACGCGAAGTCCGGTAGCACGGCACAGGTCTGCAATTTCGGCTTCGAGCGCCTTGCCTGCCTCATCCGCTTCCGCGAATCCGGAGCTCATCACGATCGCGAACGGGATGCCGCGCGCCGCGCACTGACGAAGCGCTTCCATCACCCGCGACGCGTTGACGATCACGAGCGCGACGTCGATGTCACCCGCTGGGACAGCATCGATCGACGGCCAGCACGGCCGCCCGCAGATCGAAAGGCCTGACGGATTCACCAGATGGACGTCGCCCGCAAAGCGTGAATGCTCGAGGACGTTCATGACCAGCCGGTGGCCCTGGCTTCCTTCGCGGGACGACGCGCCCACGATGACGACACTGCGGGGCTCGACAAGCCTTTCGAGACTGGGGAACACACTCATGCGACTGCTCCTTCCTTGCGCAGAATCATCCGGAAGTCGGCCTGCGCGACCACCTCGCCGCGCTGGTTAATGGCTTCCCGGCGGAACGTCACATCACCCCGGTCGACCTTCCCGGTATCCTTCTTCTCAAGTACGGTCACGCGGACAAAAATTGTGTCTCCGATTAGTGTCGGGCGGGGAAACCGGCATGCGATGTCACGCATCGCGACGATCGATGGTTCGATTGCACGATAGCCATCGGCCTGCGTCGTCAGGCCCGAGAGGATCGACAACACAAGCAACCCGTGCGCGATGCGCTCGCCATAGGGTGTCGATCTGGCGTATTCGCGGTCGGTATGGATGCGGTTGAAGTCACCCGACAAGCCACTGAATGCGACCACATCGGCCTCGGTAACGGTACGTCCGCGCGACTCGAACGTCAGGCCTTCGTACAGCGTGTCCCAGTTGTGAACGGCAAGGCGCAGCGGCTGCACCTGGGGTTGAGAGGCAATGGCGGTTTGCATGGATTAACTCCTTACGATGAGTAGCGGCCGCCGGTTACGTGCAGCGTTTCGCCGGTGATGTATCCCGCCCTGTCCGACGCGAGCCACGTGACGGCGTCCGCGATGTCCTCAGGGGTGCCGAGCCGCGGCAGCGGATTGCGCGCAAGCGCCGCGTCGCGCAACCGCTCGTAAGTGGGCAGCGCCTTGACGAGTTCCGTCTCGACGAACCCGGGTGCGATGGCATTCACGGTGATGTTGTACTTGCCCTGCTCCAGCGCCAGCGCGCTTGTGAACCCGAGCAAGCCGGCCTTTGCGGCCGAATAGTTCGCCTGGCCGGGGTTCCCGAAGTGCGCGCGCGACGAAATGTTGATGATGCGTCCCCAGCGCTGTTCCATCATCGACGGCAGTGCGGCCTTCGTGCACAGGTACGAGCCCTTCAGCACGGTATTGACGACCGCATCCCAATCTTCAGTGGGCATCTTCGTCAGATATTTGTCGCGCGTAAAGCCGGCGTTGTTGACAAGAATGTCGACCTTGCCAAACGCCGCCACGGTTTGCTCGACGAGGCGAGCGACGTCGCCTTCGTTACAGACGTCCGCAGCGACGCCGATAGCTTCGAAGCCCGCGTCGCTCAATTCCGCCTGCGTTGCCGCTACGAGTTCGCCGTTGATGTCGGTGACGACAATCTTCGCGCCTTCCCGGCCGAGCGCATGCAGCGCCGCCTTTCCGATGCCTCGCCCCGATCCCGTCACGATTGCGACGCGTCCGTTCAGTCCCAGATCCATGAATGCCTCCTCCGTTAATCGATGTGAGCCGTGCAGATGCCGGTTCACTCGTTTTCAATATTTCGACCTACCGTAGTAGTGTACGTTATATCGAAATATCTCGCAATAATTTCGACCTGTCGTTATAGTCCACCATATACCGTAATTTCCACCGCGCTCGATTCGCAACGCTTGAATGAGCCGGACAGGCACGCCGCAGTTTCAGTTTTAGTATGAGGAGATAGAAATGGGACCACTTGCTGGCCTGAAGATCGTCGAACTGGGGGGCATCGGCCCCGGACCGATGGCCGCGATGCTGCTTGCGGATATGGGGGCCGAGGTATTGCGCATCGACCGGGCGGAGCCGGTGGATTTAGGGGTCAAGCGCCCCTTGCGATATAACCTGCTGCTGCGCAACCGAAAAGCCGTTGCCCTCGACCTGAAAGATCCCGCTGCGATCAGGCAGGCGCTTGAGCTGATCGACCATGCCGATGCCTTGATCGAAGGTTTTCGTCCGGGTGTAACAGAGCGCCTCGGTCTCGGGCCTGAAATCTGCCTCGAGCGCAATCCGCGGCTCGTCTATGGGCGCATCACCGGTTGGGGGCAAACGGGTCCGCTTGCCCACGCGGCTGGACACGACATCAATTACATCTCCCTGAGCGGTGCGCTAAACGCCATTGGACTCGCTGGGCAATCTCCCACCGTCCCGCTGGCGCTGCTTGGCGACTTCGGCGGGGGCGCCCTTTATCTCGCCATGGGCATGCTTGCGGCGTTGCTGGAGACTGGCAAGTCGGGCAAAGGCCAGGTCGTCGACGCTGCAATCGTCGATGGGACGACGTCAATGGCGACGTTCTTCTACGGCATGGTGGCCGCCGGCAAGTGGCACGCAGAGCGCGGCCACAATGTTCTCGATTCGGGTGCGTATTTCTATAACGTCTATGAATGCGCGGACGGCAAGTGGATCTCAGTCGGACCGATCGAGGCGCGCTTTCACGCCGAGTTGCTGGAGCGCATGGGTATCGACCCGGCGCAGATCGGCGCACAGCATGACCCGCGAACCTGGAGCCGGTCTCGCGAAGTGTTCGCGCAGGTGTTTCGTACACGCAGCCGTGAGGCCTGGTGCGAACTGCTCGAAGGCACCGACGTGTGCTTCGCGCCCGTGCTCTCCTTTGAAGAGGCGCCGCATCACCCGCACATGAAGGAGCGTGGTGTCTTCGTCGACGTCGACGGCGTCGTGCAGCCAGCCCCTGCGCCACGCTTCAGCCGCACCCGTCCACCCATGCCGACCCCGCCGCAAGCACCGGCGACCGAAGGCATCGACAAAATTATCGCCGAATGGCTGCATTCCGACGCCACCGACTGCCGACACGGACGCTTCGAGTGACACCCGTTTTGCGCACCTCATCACAACACTAATAGATTCAGGAGACAACGATGGACACGACACTCGCGCCTCACGCAAACGAGGCGCTTGCCTACACGCCGGAAGAAACGACCCGGACCTACCGCAAAATTGGTTGGCGAATCATGCCGTTTCTGCTGCTTTGCTATATCGTCAGCTTCCTTGATCGAGTCAATCTTAGCTTTGCGAAATTGCAGTTCATGCAGGACCTCGGCTTTAGTGATGCGGTATATGGCTTTGGCGCCGGCATTTTCTATCTGAGCTATGTGATCTTCGAAGTACCGAGCAATCTCTATATGCAGCGCGTCGGTGCGCGCGCCACGCTGATGCGAATCATGGTGCTGTGGGGAGCAATCACGGCCTTCATGTTCCTGGTGACCACGCCGACTCAGCTCTACATCGCACGATTCGCGCTGGGAGCCGCAGAGGCTGGATTCTTCCCGGGCGTCATCCTGTACCTGACGTACTGGTTTCCGTCGGCCTATCGCGCGCGGATGATGTCGATCTTTCTGATGGGCATCCCGGTTTCAGGTCTTCTCGGCGGACCGATCGCGGGTTGGATCATGCACGATCTCGCAGGCCTGTTCGGGCTCAAGGGGTGGCAGTTGCTGTTCGTGCTGGAGGGGTTGCCTGCGGTAGCGCTCGGCGTGGCTGCCTGGTTCGTGCTGGGCGAAAACGTCAAGGCGGTGCAATGGCTGTCGCCGCGCGAAAAAGCCATCGTGACGTCCCAGATGGACCTCGAGCAGCGGCAGCCCGTGGTCCATGCGCGAACCTGGATGAGCGAAGTGCTCAACGATCCGCGTATGTATGCCGCAATTCTCGGCTACTTCGCAATCACCTGTGCGACCGTTGCCATCAGCTTCTGGGTGCCGACGATCATCAAGACCCTCGAAGTCGACGACGTACGCGTGATTGGATGGTTGTCCGCTCTGCCCTATCTGGCTGCGACGATCGGATTGTGGGCCATTGGCCGTCATTCTGATCGTACGCAGGAGCGGCGCTGGCATACGGCGCTTTCATTGATCGCTTCTGCTATTGGTTTCATGCTGCTGGGCCAGGTCAGCCACAGCTTGCCGCTGACGCTGGCGATGCTTGCGGTCGCGGCTACTGGCCTCTACGGGGCGATACCCGTATTCTGGACCATCCCCACCACATACCTGTCGCGTACCGCAGCGCCTGGGGGCATCGCGTTGATCAGCAGCATCGGATGTCTGGGCGCGTTTTCGAGTACCGCGATCATCGGCGCCGTGAAGAGTCTGACCGGGAGTCTCAACATGGCGATGGGTGCAGTCGGCCTCATCATGGTCGCGGCTGCCGTCATTTTGCTGATTGCATTTCCACGGTCCCTGTTGTCAAAACCGCGTGAGAACGCCTGATCGTCCCCCGCAAATCGCAGAAACCAGAGCGTCACCGCAGTCTTTTCCAGTACGAGCAGGTGACGCACACGCTCGGGACCATTGATGGTTCTCCTACGAGCTACTTCGGGCGCGAGGTCTTCATCGTGGGTTTGGCCGATGGCGGAGATACCTTGCTGGTATTCCCGACCCTGCCGTCGTGACTTGTCGCTCGCACGCTTGACGGCCCTCCGCTCGAACACCGCTTTTGCGGATTCATTTTATATCGTTATCCTAGTTACAAAAAATGCAACGAATCAATTTTAGCTTGTGGATTAGATTCATGAATCACAAAGCGCATTGAAATAGCATTGCAGAACAATCTCCGCTATTGGACCAAAGTCTCATTGAAAAGCCATAGCGGCTGCACCACAATCTTCCGAGCACTTATCAGACGCGTGCCGACCCTGGTATTGAACAGGATTCATCTAAGGCGAATCAACGCGCCTGATAACGCGATCTCCTCGCCGTCCATCGCGTATTCAGGCGGAATCGCTGAGGAGGAAAGGAAAATGATCCGATTGATGGACGTCGCGTGTCGGCTGTCCGCGTGTCTCGCGCTCGCATGCGCACTGGCGGCGTGCGGTTCCGTGCCTGCGGGCCGGGACGCCGGGCAGCCCGGCGCCGTCGCTGTCGATCCTCTTCCTTCATGGAACGACACGGCTCAAAAGAAAGCCATCGTCGACTTCGTTCGAAAGACGACGACTGCCGGCTCGGCCGACTTCGTGCCGCCGCCCGAGCGGATTGCCGTCTTCGACGACGATGGCACGCTATGGATAGAACAGCCTGCGTACGTGCAGTTCGTGTTTGCACTCCAGCGGCTTCAGGCGCTGGCGCCCCAGCATCCTGAATGGCGCAGCCAGGAGCCCTATCGCTCGGCGCTCGCCGGCAACATGGCCGGTGTGTTCGCGAAGAACGGCGAAGCGAACGCGATGAAGCTGATCATGGCGACCCACGCGGGAATGAGCTCCGATCAATTCGCCGTGCAGGCGCGCGACTGGCTGGCCTCCGCGCGCGACAAGCGCTTCGGCAGGACGTATCCCGAACTCGTCTATCAACCGATGCTGGAAGTTTTGAGCTATATGCGGGCAAATGGCTTCAAGACATTCATCGTGTCAGGCGGCGGTGTCGAATTCATGCGCGGATTCGCAGAGCGGGCGTATGGTATCCCGCCTGAACAAGTCATCGGCAGCAGCATCAAGTACCAGTACACCGAAGTCGCTGGCCAACCGACGCTCATGCGCATCGGAAAGGTGGAAAACGTGGACGACGGTCCGGGCAAGCCGATCACGATCCAGAGGGTCATCGGCAGGAGGCCCGTCGCGGCGTTTGGCAATTCGGACGGCGACCTGCAAATGCTCAGATGGACGACGAGCGGAAAGGGCGCCCGGCTCGGCGTGATCATTCACCATACGGATGCAGCGCGAGAGTATGCATACGACCGCACCTCGAAAGTCGGAAGACTCGACAAGGCTCTCGACGCGGCGCCGGGCAACGGCTGGATCGTCGTCGACATGAAGCGGGACTGGAACCGGATGTTCCCGGGAAACTGAATGATCCGGCACGCCTGGCTAACGGATGACGTCATCTTCGGTGAGGGTGCGGACATGAAAGCGAGATCACGGCGACGCATGGCGGCATGGGCGGTCGGTGCATCGCTGACTACAGTCGCGACAACGGCGCCCGCTGAAGTGCAGCAGACGTCGTCCAGCCCGGACGGTTGGCAGTTCTCGCTGACGCCCTACTTTTGGCTCGCGGGTCAGAGCGGCAATGTCCGCATCGGGCAAGTAATTCCCGGTCAGAACGTGGATGCCCACTTCTCCAATATCTGGCGAGACCTCGATTTCGGCGTGATGGCGACCTTCGAAGCGCGCAAAGATCGCTGGGCGATCATCGTCGACGGGTTTTACGTCAACGTATCGACCACGTCAGACCCGATACTCGGCGGGCGGTTGGGTACGGCACGCCTGCAACTGGACAATGGAATCGTTCAGGCGGTCGGCGCTTACCGTATTCTGCCGAGCGATAAAACGCCCGTGGATCTCATAGCCGGCCTGCGCTACACGAATCTCAACGCGAAGCTTTCCTTTTCTCCCAGTCCCGTTTTGCCGGCCGGTGACCAACGAAGCACGAATGTCGACTGGGTCGACGGTCTGGTGGGCGTGCGTGCTTTCTATCGATTCGCGGACAAATGGTCGGTCATGGGCTACGCGGATGTCGGGACAGGAGGGGCCAAGTATTCGTGGCAGTTGATCGCGTCGGTGTCGTGGGATGTCTCCAGGACGATTGGCATGACCGCCGGATATCGGATCCTCGCGCAGGACTACAATACCTCGTCGTTTTACTACAATATCAGAACCGCCGGTCCGTTTGCCGGCGTGCACATCAAGTTCTAAAAGCGGTGGCAATGCGTGCATGAGTGGGTGTGAACTGGCGGCCTGGGAGGGCTCGATCGTGAAATCATCCGGACTATCCGCTCAAATCGCGCTCGTGCTTTGCGCGGCGCTTGTCGTGCCGCTCGCTACGGGTATCGCGTTACCGGGCATTGCCCACGCGCAAGCCGCAGTCAAGGTCTCGAATCAGAAACTCGATTCACTGACAGCACCCATCGCCCTTTATCCCGATCCCTTGCTCGCGCAGGTGCTGATGGCCGCGACGTATCCCAAGGAGCTGGAATCGGCCGCGGCGTGGTCGAAGGCTCACGCATCGATGACCGGCGACGAAGCCGTGAAGGCGGTCGCGTCGCAGCCGTGGGACCCGAGCGTGCAGTCGCTCGTTGCGTTTCCGCAGGTGCTTGCCACCATGGCGTCGAAGCCCGATTGGGTCAAGCAGATCGGCGATGCGTTTCTCGCGCAATCCAACGACGTGATGGATTCCGTCCAGCGGCTGCGCAAGCAGGCGCACGAGGCGGGGAACCTCAAATCGGGCGATCAGCAGAAAGTCGTGATCGAGCAGAGCACCATCCAGATTCAACCGGCGAATCCCCAAGTCGTGTACGTGCCCACCTACAACCCTGCGTTCGTGTACGGACCGTGGCTCTATCCTGCGTATCCGCCCGTCTACATTCCGCCTCCGCCCGGTTATGCCATCGCTACCGGCTTCGCTGCAGGTCTTGCCTTCGGCGCCGGTATCGCGGTGACGAACGCACTATGGGGCGGCTTCAACTGGAACAGTCACGAAGTGAACGTCAACGTCAATCACTACAACAACATCAACGTCAACAACAGGCTCAGCGCGAGCGGCGGCACGACGAACTGGAACCGCAACGCAAACCTCAGCAGCGCGCAACACAACGCGTATCGCGGATATGACACGTCGCGCAGCCAGGCGATGGCGACCTTCGACAGCCGCACCGGGGAGAACATGAGCGGATCGGCGAGCCAGCGCTTGCAGGGCATTGACAAGGGCGGGTTCAGCGCGAGCGACTTGCAGAGCCACGCGGACTACGCGAATCGCGACAGCGCGTTGCGCGACGCCGGCGATGGCGACGGCGCGCGTCAGGACATGCAGCGCGGAGAGGACAGCCGCAGCTCGCTCGCCAGCAACTTTGGCGGCGGCGGATTCGGTGGCGACCGTTTCGGCGGCGGCGGAGGACGGTTCGGCGGCGGTGGATTCGGCGGCGGCGGCGGATTCGGCGGCCGCTTTCGCCGTTAGCACGTGAGCGCGACTGGAGACTCAGATGACCCGTTCTTTCCTGACCCGCACGCTGTTCTCCGCGTGGCTCCTGGTTGCGGGCGTGCCGGGCGCCCGCGCGCAAGCCGTCTTTCCGACGCCGGAAGCCGGCGCCAGCGCATTCGTCGACGCGCTCGCCAGCAGCGACGACGCCGCGATGCAACGCGTGCTCGGCAGCGATTTCCGGCGCTTCATTCCGGCTCACGACGTCAGTCAGGACGATGTGTATCGATTTCTCGGCGCGTGGTCGCAGAGCCATGAGATCGTGACCGAGCCCTCGTCCGGACAGAATCCGGCGGTCGCGCATGTCGCGGTCGGCACGAACGGGTGGACGCTGCCCATTCCGCTCGTGAAGACGCAGCGCGGCTGGCGCTTCGATCCGGGCGCCGGCCGGGACGAACTGCTGACGCGGCGTATCGGTCGCAACGAGCGCGCGGCAATGCGGACGTCGCTCGCGTATCTCGATGCGCAGCACGACTATCGCGGGCTCACGCACCACTATGCGCAGCGCCTCGTGAGCAGGCCGGGACAGCGAGATGGGCTCTACTGGCCCGCCACCCAGGGCGAAGCACCGAGCCCGCTAGGACCCCTCGCGATCGCGATGCAACAAGGCAACGGTGCGCCTGCGGGCGGCTACCACGGCTATCACTATCGGATTCTCACGACGCAAGGCGTGCACGCGAATGGCGGCCGCAAGAGCTACGAGCGCGACGGCGTGCTCGTCGACGGATGCTCACTCGTGGCATGGCCAGTCTCGTACGGCGCGACGGGTGTGATGACATTCCTCGTCAACGACGAAGGCCAGCTTTACCAGAAAAACCTCGGACCACAAACCGCGCGCATTGCGTCACGGCTCGGGTCATTCGATCCCGACGGCTCGTGGTCACCTGTGAAGCCTTGAGTGGCTTGCTTGCCATGGCAAGCTATCGTCGTCGCCAGGTCAGATAAAGGCTCGAAACGATGAAAGCAGTGACGAAGTACGCAACAACCAGTACGGCTGTTCTTACGCCGTCAAACTCCGTTGCGACGATCAGCGCAATGCCGACGTGCCGGGTTGCGCAGGCGATCGCCAGCGCGGTTCGGTCACTTGGGTTGGGTCCGCCGAGAAGCTGACCGATGAATAACGCAAAAACCATCAGTCCCACGAGCGCGAGCACGCCTTGCCAGCTCAGACCCACCAGGTGCTCCCTATGTACGACTAGCAGGATGATGCCGGACGCTGCCAGGACAATACCGGCAATCTTGATCAGCCGGTCCGACAGCCGTTCCGACCAGGCCGGGAGAATGAGGCGAAGCGCCATGCCGATCATAATCGGCAGCAGAATGGTTTTAGCAATGTCCGATACGACAGCGCTTACGGGTAGGTCGACCCTAACGTCAAAGTAGGCGCCCAACAACGCCACCCACAGCGGCACGGCGACAATGGCGACGAGCGAGGATGTGATCAGCAAGCTAAAGATGTATGGCTGGCTCTTCAGTTTCTTGAGCCGTCTGGGAAGCAGTGGGGCTCCCGCCGACACTGCGAGCACCAGCATCGCCGCTTTGACCCCTCGCTCGATGGGCATGATCAGCACAAGTCCGAACGCGACCAGGGGAACCAGCAGATACATTGCTGCAAGGGAACGTAGTAATAGCGCGGGGCGCCGCCATAGATAGGTCAGCTCGGAAGGTGAAGTCCCCGCACCGACGCACGCGATAAGCACGACAATGGAGACCTTCAGCAGGATCATCAGGGCTTCAGTCACGACACTGGCACCTTTTCCAAGCGGTACAGCGACCACGTGATCCGGAATGCGATCTATCCGATACGTCCATTGAACCACGATCTGGCCTGGCAAGGCCACTTCTGCACCCGGGGTCTCGCGTGCGCTCAGAGCAACCTTATGATGATGCTGAGAAAGAGAAAGCTGCCCGAAAAAGCCATGATCAACGCAACTAAAAAAGTGGGCCGCCAGACGCTCACTGGCTGATAGTCACGCAGACTGACGATCATTCGCCAGTACTCGATCGTTCCCAGCACCATCGAGACCGTGCCCAATCCCGTGAGAAAAAGCCCGATGGTCCGAGGACTATGCGGATGGGCCAGATGAACGCCCGCTTCTCTAAATCCCTCGAGTACCTTGTAGATTGTGAAGCCAAAACTGATCATCGAAAGCGCAGTGCGGGTCCACGCCATCAAGGTACGGTCGGCCGCCATCAGCGTGCGTGTCGTCGCGAGATCAGTCCGCTCCTCCGCCAGTTGGTTCGACGAGCGCGCTTCCACATTAGCCACACCGTTCTCCGGATGGTTCGTCGGCCCCGGGTTGCAACAGCAAATTCCCGGTATTGTCACGAACGGAAATCAAGGCGCCCGCACGCGTCAACGTTAATCTAGTTCATGGAGCGCACGATTGCGAGAATCTCCCGCCCGGAAGGCGTGGCTCATGCGTGCGTAGTCAGTCGGATGAACGCTTGCACGAGCATGCGCGGAGTTCCTTCGATTCGGTCGCGAGCACAGTTATGTATTTGCTTCCATAAGGATGGCTGCGGCGCGGCTACTCGATGCCTCGCTCGCTGGAATGGCATGAGGACGGGTCTCGTGATCTGGAACCGCCAAGTTCGCGTAACGCTCTTGAATCGGAAATCACGAAATTACGTTTGCTTTCCAGACGCTGACTGCCTTAAATACCAATCACGTTTGTGTATACGACCGTTCCCTTCGGATACGACCCTTCTGACGCGTTGAGGCGCCCGGACGGTGTCGTCGGGCAATATTTTGGCACTCTGACGATCAGAGAGGACCTCGGCGATGGAAGCCACGTTGTTGTCTCACGCTTCAACATCGAGTATCGACGATGCCCAAACGGCCAAAAGCCCGATATCGGATGCGCCGCCATGCTTCCATCTGCTGGCCAAGCCAAGCGGCTCGACCTGCAACATCGACTGCAAATACTGCTTTTTCCTGTCGAAAGAGGCGCTGTATCCAAATGAAAAGCACCGGATGTCGCAGGCGACGCTGGAAGCATACATTCGCCAGTTGCTGGAGTCGCATCGCACGCCAGAGGTTACCGTAGCGTGGCAAGGCGGAGAGCCCACGCTAATGAAGGTCGAATTCTTCAGGCACGCGGTCGAACTAGTCGAAAAGTACCGCAGGCCGGGACAGTCCGTGAAACACACGTTTCAGACCAACGGCATTCTTCTCGACGACGAATGGTGCGAGTTCTTCAAGCAATATCACTTTCTCGTGGGGCTAAGTGTCGATGGTCCGCGTGAACTTCACGACACCTTTCGCGTCGATCGTCGTGCGCAGGGTACCTTCGATCTGGTCATGGGCGGGTGGAATCTACTACGCAAGCATGGCGTTGAGTTCAACATCCTGTGCACGGTCAACTCCGCCAACCAGCACTACGGCCGCTCGATATATCGCTTCTTTCGCGATGAACTCGGCGCACGGTGGATCCAGTTTATCCCGATCATCGAGCGCGCAACGGAACAGACGATCCAGCTCGCGAATCGGGGCTGGAGCGAACGGGCGGGCCACAAGCGCGTTTTGTATACACAGACCGGCAATCTTGTCACTGAACGTTCAGTCGGCGCGAAGCAATATGGTCTCTTCCTTATGGATGTCTTCGAGGAGTGGGTGCGCCACGACGTCGGACGCGTCTTTGTGCAATTGTTCGACGTGACGCTAGAGGCCTTCTTCGGTCGCCATCTGTTGTGCATCCACGCCCCGACCTGTGGCCTCGGCCCCGCCCTCGAGTACAACGGCGATCTATATTCATGCGACCACTTTGTCGAACCCGGATATCTGCTAGGCAATATTCACGAAACGCACATGCTCAAGCTCATGGCATCGCCCGAACAGCGCAAGTTTGGACTGGACAAGCGCGACTCACTTACGGCCCAGTGCAGGAGTTGCGAAGTGAGGGCGCTGTGTAACGGCGGATGTCCGAAGGACCGCTTCGCGCTTTCACGGGACGGCGAGACAGGGCAAAACTATTTGTGCTCCGGTCTCGAGTTGTTCTTCACCCAATCGCGCCCTGCGATGGAGACGATGGCGAAACTCCTTCGTGATGGCCGGCCGCCATCTGACGTGATGGCGATGACCGCAATCGAAGATAAACGGCGCGGTCCTTATGCACCCTGTCCATGCGGCAGTGGCAGGAAATTCAAATTCTGCCACGGTAATAACGCATCGCGTCGTCCGTTTGACCCGGCGAGCGGTGAGGAGCGGAGCGCCTCATGATGGGAACGTGGTGCCCAAAGACGTCGGTGGTCGTGACATCCTGCACGGAGCAGGAACCGGCGAGCGACACGCTGGCTCACTTCGGTGATTGATGCAGCCTCTTCGCCCGGCTTGCCCAATGACCCGGGCGTCATCTTAAAGGAGTGGAAACAATCATGGCGACAAAGCAACCGAATATCCTGATTCTTTGGGGCGATGATATCGGATGGTGGAACATCAGCTTCAACAGCCGTGGGCAGATGGGTTATCGCACGCCCAATATTGATCGCATTGCAAATGAGGGCGTGGCGTTCACAGATTACTATGCACAGCAGAGTTGTACGGCTGGACGCGCAGCATTCATTACCGGGCAGAATCCGATCCGGACAGGACTGACCAAGGTCGGTATGCCGGGCGCCGACGTTGGCCTGTCGGCCGAAGACCCCACGATCGCCGAGATGCTCAGGCCGCTGGGTTATGTCACCGGGCAGTTCGGCAAGAACCATCTGGGCGACAAGGATGAATTCTTGCCTACCATGCATGGATTTGACGAGTTCTTTGGCAACCTGTATCACCTGAATGCGGAAGAAGAGCCCGAGGATCCGGATTATCCCAAGGATCCGGCGTTCAAGAAACGTTTCGGTCCGAGGGGCGTGCTCCATTGCTGGTCCGACGGCAAAGGCGCTCAGAAGATCGAAGATACCGGTGCGCTCACCAGGAAGCGCATGGAAACGATCGACGACGAGACGACCGCCCATGCCTCCGCTTTCATCGACAAGGCGCATAAGGACGGGAAACCGTTCTTCCTCTGGTACAACACGACGGCGATGCATTTCCGGACCCACTGTGCAGAAAAGCACAAGGGCAAGAGCGGACAGGGCGAATATAACGACGTCATGGTCGCGCACGACGAGAACATCGGCAGGATGCTGGCAAAGCTTGAGGAATTGGGAATTGCCGACGATACCATCGTCATGTACTCGACTGATAACGGCCCTCACTTCAATAGCTGGCCAGACGCTGGCATTACCCCATTCCGGTCTGAAAAGAATACGAATTGGGAAGGGGGCTGGCGCGTTCCAGCGTTCGTTCGGTGGCCGGGGAAAATTCCTGCTGGCACGGTTCTTAACGGGATCGTCACGCACCAGGACTGGATGACCACCTTAGTCGCGGCAGCTGGCGAGCCGGATGTGAAGGAAAAGCTGCTTAAGGGACATAAAGCTGGCGAGAAAACGTACAAGGTTCACCTGGACGGTTTCAACATGCTCCCCTATCTGACCGGGGAAGTGAAAGAAAGCCCGCGCGATTCGTTCTTCTATATCAGCGACGACGGCGACGTGATGGCAATCCGTGTGCGTGACTGGAAAATGGTACTGCTGGAACAGCGTGCCAAGCAGTTGGCGTGCTGGGCGGAACCCTTCGTTCGGCTGCGGATTCCAAAGATGTTCAATCTTCGGCGGGATCCGTTCGAGCGCGCCGATGAGAACTCAAACACATACTACGACTGGATGATATCGCACGCTTATCTCCTATACGGGATGCAAGCGGTTGTAGGATCACAGATCGAAGCGTTCAAGGCCTTTCCGCCGCGCCAGAAACCGGCTTCGTTCAACCTCGACGCCGTGCTGCGGCAACTGGACGATGCGGGCGGCGGTGCCCACCATTGATCTGACATGCATTGGGAGAGGATTAGCCTGGCGATCAGCCCGGATGGCTGAGGATTGGATCTGCCTCTAGAAGCCATTCGGGAGCTGTCGTCCCGGAAACGCTCGCTTTTGAGCATCGCACAATAACCTACGGCACTGCGGGCCTGGGTGCAGCGCATCTGCCGTGGGTGATCGTGCGGAACTACCACGACCCATACGACGATCCGAACGCCCGCACTCCTGGCGCGATAGCTAAAGGTTGAAGCGAAGTGCGCTGTGCCGATACGTCGATACGCCGAGACCCTGCACGTCAGCGACCCCGCTTAATGCACTTGAAATAGAGGCACGACGCTGCGTGACGCTTGATCTGAGGTCCGTTGGCCCGAAGATTCATCCAACTCAACTCATCTGCGCCAAAACCGGCTCCACCTCTGCAAGCGCCTTCAAAAAGGTCCTGGACCACCAGTGAACGTCCTGCTCGCGCACCCGGTTCAAGAGTGCCGAATGTCGATCGATGCGCTCAGCGAGCGGCATGACTAATGCCCGTTGAATGGCGTCTGCTGTGCCTTGTGTATCGTAAGGGTTGACGAGCAGCGCTTCCTTCAACTGCTCGGCGGCACCGGCGAAACGCGAAAGCACCAGCATGCCCGGATCAGCTGGGTCCTGAGCAGCGATGAACTCCTTGGCCACCAGGTTCATGCCATCTCGCAACGGTGTCACCAACGCGACGCGACTGGCGCGATAGAGCCCCGGTAACCGCTTGCGAGCCACATTGCGATGGATGTATCGAACCGGCATCCAGTCCAGTTCCCCGAAGTCGCCATTGATCGCTCCGCACAGGCTGTCCATCTCGCGGCGCAGATCATCGTATGCGCCGACATCCTCGCGGCTCGGCGACGCGATCTGGATCAGCGTCGCGCTGTCGCGATTTTCCGGGTAGCGCTCCAGCAATTGCCGGAAAGCGTGAATCCTGTGCGGCAGCCCTTTCGAGTAATCGAGTCGATCCACGCCGAGAAGTAAGCGCCGTCGCGAGTATTCTTCACGCATGCGCGCAAACATGTCGCGCCCTTCCTTGGCTTGAGCGAGGCGGACAAACTCGTCAACATCGATGCCGATCGGATAGGCCCCGACCTGTAGTGTGCGGTCGAACGCGCGGAGGTGATTGGGGCCCAGGCAGACAGCTCGAGCCTCCGATTCGACGTAGTGTGTGAAGTGCGTGACATCGGACTCCGCCTGAAAACCGACGAGATCGTAAGCAAAGAGCGAGCGCATCAGCCATTCGTGCTCGGGAATCGCCGCCATGATCAGCGGCGGTGGCATCGGAATGTGCAGGAAAAAACCGATACGATTGTTGCAGCCCGCCGAACGCAACTCGGCAGCCAGCGGGATCAGGTGATAGTCGTGTACCCAGATGATGTCGTCCGGCTTCAACAGTGTCAGCAATTTGCGCGCGAACAACTGGTTCACCCGCCGGTAACCTTTTGCGAAGCGCGTATCGAAATTCGCGAGGTCCAGGCGGTAGTGACACACTGGCCACAGAACGCCGTTGGAATAGCCCAGGTAATAGGTGTCGTGATCCTCAGGGCTCAGGTCGAACGTCGCCAGCGTCACATTCCCTGTCGTGTGAACGTGAAGATCGTTCTGGTCGACCGTACCCCCGTCGACCATTTCGCGAAGTTTGCCGCTCCAGCCGAACCATACGCCGCCAGTCTGTTCAAGGCTTTCCCGGAGGGCCACCGCGAGGCCTCCTGCCGCAGTTTTGCGAGGATCGGAAGTGCGGTTTGATACGACCACCAGACGGCTCATGACAGGCTCGGAGTTGGCATTCGGACCGATAGTCTCGCACGTTAGCATCAATCGGCCGCGCTTCCCGTCCGGCGGTCGGTCTGACTACGGTCGGTCCTCGATCAACGGTGGCTCGATCGGTCCAGCGAACAGCCCCCCATCGAAGAACGCGTCGTCAAGTTCCATGATGGAGTCGTCTCCCATCAGAATTACGACGTATTCGCCCTTTCCATTGCCAGGTACCTCGGAGATTTCCGCGATGGTTTGTTGGGGCGATCGGTCGTCGACGAAGCGCAACCAGTAGTAACCCGGGGTGGTTGGCCGTGTGTCTGTCCATTTCATATGAAGCACTCGCGGCATTGTTTGACGGGGACCATGCCTACTACATTAACGCTTCTATCCCGGAACGCCAATCCGTGATGACTGCTGTCGCCCGGTCCGGGCCGCGGCAAGGGCCTGGGAGGCTTTGCGCACGGCCGCCAGTCTCTCGGCTGCGGGTTCTGTCGCAAATCGAACGGGTCGGAGTGCTACCATCGTTTTGTTTTCGAGTGCGAGCCCACAATGAGTACGCCTTGAAACACCGATTGGTTGCCCATAGCCGCCATTTCGACGGCGAAGTCGTCACGGGCGCATTGTTGTCTTCGACAGGTTTGTACCATGAACCGCGATTCGTTTATCCATGCTCACGCTGCTCACGCCGATTGGCGGGTCGCGCTCGCCGACTGTCAGCGGCAACTTCAAACCCGGATGGCGGCCAGTGCGGCAGAGCAACGTGTCTCCGCACCGTTCACGCTCGGCTGGTGTTACCTGAGCGACTATTACGCATCCGCGTCCGAGGCCATCCTCGATGAACTGCACCACGCTTACCCCGGCATCGCCTGGGTTGGTACGATCGGCGTCGGCGTGGCCGCCAGCGGGGTCGAATATATCGACGAACCGGCCCTGGCGCTGATGGTCGCGCCGCTGCCGCGAGAGTCGTTTCGGCTCTTCTCGGGCCAGCAGCCCCTGCCTGCGCCATCCTCCGGGTTCGTCGCCCATACTGCGCTGGTCCATGCCGAAGGCACCACGCCAGACTTGCAAGAATTGCTGCAGGAACTGAGTGCCCGCACGGCTACAGGCTATCTTTTCGGCGGCCTGTCCTCGGCGCGAAACCGGCCGCTCCACCTCGCGGACGGCGTGTTCACTGGCGGGTTGTCCGGCGTGCTGTTCGGGCCCGAGGTCGGTCTGATCTCACGTGTGACGCAAGGCTGCCAGCCTGCCGGGCCGGTGCGTACCATCACCCGGGCCGAACGCAATCTGGTGGTCACGCTGGACGGCAAGCCCGCTCTCGATTGCGTGTTGCAGGATCTTGGGCTCGACGATGGCCTGTCATTCGATGAGTTGTCTCAGGCCCTGTCGACCACGCTGGTGGGCTTGAGCACCGGTGCCGAGGATGTGCCGACGTGGCCCGGACAGTTCGGCGCGGATACGTTCGTGCGGCACCTCGTCGGCGTCGATCCGAGGCACCGGATATTGGCGATTGCGGACCAGGTCGAGCCAGGCATGCATCTGGCGTTTTGCACGCGCAATGCCGAGGCCGCCCGACGAGATCTGGTGCGTATTGCGACGGAAATCCGGGCAGAACTGGAAGGCAGCACGACAACGCACCCGTCTGGGGCCCTGTATGTCAGTTGCTCGGGCCGCGGCGGGCCGCATTTTGGAGCGCGGCATGCGGAACTGCAGACGGTCCGGGATGCCTTGGGCGAGGTGCCGCTGGTGGGCTTCTTCGCCGGCGGCGAGATCGCACGGAGTCACCTTTACGGCTACACGGGGGTACTGACGGTTTTCACAAGCCAGGACTAGGTAGTCCGTACCGAGCAGTATCTCGGCGAGCTACCGGCAGACACGATCGATCGGCGGGGTATCGGGTAGCCGTGCTCGACAATAGCGATCCCGACCGTCTTTGATTATCGCGCCACGGTGCGCGCTCTCACGTCCTCATCTCTTCACCATCTCAGCAGGCGCGGCCCGAGCAAGGCGCCGATAACTGTCGGTACGAGCATGCCGAGCACGTACCAGATGCCCCAAAAAGGGATGCCCATCTCCGGGCAGTGCAGACAGTAAGCGAGCGTGGCTGTCGATCCGGCCAGGAGGCCGCCGATGGCACCCGTCATCGCGAGACGGGTCGGCGCCAGTCCTTTGAGCGCCCAGAATACGGCCATGAACCCTGGGACGGACAGCATCGCGATGTTGAACGGACACACGCGCCAGGTCTTGCCGAGCGCCATCGCGATTCGTTCGTCAGCGGGTGCCGACGCCAGCACATAGAGCGTGGCGACCCACACCGCCGCTACTGGCACGCCGATCAACAGCCAGCCGCCGCCCGGCGCCACGCCGGGCCTCGCGAGCCGAGTCGACGTGACGAGCGCGCCGATCATCAGCAGCAACGGCAGCGCGATCTTTGCCCAGAAGATCGGTGTGGCGGCCACGGCGACGAGATCCGGGCGAACGCCAAGGATCACGGCAACGAGAAGCGTCGCCCCGGCCGCGCCGATCAACATCGCGACGCCGAATCGTTTGGCGAGCGTATGCCGGTCCACTGGCGTGACGCCGTTGGCCAACATTGATATGAAGTCATCCGTTTTCATCATCTTCCTCGAATCTTTGCAGCCAGGGCCTTCAGTCCGCGATGCACGCCGATCTTGACCGCCGATTCCGACAGCCCGGTCAAGCGTGCCGTCTCCGAAACGGAGAGGCCCTCCAGCTTCACATGCACGATCGGCAGACGCTGGCGCTCGGGCAACTGTTCCAGCAGCTTGCCCAGATCGCGCTTCGCCTGTGCAGGTTCGAGATCGGGCGCGGCGAACAGTTCGAACGCGTCGTCGAGCGGATCGTTGAGCGCGTCGTGACGAGCGCGCGCCCGAAAATAGTCCGTCAGCTTGTAACGGGCGATCGCATGCACCCACGCGGTAAGCGGTTCCTGCGGGCGGTACGTCTGACGGCCGTTGTGCACCGCAAGCAATACTTCCTGCACGAGATCCTCCACATCGCCAGGCTGGCTGTGCAGGCGTCGCCTGAGAAAGCCACGAAGATGCGCGCCCAGTTCAGACAGGAATCGCCGGTACGCCACCGCGTCGCCATCGCCCCCTTTGAGGAACAACGCGCGAAGGTGCGCCTCCTTATCCTGCAACGTCGCGTCAACGGTAGTTCGATCCATCGGGCGGTTTGGTTACACGAAGGGTGATTTATTTTTTGGCGAATTCTACGCTGCTATGACGACGTGCAAAAAGTCCGACGGCAGTCGCGGAATCACCGTGTACCTCATCATGCGCAAAAATTTTGTTCGACGCGTGTAACCGTGCATTCGCACCGGGCGAATTAGCTCTCGGACGCCCGATCAAGCTGATGCCTCCATATGTGTTCTGGCAGTGGAAGGCAAAAACCCTGAACGACCGGTCGATCTGAACACTACGAAAAAATCTTGTAGTGGCTGTAACCCGGAATCGTGAATTGTCGAATTACCTTCCGGATCGCAAGCACAACGCCTTACCTCGTCACCCTTGTGCGTGCTCCACCCTACCCTGAAACGAAGTCTCTGGAGAAATCGTCATGACCAACCTTAAACTCGCTGCCGCCGCTCTCGCACTCGCTTCGCTCGCTACCGGCGCTTTCGCACAGGCACAACCCGCGGCTGGTGCAATGGAAAAATGCTATGGCGTTGCCATGGCCGGCCACAACGACTGCAAGGCTGGCGCGGGCACCACTTGCGCAGGCACATCGAAGATGGATTATCAGGGCAATTCGTGGAAGAACGTGCCGACCGGAACCTGCACCACGATCAAGACGCCGCACGGCACGGGCTCACTCACGCCGATGCAATCGTAATTCCACCGGGCGCGCCGATCATGAAGACGCTACCTGACATGGGCGCCGGTCTGGGCCTCAAACCTGATCACTACCAGGCCGCTCACGAATGCGCAGCAGAGGGTCTGTGGTTCGAGGTCCATCCGGAAAACTACATGGTCGGCGGCGGCCCGCGGCTTGCCTGGCTCGAGGCGATCCGCAGCCGGCATCCCATTTCGCTGCATGGCGTGTCGCTGTCGCTGGCGGCCGACTGCCCGCCCGATACGGCTCATCTGCAACGGCTCAGGACACTCGCGGATCGCGTCGAACCTGCGCTGATTTCCGAGCACCTCGCGTGGTCCGCATGGCGGGCCCAGTATCACCCCGACCTGCTGCCTTTTCCGCGCACCGGCGTCGCGCTCGCGCGGATCGCCAGCAACATCGCGCAGACGCAGGACGTACTCGGCCGGCGCATCGCAATCGAAAACCCGTCGCACTATCTGCGACTCGACGGCCACGAATGGAGCGAACTCGACTTCCTTCGCGAACTCAGCCGTAGAACAGGATGCGGGTTGCTGCTCGACGTGAACAACGTATACGTCAGCGCCCATAACCTCGGCTTCGACGCCAGTTCGTACCTCGACGCCTTTCCAGCGGATGCCGTCATGGAAATCCATCTTGCCGGGCACAGTACCGATGCAGCGGGCGAGCGCCCATTGCTGATCGATTCGCACGATGCACCGATCGTCCCTGAAGTCTGGTCGTTGTATGAGCGGTTGATCGAAACAATCGGCGCGCGGCCCACGCTGATCGAACGCGACGATCACATTCCGCCGTTCCACGCAATGCTCGCGGAACGCAACGTCGCTCAAACCACGCTTGATGCCGTTCACGTTTGCGGAGTCGCGCAATGACCACGTCGCTTGGTCACTTTCAGGACGCGTTCGTCGACGCGCTTTATGACACCCGCGCACATCATGCAGTCGTTGCGTCGCTCGTCGCGCAGCCGGGATTTTCCGTGTACCGGAATACCGTCGTGAAGGGCTGC
This sequence comes from Caballeronia choica, assembly GCF_001544535.1. Taxonomy (GTDB): domain Bacteria; phylum Pseudomonadota; class Gammaproteobacteria; order Burkholderiales; family Burkholderiaceae; genus Caballeronia; species Caballeronia choica. Next base: position 11,763 of record NZ_FCON02000007.1, on the reverse strand, counting down.
GTCGATGCATTGCACGCAAACTTTCCCACTGTCGAGCGCCTTGTCGGCACGGAGTGGTTTCGCGCAGCCGCCGCACGTTACGTGCGCCAGTCTCCGCCGACGGATACACGGCTGCTTCACTACGGCGCGGACTTTCCTGCGTTCCTCGACGCATTCGAGCACGCACGACGACTGCCGTATCTCGGCAACGTCGCACGGATCGATCTGGCATGGACCGACGTGCACACCGCCGCCGACGAGCCCGGCTTCGACGTGGCATCGATCGCCAGTCTTGCATCGGAGGTACTCGGACAAATGGTCTTCCCGTTACGGAGGGCCGTGCGCTGGCTATGGTTCCCGCAACAACCGGTGTACACGATCTGGCGTTGCAACCGCGAAGCGACCGACATGCCGGCGGAACTCGACTGGTCCGGCGAAGGCGTGTTGCTCACGCGTCCGGCAGGCCGTGTGATGTGGCAACCCATCAGCGCTGGCGGCTGCGTGTTCCTGGGTGCATGCGCGGCATCGCAGACGCTCGATGAAGCGGCCCATGCCGCGCTCGATGCCGAGCCGTCCCTTGATTTCACGCAACTGCTCGGCAGCCTGATTACGGCGGGCGCATTTCGCTCGACCACCTCTTCTACGCAACGCTGATCGAAGGAGACTTACATGGAAGCGACCCGAACCACTGCGCCGAGCGCGCGAACGACCTTGCGGGACCGCTGGAATCGCGCAGCCGCCATGCTTGACGCACTGGTCAGCAGTTCGTTGCTGTCGCTGGTCGCGCGGTTCGCCATCGCAGCGATCTTTTTCCTCTCCGGAAGAACCAAGGTCAGCGGACTGCTGACCATCACGCCGGGCGCGTACGAGCTTTTTCGCACGGAGTACAAGCTGCCACTCGTGCCACCGGAGATCGCCGTGCATATGGCTGCTTATGCCGAGCATCTGTTCCCGATACTGCTGGTGCTCGGACTGTTCTCGCGCTTTTCGGCGTTCGCCTTGCTCGGCATGACGACGGTGATCGAAGTGTTCGTCTATCCCGACGCGTGGCCGACGCATCTTTCGTGGGCGGGACTGCTGCTGATCATCATTGGCCGCGGTGCGGGCAAGCTGTCTCTGGACCACTGGTTCGGCATCAAGTGACATGAGCGGCATCGACAGCGGAATCCACGGCGAAAGCCTACGATCCGTATATGGCGATGCCGTACCGGCTTCGCCCGCCTCTAACCGGATGATGGAGTTCCAATGAAAGCACTTAGGGTCAAACAAGGAATGGCGTGGCTGTTGCTCGCGATGGCGTCGAGCGCGTGGGCGGATCAGAAGCCCTACGACAAGGCGCAGTTCGATCGCGATATAGCCGAGGGCAAACCGACGATCGTATATCTGCACGCCACGTGGTGCCCAACCTGCCGCGTTCAGAAGCCCATCGTCGACCGTCTTTCCGACGACCCGCAACTGAAGCAAGTCACTATCTTCGTCGCCGATTTTGACAAGGAGACAGCGCTCAAGAAGGCGCTGAAGGTCAATCAGCAATCGACGTTCGTGGTGTTCAAAAAGGGGCATGAAGTCGCGCGCTCGACAGGCCAGACGCAGGAACCCGCGATCCGGGAAACATTCGACAAGGCACTCTGATGGACTTCGGCGCCAGCACTTATGCCATCGGCTTCGCGGCAGGCGCGGCGTCCAGTTTGTCGCCGTGTGTGTTGCCGCTGCTGCCGATCCTGGCCGCGTCCGCGCTCTCCACGCATCGGTTCGGCCCGGTGGCGCTCGCGGCAGGACTCGGCGTGTCGTTCGCGGCCGTCGGCATTTTCTTCGCGACCCTCGGCGCGTCGCTCGGACTGGACGCGGAGACGTTCCGGCGCGCGGCGGCTGTGCTGATGATCGCGTTCGGGCTGATGATGCTTGTTCCGCGATTGCAGGAAGTGTTCGCGCAAATGACATCGCGTTTGAGCGGCGCCGGCACGAATGTGCTTGGCCGTGTTAGCGGCGAAGGACTCGCCGGGCAGTTCTGCATCGGACTGCTGCTGGGGCTGGTCTGGAGTCCGTGCGTCGGACCCACGCTCGGCGCGGCGACCACGCTGGCCTCGCAAGGAACGCACCTCGGTCATATCGCGTTACTGATGATCCTGTTCGGGCTCGGAGCCGGGCTGCCGCTGATGATACTCGGCGGTGTGTCGAGGGCATCGCTCGAACGCGTTCGAGGGGCACTTTTTTCGTTTGGCAAGATCGCGAAGGTGACGCTTGGAACCGTGTTCGCGGTGCTCGGGGTGCTGGTGCTCACGGGCCTTGACCGACAGATCGAAGCGGCCGTGCTCGCTGTCAGCCCGATGTGGCTGACGGCATTCACAACCTCCTTCTGAGCGACCAAAATGTCGTGATGACAGTTCGGAGCGCTCCTGGAGTTTTAACGACATGAGGAAGTGAATTTTTTGCACAATCGCTGAAAACTGCAGGCTCCAAGCTTGTCGAGGTGCTGCCTTTTTTTGGAGTAGTTCAAAACCAATGCGAGCGCGCGAATCGGCCAATGAGGCCGGTGTCTCGGATCGCGTGAAGTTCGAGATCGCCGCGGCGAAGGACTTTCCCGGCAACGACTATGATCTGGTCGCGTTTTTCGATTGTCTGCACGATATGGGGGATCCCGTCGGCGCGGCGGCGCACGTCGCGAGATCATTGAAACCAGACGGTACGTGGATGATCGTCGAACCATTTGCAAACGACAGGCTGGAGGACAATCTCAACGCGGTCGGGCGAGTTTTCTATTCGGCATCGACAATGATCTGTACGGCGGCTTCGCTTTCTCAGGAAGGCCAGATGGCACTGGGTGCTCAAGCCGGTGAAGCACGCTTGCGCGAGGTCGTGACAAAAGGCGGCTTTACCGGATTTCGGCGCGCGCATGAAACGGCCTTCAATCTGGTGCTTGAGGCTCGCCCTTGAGCTGGCGAACTGTCATCGCTCGGGCAGGCGTGGTAAAGAGCGATGTCTGTCATGTGAACCTTTTCGAAGCCGCTGCCTGAATTGTAAGGCCGGCACAGGCCTGAAAGAGCTTCAAGGCAACGCCAGGTTGTGCCGCCAGTGGACATGAGCATCGATGGGGAATACATGATGTCAAGTGATTGGACGCATCGCATCAGGCTGTTTATCCAACGTTTCTGGCAACCGACCAGCGCATGCATGACATGCATGCCGGGGAGTTGGGGCAATATCATGAGCCTTGCCCACTGGACGATTGCCATGCAAACGGGTTTCGCCACCGGAATTCTGGCAGTACTCTTGACCTTCACGCCAGCGGCCAAGCTCTACGCGAATCGATACGGCAATGCGGTGGTCGTCGGCTGCCTGACAATGCTTGGCGACGCCTACTCGCACGCGAATCACTACGGTATCCCCTTTGCGGAAGCGGGCCTGACGGGTGTGATATCGGGTTTGCTGACACTGGCGGGCTCATATGTCTTCGAAGACCGCGCACGACGCCTTCGTGCGGGATGGGCGCGGATGTTCGGATAGTCCATCTGCTGATCCGGTTGCGATGCTGTGGCGAACGCCTTGCGGAGCGTTCTCGACGCCGAGCTTTTCCACCGACGGCGGTGCGAACTGATGCGTGTGCCATGGCCACCGGAGCAGGCAAGGATCTCCGGACCGACGACATCTGTTTTGCCAAGGTTGTCCGGCATTCAGTTTTTCGCCTAGGTTATACCCGGAAGCACTATCCTGAGCCCTTAAAGACATGCTAAAAAGAGTCGATATGCCGGAAGCGCGACTGAAAGTCCGGTCCGGAGATTGGAGAATCCAACGCGGTCTTTCGCACGAAATTTCGAGGTGAAAGTATGGAAAAAAAAGTGCCCGTCGCGCTGGCCGCTGCGCTGATGTCTTTTGTCGGCGCGCTGCATCCAGAATCCGCCCGTGCCGCTGATGCTAAGGCCTCGGCCTTCGAAGATTCGACCGTCGACGCATCTCTCGATCCCGGCGAAGAACGCGTTTCCGCCAAATCTGACAATCAGGCACGCCTGGCAGAGCTGCGCTACGCGTATTTCATCGGCTATAACGCGCGCGCCAAGGAAGACTCGAAATCCTATGCGGCCTTGGGTGACGAGGTGAAGCATCGGCAAAAGCAGCTTGCTGCGCCAGCCGTGCCCGCATCGCCGAAGCCGGTTGCCGAGCGGGTTGCACCTCCAAGGCGGGTCGTAGCGCAAGCCGCGTCGCTGAGGCAACTATCCGCGCCGGTCGCTCCGGCGAAGCAGGTACCCGCGCCGGTCACATCGCCGAAGCGGGTTGCTGCTGCGCGAGCCACGCCGTCCACCCAGGTCGTTGCGCAGGCCGAGCCTGTGCCGCTGAAGCACGGTCCCGTGCAAGTTGCGTCTATGCCGCCGAGGCGGGTCGCTGCGCCGGTCGCGTCTTTGAAACAGGCTTCTGTGCAGGTTGCCCCGCCTAAGCGCGCTGAAGCGCAACCTGTGCCTCTGAAGCAGGTTTCTACGCGGACCACGCCGCCGAAGCTGTTTGCCACCGAGTCCGAGCCTCCGATACTGATTCCGACCCGAGCCGTGACGGCCTTGCCGGAAGCAAAGTTGGACAATGATGACGACGAGCAGGTGACGCAGAGGCGCGATTTCCAGAACGCTCAGCGGTCGGTGCCGCAATATCGGCACGCCGATGAGGAACCGCAATACGCCGTGGATCAAGAAACTCAAGCGGCGCCGCCGGCTCAAGCAGCGCAGAACCGGAAACCTCGGCATTATCAGAAGCAGCCCGAGCAATACGCGGCTGCGCCGGCCTATAACCAGATGTCAACAGAGTCTCAGGAGCCAGGTGGGTACGCCGGGCGGGAATACGCGCCGCCGCCCCCGCCGCCTCGCACCGTTCGGGATAACCAGTACGCGCCCGCTCCGTATCCGCCCGCTCGGTACCGACCGGGTGACGCGCAGTCCGCCTACGTACCTCGGCCGCCCACTCAAGCGGCGGCACAGCAGGTCATCATAATGGCCCGCCCGCCTGCCTATCCGGCCTATGACGAGATGTACACGCCGCCTGAATTGCGGCGGCGGTATCCCGCCGCTTACGGCAATTCGGGGCAGCCAGCCGGGTATCAGGGATGGGAGTAGGCCACTCACTGGCATGTGCCGTCGGGCGCGCTGACTCACGTAGGCAACGGGCCGTTACAGGTGTCCCGTTTCCACGATGGAAGCTGAATGCGCGTGCCGGACACGTGCATTGGCACTACCCGAGCATGCCGTCAAAGCGCAACAGATGGCCCGACAACGGCGAGCCGAACATAAAGGAGTTCGCTTTGCGCAAGGGCGTGGCAGTCAACGCAAGCTGCTGAACAACTGAGCGACCAATTCGCGCAGCCAGCGATTGCCCGCTTCGTGGTGATACCTGGCGTGCCAATGCTGGCGCACGGCAAAGCCGTCCACGGGTATCGGACAGGGATGGATCGACAGGTCATTGACCTTCGCCAGCGTCTGGCCGATGTGCCGCGGCAGCGTCGCAATCAGGTCGGTTGTCTGGATGATCGCACCCAGCCCGAGAAACCCCGGCAACTCCAATACGACATCCCGCTTGATCTGCTCGCGCAAGAGCGCCTTCTCCAGCAATTGGGCGCCCGTCCCTGCCGCGATCGCAACGTGTCCCTCGGCGCGGTACTGCTTCACCGAGAGGCGTGTGCGCAGGCGCGGGTGGTGCCGATTCGCCAGACATATCCAGTCCTGCGAATACAACTGCTGCTGATAAATCCCGCCGCCGAGCCACGGCACATGGCCGATTGCCAGGTCGGCCTCGCCTGACTCCAGCGCCCGTTCGGTGTTTCCGTCGATTCTCGCTACCTCCAGACGGATGCCTGGCGCCTGCGCACGGATGTGCGCCAGCATTCGAGGCAGAAGCGTGACGTGGCTCGCATCGGTCATGCAGATGCGGAATTGTCGCTTTGCGGTGGCGGGATCGAAAGCGATCTCCCACGCAGCGAAACGCCGCAACGATTCCAAAATCTCGCGGCACGGCCCGATCAACGCGTCGGCCTGCGGCGTGGGCGCCATGCCGCCGGGCGTCCGTATGAACAAGGGGTCCTGCAGGAATTCGCGAAGACGCCCGAGCCAGATACTGACCGTCGGCTGGCTCTGCCCGAGTTGCTCCGCCACTCGCGTGACGCTGCGGGTGTCGTACAGCAGGTCGAAAAGCTGCAGCAGCTTCAGGTCGGGTAGCTCGCTGGTCGTCATGGCCGTTATTCGATTTACGCAATGATCCTATTGTAGTCATTGCATTGCCACGGTGAGCAGCCGCTTTTATCTTTGCGTCAACACATCGAGGAGACGCACATGAGGATCGCATTCGTCGGGGCCGGCGCGCTGGGCTGCGCCATCGGTTCGACACTGACTCAAGAGGGTCACGAGACCTGGTTGATCGACCGCTACGCGGAGCATGTCGAAGCGATGTGTCGCGATGGCCTGCAAGTCGACGATTCCGAGGGCTCCCGGCGGGTCAAGGTCCGTGCGACGACGCAAGCCGCCGAAGTCGGCCCCGTGGATCTCGTGATCGTGCTGGTCAAGTCCTTCCACACCGATTCCGCGATGCGCAGCGCGCTCGATCTGATCGGGCCGGACACGGTCGTGCTGTCGTTGCAGAACGGCCTCGGGCATGAAGACGTCCTCAGCGAGATCGTCGGCCGTGAACGCGTGCTGGCGGGCAAGACGTACGTCGGCGGCGTGCTGCGCGGACCGGGCCATATTCAGTCCGGCGTGAAAGGAAAGCTCACCATCATCGGTGAACTCGATGGCCGAATCACAGGCCGCGTGCAGGCGATCGCCGAAGCCTTCAATGCGGCGGGCCTGACGACGACCGTGAGCGACAACATCCTCGGCACGATGTGGGACAAGTTGCTGATCAACGTCGCGACGGGCGCAGTGACCGGCATCACCCGTCTCACGTACGGGCAACTTTACGGGGAGCCGATCCTCAGGCAAACCGCGCTGGCCGCCGTAGCCGAAGCGATGGCTGCCGCAAAGGCGGCCGGCATCAGGCTGTCCATGACGAATGCGGAGCAGGCGTGGACGCTAGCGGCGGAGGGTCTTTCGCCCGAGTTCAAAACCTCGATGCTGCAGAGCCTTGAGAAAGGTTCGGTCACGGAGATCGATTTCATCAACGGCGCGGTCGTGCGCTGGGGTCAACGGCTCGGCGTGCCGACTCCGGTCAATGCGACGCTGGTTGCGTGCATCAAGGGCATCGAGCGCGCCATGACCGATAGACAGAACGAGGAGACAAACCCATGAACAAGGCTTATCTGGAGCACGTCGCCATCTGGGTGAAAGACATCCATTGGCACATCCGCTTCTTCGAAGACGTGCTCGGCATGACGATGCGCGAAGTGGACGGCACCGTCGACGAACCCCGGCAGTACTGGACCCTCGGCGGTCTGCAATTTATTCACAAGCCTGACTACGAGGGTCCTGAAGGACGGCTCGCACATCTGGGCGTGATGTGCGAAGACCTCGAAGCAGCGCTCGCCGCAGCGCTTCGCTATGACGTCACCGAAATGCCGCAGGGACGCAACTGGATTTGCCTGCCGGACGGGCTTGCCGTCGAACTGATCCAGGCACAGCCCGCCTCGTGCGTCGCGCAGGCGCTTTCGATCAACCCGCGTGCGGAGGCATGACATGACGATCATCGATAAATACTGGGACGACGCCAGCGAAGGCGACGAGTGCGTGAGCCCGACCTACACAGTCACCAAGGAACGCATCCTGGCATACGCCGACCTCACCGGCGACCACACACCGGTGCACGTGGATGAGGACTACGCGGACGCGAGCCACTTCGGTTCGATCGTCGCACACGGTCTCTTTGGCTTGTCCATCGCCGACGGTCTCAAGACACAAAGCGCATACCGCTTCCTGCCGGGCATGTCGCTCGGCTGGACATGGGATTTCAATCTGCCGATCAAGGTGAACGACGTACTGCACGTGAAATTCCGCGTCGGCTCGATGCGCGCGAGCAAGAGCCGTCCCGACTGGGGCATCGTCGTGCTGCCCTCCGAGCTGATAAACCAGCACGGCCAGGTCGTCCAGCATGGCGAGCATCGTCTGATGGTGCCGCGCCGACCGGGAGCATTCTGATGCAAGCACGTCCTCTCGAAGGAATTCGCGTCGTCGACTATAGCCACTTCCTCGCCGGCCCGTATGTCGGGCGTTGTCTTGCGGCGCTCGGCGCCGAAGTCATCAAGGTCGAACGTCCCGGCAGCGGCGACGCGGGCCGTCAGCACGCCACCGTGCTCGACGATGAGCAGAGCGCCTACTTCCTGCAACTCAACATGGGCAAGCGCGGCGTCAGCGTCAATATGCGCGACCCGCGCGGCAAGGAGTTCATGCAGCGGCTGTGCGACTCGGCGGATGTGTTCGTCGAGAACTATCGGCCGGGTGCACTGAAGAAGCTCGGGCTCGGTTACGACGAACTGTCCGCGCGCAATCCGGGTCTCGTCTACTGCTCGATCTCGGCATACGGCCACACTGGACCCGATGCGCATCGCGCCGGCTTCGGCCTGATCGCCGAAGCGAAGAGCGGGATCATGCAAATGATCGGCATGCCGGGTGAGCCGCCGCCCTTGATGCGCATCTCCCTCGGCGACATGTACACAGGCATTCACGCGGTCGCGGCGGTCAACGCTGCGCTGCTCGGCCGGATAAAGAGCGGCCGGGGCCAGCATATCGACATGGCGCTGTACGACACGCTCGTTTCGATGCACGAATACGCGGTGCAGTGCTATACGACGCAGGGGATCGTCCCTGAGCAGACCGGTCATGACATGCCGACATCGACGCTCTACGGCGTGTTCCGTGCGTCCGATGGCGACCTCGTGATCGCGGCACAAGTGGACGAAGCGTGGAAGCGTTTCGCTGCTTTGGTCGAGACGCAGGGCGGCCCGGCGGGATTCGGCACGGACACGCGGTTTCATACCCTCAACGGGCGCAATGCGAATCGACTGGACATTCTGTCGGTGGTGAAGCCCTGGGTTGCAGCGCGTCCGGTTGCGCAGGTGCTCGAACTGCTCGACAGCATCGACGTGCCTTGCGCCAAGGTGCAGCGCATCGACGAAGTGCTCGCCGATCCACAGATCATCGCGCGGGGCATGGTGGTCGAGCAGGAGCATCCGCGCTTCGGAACCTTGCGCCTGCCGAACCTGCCGTTCCGCTTCTCCGACTGCGACACGACCATCCGCGAAGTCGGCCCGGACCTCGGCCAGCACAACGCGGAAGTCGCGCAGTCGCTGGGATTCGATGCGGCCGAAATCGACGCGATGCAAACCGACGGTGTGCTGTACTCGAAAGTGAGGCCATGATGAGCGACCTGTACGCAGTGATCGGCAACCCGATCGGACACACGAAATCTCCACTGATTCATGGCCTCTTTGCAGAAGAGACACAGCAGGACATGTCGTACACGGCGATCGAAGGTCCACTGGAGCCGCAGGACGCGTTCGCTGAGACCGTGCGCGCTTTCATGGCCAACGGCGGCAAAGGAATGAACGTGACCGCGCCGTTCAAGCTGAAGGCGTTCGCGATGGCCGACGAACGCAGCGAGCGCGCCGAACTCGCGGGCGCCGTCAACGCGATGAAATTCGACGGCGCCCTCATCATCGCCGAGAACTTCGACGGGATCGGGCTCGTTCGCGACATTGAAGTGAATCTCGGTTTGCCGATGGCTGGCAAGCGGGTGCTGATGCTTGGCGCAGGCGGCGCCGCGCGCGGGGCGTTGCTGCCGTTCCTGGCGGCGGGGCCGGCGGAAATGGTCCTCGTCAATCGCGATGTCGGGAAAGCGAAGGCGCTCGCAGCCAAGATCAGCGGACGCGGTCCCCTGCTCGCTTGCGCCTACGGCGATCTCGAAGCGATGGGACGCTTCGATCTGGTGGTCAACGCGACCTCGGCCAGTCTCACCGGCGAACTGCCATCGGTTCCGCCAAGCGTCTTCAGCCCGGAAGGGGCTGCCTACGAACTCGCTTACGGTAAGCGATTGACGCCTTTCCTGCGGCTCGCACGCAATGCGGGCGTACGAACCATCGCGGACGGCGTGGGCATGCTGGTGGAACAGGCCGCGGAAGCCTTCGACTGGTGGCGCGGCGTGCGGCCCGAGACGCGGACCGTGATCAATCGGCTTACCGTGCCGTTGGACTAAGCGTGCAATGGAGCTGTGAATGAAAAAATCCTGATGCTTCTCGGTATCAACCACAGTATGTTCGGTAAGCGCGACCCGGTGCAGGGGCACGATCACGCTGGCCGAAATCGATGCCCGCCTGGAGGCTCTTGGCGCCGAGCTTGGCGTGCAGGCGGAGTCGTACCAAAAGAAGAACGAGGGCGCCATGTGCGAGCGGATTCACCGAGCCTTCGAAGACCGATGCGACGCCGTTCAGGTCCGTTCCGCGTCCGCGTCGCGGGCAATCAGGAATTCGTCTAGCTGCCCGAACGTCTCCGGCATCGCCTCGTCCATCCCCTCGATGGCGACGTCGAGCGCTTCCTTCGACGGATAGAGCTCGCGCATCACCAGCAGCGTCTTGCCATCCTTCTCCTCGAACGTCACCGTCGTGACGGCACCGTCCTTGCTTTCCTCGTTGGTCCAGACGAGGCGGGCATTCGGCACCACTTCGAGGTACCTGCCGAAGAACGCCATGGGCGCCGTGGCCTTGGGGTGAGCGAACTCCAGGCGGTAGCTGCCGCCGACACGCACATCCTGTTCGCATGAAAGCAGTGTCGCGCCACTCGACTTCGGCACCCACCACCGTTTGAACAGCTCGGGCGTGGTCCACGCTTCGAACACGAGCCGCGCCGGGGCGTCGAAGGTTCGCGTGATGACCACCTCGCGTTCGGACTTCCGTTCCGACTTCGTCCGGTTGCTAAGGGGGGTGGGCTCATTCTCTCTTCTTGCGACCATCAAGTTTCTCCTTGCGTTTAAGTTCCTCGACGACCGTGTCCAGCGCGTCGAAGCGCGCGGCCCACAGCCGGCGGTAGTTCTCGATCCAGGCCAACTCTTCCTCGAAACGGCGCGAGCCAAGCTTGCAGGTCCGCACGCGTCCCACCTTCTCCGTGGTGACGAACTGCGCCTGTTCCAGTACGCCGATGTGCTTCCTCATGCCCGTCAGGGTCATGTGGAATCGCTCGGCGAGTCGCGTGACGGACGCGTCGGCGCGCATCAACTGCTCCGGTACGCCGCGTCGGGTGGGGTCCGACAACGCGGCGGCTCGTTATGCAGTGGGCGGTCGGATCGCAGTCGGACAAGCAACTTGCCATTGGTCTGTTCAAGGCGTATGGGTCGGAACCTTCACTGTCGAAATCCGACGCCATTGTGCGCGTGCAGCATGACATGTTAAGCGGGAAGATGCGGCGCGTTAAGTGCGGACACTGCGCGGTGCTGAACGGGCAGCTCCGAGCGCTCGCGATCAGCGGCTCCTGGGGCTAACCAGTTCCCGCGACGAACTACCGAAATCGACGTTATCTGTCAAAAACATGATGCCGGATATGAATCCGCGCGCCCAGCGACCAGAGAAGGAAAAAGGTCTCGCTGGAGCGCGCTGTGAGCTACGATTAAGAGCGACGAGTCCAGCGACGTGAAAGCAATCAAACGATCACTCGGGAGCCGTATGAGCAATGACATCTTAGCAACCTGTGGGCTCGGTCTTGGTCGCTCTGCGGCAACAAATATCGCCATAATTTCAGATCTCGGTACGACAAGCAACGAGCTTCACGCAGAAGAACCCTCGGCGAACTTTATTGAGCTAGCCGACCGACATCGTAAGTCAGAAGCGGCTCATTC
>NZ_FCON02000006.1 GCF_001544535.1 Caballeronia choica | reverse complement strand
GTCGGTCAGCCTTGCAGCCGGCACGGGAAACCGAGTCCGCCGCTTCGCAAAACGCTGAGTCGTTTCCGAGGCTGCCCAGCGGCGCTCGTCGTCGCTACGATCGATGCATCTGCCACGCCTTCAACGGAGAAGCAAAATGAATGGAAACGATGTTGTGATCGCCACCTTCAACGATCATCGGGAAGCCGATGCAGCAGTGCGCAAGCTCATCGAGAGCGGCTTCGACATGAAGCGCACGAAGTGCCAGGACGGATGAATGACTGCTGATCCACTCCGTGTAGCGGTGCGACGTGCGCGCCTTTTCTACATGCCAACAACGATGAAACCCCGCTAAGGACACTCCCCCGGTTGGACCACTCCGAGGGAGCGGTCTGGAGGCGCATGGCAAGGATTGGCGTTGGAAAGCTGCTTTCTTTGCTTACTTTCTTTGCAGCAGCAAAGAAAGTGAGTCCCGCCCCGGACAGGGGCAGAGCAAATAGACCAAAACCAAAACAAGTTTCATGAAAGCCAGAGCGCATCAAACGGTGTAACGTCCCCCCAAGCGCTAGCGACCCTCCTTCGAAGCGGCCGCAAGCGCGAGACGAGTCAGCGCCGGCAACGACCTGGAACCGGTCTTTTTCATGATCGACGCGCGATGATTTTCAACCGTGCGCTGGCTGATGCCGAGATCGGCGGCAATGATCTTGCTCGGACGGCCGGCGAGCACCAGTTCCATGATCTGCCGCTGACGCGGCGTGAGATCCGCGATGTGACGCGCGGCCGCGTCCCGCCATGCGGCCAGCTTGTGCGAATCCATCGACTGCTCGAATGCCCGCCCGACACTCTCGATCAATTCGGCCGGTCCGATCGGCTTTTCGATGAAGTCCGAGGCGCCGGCCTTCATCGCCTGGACTGCCACGCGCACGTCGCTGTTGCCCGTCACCATGATCGCGGGCAGGCGGTCGCCCGCGTCCCTCAGACGCTGCAGCAAATCGAGCCCGCTCATGCCGGGCAGATAGGCATCGATCAGCAGACAGGCGTCCCGCCCGGGTCGATAGGCTTCGAGAAACGCTTCACACGAATCGAAATCCTCCACCGTTTGGCCCTCGCCTTCGAGAATCGCGCGCACCCCGTCGCGGATGTACCGGTCGTCGTCGACTACATAGACGAGAGCAGGGTCCTCGCGGGCGTTTCCGGTTTCGATGAGCGATCCTGCTGCCGGGGCGTGCACACCAGTCGCCGCCGGCGCCACCGCCAAAAGCGACTCGATCGCGCTCAGGAGTTCAAGGGCCTTGACCGGCTTGTTGAGTTGCAGGAAGGGTTGCCGCGCGACGGCGAACCACGTCGCGGTCGATATGTCGCCGGTCAGGATGATGGCAGGAATGTCACACTGGAAGGTCTCGCGCAGTTTCGTGGCGAGTTCGAGACCATTCATGCCCTGCGGGAGGTTGTAGTCGGCAAGAATCAGATCAGGGCATCGCATGCCGCGCGCCACGCGCGCGAGCACCTCGGTGCCGCTCGACGCCCGCACGGTGCGATGACCTTCGTCGTCAAGCAGGCGGACGATCAGGTCGCTCACGTCGGGGTCGTCCTCGATCACCAGAATCGAGCCGGAGCGACGCGCGGCGTGCGTGGGTCCGCTCGTGTCTTTCGGACTCTCGCCGGCCGCAACCGCGCGTGCCTCGGTCCCGGCAAGCGCGACCTCGATCGCGAAGACCGAGCCCTTGCCGGGATGCGAGCGCACGCTGATACGGCTTCCCAGAAGTTCGGCAAGCCGTTGCGCGATGGACAATCCCAGCCCCAGTCCCCGGCTGCGTTCGCGTGCCGCGTTATCGAGCTGGTGATATTCGTGGAAGATCGCCTCGAGCTCTTCGCCGGGAATGCCGACACCCGTATCCCAGATCTCGATGCGCAGCATGTGAGCGCGTCGACGGCAGCCGAGCAGCACCTTGCCGCGCCGCGTATATTTCAACGCGTTCGACAGCAGGTTGCGGATGACTTGCGCGAGCAGGCGCGGATCGCTTTGCACGTCAAGCCCGCACGGCGCGACGCGCAAGCCGAGGCCGTGGGCTTCGGCGTGATAGCTGAACTCATCCCTCATGCGATCGAGCAGATCGGCGATGGAGAAACGCACCCGCTCCGCACGAACCGTCCCGGACTCGATCTGGTTGATGTCGAGCAGCGTGTTGAGCATGCCCGACATCGCGCCCAGCGTCTGGTCGAGGCGCGCGATGAGGCTTTGCGCGTCGTCGCCTTCGACCATCTTTGCCAGCGCCCCCTGCAGCAATGCAAGTGTCTGAAGCGGCTGGCGAAGGTCGTGGCTCGCGGCGGCAAGAAAGCGCGACTTTGCCGTATTCGCCTGGTCGGCGTGGAGCTTCGCGGCTTCCAGCGCCTTCGCGGCGAGCTTGCGTTCGGTGACGTCGGTGAACGTGATGACGACACCCTCCACGCCGTTGTCGTCGGTGCGATAAGGCAGGATGCGGCGAATGAACCAGATACCGCTCTGCGCCTCGATCTCCCGCTCGACCAGCGTGGACGTTTGCAGCACGGTGCGGGCGTCGGCGAGCAGGTTGCGGTCGGACGCGAGCGAACTCAAGTCCGCGAGAGGCCGGCCGATATCGCCAGGAATCACGCTGAAAAAGAGCCGGGTGGCCGGGGTGAAGAAGCGGATGTTCAGGTGCGTGTCGAGAAAAAGCGTCGCGACGTTGGTGCTGTACAAGACGTTTTGCAGGTCGTTCGAGGTCGTGCGCTGGCGCTCGAGCGTTTCCTGAAGCTGGCCGTTGAGCGCCGTCAGTTCCTCATTGAGCGACTGCAGTTCTTCCTTCGACGTCAGCAGTTCTTCATTGGTGGACTGGTATTCCTCATTGATCGACAGGGCCTCTTCGTTGATGGCTTTCTGGTCTTCGCCCGAGATTTCCAGGCTGCGAATCGCGTCCTCCAGTTCTGTCTTGGTCGCTTCGAGTTCATGTTCGAGCGCCGTGACGCGCGGCAAGTCGTGAGGCGCGATCGAAGCGGGATGCGGCTCGCCGCCGCGCGGCGCCGCGACGAAGCAGATTAGCAGAAGGTCTTCGCCGTCGCTCGACAAGGGCTGCAGGTCGAGGTCGAAGGGCACCGCATGACCCGCCTCGTTCACCGTGCCGCCCGCAGCCACCACCCGCGCGTTCGTCCGGGTCGCGCGCTGGATCGCGGAACGAAGTCTCGTCCGCAGGTCCTTTGGCGCAAGGGCGAGCACATCGTGAGTCGGCTGGCCCGCTGGCACGTGCAGATACGGGGCGGTCGAGCCGAAGAAATACAGGCATTCGTGATTCCGGTTGACCAGCACGGCGGCCGGTGCGTAGGTGTCGAGCAAGCGGCTGCGCGCCACCTCGGCGACGCTCGACCGCCGCGCTGGCCCCAGTCGTGGACCCGGTTGCGGCAGCAAACGCGCGCCGTCGCCGAGGTTCACCGAAAGAGCCGCGTGTCGCGAGTGGTGGCGGGCGATATGGCGGTAGACCCGTTCCAGCCTCGAGATGATCTCAAAGCGGGCGTCCGCGTTCAGAAGCGTCTCGGCATTGCCGATGAGGAGCACGCCCCCGTCGCGCAACGCGAAATCGAACTGCGAGACCACTTTGGCCTGAGCCTCGGGATTCAGGTAGATCAGCAGGTTGCGGCACGACACCAGATCGAGCTGGGAAAACGGCGGGTTCACCAATACGTCGTGGACGGTGAACACAATCGATGCCCTCAGCTCGGGCAGCACCCGATATCCGCGCTCCTCCCTGGAAAAGAATCGCGCAAGGCGCGCTGGCGAAACGTCAGCCTCGATGGTCGCAGGGTAGAGACCTTCGCGTGCGCTCGCGACGGCGTCGGCGTCGATGTCCGACGCGAACACTTGAAGCTCGATGTTGCAAGCGGCCGACGCCATCTTCTCGCGCAACAGCATCGCAAGGGAATAGGTCTCCTCGCCGGTGCTGCAGGCGGCCACCCACACGCGTATCGCGTGACCAGGCGACGCGTGGCCGATCAGATCGGGGACGATGCGCTCGGCGAGGAAGTCGAACACCTCCGGGTCGCGAAAGAACCGCGTCACGTTGATCAACAAATCCTTCGCCAGCAGATCGAGTTCGCCGGCATCATCGCGGAGTATGGCGAGATAGCGGTCCATGTCGCCAGCCTCGATCCCGGCCATCGCGCGCCGCCGCTCGACACGGCGCCGCAGCGTGCCGTGCTTGTACAGCGTGAAGTCGTACGCCGTTCTCGTCAGCAGGAGTTCGATGATCTCGCCGAGCCACGCGGGTTCGCAGTGGCCTGCGGCGCGTTCCGCTGGAACGTCGGTCCTGGCGCTCTGCGCGCAACTGCGATCGCGATGGGGCAGGAGCGAGGCGGGAATCCGCTCCACGGGGAGCACGAGGTCGACCGCGTTTGTTTGTATCGCGCTGCGCGGCATGCCGCCGTAGGCCGCTTCGTCCGGGTCCTGCGCGATGACGAGACCCCCGCGCGCCTTGACGCTCATCAGCCCCAGGCTGCCATCCGCGCCGGTCCCGGACAGGATCACGCAGGCGGCGCGGTCGCCGTATTCCTGCGCCAGGGAATGCAGCAGATAGTCGAACGGCAGTCGCGCACCGTGCCGGGCCTGCGGCCGCGTGAGACGCAGCACGCCCTGCGCAACCGACAAATACGCGTCCGGAACAATGACGTAGAGGTGCTCCGGTTCGAGCAACATGCCTTCCGCGGCCTCGCACACGATCATGCTCGTGTGCGCCGCGAGCAACTGGGCCATCATGCTTTCGTGCGTCGGATCGAGGTGCTGCACGAGAATCCATGCCCTGCCGGTTCGAGGCGGCAGGGCTTCGAGAAGCTTTTGGCATGCCTCGAGCCCGCCCGCGGAGGCGCCGATACCGACCACGACCATTTCACCGCGCGGCGCCGGCGATCCAGTCAGAGGCGCTTCCGGGTTCCCGGACGTCGGTTGCGTGACGCAAACCTCAGATGGAGGGCTTCCAGGCATCGAAGATTCCCTCGTGGAAATGGCATCCGCAAGGGGATACCGCTTTCCGATGCTACTCGACTTTCCGGTAACACAACCGCTCACCCGACCGGAGTTTCGCGCGTCGTGCACTGGCACTGTCGATTTGCTTGCAAGCCAAGTTATCCAGAGCGATGGCGCGGCGCGCCAAGCCCTTCGCGCTTGTTCGCCGGTTGCCGCGCGGATACGTTCAGGCAAGAGGGTCCGGCCGCCAGCGTCCGGACATCCGGTACGCCACCGTACCGACTTGCGTCGCAAGCACGCGCACCCTTCCCGAACGCGCGGCATGGCGTTCGAATCTCCGTGCCGACTCGCTCGCGTGAGTTCGTCCTCGGTCCCATGTACGCTACGTCAGGCTGCGCCCGCCCGGGTGCTACGGTCGACGTCCGCCTCGAGTATCAGGAGCATTTGAAATGAACACACTTGCGCCTGATCCTGTGAAACAACCCGATCGCCCGAAGCTGCTTGAAGTCATGGGACCGGGCCTGATCACCGGCGCCTCGGACGACGACCCGAGCGGCATCGCGACTTACTCGCAGGTCGGAGCGCAATTCGGCTACGGCCTCGCCTGGACCCTGTTGTTCAGCTATCCGCTCATGGCGGCGATTCAGGAGATCAGCGCGCGCATCGGCCGCGTGACCGGATACGGCATCGCCGGCAATCTCCGTCGCCACTATTCGCCATGGCTTTCCACAGGGATCGTCAGCTTGTTGCTGATCGCGAACATCATCAATCTCGGGGCCGATCTCGGCGCGATGGGCGCCGCTCTCAAACTGCTGATCGCCGGACCGGCCCTGCTCTACGTGTGTCTGTTCGGTCTGTTGTCCGCAGGACTGGAAATCTTCACCCGCTATGCACGCTACGTGTCGATTCTCAAATGGCTTTGCCTGTCGCTTTTCAGCTACGTGATTTGCGCGTTTGTCGTCGATGTGCCGTGGGCCACGGTCGGCTGGGCCGTCGTCTGGCCGCAGTTTTCCATCAAGCCGGATTATGTGATCGCGATTGTCGCCGTCATGGGCACCACGATCAGTCCCTACCTGTTCTTCTGGCAGGCTGAACAGGAGGTCGAAGACGAGAAGGAGCGGCCGGGCGCCCTCGCCCTCTTCGTCGCACCGGAACAAGCGCCGTCGGAGTTTGCCCGTATCCGCATCGATACCTATCTCGGCATGGCGCTGTCGAATGCCATCGCGTTCTTTATCGTCATCACCACGGCGACGACGCTTCACGCACACGGTGTCACCAACATCGAAACCTCGGCGGAAGCGGCCGAGGCGCTACGGGCGATCGCCGGTCGCTTCACGTTCGTCATTTTCGCTGCCGGCATCATCGGCACCGGCCTGTTGACACTTCCCGTCCTGGCCGGATCGGCGGCCTACGCCGTGGGCGAGCTGTTCAGCTGGCGTGTCGGGCTTGCGCGCCAGCCATTTCAGGCCAAGGCGTTTTATGCGGTCATTGCGGCGGCGAGCCTGATCGGCGTCGGGCTGAACTTCACATCGATCGATCCCGTCAAGGCGCTCTACTGGAGTGCGGTCCTGAACGGCGTGGTCGCCGTTCCCGTGATGATCGTCATGATGCATCTGTCGATGCGCTCGGCCATCATGGGCGGTTTTACGCTCCCCATGCCGCTGCGTGTCCTTGGCTGGGCGGCGACGATCGTGATGTCGGCAACCGTCCTGGCAATGGGCGTCAGTTGGCTCGGATAGACCCGGAGAAAGTGCGGGCAGCCGCGCTTTGTCTACGCAAGAAGCATTCGTCTGCGCAAAAAGCGCGCGTGCGACGCTCAACCGCCACCCAAGAATTTCTTGGCATCGAAAGCCCAAAACCCTTATTCAAGGCCGCTGGAATTGCCCTGGCCGTATGGCATGACCGCCGATGTCGCAAGTGAACAAGCCGTGACAATCCAGGTCGCAATGAATTCGGACGGACGCATCCGGACATCGAGCCGTCACAATGAGTCACGCATGCAGGGGCGCCAGCAACGCCGTCGATCGGATGCAAGACGCAGAAGCCAGCGCGTGCAGTCAGAAAGTCGGTCTTCGTGCGCCATCTGACGCGAAACCAGAGGTCGCCTGCAGCAGACGGCCGTTGTGATTTTTCTGTCTTGTCTGAACTCACTCTACGTAGTCGCACAAGCCATCACAATCGATCTGTTCTCGCCGAGATGTGATTAAATCTCACACGGCCGATGTATAGTAGACGCGCGTGAGTGCCCGTCGAACGAGGTGAGGTTTTCCCGAGGAACAATCGATGCATACGTCCCGCCCTTCGCTGAATGCGCTGCGCGCATTCGAAGCCACCGCGCGCTTGCGCAGCATGACCCTCGCGGCGCAGGAACTGTGCGTCACTCACGGCGCGATCAGCCGGCAGGTCAAGTCCCTGGAGGAAATACTCGGCGTGACCTTGCTGCAGCGCTCGGCGCACTCGTCGGACCCGACGCCCGAAGGCTCGCGGCTCGCTGAAGGTCTGTCGACAGCGTTCAACCTCATCGAGGCGAGCATCGAACAGTTGAAGCCGGAGCCTTTGACGCTCTCGTGTTCGGCATCGATCATGATGTACTGGCTGATTCCGCGCATCGCCGGATTTCATGAACGCTATCCGCAGACCGAACTGAAGTTCAACATGAACTACGATCAGATCGACTTCGTGCGCGACCGGATCAGCGTCGCGATCCGCACCAGCACCATCGAACCGCCGAAGGACGCCATCACGCGCAAACTCATCGCCGAATGGATCGGGCCGGTGTGCTCACCGGCGTATGCGGAGTCCATCGCGCTTAAGGCGCCGGTGGATCTCGAGCGCGCGCAATTGCTCTTGACCCGCACGCGCACGCAAGCGTGGGATGACTGGTTCGAGGCATCGGGCAGCGCTTCGTCGAACGGGACGAGGCACGGCATGTACGAGCATTTCTACCTGCTGATTCAGGCGGCGGTGTGCGGGCTCGGCGTCGCGGTCGTCCCGCAGATGCTGGTGATCAACGACCTGCTGTCCGGCAAGCTGGTCGCGCCGTTCGGATTCGTGCCAGGCCCCCGCGAACTCGTGCTGTGGGTCGCGCCGCATGTGAGTTCGCGCTCCGACGTCACCGTTCTGGAAAAATGGCTGGTCGCCGAGATGAACGAGAGTCTCGTGCAGATGACGAAATTCGCTCAGTGAAGCCGGCGCGCATCGCGAATGGTTCGTTGGCCCTCGTTCGTGCGCGGTTCGATACACGCCTGAGTCAAGTGCGGATCAGCGTCTTGTAAAGCTCGTTGGCGCGACTCAGATGCGCGCGCATCGCTTCGGCGGCACCGTCGCCGTCGCGGCGTCCGATTGCATCGACGATCCGTTGATGCTCGGCCAAAGTCAGCTCCTCGGCCCCGGGCGCGCGCACCAGCGGCCGGTAATATTCGCTCGCCCAACGAAAGAGCGATTCGACGATCGACGGATAGATAGGATTGCCACTGATGTGGGCAATTTCCCGATGAAACGCCATGTCGCGTTCGATGAACTCTTCCAGTTTGACCATCGAAGCGCGTTGCTGCGCGACCCGCAACTGCAGGCGCGCGACGTCCTCCTCGCTGGCGTTCTCGGCGGCCATGCGCGCCGTGCCCGTTTCGAGGAACATGCGCGCCGACTTCAGGTGCTCCAGCATGTCCGGCTGCGTGCGCAGCAGGTGCATCGCGCCGCCCGCGATCTGCGCAATCAGCCGCTCGGCGGTCGGCACGACGACACGCGCGCGCTCTCCATGCGCGATCTCGACGATCCCGGAACGCTCCAGCGTCTGCAGCGCCTCGCGGATCGCCGGGCGTCCGACGCCGTAGATTTCCATCAGCTCCCGCTCGGAGGGAAGCTGCGCGCCCGGCGCGATTTCGCCCGAGCGAATGCGGTCCATCAGACGGTCGAGGACTTCCTGGTAAAGCTTCCGGCGCTGAATGATCTCAGCCATGGTGTGGTCTGCGCTAACGATAATGGTCTGATGACCTTACCACGAGACTCCGGTTCGCTAAAAGCGCGCGCCGGTCACCTCGACTGTCAAGAGATCAGCGTCCCGGCACGCACCGAGCCGAAGAACGACGCCTCGCCGATTTGTCCTCCCTTCAACACGATCTCGAGTCCGTTGCGGCGCGGCAGGTCGGACCACGCCCGGCACAGGGGCGACCCTGGCGCGAGGCCGGCGGCCACGCTCAGCGCGGAAATGCCGAGCGCACTGGCTACTTCGCCGGAACTGTCGCCGCCCGCGACGACGACGCGCGACAGCTCGACCTGGTCCAGCAGCCGCCGCATGACTTCGGCGAGCGCCTCGCCGACACGGCGCGCGGCGTCGTGGCGCGTCAGGCCGGCTTGTCGCGCGGTGGCATCGAATTCGAGGACGGCTGGATCGTCGGGGCCTTCCGCGCTGTGCACGAGCGCGCTCTGGCCCCGCCCGATGGCATCGGCTGCGATGCCGACGGCACGCTCGATCTCGGCATCGCCCGCCTGCCTGTCGAGCGCGCGCCGCAAATTTAGACGCTCAACGTGAAAGCCGCTCGCGCGGGCCCAGCGGATTTGCCCGGCGGTGACGGGCGAACAACTACCGCTGACGGCTGCAATCGCTTGAACAGGTTTTGCTGTCGGAAGGCTGGGCGTTTGCGGCAAATGGCCTTTTGAGCGCCAGTGCGCGGCGAGCGCATATTGCAACCCCGACGACGACGCGCTGAACACGCCCTCGCCGCGTTGTTCCCACACAAGCTTCCCCGCCGCCGCGAGCGTTTCTTCGTCGAGCACGTCGATCAAGACGACGGGTGTATCGTCGCCCTGCAACGCGCGACACTTCGCGTCCACTTCGGGCGTACGCAACTCCACCATGTCGATCAGCTCGATGCGCCGCGCTGTCTGCTGTCGCAAATGCACGCGCAGGTCGGCTTCGTTCATCGGCGTGACCGGATGGCGCGACATCGTCGGGTGACGGTCGAGCCGGTAGCCCGCGCCATCGACGGCGGCGAACAGGTTGCCAAACGCCTGATAGCGCTTCAGGCGCGGCGCGCCGACGATCATCGGCGACCATTTGCCCGGCATGTGCTTCACGCCGAGGTCGATCGCACGGCCGATCGAGCCGATCTCCGGGGACGAGTCGAACGTCGAGCACACCTTGTATTGCAGGATCGGCGCGCCCAGCGCGGCGAGGCTCGCGAAAGCGCCGGGCAATGCGTCGTCCATCCATTGTGAGCTGCGTCCGCGCGACGAACCCGCGAGCCCGACGCAGCGCACCTCCGGAAAGCGTGCCAACAGTTCCGGGGTCGGGGTGTCGAGACACAGCAGCGTCGGCACGCCGGCGGCGGTCATCGCTTCCATTGCGTCGGTCGAGCCGGTGAAATCGTCGCCGTAATAGGCGAGCAGCAATCCGGCGGGCCAGTCGTTCGAGGTTGTTGCGCTCATTTCCAGAACCCCAACGCGGTCTTCAATGCAACGTTGCGCTCGGCCTGCCGTTCGAGCGGCACGCCCTCGATCGCGGCTACCCACGCTTCGCGCAACGCCTCCACGCCCGCCGCAACGCCGCCCGGATGACCGAAGATGCCGCCGCCCGCCGTGTGAATCAGGTCCGCGCAACCGATCGCCGCGTAGGTGTCGGCGGCCTGCAAGCCGGTTTGCCCGGAGCTGAACACCGGCATCGCGCGCATCGGCGCTTCCGGCATCACCGGCGCGAGCACCGAACGCGCCGCGGCGATCACGCTGTCGTCGGGTTCGCTGAACTTGTTGCGCAGGCCGTTCACGTGCAGGTGATCGGCGCCCGCCAGACGCCAGAGCATCTGCCACGGCGCGTAATCCCAGCCCAGCTCCGGACTGCGCGACAGATACCCCCAGCCCGCGCGATGCGCATGGATCGGCAACTGGCTGTGGCGCCGCAGTTCGTGCATGCCGACGAGGCCGATCGAATTGAGCACCGCCATCACGCAGGTTCCCCCTTCGGCCATCACGAGATCGTGGCGCCGCTTCATCTGGTCGAGGTCGCCCGTCACGTTGAACGCGACCATCGCCTTCTTGCCGGTGCGCTCGGCGTGTTCGTTCACGACGCGCATCACCGCGCGCACGCGCTCGTCGAACGGACAATGCGGGCCATCGCCCTGCAGCTCGTCGTCCTTGATGAAGTCGATGCCGCCCGCGACCAGTTCGCGTACCTGCTGCGCGGTCTCTTCGGGCGAGAGCCCGACGCTCGGCTTGATGATCGTGCCGATCAAAGGACCATGCTCGACGCCGGCGAGCTTGCGCGTGCCCTCGATGCCGAATGCAGGCCCCGGGTAAGCTTTGGCAAACGACGGCGGCAGCCTGAGCCCGGTCAGCCGCAAGCCCGATACCTGACGCAACTCGAACAGGTTGCCTGCGATCGTCGACATCAGGTTCGGCAGCGACGGCCCCATGTTCTCGATCGGCCACGACAATTCGAGCGCGCACCGCGTGTAGACCTTCGACTCGATGCCGCCCTGCAGGCTCGGTCGGTCGGCGCGGTCGAGCACGTCGAGCCGCTCGACGCGCGCACCCGAGCGCGCCTTCAGTTCGGGCGTTTCGTTTGGCAAGGCGATAAAGGTCCCGCTCGACTGCTCGCCCGCGATCACCTCGGCGGCAAGTTGCGGATCGACTCCGGTTTCGAGCCAGTAAGTGGCGTGGATGCGTTCGGTCACGGTTCAGGTCCTCGGTTGAATGGCACGCTCGCGATGACGGCGCGCTTCAGGTGATGCGCCGGATGCTTTCCGCGATCTCGTCGCGATCAAACACCTTCTTCCAGTCGTCGCGCATCAGGCGCGGCTTGCCGAATTCGATCGCCTTGTTGCACGCATCGGAAAACGCGCCCGGAATCTCGTTGAAGATCACCGCGCCCAGGATGTTCATGTGGCCGAGCAGGAAATCGCGCGCCGCCTGTTCCGGCACGCCGCGCTTGACCGTCTCGTCCATCGCCTCGCGCATCACGTAGAGCAGCGTCGCGCAGATCGTTTCGGACAGGCCCGGCTCGAGGATCGCCATCTGGTCGACCGTCAGGCGGTACGAGCGCAGGATCGGCTGGTAGATCACCTTCGCCACCGCTTCGCCCAGGTCGAACGCCTCGTCCGGGCCCTGCATCAGCGCGCTCGTGATCGACTGCTTCGCGTATGCGCCGCCGAAGAAGTCGCGGCGCGCGTTCGAGTCGGCTTCGTCGTTGAAGATCAGCGGATGGCACGGATGCGCGACGAAATACGTCAGGTCCTTGCGATCCGGCAAATGGCCCGCGAACGGTGCGGCGGCGTCGAGCGTCATCACCATCGTGCCGGGCTTGAGCTTCGGCGAGATTTCGTGGCTGAGTTTGCCGATCAGCGTGTCGGGTACGGCGAGAATCACGACGTCCGCGCCATCGAGCGCCGCATCGGCCGACACGCATTCGATGCCCAATTCGTCCTTCAGACGCTTCTGCCCGGCCGCGCCCGGTTCGACGTGCGCCACCCGGTAATCGGACTTCAAGAGGTTGCTGCTCAGGCGTACGCCCATCTTTCCGCCTGCGCCGAACAGCGCGATTTTCTCGTTCATTTCAGTCTCTCCAGGTATTCAGGTTGTGTAACGGGGACCACAAGTCGGTTATTTGGTCGGGGAATGCGGCTGAAGGCCGGCGGGCATTGCGTCGTCCCTGCCCTGACGCGCGCCGGCGCCGATCGCGAACGCGAGCACGGCGGACATCAGCATGAACGCTCCCACGATGAACATCGGCGCCTGATAGGAACCGGTCGACTCCTTGACGAGGCCCGTGATGTACGGCGCCATGAAGCCCGCCAGGTTGCCAACCGTGTTGATCAGCGCGATGCCCGCCGCGGCCGCTGCACCCGACAGGAAACGCGCCGGCAGCGCCCAGAAGTTCGGCAGCGCGGAGAAAATCGCGCAGGCCGTGATCGTGATGACGGCGATGCTGGCCGTCGGCGAGCGCATGTAGAGCGCAACCGGAATGCTCGCCGCGCCGATCAGCGCCGGGATGCCGATATGCCAGGCGCGCACGCCTCGCTTGGTCGCGCTGCGGCTCCAGAGGAAGAGCGCAACCGCGGCCGGCAGGTAGGGAATCGCGGTGATCATCCCCTTCTGGAAGACGTTGAAGTGCGTGCCGAAGCGCGCCTCGAAGCCGCCGATGATCGTGGGCAGGAAGAACGCCAGCGCGTACAAGCCATAGATCAGGCCGAAGTACATCAGTGCGAACATCCAGACGCGGCCGCTCATCATCGCGGCGCCGGGACGCAGCGTGTGCGGCCGGGCCGAAGCGGTTTTCGCCTGCTCCTCTTCCGCGAGCTTCGCCGTGAGCCAGTTCTGCTCGTCGAGCGAGAGCCACTTCGCCTGCGACGGGCGATCGGCGAGGTAGAACCACGCGATCACGCCGACCAGGATCGCCGGAATCGCGACGCCGAAGAACATGATGCGCCAGCCTGCCAGGCCGAATGCGCCGTGCGCCTCGATCAGCAACGCGGCGACCGGCGCGCCGATCACGATTGTCAGCGGCTGCGCGAGATAGAACAGCGCCAGGATGTGGCTGCGGTGCCGCGCCGGCACCCACATGCTGAGGAACAGGATTGCGCCGGGAAAGAAGCCCGCTTCGGCGACGCCCAGCAGGAAGCGCAGCGTATAGAGGCCGGGAATGCTGCTGACCCACGTGAAGAGCAGCGCGACGATGCCCCACGTCACCATGATCCGCGCGAGCCAGCGGCGCGCGCCGAATTTGTGCAGCGCGAGGTTGCTCGGAATCTCCAGCACGATATAGCCGATGAAGAACACGCCCGCGGCGAGACCGAACTGCGCCGCCGAGAGGCCGAGGTCTTTGCTCATGCCGTTCGGACCCGCGAACGAGATCGCCGTGCGATCCAGAAAATTGATGAAGAACATCAGAGCGACGAATGGCACGAGCCGCCACGAAACCTTTCGTATCGCTGATCGCTCGACGGCCTGCGGGTCTGCAGCGTTCATAGTGTCTTCCTCCGGCGGATTGAATGAGATGTTCTTGGTTCAACTGGTGTGATGAGTAGACCATCTCTGAACGACTTCGCAAATCGGCGTAAACACCAGACTGATATGAGTTTTTCTCACAGCAGGCGCAGAAATATTCTCTGAGCCCTGATGGAAGGATGCAGTGCCCCTTGCGGGCAATTCAGTTCGCGGCGACGCCTGAGAAATGACGACATTCCGCACGCCGGGCTGCACGCGGGCGCCGGCCTAGCGGTCGATGTCGATGTCGATGTCGATGTCGATGTCGATGTCGATGACGATGTCGATGACGATGTCGATGACGCGGTTAAAGCGCACGATGACGAGCAGGATGCCGTTTTCGAGCGGCAACGCACCGCCCGACAGCCCGGTGCCCGCGCCGCGCGCGACCGCGGGCACGCGCGCTTCATGCGCAAATCGCAGCAGCTTTTTCGACTTGCTCGACGGTCTCGGGTAATGCGACCAAAAGCGGCGCGGTCCTCTAAGTGGAAAGTCCCTCGCACTCGAACGGGCGCAAGTGCTCCGCTTCATGAAGAAGCGTCAGGTCGTGCACGCGCGTGCACAGTTGCGCCACGACCGTGGCCCTTTCGTGGTCGAGGAGCAGCCCGTCGACCCTCTCGTTGTATGCCTATTCATTGGATGCCTTCCCGCCCGAGCAACATTGGGCGAGAAGGCTGGGAATGACGCCCTTGGACATGACCCTCAAGAGAGCTTTCCGAATTACGGGCGTCGTCGAGCATCTGATGACGCGCTCGGGCGAATAAGCGGCCTTCTGGCTCGCGTAGGCGCTGGCGCCGCAGACGCGCCGCCCTCGCCATGCAGCAGATGCTTGTCATGCACATTGGCCGCCGTGAGCATCGCGCTGTGCGGCCGCCCGCTTTGGCTGTCCACCCAGATGTACGCAAGTCAGGATCACGTCGAGCGGATAATGCAGGCGTTTTGTCACTCTGGCCACCCCCGGACTCAAGGTCTTCTTCGACCTTTCAGTCGGTCATGTCGTTCCGCACATCATAGCGGACCACCTTACTGCAACGGACCCGTTATTGCAGTACCGACGCACAAAGTTTCGCTAGCCGGTCGTCAAGTGAACGGCCTTGAGCGTCGATCTGGGCACTGCGGAATTGACTGAGTTGGGTCGACGGTTTGTCGTACTCGATGGTTGTTCCACCCTGTGCGTTCTCATAGACGATAATACGCAGCGGCGCATACAGTCCAGCCGCCATGTTGACGTTGGTCATCTCAACGGCTGTAAGAACGTTGCCGGTGAAATATTCGGTACCGTTCTTGTGCTGTCCTTTCAAGACGAGCCAGTCTCCGTGCAAGCCAATGTAGTGAATGACGAGACCATCGTTTCCAGCGGCTTTCTGAAGAGCAGCGCGTAATTCCTCTACCTTGTTTTGATTGAGCAGCGTGCGGATATGATCGTCGAGTCGTCCTAGACGACTCTCCAGATCCTGCTTCACGGCAGCGTATGGTTTGCTGGACGAGACTGTCACATGATCAATAATCGTCTGCGTCTCTGATACGTCGACCGTTGCTGCAACCGCGGGCGTGCAGAGCGCATTCATGCAAACCGCAAGGGCGGTCGCCGTAGACAGTGCGAGTCGTGAGGCGGCGTTACGTAAGTCAGTCACTTGGAATCTCCTTGGAGCGGTAGGTTCGAGCTACGATTGATGTGCGTCTGATCAATGCTCTGAAGCGGCTTCTGCCCCGAGCCCGCTTAGCATTCGAAGTTGCTGTGCGTCGAAGGAATCGTCGACAGTCTTTCGACGTGTCGTGAGCGATCCGGCCCAACCCGCGATAAAGCCCACTGGAATGCTCAAGAGTCCGGGATTCGAGAGCCAGAACGGAGGAGTGGAATCCTTGAAGATGATGCCTTTCGCACCGATGACCGCGGGCCCCAGGAGCACAAGGCAAATCGAGGAGAGGGTTCCGGCAAGTACTGCTGCGACCGCGCCTCTGTCTGTAAAACGCCGCCAGTACATTGAAAAGAGAATCACAGGCAGGTTCGCGCTTGCCGCGATGGCGAACGCGAGCCCAACGAGGAACGCGACATTGAACGTCTTGACGAGCAGCGCGAGACCCATGGCGACGGCGCCGAAGACGATGGTAGCGATCTTTGCAATCACGACTTGCCGACGTTCCTTGTTGCCCGATCCCGAGAAGAGTTGACCAAAGATGTCGTGAGAGATGGTTGAGGCCGACGAGATCATGATGCCGGAGACGACCGCAAGAATTGTCGCAAAGGCAATCGCCGAGACGCATGCCAGCAGGACTTCCCCGCCAAGGGAACCGGCGCCGCCGCCAAGCGTCGTCGCAAGCAGTGTGATGGCGCTGTTTCCGGAAGTGCTTGCGGCGAGAATCGCCGCCGGGCCCACAATCGCGCTGGCGGAAAATCCGAGGACGATCATCATGGCCGCAAAAGACGTCATCACGATCAATCCGATTTTCGCGGACTTTCTCGCCGCGACGGCGGACGGCACCGTGTAAAACCGGGTCATGACGTGCGGCAAGCCTGCCGTACCCAACACCAGAGCGAGGGCGAGCGACAGCGTATCGAGCGGATCCTTGAAGTAGCCGCCGGGAAGAAAGTATTGCGCCGGATGCAGCGATGACAGACGCGCCTTGTTGAATAACGCGCCCAAGTCGAAGGAGAAATGCGCCAGGGCAAGGAGTACAAGGACGGCACCGGCAGTCCAGACCAGAACAGCCTTGACGATCTGCACATAGGTAGCCGCCACCATGCCGCCAAACAACACATACGCGATCATGAGCACGCCGATCAGCAGGATCGCGGCGTTGGTGCCGATCGGCAGTAGCAGACTCGCCAGCGCTCCGCCTCCAACGAGTTGCGCGAGCAGGTAGGCTAACGAAATAAGCAGCGAAGAGCCCGATGTAGCCGCTCGAACGCCGCGGCTACGCAAACGAAGGGCGACGACGTCGGAGAGTGTGTACTTACCGCAGTTTCTGACCGGCTCGGCGACGATCAGCATGATCATGATCCAGCCGGCAATGAACCCGACCTGATATACGATCCCATCGAATCCGAATAATGAAACCAGTCCCGTCACACCTAGAAATGATCCGGCGGACATGAAGTCGCCGGCTAGCGCCAGGCCGTTCTGAGAAGGAGACAGATTGCGTCCCGCCACGAAAAATCCGGATGTTCCGCGCGACCGGCGGGTACTCCACCCAGTCAGAAGGAGACTGAGACAGATAAAGCCTACGAAAGCGATGATTCGGAGCGCGCCGCTACTGATCAAATTACTCATGTCGATCACCGTTCAGTTGTGCAATAGCGCTGCGAAGGAGTTCAGCGGCTTTCGGGTCATAGGCTCGTTCGGCCCATGCGCAGTAAGCCCAGAAAGTGACGATCGTGAGCGCAAACTGAGCGACTACCGCGAGCAGTCCAAGGTTAAGCTCCCCGTACACACGCAGGGACATCACGCCGGGACACGCCAGGACGGCCACCAACAGGCCGAAATAGATTCCCAGCGATGCGTATAGCAACGACCACACGAAACGGTTCCGAAACCGCGAAAGCGCTTGCGTCTTCTCGATGAGGGACAAGCTGGATGATCTGACCTTCATCGCATTTTGTCTCTCGAACTCGGCGTTGATTGATTCCATTGAATGCATGTCGTGTCTCCTCCGTTATCATGCGCATGGTGGATGTCGTGACGCGTAATGTCGCTAGACCTTCGACGGCAAGACCTCGCCGCGGCTCTCTCCGAATCCAATCCGGGCGAAACCTGGTTTCTGACAGTAGCCGCGAAGAATGATGGCGTCGCCATCCTCGACGTAGCTGCGCTTCTCACCCGTACTGAGGGTGACCGGAGCGCTTCCGTTGCTTGCAAGCTCCATCAAGGCCCCGGCTTCCGATTTCACTGGACCGGAAATCGTGCCGCTTCCAAGCAGGTCTCCGGGGCGCAGGTTGCAGCCGCCGATGGCGTGATGAGCGATCATCTGAGCGATGGTCCAGTATTGATACTTGAAGCTGGTGCGCGAGAGTTGCGACGCCGGGAGGTTCCCGGCTCTGTGACGGGCGGTCTCCATCCAGACTTCCAACTGGATATCGATTGCCCCTGTCGCGCTGTTCTCGTTTGAATCGAGATAAGCCAACGGTCTTCCATCCGAGTCCGGGCGTGGCGAGGCAAGTCTGAACGGAGCCAGTGCCTCGAGAGTCACGATCCACGGCGAGACGGTGGTGGCAAAATTCTTTGCGAGAAACGGTCCTAGCGGCTGCATCTCCCATGCTTGAATATCGCGGGCGGACCAGTCGTTGAGCAGGCATAACCCGAACACATGACTATCGGCCCGATCCAGTTCAATAGGCTCGCCGGCCGCGTTGCCCTGTCCGATGTAAATGCCAAGTTCGAGTTCGTAGTCCAGTTTGAGCGACGGCGAGAAGGTCGGGGTTTCCGCGCCCGGCAGCATGATCTGGCCCGCTGGACGCCGAAACCGCTGACCGCTTGGCCCAATGCTCGATACTCGGCCATGGTAGGCAATGGGTATCGATTTGAAGTTGGGACTCACACCGCTCAAGCCGAGTAGCTTGCTGATGTTTGTCGCATGGTGGATCGAGGTGTAGAAATCCGTGTAGTCGCCGATCTGCGCGGGCAGACCGTATTCCACTTCGGAAAGCGGGACCAGACACGCCTTGATCGCTGCGCGATCGTGGGAACTGGCGTGCTCGTGAAGGGCTTCGAACAGGGCGTGTCGCAACGCGCTCCACGAAGACGGACCCATCGAAAAAAATGTGTTGAGAACGGGTTGCGAGCACGCCTTCGCAGCTTCTCTTGCCGTCTCCCTTAGACCGGCATAAGACGCCCACGCTGAAATGTCGACGAGTTGATCGCCGATCGCCACTGCGCCCCGAAACGCCTCATCGGAATGCTTTCTGCGGAAAACTGAAAACGGCAGGTTTTGAATGGGAAAGTCGACCGACGGTACGTTGGCAGACTCAAGCCAGCTGCGCGCAGCGGGATCGTGAGTCTGATTCAGAGTGTGTGGCATGTTCGTCTCGCTTCAATCAGGTGTAGGCCCGACCGTCCGCCCTGGATCGTTGTCCAGTGCATTCACGGGTAGCCACTTTTGCGCTCAGTCGAACGCGCCTGCAGGATTGCGCCTGCTCAGGAGGATTCGACGCTCCTGCAGATCCTGAATGAGCGCTGCGCTGAGGTTGTGCTCCGAGAGCACCTCGACGTTATGCTCGCCCTGGAAAGCCGGACTGCCGGGCAGCGGCAACTCGGACTGGCTAAAATGCCACGGCGCACCTGGCATGCGTATCGTGCCGCCGGACCTGTCGTCCACATCGACCAGCGCACCCCATTCCTGTACCCATTCGGAGTCGGCGAATTCGTTGACGCTTCGGACCACACCGATCGCCAGTCCGGCTTCGCTTACCTGCGTCTGGAGCAGATCCAGATCCTTGAAGGTGATGATCCACGCGCGGACCTCCGCCAGCAGATAAGCAATGTTTTGTCGCCGCAAGAGCGCCGTGCCGAAGCGAGGATCGCTTAGCAAGTCGTTGCGGCGCATCATCGCGCAGTAGCGCGTAAACATCGGCGTGTAGATCGGGCTGCCCGCGATGGTGAGCTGGCGGCCATCCGGCAGGCTGAAGATGTGCGAATCAGGCGCCGATAGAATGATCGGCTCGCCTTCTGTATCGATCTCCGAAAGTTGTGCTCCTACACGTTCGTTCACTGACAGCATGGTGGCGGCCATCGAGACGTCGACGTGTTGCCCTTCTCCGGTCCGGGACCGATGCTGGAGGGCAGCCAGGATTCCGATCACGCCGTGAAGTCCGGTGTACATGTCGGCGTGGCTGCATGCGTCGTTACGCACCTCGGTGAGTGCATCGCCGAAGTGGTTCTGGACGATGTCGGTGAGACCCGACTCGGCCTGCACCGTCGGCGCGAACGCTGGGCGGTTACGCCAGGACGTCGCTTGCCCGTACCCGCTCAAGGACGCATAAACCACGGACGGGTTGAAGGCGCGTACCTGCTCATAGCCGAGTCCAAACCGATCCAGCGTTCCCGGGCGAAAGTTTTCGACGATGATGTCCGCGTCCCGGCACAGGTCGATCACGATCGCCCGCGCTTCTGCGAAATTGAGGTCCAGGCTGACGTTGCGCTTGCCGGCATTCTGCTGGACGTAGTACAGAGACATGTCGCCAATATGCGGCATGCTCACGCGGCCGATATCGCCGGAAGGCGGTTCGATCTTGGTAACGGTCGCGCCGAGATCCAGCAGGGTTTTGGTGCAATGCGGTCCGGCCAGTACCCGCGTGAAATCGATCACGCGAATGCCTTCGAGTGGTGCTGACATGATCAGTCTCCCTTGAATTCGGCTGTTGCCGGCCCTGACGAAAAGAACGATGCGAAACCTCGTTCCCGGTCGGCCGTCTGCCAGATCATGTTGTTGAGGTTGATCTGTTCCAGGTCTGCGCTATGCACGCCGCCATTGGCCGCGAGGTTGGCCTGCCGCTTGATACCGTTGAGAACTTTGGTGGGCCCTGCCGCCAGTTGCTTGGCGAGCGACATGGCGGCACTCTGGAGTTCGGCTTCAGGGACAACATGATTGATGATGCCCCAGCGTTCAAATGCTTCCGCCGGGTGGCGGCGGCCGATCAGCGCAATTTCCTTGGCCCGCACGACGCCCGCTCGCTGAACGAGTCGTTGAGTGCCCCCGAGCAAGGGGATCAGGCCCACGATGTTCTCGACCTGCCCAAAGTAGGCCGTGTCTGCCGCGATGATCATGTCGCAGGTGAGCGCCAGTTCAAGGCCACCGCCAAGCGCGGCTCCATGCACGGCGGCGAGTGTTGGGACCGGTGCGTTCTCGAGCACATCGAGGAACTCGAAGAATTGATCCGGGTTGTGCTGGATCGCCGTCCTGCCGTCAACAAAGGCGCTCATTTCCGCACCCGCGGAAAAGTGACGCATCTCACTGTTGAGCACGATCGCGCGGGCGCCCTTGGCCACTACATCTCGATACGCGGCGAGCAAATCCGCGATCATCGCGTCGTCGATCAGGTTGTGCGGTGGCTTTGCCAGCGAAACGACTGCTACGGCACCATCCATTTGAATTTTTACGGTAGTCATGGTTCTCTCTACAGTGTGCGTTGGGCGGAGAAAGACCGCGGGACTGAGCGGCATCCGAGGCGTTGCTCGAGGGTTGGGCCGCGATGAGGGAATTGCGAATATCGCTGGGGGCCGATTGCGCCATCCATGCAGCTCCGACGGGCGCTAATCAGGGTTGTCACCGGTGTCAGAGAGGGCTTCATTGACTCGTCTCCATCTGTTATTTCGGCGTGTGCCGTTGATGGTTACTATCTCAGCCGCATCGATAAGCGGCAACGTCAAAGCATGCCAATTGCCGCGTCAAAGTGTGCCAAACCGCCCTCGACAGGCACATGAAAATTGTGCGAGCATATCCGCTTGCTGGAGTGAGACGATCGTGCGACCACCGAAAATGATGACGCCCCTGTATCCGGATCTCGACGCTCCGACGCAGAGTCTGCTGGGGCTGACCGCGCTCGCCGCCGAGTTGGCGGCAGAAGGGGTTTCCGTGAACAAGCTGTTCGCGAATACCGGCGTCCATGCGAGACAACTGGAGGATCATCAGGCGCGAATCTCACACCGGCAACGCCTCGCGATCTATCGAAACGCTCGTCGGCTTGCGACGCGTGCCGATGTCGGATTGCTTGCAGGGGCGCGTCAGAGAATCAGTGACTTCGGTATCTATGGCTACGCCATGGTCAGCAGTACGACTTTCGGAGACGCCCTGAAATTCAGCGTTGAAAATGTCACGATGGCCGGGGCAGTTCTGCAAATCAGCTATTCCACCGAGGGGGATACCGGAATCCTGAGGAGCCATGGGCTCGCGTCGCTTGGCGACCTGTTGCCGTTTGTCGCTGAATTCTGGCGGAGCTCGATGACGGTGCTATTCAGCCGGGTGCTGGAAGCGCCTTTTCCGTCGAAGCGGATGGTCATGGCGTATCCGGCGCCGCCGCATTGGCGAAACTACGAAAGGATGTTCAATTGTCCAGTGGAGTTCGGTGCGGACTCGATGGAGTGGCATTTCGACGTTCGCGTGCTGGATCGCCCGTGCCCGAATGCAAATCCGATCACTGCGCAAATCTGTCAGCAACTTTGTGATCGCATTCTCGAGGAGCGGGACGGAATCCCCGAGCTTCCCCGGCAAATACGGATGGCCTGCTTGAACGCGCCGGGCGTGTTCCCTTCCGCCGAGAAGATGGCGGCCCAGCTGGGTATGTCACTCCGCACATTGCATCGACGATTGGCCGATGATCATATTTCATATCAATCGTTGTTGAACGACGTTCGCCGGTCACTTGCTATCGAGTTTCTTGAGAATACGAGGCTTCCCATTGATCAGGTCGCCGAGCGCATCGGGTTTTCGGATGCAGCGAGTTTCCGCAGGTCATTCAGGAAGTGGACCGGGAACTCACCCACCCTGTATCGAAAGGGGCAAGGCAACGAGGCGTAAGGGAGGCCGACGACTGCTGCACGAGTGGATCACGCCATCACCCGGCGACAGCCGCCCGGGATGTCGAACGCACCCACGGTGAGTGCCCGAATTTGCTTTTGATAGTCGCCGCAATCGACGGACGAGGTCGTTAGCGCGATGTCGTAGCACTCGTCGCATCGGGCGATGGTCGCGCGCCAAATGGGGCATTCATGGGCCGCGCAGACCCGCGCTCTCGCGCGCGGCGGCCGCGTCCACTTCGGGCTGTTCGAAAGATCATCCGAAGCAGCGCCGTCCCGGCGCCATGTATTCATACTGCCCTGAAGAACTCGATGCGGTCGTTGACTGTTCGCTGATGACCCAAGCGCTTTTCGCTTGAATGAGGCCGGACGCTGTACGTCCGGCGCCGGGGATCACGCGTTAGCCGTCAAGCCGGCTGGAGTCTTTCTGAACTCGACGAAGCCGGGCAATGATTCGATACGCCTCAGCCATCCATTCACGTTCGGATAGCCGGTCAGATCGACATTGCCCTCAGGCGCGCGCGCGATGTAGCTGTAAAGTGCGACATCCGCGATCGTCGGATGGTTCTCCGCGATAAACTCGCGCCCCTTCAGTTCAGCATCGATCAGCTTGAGCACAGCGTGCGCGCGGTCGATGACTTCTTCTGCATCGCGCTTGGCTCCGAACACCGTGATCAATCGCGCGGCAGCAGGTCCGTAGGCAATCTCTCCCGCCGCGACGGACAGCCAGCGCTGAATGGTCGCCGCCGCCTCCGGCGTCTCTGGCAGCCATTCCGCCTTGCCGAGCTGCTTGGCCAGGTACACGAGGATCGCGTTCGAATCGGCGATCGTCGTCTCTCCGTCGATCAGCACAGGTACCTGGCCGAAGCGGTTCAGTTTCAGGAACTCGGGCGACTTGTGTTCCGCCTTCATGAGATCGACCTCGATCAGTTCGTGTTCCACGCCAAGCAAGTTCAAAAAGAGACGTGCGCGATGCGAATGGCCGGACAACGGATGATAGTAGAGCTTCATGGCTTTCTCCCTTGAGGAATGGATGTCGCGGATATCGGCAGCCCGCGACGGATCGCAAGGCTGCGTTCGTGTAGAAGCGGGTCGGAGCTAAAGAGCGAGGTCGCTCAATCCCGGATGATCGTCCGGACGCCGCCCGAGCGGCCAGTGAAAGAGCCGTTCGGATTCCCGGATCGGCAGATCATTGATGCAGGCGTAGCGATGGATCATCAACCCGTGTTCGTCGAACTCCCAGTTTTCATTGCCGTACGATCGAAACCAGTTTCGCGAATCGTCATGGCACTCGTAAGCGAACCGCACGGCAATGCGGGCACCGGTAAATGCCCAGAGTTCCTTGATCAACCGGTACTCGAGTTCGCGCTGCCACTTGCGCGTGAGCAACGCGACGATTTCTGCCCGCCCGTTCGCAAATTCGGCGCGGTTGCGCCAGCGTGAATCGATTGAATAGGCGAGCGAAACGCGTTCGGGGTCACGGGTGTTCCATCCGTCTTCGGCAAGCCGGACTTTCATGGCTGCCGTCTCCTGTGTGAACGGCGGACAAGGCGGCCGCGATTCTTCGGTCATCTTTCACCTCCTGCTAAGACAAAGCACTTTCCCGGGTGCAATCCACCGCGGGCATACGAATGCCATGCGCCAGAGTCTGGCAGTAACGCCCTACGCATGGTTTCAGTTGAGAACGGTCCTGAATGCGTTTCTATTGCTTTCGCACGATGACCAGAAGGTTGATCTTCGTGGCCGCTCTCCTCTTGCCGATGAGACCGTGCGGATTCAAAAAATCGCTTCTGCAAGGAAAGAAATTGTGTGCGGACAGGACGAATATCTTCATCGCGCGGCACTTCGACGAAGCAGCGCATGCCTTGACGCTTGAGCGCAAAACCGGTGGAATGCGGCGCCCCGTCAAATCCTCCTGATGATTGCATCGATAGGCATCGCATGACCCGACGCGTGGCCGGCGATGTGCTTAAAGGTCGACATGCATCCCCATCCTCAAACGCCACGATGCATGGTGCATAAGGCGCCACACTGGATCGCAGCAGGAGCTTCCCATGACTTCCAACCCAGCCGACGACATCAACAGCAATGACCGCGAGAGCGTCCAAACCCCGAGATACCAGTGCGCCCAATGCATGGGCGGATTCGCGGCCGTGCCGAAATCCTCGCTTGCGCGCGAACCCGGTCCAAGCGGCTATCTGCTCGAAGAGATCAAGCCTGGCACCTTCTGGATCAACGCTGGAGGCTATGACACGCTATTCCTGTCGACAGGGCAAGGCGTTATCGTGATCGACGCCCCTCCTTCAATGCGAAGCGTGCTTCTCGATGCGATCAGATCGAAAACCACAGAGCCCATCACGCATGTGATCTATAGCCACTCACACTTCGATCACATCGGGGCGGCCGATATTTATCCGGACGCCGCCGTGCGCATTGCTCAGCAGAGCACCACGGACAAGCTTCGCAGCTACCAGGACCGCCGCCGACCCTGCCCCACCACTACATTCGCTGAGGAGTATTGCCTTGAAGTCGGAAACAAGCGGCTTGAACTACGCTATCGCGGCAACATCCACCAGCCCGGCAACATCTTTATCTACGAGCCTAGACAAAAGGTGCTGATGCTCGTGGACGTCGTCTTTCCGGGCTGGGTGCCGTTCAGGAACCTGGCCGTCGCCAACGATGTTCACGAGTTCATAGGCGCTCACGATCTCCTCCTTGCCTACGATTTCGATGTGATGGTCTGTGGCCACCTGACACGCTATGGAACGCGCGCCGATGTCGAGACGCAGCGCGAATATGTCCATCAGTTACGCAGCGCGTCCAAGGCTGCCCTCGCGTCCGTGAGCATCGAGGACATCGGCGCGCGGACTGGCTTCGACAACATCTGGGCGCTGATGGACGGCTACCTCGACGACATGGTCGACCGGGTCACGAACGAACTTCTGACCACACCGACATCGGACGGCCGCCTTTGGACGGACCGCCTCGGCGGTGCCGACGTCTGGACGCGGCATCACGCCTTCGCGATGATCCACGCGCTGCGGGTCGAGATTCCCGATTGACACGCGGCTGAATTCGAAGCACGTGAGCGTGCGGTCCGGAGGTTGCAAGAACGTTCTATCTGCGCCAGCAAAACTTCGGTACATTCGCGACATATCAACCTGCCGTCCGGGCGATCGAGCGTAAAAGAGAGCGCACGTTCGCGCCACGGGTACACATCGCCGTCCAGGGAGCCGCACTGTGAATGCCAGCCAGCCCAACAGGAACTGGAACGTCGTCAACTACCGTCCTGAGTTCAGGGACGGTGTTATCGACCTGATTCTGAAGATTCAGAACGTGGAAGCCAATCTCGACATATCACTCGACCAGCAACCCGACCTTCTGGACATCGAGTCCAGCTATCTGCGGACCGGCGGAGGGTTCTGGGTTGCGTTGAACCAGCAAGGCCAGGTGATCGGGACAATCGCACTCAAGCTTGAGACCGAGTCGGTTGCGGTCTTGAAGAAATTCTTCGTTGCAAAGGAGCACCGGGGCGCCGCGACAGGAATCGCTTCCGCGCTCTTCGAAACATTGCGGGCGTTTGCCGACTCGCGAAGCGTAAAGACCATCATCCTGGATACCCCTTCCTCGTCGAGGCGATCCCACGCGTTCTACATTAAAAGCGGCTTCCGCCAGATCGACAAATCCGAAGCGCCGATCCAGTACGACTACCCGGACAGGGATTCGCTGCTTTTCCGCCTCGACCGCTGACTGATATTCCGGCCCGGCGAGGGCTCGAGTCCTCTCGCTGCTGATGCCACTCGCAAGTTTCTTTTCACCAGACCTGAAGTGATGCAGTAAATCGCGATCCGAACCGACGTATCAAGGACGGTTGTAGTCCACGGGATTCACGCTGTCAGTTGCGTGCAGGCTCCGCCCGCCAGCCTCCGAGATACTCTCGGTCGATCCTCCATACGACGATGCACCCGCGTTCAGCGCATCCACCCGCTTCTGCGCCGCTTGTAGCGCTTCGGGGTAATTGGCCTGGTCACCGCCCTGGCTATAGCCCGCTCGTTGAAGTTGCGCCAATTCGGACTTCACCTGCGCACGGGTGACGGGATCGTTGTTCTGCGCGTGTGCAAGCACAGGCGAAGCCAGAGCCGAAGCGAGGATGACTGCCGAAACGATTGTCTTGAACATGATGAACCTCCAGACTCGATTGATGGAAACGCGGCAATCGGGTGAGACCTGTTCCGGTTGCTTCGTCGTTGGAAAGCAGTCTAGGCGTACGGTGGCAAGTCAGAAACGGGCGCGGGAAGAAGGGATACTTCTCCGGAATGCATCAATCCCGTGGGACTGCGATTCCTGGAGGTTCAGTTGAACCCGGATCGACGCGATTCGGCGCGCTTGGCGTCGCCAGCGCGCCGGGTTCCGGGCCTCTCTTCTGCGCGCCAAGGGCGGAGCAGGACGCCCGCCCTTCAGCAATATTCGACGCACCACTTTGCGGTAGTTGCAGACATCGAAGGCAAGCATGAGTCTCTATTGGCAAGCAGCCCGGCTTTCGACAACTTCCTCGGCTCCTTGCAAAAGCCGAGCCTCAGACCTGCGCCCTGCCGCCGTCGACGAACATCTCGATGCCCGTTATGTAACTCGCGTCATCGGATCCGAGAAACGATACCGCTTTGGCGATCTCGTCGGCTTCGCCGACGCGACCTAGCGGCGTCGTTTCACTCACTTCCTTGCGATAGGCATCGATCTGCTCATCGGTGAGCTTGAGTTCCGACTTGCAGGCCGGCGTGACCACCACACCGGGCGAGACCACGTTGACACGGATGTCGCGGCCCCTGAGATCGGTGGCCCACGTCCGCGCAAACGAGCGCAGAGCCGCCTTTGTCGCGGCATAGACGCCGAATGCCGGCATGCCCTGGATCGAAGCGATCGAACCGGTGATCACGATGGCACTGCCGGGTGGCATCAAAGGCAGCGCGTTTTGAACGGTGAACACAGTGCCTTTGACGTTGATGCCGAAGTACTTGTCGAACTGCGCCTCGGTAATCTGGCCGAGTGGCGAGAATTCGCCGCCGCCCGCGTTTGCAAACAGAATGTCGAGGCGCCCGTGCGCTTCGGACACGATCCGGAACATGCGCTGCGGGTCTTCCGCCAACGAGATGTCGCGCGAATGCCTGTCGCGCCGTGGCCGATGCTCTCGACTGCCGCGTCGAGCTCGGCCTGTCGGCGTCCGGAAATGTAGACGGTCGCGCCTTCGCGCGCGAAGCGCGCACCTTGCCACGGCCATTGCGGTTTTGGGGATCGTCCATACGCTCGCGTTCAGAAGGCGCCTGGTGCAACGGCTGTTTGTGTAACCGGATCGGCGGGTGAGTTCCCGGCCTTTCAGCCCTCAGCCCGCCGATTCAACGTCGGTCTCACGATAGACACGGTGCTCATACTGCGCCGCGTCGAAATCCGCCGGAACGTCGGCATTCATGCGCGCCTCGTGCGCATCGAGGTCCTCGAGGAACAAGTCCTGGCTGATGCGCCGGATCACGACGGGAATGTCGCGCTTCATGCACGGCACGTCGCCGACCGGCACGCCGCGACTCACGAACCCCGCCGGATTGAAGACATGGATATTCTTCAGGTATGGCGCTGTGCCCGGCCTCTTTTCCAGATATTCGAGCGCGTCGCCGAGATAGGGATGTGCGCCGAGCGCGTCATCGCGTTCATCGGGTGCGGGCGCGTGGCGGTGGCGCCAGAGCAGCACATGATCGGCGACGTGCGCCAGTTCGGGCCGCGCATGGAGGTCGACGGCGTAGCCCGTACCCGCGATCACGAAATCGAACTCGAACGAACCATCGCCGGCACGCGCCCGAACCCGCTCGCCCGCCACAGCCGCTTCCTGCCAGGGCGCTCCAAGATGCAGATGAAAGTTGGAAAAGCCCGTCACGCGCGCCACTGCATCGGCGGGCGCCGTCGAGCCGGCGCGCCTGAAGCGCAACGCTTGTCGCCAGCGCACCGCATCGGGCAGCGCGGGAAAGTTGTCGTACGCGCCCGGATAGGCGCGCGCGCGGCTAACCGGCTCCGCTGCCAGCGCGGCGCGCCGCACGAACAGATGCACGTCGGCGGCGCCCGCTTCCAGCGCCGTCGCCGCGGCATCGAAAGCCGAAGCCGCGCCGCCGACCACCGCCACCGACTTGCCGGAGAGCGATGCGAAGTCGATGGCATCGGACGTGTGCGCAAGACGGTTCGACGGTAGTCCCGTGAGCGGCGGCACGATGTTGGGCTTGCCGTTGCCCGCGACACCGTTGCAGAGAACGATCTTGCGCGCGGTCTCCACGCGCTGCTCGACGCCTTCCGCCGTGCGAATCGTCAGATGCAGTCTGAAATGCGTGCCCACTGGCTCGACGAGTGTGAGCGTCGTACCGTAACGAATCGGGATGTCGAGGAAATGCCTGTACCAGGCGAGATACTCGGCCCATTGGGCGCGCCCGATGCGCTCGATGTCCGCATAAGAAGCCTCGCCGTGACGCGCTTCGTGCCATGCCTGAAAGCTCAGCGCGGGCAGCCCGGCTTCGGGCCCCGCGAGCGACTTAGGCGTGCGCAGGCGGTTCATTCTTGCAAACGTGGTCCAGACGCCGGCGTGCGTTTCGTCGGGCGCGGCATCGATCACGCTCACCCGGCCGATGCCCGCGCGCCGCAGCCCAAACGCGAACGCCGCGCCAGTCTGTCCGCCGCCGACGATCACGACGTTGTGATCGATGTCAGGACGGCCGATGACCCAATCCTCCGGATCGGGGCCGATGAGTCGAAGCGTCTCGCGCGCGTAGTGGTCGTAGTCGAGCGGCGGTACGGTCATGAACGGGCATCCGAATAAATGTGTCGAGAAATCGAGTATCGGGCGATCGTCGCTCGCCGCAAACAAACGATTCATGCTTTCGAATTCACGGCAGCGCATCGTGCGCCGCGCAGGCTTTACCGAACGGCGCATCCTTCATGACAGCCGCTGCAAAGGTCCTGACCGCCGGGTTGATATCGATATGCGATTAAGTCGTTTCGAATCGACGATGTGCCAGTTCATCATGCTGCATTCGTGTTCATTCTCCTTCCGGCGAGGCGAGACCTGTCCTCGCCCAGCACTTCGACCAACCCATGCGCATCCTATCGTCAGTCCTTCGCGGACTGGTTTTGACCGCCGCTTTGTCCGGCGCTTTCATCGAACCTTCACTCGCGGCAAGCACGGCACCCGCGGTCGATCGCGACACCGTCGTGATCGGTGTCGAGAAGGAGTTCTACAACCTCGACGGACTCGTGGCCGTAAGCGGCGATTCGCTGCGCTATGGCTGGCAGATCTACGACACGCTCTATGGATTCGATTTGAAGGGCAATCTCGTGCCGCGTCTTGCCACGAACGTCAAGGTCTCCGACGATTCACGCGTGTTCACCTACAAGCTGCGTCCCAACGTGAAGTTCCACAACGGCGCGACGCTCACATCGCGCGACGTGAAGGCATCGCTCGAACACATACTCGATCCGCGCAGCAAGAGCACGCGTCGCCCGTTCTTCGCGCCGGTCGTCGATTCCGTCGAAACGCCCGACGACCTCACCGTCGTGTTCAGGCTGAAAACGCCCGATGGCGCATTCGCGAACAAGATCGCCGGCTACCTGTACATCATCCCGGCCGACTATCTCGCGAGCCTGCCGAATCCCGATGCGTTCGCACAGAAGCCCATCTCGCTCGGGCCGTACAAGTTCAAATCGCTTGCGCCGGGCGGAAGCGAACTCGTGCTCGAACGCTTCGACGACTACTGGGGCGAGAAGCCGCACGTCAAGACGCTCATCTTCCGCGCGATCACGGAGCCCGCTAGCCGCGTCAATGCGGTGCTGCGCGGTGAAGTCGATCTGTCGGTGGCGCTGCCCTTCTCCGACTATGCGCGCCTCAAGAAGGAAAGCGGACTGGATGTGATCGAAAGCCGCGTGGCCTCGCCCGTCTACGTGCGCGTCTACACCAGCGACAAGACCTCGCCGTTCTCGAACGTCAAAGTGCGCCAGGCGTTGAGCTATGCGATCGACACCCACGCCATCATCAAGAGCGTGCTGTACGGCGTGGGCGAACCGCTCGGTACGATGATCTCCAACTACTACCCCTACGGCGCGGACCACTCGATCAAGCCGTACCCGTACGATCCGGCCAAGGCGAAGGCGCTGCTCGCGGAAGCGGGCTATCCGAAGGGCTTCGACACGACGCTCAACATTCAGGGCGACATGCCGCAGGGCGTCGCCGAAGCGATCGCGGCCTACTGGGGACAAGTCGGCGTGAAGGTCAAGCTCAATCGACTGACCTACGCGACCTTCCAGCGCCTGAATAACACGCACACGTCCGGGCCGCTCGCCTTGAGCCAGTTCACCAACGCGCTGTACGACCCCGTGCATCCGGTGAGCGGCGCGTTCGC
The DNA here is from genome assembly GCF_001544535.1 of Caballeronia choica. GTDB lineage: Bacteria > Pseudomonadota > Gammaproteobacteria > Burkholderiales > Burkholderiaceae > Caballeronia > Caballeronia choica. The sequence goes on along the minus strand of NZ_FCON02000006.1, from coordinate 114,938 downwards.
ATCGAACGGAAGCTGGTCCGACTATTCGAATCCGAAGGTGGATGCGCTGCTCGCCGATGTCTCCAAGGTGAGCGACACGGCGAAGCGCGGCGAAGTCTTCCAGCAGATCGGCCGCGAGCTTCACGACGATGCCGCCGCCTTCTTCATCTCCGAGTTCACCTATGTGTACGCGAAGAAGAAGACGCTGCAATGGCAGCCGCAACAAGGCGGCGGCTTCCTGAACTTCCGCACCATCCAGTGGGCGCCGCAGAGCGTGGCCGGGAACTGAGCGATGCTTTTTTATGCCCTGCGGCGCCTCGGCTCGGCCCTGATCACGGTCTGGCTGATGTCGGTCCTGATCTTCGTGCTGGTGCGCATGGTGGGCGATCCCGCCTATCTGTTGATGCCGCCCGAAGCCACCGAGGCGGACCGCCAGCTATTTCGCGAGCAACTGGGTCTTGCTGATCCCGTGCCGTTGCAATACGTGCGCTTTCTGGCCGGCATCCTGCGCGGGGATATGGGCAACTCGTTCCACTTCGGCGCCCCGGCGCTGTCGATGGCGCTAGGCCGGCTGGGTTCGAGCCTCGTGCTCGTGGGGATCTCGCTCGCACTGGCGCTTGCCGTCGGGCTGCTGCTCGGCGTTGCGTCGGCGGTGCGGCGCGGCTCGTGGATCGATCGCTCTGCGTCGCTCTTCGCAGTGCTCGGACAGGCCGCGCCGCCGTTTTTCGTCGCCCTGCTGCTGATCCGGCTCTTCTCCGTGCAATGGGGCTGGCTGCCCACCGGAGGGCACGGCACCTGGCGCCATCTGGTCCTGCCCGTGATGGCGCTCGCGTGGTATTCGGCGGCGGGCATCGCGCGCCTCACGCGCGCCAACTTGCTGACCGTGCTTGAAGCCGACTACATCCGCATGGCGCGCATCAAGGGCCTGCCCGAGCGTGTCGTGATCGGCACGCATGCACTCAGGAACGCGGCGCTGCCGATCGTCGCGTTCACCGCCTCGCAGTTCGGCGTGTTGATCGGCGGCGCGGTGGCGATCGAAACGGTGTTCTCGTGGCCCGGCTTTGGCAGCCTCATGGTCGAAGCCATCAGCACGCTCGACTTCACCGTGGTGCAGGCCGCCGTGATCGTGTCCGTGCTGCTGTTCGTCTCGATCAATCTGGCAGTCGATGTGCTCTATGCGCTCATCGATCCGCGCATCCGGTATCGCTCATGAGCGCACGCTTTCTTTCCCTTGACCCTGAGCACGCTGGTGCCCGCATGAGCGTGACGTTCATGGCCGGCGTGCTCGCGGCGATCGTCGCGGGATCGGCGCTCGCGCCCTGGCTCTCGAGTGTCGATCCCAACGCGATCGATCTGTCGGCCACGTTCCAGGCGCCCGGCTGGCACCACTGGTTCGGCACGGACCAGATGGGCCGCGACGTCTTCACGCGCACGCTGTTCGGCGGCCGCATCTCGCTGTCGATCGCGTTCTGCGCGGTGCTGCTGGCGGGCTTCTTCGGCGCGCTGGCGGGTTTGCTGTCGGCCTATCTCGGCGGACGTTTCGATGCGACGCTGATGCGCATCGTCGACGCGCAGTACGCGCTTCCGCCCGTGTTCCTCGCGATGCTGATCGTCGGCATCTGCGGGCCGAGCATCGCGAACATCGTGATCGTCGTGACGCTGGCGAACTGGGGGCGCTTCGCGCGCATCATCCGCGCCGAGGCGCTCAGTCTGCGCGAGCGCGACTTCATCCTGATCGCGAAGCTGGCGGGCGCGTCGCCGCTCTACGTCGCGTTGCGCCATCTGTTGCCCAATGTGCGCAACACCTTCGTCGTGCTGCTGACGCTCGACATCGGCCTCGTGATTTTCATGGAAGCGGCGTTGAGCTTCGTCGGTCTCGGCGTGCAGCCGCCCGATCCTTCGTGGGGCGGCATGATCGCCGAAGGCCGCAATTATCTCGATACCGCGTGGTGGCTCTCCGCGCTGCCGGGGCTCGTGCTGATCGCCACCGTGCTATGCAGCAATCGCATCGGTGAGTACCTGCAAGGCGGCGAACGTGCCGATGGAGACTGGCAATGAGCGGCACAGTGCTGACAGTCGACAATCTCGTGGCCGAAGCGCGCTCTTCGGATGGCCCCGTGCGTCTCGTCGATGGCGTGAGCTTCGCCGTGCGCGCGGGCCGCACGCTCGGTCTCGTCGGCGAATCCGGCTCCGGCAAGAGCGTGACGTGTCTCTCCGTGCTCGGCTTGCCGCCGCGCGGCGTGCGCATCGCCGGGGGCCGCATCCTGCTCGGCGGCCACGACTTGCGCGGCAAGACGCCCGCCGAACTGAACACGCTGCGCGGCCGCGAGATCGGCATGATCCTGCAAGACCCGATGACTTCGCTCAACCCGCTCCTGACGATTGGCCGGCAGATCACCGAGATGTTCCGCTATCGCGACGGCATCAAAAGCCGCGAGGAACGGGAGGCGCGTGCGATCGATCTGCTGCGGCGGGTGCGCATTCCCGCGCCCGAGAGCCGCTTGAACAGCTATCCGCATCAGTTCAGCGGCGGCATGCGACAGCGCGTGGCGATCGCGATGAACCTCGCGTGCGATCCGCGCCTGTTGATCGCGGACGAGCCGACCACCGCGCTCGACATCACCGTGCGCCTGCAAATCCTCGATCTGCTTCGCGACGTGCAGGCCGAGCGCGGCACCGCAATCGTGCTCGTCACGCATGACCTGCACCTGGTGCGCCGCTACTGCGACCACGTCGCGGTGATGTATGCGGGACGCATCGTTGAGCAGGGTCCGGTCGAGAAAATCTTCGCGCGGCCCCGGCATCCTTATACGAAGGGGCTGCTCGGGGCGGTGCCGCGTCTGCATGGCGTGCAGCATCGGCTGACTGTGATTCCGGGGCAGCCGCCCTTGCCGGGCAGCATCGCGGAGGGTTGCCGGTTCGCGCCGCGTTGCCCGCGCGCGCAAGCCGACTGCCTGAGCGCGTACCCCGCCACCCGCGAACTGGACGAACACCGCAGCGTCGCATGCTGGCATCTCGAACCGAACGAGATCGCGGTGGATTCTCTCCTCGCGACGGCCACCTTATGAGCACGCTGGAATCGCAGGCATCGGCCATCCGCGTCTCGGACATCGGGCGCACTTTCCCCGTGCGCGGCGGCCTCTTCTCACGGCCGAAGATGCTGCGCGCCGTGGAGAATGCGTCCTTCGTGCTGCCGCGCGGCGGCACGTTCGGGCTGGTCGGCGAATCGGGCTCCGGCAAATCCACGCTCGCCAGGATCATCCTCGGCGCGGATGAACCGACGCGCGGCGAAGTGCGCTTCGGCGAGCGCGTATTCGGCAAGCGTGCGCGTGAGAGCGACACGCGCTGGCGGCAGCGTGCGGTGCAGGCGGTGCTGCAAGACCCGTTCGGCTCGCTCGATCCGCAGATGCGCATCGGCGAGATCGTGCTCGAACCGTTGCGCATCCAGCGCAGAGGATTCGCGCGCGACGCGCTGGAGAAGCGCCTCCTCGAACTGCTCGCGCAAGTGGGCCTGCCCGCCGAATTCAGGCGCCGCCGCCCCGGCGAACTGAGCGGCGGCCAGCGTCAGCGCGTGGCGATCGCACGCGCGCTCGCGCTGGAACCGGAGATTCTCGTGCTCGACGAGCCGGTCTCGGCGCTGGACGTATCGATTCAGGCGCAAGTGCTCAACTTGCTGAAAGACCTTCAGGACGCGCTCGGCCTCTCCTATCTGCTGATCTCGCATGATCTCGCCGTCGTCGCGTTCATGAGCAGCCATATCGGCGTGCTCTATCTCGGACGCTTCATGGAGCAAGGCACGCGCGACGACATCGTGGAGCGCGCGGCGCATCCCTACACGCATGCGCTGATCGCCGCATCCGAGCCGGATGCGCTCGACGTTCAGGCGATCGGCGGAGAGATCCCGTCGCCGCTTGCGCCGCCTGCGGGATGTGTCTTTCACACGCGCTGCCCGGCCGCACGAGAGGTGTGCCGCAAGGAAGCGCCGCCCGAACATCGGCTATCGGCGACCCATCGCGTCACATGCCACTTCCCCATCACATCGAAGGCATAAAGGACTTGCGCCATGTCGAAGGAAATCCGCATCAACGCCTTCCTGGCCTTCGCGCCGACGCATCTGTCGCCTGGGCTCTGGGCGCATCCGCGCGACCGCGCGCTCGCCTACAACTCGCTCGCGCTCTGGACCGACCTTGCGCGCACGGCCGAACGCGGCGGCTACGACGCGCTTTTCTTCGCCGACGGCATCAGCCAGTACGACGTCTACGGCGGATCGAATGCCGCGGGCGTGCGCTGGGGATTGCAGTTTCCCCGGCTCGATCCGCTCCTGCTCGTCTCCGCGATGGCGCAAGTCACCGAGCATCTCGGCTTCGCCGTCACGAGCAGCGTGAGCTATGAGGCGCCGTTCCTGTTCGCGCGCCGCATGTCGACGCTCGATCATCTGACGCGTGGACGCATCGGCTGGAACATCGTGACGAGCTTCGGGCAAAGCGGCTCGCGCGCGATCGGCCAGCAGGATGCGCGTCCGCACGACGAGCGCTACGACCTCGCCGATGAATACATGGAGATCGTCTATCGGCTGTGGGAGGAAAGCTGGGAAGAAGGCGCGGCGGTACGCGACGCGCAGGCACGCGTGTTCGCGGACCCGCGCCGCGTGCATGAGATCCGGCACGAGGGCAAATTCTTTTCGATGCAGGGCACGCATTACTCGGAGCCTTCGCCACAGCGCACGCCTTTGCTTTATCAGGCGGGCACATCGAATCGCGGCAAGGCGTTCGCCGCGCGCCACGCCGAATGCGTGTTCCTGAGTTCGCCGACCGCCAGTCTCGTCGCGCGCGATGTCGCGGAGATTCGCGAGCGCGCCGCCGCGCTCGGGCGCGATCCGGCGTCGGTGTTGTTCTTTGCGCTTGCGACGGTGATCGTCGCGCCGACTTCGGAAGAGGCGCAGGCGAAATGGCAGGACATCCAGCGCCACGTGAGCCTGGAAGGGGCGCTCGCGCTCTTCTCACGCTGGAGCGGCATCGACCTGTCGAAGTACAGTCCCGATGATCCGCTGCGCTATGTGAAGAGCGAAGGCATGCAGTCGGCCATCGAAGCGTTCACCGTCGCCGATCCCGAGCGTGTGTGGACCATCGGCGAACTGGCGATCTTCAACGCGATCGGCGGCAAGGGGCCGGTGTTCATCGGCTCGCCAACCGAAGTGGCCGATGCGCTCGAACGCTGGAAAGCGCAGACGGGCATCGATGGCTTCAATCTCAGCCACGCGCTGTTGCCGGGCACGCACGAGGACTTCGTCGATCTCGTCGTGCCCGAACTGCGGCGGCGCGGCGTCTATAAGCCCGCGTACCGCCCCGGCACGCTGCGAGAGAAGCTCTACGGCGAAGGCGCCGCGCATCTCGCAGCACCCCATCCCGCCGCCCGGCATCGCGCCGCCCATCATCCCTCTGATTCCCGCACTGCACCCAGCAAGGACGAAACCCATGCTTGATACCGCTTACGAGACCATCACCGTAGAGCCGCTCACGCGCCGTATCGGCGCGCAGATCGGTGGCATCGACCTGACCCGGCCGCTCACGCCCGAGCAAGTGTCGGACGTGCGCCGCGCACTGCTCGCGCATCAGGTCATCTTCTTTCGGGATCAGCCGATCAGCCTGGACCAGCACCTTGCGCTCGGCCGCTACTTCGGCACGCTGCACGTGCATCCGAACAGCCCTGGCCCCGATGGCTACCCCGAAATCCTGCGGATTCACAGCGATGCGAGCTCGAAGGCCGTCGCGGGCGACCGCTGGCATTCGGACGTCTCGTGCGACGAAATACCGCCGCTTGGCAGCATCCTGCACCTGCACACGCTGCCTTCGCACGGCGGCGACACGCTCTTTTCCAGCTCGTATGCGGTGTACGAATCGCTCTCGCCGGGCTTGCGGGCCTATCTCGAAGGCCTGAGCGCCACGCACGACGGCGAGCCGACCTACCGGCAGCGCAACCGCCTGCGCGGCATCGACGATGCCGGGAAAAAATTCCCGAAGGCCTCGCATCCGGTGGTGCGCACCCATCCCGAGACAGGACGCCGGGGGGTCTTCGTCAATTCGAACTTCACGACGCATATCGACAACGTGCCGGCAGCCGAAAGCGAAGGCATCCTGCGCCTGCTCTTCGCACGCTTCGCGGCGCCCGAGTTTCAGGTGCGCTTTCGCTGGGAGCCGCATTCGATCGCTTTCTGGGACAACCGCGCGGTCCAGCATCTCGCCGTGTGGGACTACCACCCCGAAGTGCGCTCGGGCTATCGCGTGACGATCAACGGAGACAAGCCGTACCTATGACTTCCGCCGCATCGAATCCGAAAAAGGAAATTCGCGTCAACGCGTTCGCGCTGCATAGCCCGGTGCATCACTCGCCGGGCATGTGGCGGCATCCGCGCGACCGCTCCCTGCACTACAACACGCTCGACTACTGGGTCGATCTCGCTAAGACGCTGGAACGCGGCCTGATCGATTCGCTCTTCATGGCCGACAGCGTGGGCGTGAACGACGTGCACGGCGGCAGCATCGACACCGCCCTGCGCCATGGCGCGCAGGTGCCCAAGCAGGACCCGGTCATGTCGCTCTCCGCGATGGCCTACGCCACGCACGATCTCGGCCTCTGTGTGACGAGCAACGCCAATCACGAGCCGCCCTACGTATTCGCGCGCCGCATGTCGACCCTCGATCATCTGACACGCGGGCGCATCGGCTGGAACATCGTCACGGGCTTCGCACAGAGCAGCGTCAAGGTGCTCGGCAAGGACGCGATCGCCTCGCGCGACGAGCGCTACGACATCGCCGATGAATACATGGACGTGGTCTACAAGCTGTGGGAAAGCAGTTGGGAAGACGGCGCGAGCGTACGCGATACGGCCACCGGCGTGTTCGCCGATCCTTCGAAGGTGCATCGCGTCGATCATCAGGGCAAGTACTTCAGGGTGCAGGGCATCCACATGACCGAGCCTTCGCCGCAGCGCACGCCGGTCCTGTTCCAGGCGGGATCGTCCGCACGCGGCCAGCGCTTCGCGGGACGTCATGCCGAAGGCATCTACCTGAGCGGGCCGAGCAAGAAGGTGCTGACACCCGTGGTCGCGGGCACGCGGGCTGAAGCGGTGAAGGCCGGCCGCGACCCGCGCGACATCCAGTTCTTCACGATGGCGACGATCATCACGGGCCGCACCTCACGCGAGGCGCGCGACAAGTACGAGGACTATCGCCGCTACGTGACGCCCGAAGCCGCGCTCGCGATGTTCTCGGGCTGGACCGGCATCGACTTCTCGACCTACGATCCCGACGAGCCGATCCGCTACATGCAGCTCGACGCGGGCACGTCGTCGGCGCTGGAGGGCTTCACGCGGCTCGATCCGGAGCGCGTCTGGACGGTGCGCGAACTCGCACTGCACAACGCGATCGGCGGACGCGGGCCGGTTTTCATCGGCGCGCCCGGCGAGGTGGCCGACGCGCTCGAAGACTGGGTCGATGAAACCGGCATCGACGGTTTCAACCTGAGCTATGCGGTCACGCCGGAAGCCTACGAAGACTTCGCCGAGTTCATCGTGCCCGAGTTGCAGGGGCGTGGACGCTACAAGACGCGCTACGCGCCCGGCACCCTGCGCGAAAAACTCTCCGGGCACGGCAGGCTGCTCAACCCTCGTCATCCCGGCGCTGCTTTCCGCCGATAACCTTCCCATCTTTCGCGAATCCCGACATGAGCATCGAACCCTCCAGGCGTCTCTCCGACGCGCTCGCCACCCTGCCCGCGCTGGCGGAAGAAATCGGCGTCGACGCGGCCCAACGCGAAATTCGCCGGGAACTGCCCTTCTCGGCCTTCGACGCGTTCCGGCGCTCTGGCCTCGGCGCGCTGCGCATTCCCGTCGAACGCGGCGGACTCGGCGGCACCCTCGAAGACGCGATCCACGTCGTCACGACGCTGGCCGCCGCCGAATCCAATGTCGCGCACGCATTGCGCGTGCATTTCGACGTGGTCGAGTCGATGCGCCTCGCGCCGCATACGCCCTTTCACGACCGGCAAGTGAGCCGCATCGTCGAGGGTGCGCTATTCGGCGGCGCGTCGGGCGAACAAGGCACGGCGCGCGCGGGCGAGATCGAAACCGTCCTGCGGCGCGACGGCGACCACTTTCGCGTTACGGGCAAGAAGTACTACACGACCGGCACCGCTTACGCCGACTTCGTGCGCACGAACCTCGTGGACGAACAAGGCCACGGCGTGACGGCGGTCATCCCCGTACGCTCCAAAGGGCTCGAGGTGCTCGACGACTGGGACGGCATGGGCCAGCGCATGACGGCGAGCGGCAGCGTCGTGTTCGACGACGTCAAGGTCGATCCGAACGAAGTGGTCGCGAAAGGCTACGCATCGCTCGTCGGACGGCATGGCGGCGCGTATCGGCAACTGCATCTGGTGGCGGTGGCCGCGGGCATCGTGCGCAATATCGTGTCCGATGCGCGTGCCTACGTCACGGCTCATGGCCGTCCGGTGTTGCACTCCACCGCGCCGACGGCCCGCGAGGACGTGTTCATCCAGCAGGTCGTGGGCGAGCTCTCGGCACTCAGCCACACCATCGACGTGCTGGTGCGCGACAACGCACGCACGCTCGGGATTTCGTCGGATGCGATCCTGCGCGGCGATGCGGCGGCGGACGAACTCGCGCTGCAAGGCGCACTCGCAACGGCGCGCACGCAGATCATCGTGGGCAAGCTGGCGCTGCAAGCGGGCGAGCGTCTGTTCGATGCCGGCGGCGCATCGGCGACCTCGCGCAAGCATAACTTCGACAGGCACTGGCGCAACCTGCGCACGATCTTCAGCCACAACCCGCTGCATCACAAGGCCAAGGTCATCGGCGACTATGTGCTCAACGGAGTGAAGACGCACCTGGTGGAAGGGCGCACGTTCTAGGCCGGTGACGCTCGGGGGGTGTTGCTTGCCCCCCGGCAACACCTCGGAAAAACAGCAGCGTGCGCAACTCGATGCTGCGGCGAGGCCGCGCATCGGACGGCGAGGTCGGATCGTCGAAGGCGGTATGCGCCGTGAGACGCACGATGCCGTCGCCCGCTGAATCGTAGATCTCTCTCGATGGCTTGGCGATCAAGCGCGGGCACGAGGCTCCAGAGAAGGCGGTTCGACCATGAAGTCATAGGGCAGCACGGACGTTTGCCGCAGGCATTCGGCCAGTCCACAGGCATCCGCGAAACGCGTAGGTGCTTGCCAGGAGCAATCGGATGCGATCCCGGATTCGGCGCGCGGTGGAGTCGCTGATCCCGACGCTGAGTTGTCTATCGACTGCCGCGTGACGTCGGAGCGGAGCTCACCGGCTTCCGGTTTTGGACAGGCGAAAGACCGCTTTCTCTGGTATGTCGCTTGGTGAGTGATTAAGCGCTGCCAGGACAATGTCTTGTCGAAGAGTGTCACCCACCTCGTGCGCAAAACGGGGAATGTGTTACCGCGCATGGCGCCGAAGAGAACACGCTCAGCATCAAGTTCACGAAGTTTCGAGATGATGCTGGGGTAGCAGGACCGTCACGCCGTACACGCCACCCTCTTTCCACGAGACCCGATCACTCACCGCGACGTCGACCATCCTCAACGGGTGGATCAACGGGTCAACGAGCAGTCGCCACCCGCGCAAGGTCGCATCCGACGGACGCATGACGCGAAACATCGATGTCAAGTTTTGCCACCAATCCAGCCTATTTAAGACTTATCGCATGGACGCATTCAAGGCTTGACTAACACCGTTTTCGACGTGTTGCATTCATGCCCGGATTGCTTATTTAGGATGGCGTAGTCCATTACAATACGCGCCTTGAATCTTTGCCCGTTCGCGGGCGCGGGGGAATTGCCATGTCTTTGCTCGACGTGGACTCCATCGATTACATCGGCGTCAACATCCTTTTAAAAAAAATAGGAATAAAGGCCCGTTAATTATTATAGTTCAATGACTTAGCCATTCTTCTGGCATCGTTAAAACCAACAATCCTGCACACTTACACACACGTAAAAACAACGACTTACAACGTGGTTTTGGACCGTTGAACGGACCATCGAACAAGTCGCCCGACTCGAATTTCTGCGGCCTCTCCCGGATACGATTCAAGCTTTAGAGTTTCTCGGCCAGTCAGTTCCGGATAATTCCGATATCGGCAAACAAAGCTGATAAGCCACCGGCAGGATTACCTCTTCGGTGGCCATCGACAGGCTCACGGCCATCTGGCAATTATCCTGCCTCCCAATTGCCCACAGTATTCCCGCGCCAACGCCGACCGATGCTTGACCTTCTTCGGGAAGCCCGTGTGGTCGACAAATCAGTACAAGCTCTTTGCCGAATCCATGTGCGGCAGCACCCAGCGACGCACTTGCTCGTGTAACGTGGCGTCAGACCATTCCACTTCGACACGAAGTGATGAAGTGATTGATTCCGCGCACGCAAGCGCGGAGGTTCCAGATGTGCCGCCAACAGCTCCACCTCCTACGCCGAATCGGCAGCATCAACCCCTGACAATAGCCAACCAACCCGAGTGGCGATCGCTATGCTGACTGCCTCACCTAGATGTTCCAGATATTCGTCGAACGACGTCTCCCAGTCCATCACTTCCTCATGCAAAGGATGAAGAAGTGCCTACCCTGACACAGTAAGGCTAAAGGCGTCACGCTGGCCCCCTCTCCTCCCTGAACAGATAAAGCGCCTCCTGAACAGGCCGATCTGAAAACGAAAACAATACGCTGTCTTCGTCAGCCTCGTGGCTCACCTGATGCCACGACGGAACCACGAAGATATCCCGCTTGCTCCACTCCACGATGATGTCTTTTCCGATGCGGCTACGGCCCCGTCCTTCGATAGGCACAAAGACTGTCGCGTCGGTGGAACGGTATGCGGCAGTGGAAAAGCCCCGAGGCAGCAATTGCATGAAAGTTGCCATGGTCGTCATCGCATACTTGCCGTTACTCGGGTTGACGTACCGCATTTTCAGCCCGTGACAGGGATCCCACGCATTCGTACGGCGCATCCGTTCCAACGCCTCGCGCGTTCGCGCGTACGGATAGTTGAAGATCGGCGAAGTGCCGCCGTTCGGATGATGATCTACCGGGAGGAGGTTTGCGCCGTAGCGGACATCACTGTCGCCGATGGGTCGCGTAATCGGTTGCTCGTCCTCGCCAAGATGCTCGGCGAACGAGGTATCCAGGAACTGCACCATGGGTATGTCAAGACCGTCGAGCCAGAAGATCGGCCTGTCGCTTTCATTGCCATGGTCGTGCCACGCCATCGGTGGCGTGATGATGAAGTCCCCTTCGTTCATCATGGTGCGCTCGCCATTCACCGATGTGTGGGCGCCACCGCCTTCCATCACAAAACGCAAGGCCGTTTGCGCATGACGGTGAGCAGGCGCAACTTCGCCGGGCAGGACGAGTTGCACGCCCGCATACAGATCGGTTGTGATCTTCGATCCGCCGCGCAGGCCGGGATTCTCCAGCACCAGCACGCGTCGCTCAGCCTCTTTCGCCGTAATGATGCTGCCCGCTTCCATCATCGCTTCGCGGACATCCGCGAAGCACCAGTGTGCCGGCACGCATTTGCTGCGAGGCTCGGGCGTGATCAGGTCGTTGAGCGAAGTCCAAAGCGGCGCGAGATTCTTCTGACCGATTCGTTCGTAAAAAGCCTCGCGCTCGGACGTCTCCATCAGGTCTGCCGTGCCGGTGTTATCGGACATCATGTCCTCCTTTCTCGCCCGGCTCGCTCACGCGCTTACCGCATATCCGGGCAGGAGCGGTTTCCTTCAACGCTACGACTGCGATGGCTCCCGCGCAGATCGTCCAGAGCGGCATGGTCACCGCATGTTCGATGCCGAAATGCTTCGCCAGATAGCCCGCATAAGCAGGCGCCGCGCCGCCGCCAAATACTTCGCCGATACCGATGATCATGCCCGATGCGGTGGACATCAGTTGCGCCGGCACAGCCTCCGCCGCGACCGGACCGACGGTCAGTGTGATCAGGCTATACAGACAACCCATCGCGACCATCAGGCAGACGAACAACGGAACTGGCGCCGCACCCGTTCGCAGGAAGATCCACAGCGACAAAAATACGCCCGCGGCCGAAAGCAGCATGACGGGCTTGCGGCCGACGCGGTCTGACAGCGCCGGCAGCACGAGTGCGCCGATCGCGCCGCCAAAGCCGAGCGACGAAAGAACGAAACCCATCTGCTGCATGTCGAGATGCAGATAGTCGACAAGATAGTTGGGAAACAGCGCAGCAATGACGATCTGGCAAGCGAGCCAGCACAGCATGCATATGATGCCAAGCGGCACATTGCGATAACGAAACACTTCGTACCAGCGATGTTGGGAAGTGTCGTGTGTCGCCGTGTGCTTTGCGATATCAGCCGGCGACGGCCGGCGCAATACCCGTTGTGCAAGGAACGCGACGATGAAACCCGGAAGTGCCACCAGCAGGAAAATCCATGGCCAGTTCATCACCTTGAGAAGCTGCGTCACCACGATCGGTGTGAGACCGAGCCCAAGCAGGGCCGGCATCATTTGCTGGATCCCCACATTGCGCCCGTGCCGGCTCGGCGGTGACGCATCCATGGTTGCAATGATGCTCGCCGGCGTGAACGCACCCTCCGCCACCCCCATGAATGCGCGGATGGCGATCAGGCTGCCGACCCCCGTCGCAAGTCCGCCGAGGCCTGCCAGCAACGAAAAACCTATCATCGCCGGTACGATGACTCGCTTGAAGCCGATCCTGTCCGAGAGATTGCCTGTCAGGAGCGCCGACAACCCCCATGCGAGTGCCAATGCTCCGGTGATATGGCCGAGATCCTGATAGTCGAGCTTCAGATCGCGCATCAGTACCGGCATCAACGGCACGATCAGGAAGCGATCGATGCCGACCAGCCCCATTCCGAAGGCCATCAGCGTGACGGCCTTCCATTCATAGCTCTTTGACGGCTCGACATGTGACGGCGCATCCGTAGAGGGCGTCAGCGGAGGGTTGATGTTCATTCGAAATCCTTCTGGTTGGAGGGCATCGCGCGTTCGAACTCAGGCAGTGCCAACGCCGCATCCGAGGTTCGCTGCAAGGTAGGAAAGGGAGTCATGTCCAGATCGAAATTGCGGGCATTGAGCACCTGAGGAACGAGGCAGGTGTCCGCGATGGTGACCTTGTCGCCGTGGCAAAAGCGATCATCTTCGTCTCCTGCTCGTATTGCGTTGCTACCCACTATCGACGCTGCCGTAATCACTGTCCAACGATATAAATCGACTACATGATCTCGACAATCGATTACCGGATATCCGAACTCAACGCGCATTCATCGCGATAGCGATTTGTAGCGAACCTCGCGATTACCGCTCTATTGCATACACACTGAGCCGATTGTCGACCGACGAAACTCCCGGAACGCTCCTGGCGATCTCACCAGCGCGATCCACCTGATTGCTCTTCGGCACGGAACCCGACAACGTCACAACGCCGCCCTTCGCGTAGACGAATAGTTGCGTCATGTCGATTCCCTTTGCCTTTGCCATTGCGGTACGCACGCTCTTGGCGAGCCTGCGGTTGGCCTCCCTGACCGACTTGGCGCTCGGTGCGCTGCCTGCGTCCGCCGACGCTACGACCCCGCTGCTATTGCCGTCCTGCGCGAACGCTGCGAACGGTGCGATAGCGACTGCCAATGCGACAGCTAATCCAATCTGTACGACTGCTCTCATTTGGGTTTTCTCTATGTTGGAGATATTGGGAACCGGCTTGATTCACGCGGCAGCTTGCGAGCTCAATGCCTGTCTTTTTCGTGAGGGAGGCGCCGCCGATGCAGCACCTCCCTCAAAACAGGCCACCATTCGTCAAGCGATGTGTCCGACCTCCTTGTTCCTTAGAACGTATGCCGCATGCCGATCTGCACGCCGGTCTGACTGCTATCGGAAGACGCCGTCCTATACGCAGCAGCCGTTCCGTTGTAGGAGTCAAAGTTAAGTGCCGAGTGCCGCGAATAGCCCACAACCAGGTACAGGTCGGTGCGCTTCGACAGCAAGTAATCGCCAACGGCCATAACCTGCTGCGGGCTGGCGGGCCTCGTCACCTCGCCATTGGCACCGGTCGCTGTGCGGATGCGGTCGTAGTAGTACGCAACGGTCAGAGTCTTGTCGACCGCGAACAGGTAGCGCGCGCCCACCCAGAAGTAATCGTCGCGAGCGGCGTACCCGGCGAGCGGATCATTCTTTCCATAGCGATACCCTCCCATGAGCTTGAGTGCGGCGGTCGAATACGTGACACCGATGGCCGCTTTTTCGAAGCGCGTATAGCTGCCGTCGACACCGTCCGAGCGATGGAAGTTGTCGTATCCCACGCTTACGGTGAACGTGCCGTTATCGAATGAGGCAGCACCGCCATATCCCGAACCATTCGAGAACTGCCCTGCAAGGTTGCTAAAGGAATAGTGGCCGATCAGCGTCACCGGCCCGAAAGCGTTCTTGTATTTGACGACGTTGCTTTCCCAAAGGTTGGCGCCGACTTCCGCGACGACGGGTTCATATGTGCCCGAGAGGTCCGTAGGCGACGACGGGTAAAGTGCATCCACGAGGGACGTGTACTGCCGCCCAAAGCGAAGCGTGCCAGCCGTCGGCGATGTCAGACCGAGCCACGCGCTACGACCGAAAAATTCCTGCATCAGAGCGCCGTTAGGAACCAGAAACCCGCTCTCCAACTGGAATTCCGCCTTAAGACCCCCTCCGAGGTCCTCATTGCCCGTCAAGCCCCAGCGGGAGCCACCGGAGCGAGCCCCGTCCGCCATCGACCAGCGGTTGCCTGACGCCGAGGGCTGGTCGGGATTGGTTGGCCAATGATTGGTGAACTCAATCGCGGTGTCGAGAATGCCGTAGAGCGTTACACTCGATTCGGCATGTCCACAAACCGCAAACGCCCCGGCCACCAAACCAGCTAACATCTGCCTCTTCATCAAAAGTCCCCTCCATTTAGAATTGCCAACTCGAAACTTTTCGTACCCCACGTATTTGTTTTTTTGTGGCGGGCGCTCTTTCGGTTGCCTGAAACTTTCGGCAGTAGTAGTGCCTGCGGCAAACCTTCGTCGCCGGCCTCTATTTCAGGCGCGCAGGGACCTCCCGGACATCGTCGGATGCCGGCATTCAAGGATTCTGGAATTTGTCGCGATTGGGGTTTAAGGCAGAACTGAAGCGCCAATCATGGGAGGGCTTCCGATCGTCTTTGTCTCCGCATTGCGTTTTGCATTGCTGCAAACTATCGGGGTAGCCGTGATCGCTGTCTAACGATTAAAATTAACCACGTGATCTCGATGAATAATCACCGCATCCCGATTTCGGATGGAAGAGTCGAATTGAACTAAAGGGCGTAGAGGCTACAAGAGCATCTGACCGGCGATCCCGGCTGCGAGTTGGCGAAAGTTCGCGACTGCCGGATTGTCCGTATTGGGATTCCATGCGACGATCAGTTCGTAAGGCGTGACAAGATCGTCGAGGGGTATGTAGATGACGCCGAGTTGCTGAACGCGTGCAACCCACTGAGGCACCAGCGTAACGCCAAGGCCCGCGCTAACAAGCGCAACGAGCGTATGAAGCTGTTCGGCTTCCTGGACGACGCGCGGTGTAAATCCGGCCGAAGCGCAGCACCCGACGATGATCTCGAGAATCCGACTGTTCATGCTTCGGGGAAACAGGACAAACGGCTCGCTCTCAAGATCGACGATCGCCAGCGTCGACCGTGCGGCAAGCGGATGACCCTCCGGGATCGCGGCCATCAAAGGACCCGCGGCGAGCGCTGCAGACTTGAGCGCATGGCCAGGGAACGGCGAGGGCATGATACCGATATCGATGACTGACGTCCGGAGCGCCTCGATCTGTGCGCTTCGATCGAGCGGATGCAAGGTCAACTCGACTTGCGGCCACCTCTGGCGAAAGTCCCGGAGTATCGGCGGCAGTATGGACCAAAGCACATTATCGACGAAGGCGATCGCTAGCCGCCCGACCGTACCCTCCGCCGAAGCGCGGGCGCGACGCATGGCCTCATCCGCCCGACGAAGCAGGTCACGCGCTTCAGGCAGGAATATCTCACCCGGAACCGTGAGCCGAACGTTGTGGCGTGAACGCTCCAGCAGCGAAAAGCCAAGCTCTTCTTCAAGCAGTTTCACCTGGTGGCTCACTGCTGACTGCACCACATGCATTCGCTGTGCGGCCCGGCCGAAATGCAACTCCTCGGCGACTGCCATGAAATACCGAAGTCTACGCAGGTCCATGATTGAGAGCGACACAGGTCGCCGAAGTCCCGTCGAAGTTGAATTCCGTAGACCGCCCAAGCAGGATCACCGGGTCGCGTCGAGCACGACCTTGCCGCGCGCATGACGGGTCAAGCTCTTTTTCAGGGCATCGGCGGCACGCGAAAGCGGAAAGACCGTCTCAAGTTCAACCTTGAGATCGCCCGATTCGAAGTGTGCTGCGAGTGCAGCCAACTGCTTGCCGTCGGAGCGGGTTGCGAAATGCCTTGCCACTACACCGGTTCGTTTGGCGCGCTCGGCGTCCGGCGGACTGACCGGCGACACCAGGGTGCCGCCCGCCTTTATCAGCGACCACGAACGATCCTGCGTTTCGCCGCCAACCAGATCGAGGACGATGTCCACCGACGATAGGGCCTGCTCGAATGACTCCGTCCGGTAGTCGATGACCTGCGTCGCGCCAAGCCGCCTGACGTAGTCGAGATTGGCGGACGACGCCGTTCCGATTACGTTTGCGCCAGCGATTCTGGCCAACTGCACCGCCATGCTGCCAACGCCGCCCGCCGCGCCGTGAATCAACACGTGCTGACCCGGCTTGACGTTAGCGTGCTCATGCAACGCCTGCCATGCCGTCAACGCGGTCGCAGGCACGCCTGCCGCTTCAAGCAGCGAAAGTTTCTTCGGCACTAAGGCCAGGCGCTCCGTTGAGGCGACCACCTTGGTCGCGTACCCGCCGACGATCCCGATGAAACCGAAGACCTCGTCGCCCAAGGCGAAACCCGTGACTCCGGCACCCAATGCCGAAATCTTTCCCGACACTTCGACGCCAGGGGTGTAAGGCATTGAGAGCGGCAGGAATGCTTTCATCCTGCCTTCCAGGACTTTCCAGTCGACCGGGTTGACGCCGCTTGCCGCGACGTCGATCAACACCTCGCCTTCTCCCGGTACCGGGTCAGGGATATCCTCAAGCGTCAGGACTTCGGGGCCGCCATAGGCGTGGGCAAGTATTGCTTTCATGGGTAACTCCTGATTAAGCGACCGTACAGGCACAGTTGCTTTGATATGTCAGATCACCGAGAGCAGGCCGCCATCGACGAGCAAGGCGATACCGGTGACATAGCTCGACATGTCCGAACCGAGCCACGCAACGGCGTCGCCAATTTCGGACGGCTTGCCCAGGCGGCGCAATGGCGTCCGCTGTCGAAAGCCTTCGGAGGCTGCGGCAATGCCGGGATTCGTGCGCAGCAAGTGTGTGTCGATCGTGCCGGGGCAGACCGCATTGACGCGGATACCGTCGGGGCCGAGTGCGTCCGCCAGCGCCTTGGCCATCAGCACGACGCCCCCTTTGCTGGTCGAGTAAGCGACGGTCATGCCGGCGCCCGAGATACCACCCATGCTCGCCATCAATACGATGCTGCCCGGCTTGCCGCGTGCCTTCATCTGCCGTGCCGCGGCTTGCGCACCGAAAAGCACGCCGTCGAGATTGACCGCCATCAAGCGCCGGTAGTCGCTTTCGGCGACCTCGGGACCGTCCTCGCGCAACGTGATGCCGGCGTTGCAAACCATCACGTCGACGCCGCCAAACTCGCTCGCCACGTCGACGAGCGCGTCGACTTGCGCGTGCTGCGTTACGTCTGTGCGTTGAAATCGCGTGAGCACGCCCAGCGCTTCGATCTCGGCAGTCGTCTGTGTACCGCCCTCGTGTGGGGTTTCAGTGACGTCGGAGACGATCACTGCCTTCGCTCCGTGCCGAGCCGCACTAATTGCAATGGCCCGACCGATCCCGCTGGCCGCGCCGGTGACCAGCACGACCTTTCCTTTGAGAACGTCACTCATTTTGTCATCCCTAGTAATTGGCAAGCTTCATCGCATGAACTGGCGCCACCGTGTGGGCGCGGCCCGTCCTTCACGCCTTTTTCTCGCCAGCAGCAAAAGCGCCGAGTTGCTGCATCAGCGAGAAGAGATTGGCGACACCCCAGTGCTCGGCAATCTTGCCGTTGCGCACGCGCATCGCGTCGACCGTTTCAAAATGGATCTTTCGACCGGTGGGCGGCACGCCAAGGAAGGTGCCTTCGTGCGTGCCGTGATACGTCTTGTAGGTCGTCACCAGATCCCCGTCTGCAACCTGCCAATGAATATCCGCGTGGAAATCGGGGAACGCGGCGCGCAGCGCGTGATAGAGGCCACGTGCACCATCCTTGTCCGGAGTGCAGTTCGGTTGCGGCGTGTGGTCGACGAAGTCGTCTGCGAAGAGTTCTTCGAATACGGCGAAGTTACCCCCGGCTTGAACCTCTTCGGTATTGCGACGAACTACAGCCTTTGCTTCTTCGCTTGTGTTGCCATGGGTCATGTCATGCTCCAGAACGGTTCAAATGTGCCGATAAGCGTTAGCCGAACAGCTTGGCCGCCGTCTTTGCGACCAGTTCGCCCTGATGGCGAGCGCCGGCCAGATCGATCTCGCTTGGCTGACGCGAGCCGTCGCCGGAAGCGACGGTGGTCGCGCCGTAAGGCGCGCCGCCGACGATCTCGCTCATGTTCATCTGCCCCTGATGGCTGTAGGGCAACCCGACGATGACCATGCCCAGATGCATCAGGTTCGTGATGATCGAGAAAAGCGTGGTTTCCTGGCCGCCATGCTGCGTGGCGGTCGACGCGAACGCACCGCCGACCTTGCCGTTCAATGCGCCACGCATCCACAAGCCCCCGGTCTGATCGAGGAACGCTGCCATCTGCGACGACATGCGGCCATAGCGCGTGCCAGTACCCACGACGATCGCATCGTAGTTCTCGAGGTCATCGACGGTTGCAACCGGAGCCGCCTGGTCGAGCTTGAAATGCGCGCCCCTGGCGACGTCTTCAGGCACCGTTTCCGGTACGCGTTTGACGTCGACCTGCGCGCCCGCGCTGCGAGCGCCCTGTGCGACGGCCTCAGCCATCTGCTCGATATGTCCGTAGGACGAATAGTAGAGAACAAGAACCTTAGCCATCGAAATCTCCTGAGAGTGATGAAGCGACCATCAACGCGCCGCGGGTGTGCTGCTGATGTCTTATCAGGACGACCCGAGGCCGTCCCCAACGTCGTTACTGCGTGATACCGGCGACCGGCACCTCGCGACGGCTGTCGAAGCTGAGTGCGCCTGCGCCATAAGCGACGACCTGGATCAAGCCACCGGCCATCGCGACGTTCTTGAGAAAGTGGAACATCTGATTCTGGTCGCCGAGTGCGTGGTGGAAGATCAGCGCGGTAACAATCGAGTACGCTGCCAGCAGCACGGCAACGAGCCGCGTACGATAGCCGACGATCAGCAGAACGCTGCCAACCAGTTCAAGTCCCATCAAGCCGAGATAGCCGAGCAGAGGTACGGGCAATCCCAGCGAGCCGATGTAGCCGATGGTCGCCGCCGGAGCCGTGAGTTTGCCAAGGCCGCTAACCAGAAAAATGGCAGCGATGAGGATGCGGCCGATCAGCGGAAGAGTCTGGTAAGAAGTTGCAGAGGTCGAGTTCATGACGATTTCCTTAAGGTTTGGATAAGAAGTTGCGAAGATTAAATGGACTGCTTGTGCGACTATCGGATGCGGCCGCGAGAGCGAAGCTGCTCGCCAATTCGTGCGATCTGGTCTTCTCCTGCTTGCAGCGCGGCCTCCGATGTGTGGACCGAGTAGTAGCCGAGCACCAGGTCGTGCGGGTGTTTTACTGCTGACGCGAATATGAATTCGGCGTCGCCGTCCGCGGTAAGGTCGATGGCGTCTTCGGACTCGCTGAATACCGCGAGTTCGTCAAGCAGTCGTTCGCCGGCAACATGAAGCTCGCCCCGATGCACATGAGTCCAGGCCACGGTATGTCCAGCGGGCGGCACATAGCGCCAGTGCTCGCCCGCGTTGAGCCGCACGTGCAAATAGTTGATCCCTTTCGGAGCCAGCACCGGGCTGTGCGCACTCCCGTAGCTGCCCAGAATGACGCGCGCAGGACCGACATGCGGAATAGCCCGCGCGGGAAGGTACTGTGTTTGGGGTTCCCCGTTTTCGAGTTCTCGCGGCAACGCGATCCACATCTGGTAACCGTGAAAGCGCTCACGGTCCGCAGGGCTGGCGTCGTGCCAGACACCGTTGCCCGCGTTCATCCATTCGACGCTGCCCGCGGACAACACGCCCGACGCCCCCGTCGTATCTTCGTAACTCAGGTTGCCCGAGAGCAGGACCGTGATCGTCGCGATGCCCGAATGCGGGTGCATCGGGAACAATGCGTCGCTCGACGGCATGAAATCGAAGTAGTCGAGAAACACGAACGGCTTGATCAGTTCGCCCAGGTCGCCGGGGCTGACGATGCGTGTCACCGGCCCGTGGTGGCGCCCCTGAGTACGCGCCACAATGGAGCGCGAAAAACGGGCCGGCGTGGTAACGGGAACGGTCGCTTCGAGTAGATCAGTGACTGGCGCCATGACGATTTCCTGGTGGGGATGACATGGCTGGAGATTAGAGAATGGTCAGCTTCCGCGGAAGCCTATATATTTCGATGGAATCCATCGTCTTTACCGATGGGTCCGCTGCGACGGGCGTCGCGGAGCGGCGGTTTACCTCGTTTCTTTCTTGAGCGATTGCGTGCTTGTCGTTGGAGACATCCGGCGGCCGGCCGGCTCGAAGAGCACGTGCCGGCCTTGTGCCGATGCCGCTCGGCATGTCACGTCCCTACTCGGCGTAGTCGACGTTGGTTGAGGTCGCCAGCCATGCCTGCAAGTCCTGCTGGACCGTTTCGATCTTTGCACGGCCCAGATCGAACGCAATCTTCCCGAGAAAAAGATGCACAGGGGGCCGCGCCGATGCGCCGACATCGATGATCGCCTGCGCCATCTTCTCCGGGTCACCGGCCTGCTTGCCTGCCAGCTCGTAAAGGTGAAGGTCGAGCGACGCCTTGGCCTGCGTGTATTCGCCGATTTGCGTTTTCGCTACCAGCAGCGAACCGCTCGACAGGAAGTCCGTTCGAATCGGTCCGAATATCGGTCATGGATTGGAAAGCCTGACGTGACTGCCAAGCTCAATGAATTGAAGTGCCCCACGCTTATATTGCACGGCGCCGACGACCCGGGGGATCGATCCGGAGCAGGCTCGCAATATGCATGAGAACATCGCGGGCGCAAAACTCTGCCTGATACCGAGTTGTGGCCACGCTTGTACAGAGGAAGCGCCCGAGAAGGTGAACGCGCTGCTTATCGAGTTCCTGGATCAATTGCAACCTTGGTAAAAAGCGTCAGGCCGAGTGCGACCGTCATCCTTCGCTTGAGGTTTGCTTTAGCCGACCGAGGAACCAGCGGCCCGCCGGGCCGGGTGGCGTATCTTTGCGATAGATTGCAAACATGGCGATGGGCGGCGTTCGGGGCTGGAAGTTTTCGATTCGCAGCGGTACCAGGTCGCCTGACACAAGATCGGCGTGTACCATCGCGGCCGGCATATGCCCCCAGCCGAAACCAGCGCGTAAAAACGCATGCTTCGCGCCGAGATCCGCCAAGCGCCAGATCTGCGGCGAGAACACGCCGAACGACTTCCCGTCGGTCAGAGCCGTGCGATCAGTCAATACAAGCTGCACGTGTTCTTCAAGCTCGCGCGACCGGACCACCCGTTTGAGCGATGCCAAAGGATGCGTCGGAGCGGTGACGGTAACCATCGGCACGTCGAGCAGTTTCTCGGCATCGACCGTTTCGGGCACGGCTGGCATGGAACCGCTGATGCCGAGCCTGCACGCCCGTTCCAGTACTCTCTGCACTACCGCGCCCAAAGCTTCGACATACAACCGCAATGGCGTGTGCGGAAATGCTTCACGGAAATCTCCGACTGCCACCGTGAGCGATGCCATCGGATACATCACGTCGACCACGACGGAAAGCTCGGGTTCGAGTCCGTCTGCGATCGCTCGCGCCTTCGACTTGAACCCGTCCATGCCGCTGACGACGAGACGCGCCTGCGAAAGCAGCGCAGTACCTTGCTCCGTCAATCGCGGATAGCGGCCGCTTCGGTCGAACAATGGCACATTGATCTGGGCTTCAAGATTGGCGAGCGTCTGGCTCACGACGGACTGTGCCCTGCGAAGCTTGCGTCCTGCCGCGGAAAAGCTCCCCTCGTCGGCGGCAGCGATGAAGGTGCGCAGTTGATCCATGGATACGCCGTCGAGCATATATCGATATCCCGGATGGTATTGGTCGAGAAATATCGCCTTCCAGGCGTCGCGTCAAGTGGTTAAACTCATCCGAGTGCTTGCGGTCAATATTCAGATCATCAAAAGCGGCGATGCCATGGTTCAGAAAGAGCCGATCGGGTCGTGCATGTTTTAAGCAAACCCATTCGCTTAAGACAATGCGGCGATGCGCTATTAATCGTACCTTCGTCATGATACGTTCCGCGTATCACAAGTGCGATGCTGGACTTCCACATGCAAGCGATTATCGACGATCACTTCGAGGGAGTCTTCCGCACCCACGGCTTTAGTCCCCGGCGAGTCGCGGAACCGGCTGACCACCACGTGCTCCTCAGCCTGATCGCCGACGGTCAAGGTGTTGCGCTGATTCCTTCGTCGCTGAAATCCATTGCGCGCGACGGCGTGATCTATCGTGAGCTCCGCGAGCGCATGGACTTGCGGATCGAGGTGGCAATCGCTTACATGCCCGATGCTCGCGATGCGTCCCTGCAGCACCTGATCGATGTCCTGCGATCGCACTATCGCACAGGCATCGATGCAAGATCGACTGCGTGAAGGCCACGCCGCCATAAGCTCGCAATCCACCCGAAGCGAGGCGTGGTGATCTGAATTCGAGATCACGGTGTCTATATTCATCGTTGGACGCAGACGCAGCGCGCAACCATACTTCCTGACACTTGATACGAACACAACTGCGTTCGTGAGCCCTCATCGATCAGCGGCTTTAAAAGCCAGGAGTTGCCGTTATGCGTATGGAGATCACTTTACCCACGCCAACCGTCTTGATACACGGCAGCGACTCCGTCTTTCCGGTTCGACGCATCTACTGCGTGGGCCGCAACTATGCCGCTCATGCTCGCGAGATGGGCTTCGACCCGAACCGTGAACCGCCTTTTTTCTTCTGCAAGCCGGCAGATGCCATCGTGAACGTTCCGTCTGGTGCGACCGTCGCGGTTCCCTACCCGCCGCAGACCAGCGAGTACCAACACGAAATCGAACTGGTTGCAGCGATCGGACGCGCTGGCAGCGATATCGCGGTGGAAGATGCTTTGGACCACGTCTTCGGCTACGCGGTCGGTCTCGACATGACCCGCCGCGACCTGCAACTCGCGCTGCGCGACAAGGGGCGGCCGTGGGAACTGGGCAAGGCATTCGACCAATCGGCGCCCATCGCGCCGCTGCGCCGGGTGAGCGAAGTCGGCCACATTGACCGTGGCGCTCTTTGGGTACAGGTCAATGGCAAGGATCGTCAACGTACCGACCTCAGCAAGCTCATCTGGTCGGTACCGGAAATCATCGCCAACCTGTCCACGTATTTCGAGCTGCAGCCAGGCGACCTCATCTACACCGGAACGCCAGAAGGCGTAGGGCCCGTGCACCGCGGGGACACGCTGACCGGGGGCATCGCTGGCCTCGGCGAGTTGAGCGTGAAGGTGCGGTGATCTTGTCCGACGCAGCGGAACGTCACGTGCTTTCGCGAGCCGATGGCCCGCGCATCTTTTGAATCTGATCCTCACAACGTATAGGAGACAATCATGCAATACGCCACCCTGGCGGCGCCAGGCAGAGAAATGCCCACGGCCGACGCGCTGACATTGATGCACGTCCCCACAAACTTCGACGTAACGAAATGGCCCCGTGAAGTCGAAGCGTTTCTCCACAAGACCACCAACCCGCATCACCGGGCCATGCTAAAGAACTACCTCCGCCATTTGCTGCTGGAAGTGGCCGGGTACTGGGATCAAATCATCGTTCCAGAACTCACCGTCGACGAGCCCATGTACCGCGTCGGTGACCGACGCCAGATGCACGTTCTGACGGGCAAGACAGCCGTCGAAGGCTTCTATCGCGAAGCCGCCGAAACGCGCCAGAACGTGATGGGCGCGCGGACCATGAACATGGGCGTCGACGACTACGGCATCACGACTGAAGCCGTCTGGACCCACGTCGTGCCCGGTGTCTGCCTGGAGGACCACGGCATCGACGCGGACCCCGAGGCGCACTATCTGATGACGCACCACCTCTTCCAGATCTTCACGTACACGAATGAGCCAAAGCCAAAGCTCATCGCGGAGCGTATCTACGACGACCCGGAAAGCTACACCTATGAAAAGCTTGCACCCGCCGACGTCGTGACTCCAGAGATCGCCCGGGAACTGCTCGCCCCCTTCCTGGCTCGAGCCACGCTGGACTGATGCGCTGCGCGTCTTGGTCAGTTGAGTGACGCCGTCTTCAGAACGACGTCCACCCGAAGTAGCCGTTCCAGGAATTCCTTATTCCCAGCGGGGATCCAGATACGAAACCGCGCCCGCATCTACAAACAAGGCCCAATGCAATGATCAATTTCTTCGAGGACGGACTCGACCGGAATCGCGTCAACGATTGCCCCTTCACCCCGCTGAACGCGGTCGCGGGTTCGTACTTCGGCTACAACGATCAGGTTGAGCTGATCGGCGACATCGATTACGAAACGCTTCTCGGGAGCGGCGATCCGAACTTCGCCCGCATCGCGTCATCCGAAGACCACAACCGCGACTAAGCTTCACTCATGGACGCCAGATATTGATGAAGAGACTGAAGAACCGCAGCCGCAAGATCTCCCGGTCCTGCACCGACCACGACGACATCGAACCTCTCGTCGTTCAGCCTGTCGGGACTTGAATCGGTCACATGGGATCGCTGCTTGCGCCGGTGATGACGACGACTTTTCTTTCTATGCATTCATTGTGTCGGAGGGCCGACCTTGCGCAGCCAATGCGCCAAAGTTCGCGGTCCATTAGGTCCTCACGTTCTTGTCCTCTAACCCGATGGGCATTCGTTAGGATATCTACAAACAATTTCAACGTGTTACTCACACACCTCCATAAGGCGACGACGTATGAAAAGACTTACTGACAAGGTGGCAATCGTCACAGGAGCGTCAATGGGCATGGGCCGCGAGACGGCGGAGCTGTTCGCCGCAGAGGGGGCGCAAGTCATTGCCACAGACATTGTTCAGCCAGCTACGCCCTATGCTAATGAAACGATTGTGTTCATGAGCCACGACGTAACGAAAGAGAGTGACTGGCAGTCAGTTGTCCATCAGACGCTTCAGAAGTTCGGTCGCGTCGACATTCTGGTCAACAACGCTGGCATTGGCGGCTCTTACAATGCCATTCATGAATTCACCCTGGAAGACTGGAATCACGTTATTTCCGTGGATCAAACGAGTGTTTTTCTAGGGATGCGCGAAGTAATACCGCATATGCGCAGCGCAGGTAAAGGGTCTATTGTCAATATTTCCTCAATCTGGGGCATCGGCGGCGTCGTAGGCGCGGCCGGTTATCAGGCGGCCAAGGGGGCGGTGCGGTCGTTGACCAAGAATGCTGCGATCACCTATGCCAAGGAGAATATCCGCGTCAATTCGGTTCATCCGGGGATTATCCACACACCCCTTATCGACCGACAGGCTGGCGAGATCACCCAGGCTGTAATTAGCGCCACGCCGATGGGGCGAGCGGGTACACCGCGCGAGGTGGCTTACGGCAGTTGTTTTCTCGCAAGCGATGAGGCGAGCTTTATCACTGGCAGTGAGTTGATAATCGATGGCGGGTACTTGGCACAATAAGGGGTCGACGGGCCCGCCGGCCCGGCATCATGGGCTCGATACCTATCGTGCCGGCCAGCGTAGAAGTTCGGTCTGCAATGACGCGACGCTGAATGTGATCGTCAAAGGTACCCGTTCCACATCGACGGACGTTCCGGCCCGGGCGGGAAAACCCGCCAGGTGCCATCGCGGTGCTGAAAGAAGAAAATTGCGATTGAACTTTCCAGTGGCAGCGCCTCTACCCGTACAACACGGTTACCGTTCGACCACGTTCGACCAAAGCGCGACAGGCGAACTCGTGACACTGTGGTTGGGTCAAACCATTTATCGATCAGCAAACGCAAAGACTTCTCAACGGTGCTCACCAGCTTCTCCTTCGCTAAAGGACCCTCTCCGGAAATTTTCCATGACGCGATTACTTCGGATTACTGATCTATATCTGCCCCGCGACTGCCGAGAATCTCTTGCGCCAACTATGTCGATATCACGCACAACCCGCGTGCGGCCGTGCGGACACTGCGACATCGATAGCTCGCAGCATCACGCAGATGACCGTACCTGGGCGCGACCGCGCACTGCACCATCGTTCTTTCCGGCCTTTCCGTGAGCGATGTCCTCGAGCACCAACTCAGTCGTCGCGGCAAAATGCTTCGTCAACAGTTCGCACGCGCGCTCAGCGTCACGCGCAAGCACCGCCCTTACGATCGCCTCGTGCTCTCCCGCAACGTCGCGCGAAGCCGCATGCGGGTTATGGATCGACTGATGCCGGTAGCGGGTCGTCTGGATGCGCAACGTCGCCGCAAAGTGCTTAAGCCACTTCGATCGACACCCCGCCAGCAAGGTTTCATGGAACTTGTCGTGCGCGCGTTCCCACACCGGGTTTACCCGGTCCGGATCCTTAAGGATCGACGGCAGGCTATTGACCTGGTGATAGGCCGCCAGCAACGCTCCCTCCCATTCGAGGTTTCCACTCTCGATGGCGTCACGCAGTGCATCGCATTCGATGCGCTGACGTACGGCCGTGATGTCTTCCAGGTCAGCGCGAGAAACTTTCGTCACACGAAAACCGCGTTGATCCTCAGCTTCGACAAAACCGCTCATCGCCAGCCGTGACAGCGCCTCCCTGATCGGGATCACGCCCGCTTGATAGCGGTCCGCCAGCTCACGGATCTTAAGCTTCGAGCCAGGCGGCAGTACGCCCGCGACGATGTCCTCGAGGATCGCTTCGCTCAACACTGAGGCCATCGAGCGGGAAGTTGCGCCTGGCGTGTCGTACGTATCGTCCACAAAGTCCTCCCGTTTTGACGAATTATAGGCGAAGCAAAGTTTATATTCAATATCAGGGTTAACATGCAAAGACAGAAATATATATTTTTTCTACATTTGCATCACTGGCGTTTGACGACGAACGTCCTCTGGAACCATGGAGATGTGATGCGATACGTACATTTTTCGCCCGACGGGCAACAACGACTGCTCGGCGTCCTGCAGGGCCCGACGATCACTTCTTTGGGCGATTTTTCGCTCGAAGCGTTGCTCGCGGCCGGCACGGACTTGACCGCATTTGCAAACGCGAGCATCGGGGCCGGCACGAAGTACCCGGTCGACTCGGTGACCTGGCTGCCTCCTCTCACCCGTCCGGGCAAGATCATCTGCGTGGGCCTGAACTACGCAGACCACACGAAAGAAAGCAAGTTCGAGCCGCAAACCTACCCAACCTTTTTCCCCCGCTTCGACAGCAGCCTGATCGGACATCTGGCGCCGATGATCCGTCCGCTCGTGTCCGACTCGCTGGACTTCGAAGGTGAATTGGCGGTCATTCTCGGGCGCGGCGGCCGCCACATTTCCCGGGCGCACGCGTTGGATTGCGTTGCAGGATACTCGATCTTCAACGATGGCTCGGTTCGCGAGTACCAATTCAAGGCACCGCAGTGGACCATCGGAAAGAATTTTGATGGCACAGGCGCTTTCGGACCGACTTTCGTCACTGCGGACGAGTTGCCCGCCGGCGGAGCGGGATTGAAGTTGGAGACCCGGTTAAACGGAAAGGTCGTGCAGACGGCCAACACCAGCGACCTGGTGTTCGACGTCGCAAGTCTCATCGCCATCATCAGCGAGGCGATTACCCTCGCACCGGGCGATGTCATCGTCAGCGGCACGCCGGCCGGTGTCGGTTGGGCGCGAGATCCGAAGCTGATCATGCGTCACGGCGATGTTTGCGAAGTCGAGATCGAAGGGCTTGGCGTACTGAAAAATATCGTGCAAGACGAGCAGCCGACGAACTGACCGGCCGGCATCCAGGAATCGGAGGAACTATGAGACAAATTCGCGTACCGGTATTGGTTGTTGGTGCCGGCCCCGCAGGACTGACGACCGCCGCACTGCTGGCTAAATACGGAGTCGAAGTTCTCGCCATTACGCGGTACCCGGGCACCGCTCATTCGCCGCGCGCTCACATCACAAATCAACGAACCATCGAAGTGTTTCGCGACCTGGGCATTGAAGAGCGCGTGCGCGGGATCGCCACCTCGAACCAGTTGATGACAAACAATGTCTGGGCTACGAGTTTCACTGGCACCGAACTCGGCCGCCTTCAAACCTGGGGCACGGGTGAAAAGCGAAAGGCCGACTACGAGATGGCCAGCCCGTCCGAAATGTGCAATGCGCCCCAGCATTTGCTGGAGCCCGTCATACTGACGGCCGCGCGGGAATTCGGGGCCCAGGTCCTGTTCAACACCGAACTGGTGTCGATTCGTCAGACTGAGGAGGCGGTGTTTTCCCGTCTTGTCGATCGCGTGACGGGGGAAGAAATCGAGGTGATTTCCGACTACGCGGTCGGCGCCGACGGTGCGCAAAGCGTGGTGGTCAAGGATCTCGGCTTTGAGCTCGAAGGCGAGATGGGTCTTGGATGCGCGCTGAACTGCTGGCTCGAAGTAGATCTGAGCCAATACTGCGCGCACCGTCCGGGCGTGCTGTACTGGATGTATCAGCCCGGCCGCGACTACTGGGTCGGAAGCGGGGTTTGGATCAGTGTGCGGCCGTGGAACGAATGGGTGATGGTGTCGATGTATAACCCCGACGAGGGCGAACCCGACCTGAGCGACGAAGCGGTTATCGCCCGCGCTCGCGCCACGATCGGCGACCCCGATATCCCGGTACGAGTGAAGTCCGTATCGAAGTGGACGATCAACCGGATGTATGCGCGCAGCATGGTGAAAGGACGCGTCGCGATCGCGGGTGACGCTGCGCACCGCCACCCCCCGGCAAACGGTCTCGGGTCGAATACGTCGGTTCAAGACGCTTTCAATCTGGCATGGAAGCTCGCGTTGATCGTCAAGGGACAGGCCGCGCCTTCGTTGTTGCAGACCTACTCCGACGAGCGGCAACCGGTTGCGGAGCAGGTCGTGACGCGGGCAATCAAGTCTGTGGGAGAGATGCTTCCGATTTCGCAAGCCTTGGGTTTTAGCGATGGCCAAAGCGTGCAAGACGGACAGGCCGCATTGACCGAGCTCTTTTCAGATTCGGACATCGGCCGAAAACGCAGGAAGGAACTTGCGTCGGCGATCGACCTGCAGAACTACCAGTTCAATTGCCACGGTGTCGAACTGGGCCAGCGGTATACCTCATCTGCAGTCGTGCGAGATGGCGCGCGCTTCCCTGAGCCATCGCGCGACGCGGAACTTTACTATCACCCGACCACCACGCCGGGCGCGTACATCCCCCACGCATGGATTCAACAAGGCACCGATCGCCTCTCCACGCTGGATCTGGTGGGCCGCGGCTCTTTTGGCCTCTTGACCGGCGCCGGTGGACAGCCTTGGGTCGACGCACTTCAACAAGTCGGCGATGAATTCGGCGTTTCCACGAACGGTGTCGTAATCGCTCACGGCACACCCAACCTGGACGTGTATGGCCGTTGGGCCGACCTACGCGAGATCGAGGACAACGGTTGCATACTTGTGCGGCCGGACCGCTTTATCGCCTTCCGGGCAAATGAGTTGGTCGCCGACCCTGTCGGAGCCTTGCGGCGCGTTTTCGCGCAGATCCTCGGACGACAGCCGCGAGGCGCTTCCGCCCTAACCTCCCGCGCTGCGGCCCAAGCGCTTGTCGAGAGGGAGTGAACCATGTCAACGACAATCACTAGCGCGGGAGTCGCTGGCGTGCACTCAATCGATCACTTCGCACTCGAAGTTCCACAACTCGAAGAAGCGAAGGAATTCCTGACCGCTTTTGGGTTTCAAGTCGAAGAAAACAAAAGCCAGCTATTGCTTCGCGCTGCCGGAAGCGACCACGTCTGGGTGCGGATTTTCGCCGGCACGCGCAAGCGGTTGGCCTATTTATCGCTGAATTGCTTCAAAGACGATTTTTCCACGATTCGCACCCAGATCCTCGAAGCAGGCGGCCGTCCAGCCGAGCCGCGGTCCGACGCTGCGAACCGTGAAGGCTTCTGGTTCGAAGATCCGGATGGCAATCTGCTGCAGCTCAAGGTCGGACCTAAGACGTCGCCCAACTTCAAGCCGCCCCTCAATCCGGGGAACGGGTTGCCACGACTGCGCGGAGCGAACGCACGCAAGGACGCGGAGCCGATTCGCCCAATGCGTCTCTCCCACGTCCTGATGTTCACGCCGGACATCCAGCGCACAGTCAGTTTTTATGAGCGCTCGATTGGAGTGCGCCTGTCCGATGGCGCAGAGGGCATTGTCGCGTTCATGCACGCGCCGCACGGCAGCGACCACCACATGATCGCATTTGCTCAGGGATCGGCAAAGGGATGGCATCACAGCGCGTGGGACGTTCCCGACATCAATCACGTTGGACTCGGCAAGATGCAGATGCAGCGGGCCGGCTACTCAAAAGGTTGGGGCGTCGGCCGGCACGTGCTCGGCTCGAACTACTTTCATTACGTCCGCGACCCGTGGGGATCGTACTGGGAGTATTCGGCCGACATCGACTTCGTCGCACCCGGCGGTCGGTGGCCTGGCGGAAATCATCCGCCTGACGATTCGCTTTACCTGTGGGGGCCGGACGTGCCGGACTACTTCTTCGAGAACACGGAAAGCGAGGCCTCCAAGTGAACAAGGTCATCGTTACCTGCGCCATAACGGGCGCTATCCATACCCCGTCGATGTCGCCTTATCTTCCCGTTACGCCAGACGAAATCGCGCATAGCGCAATAGAAGCAGCTCAGGCCGGCGCCGCGATCGTACACTTGCACGCGCGCGATCCCAATGACGGCCGCCCCTCACAGGACCCTGAGCTTTTCCGCCGCTTTGTGCCCGCCATCAAGGAGGCGTCGGACGTTGTCATCAACATCACCACCGGTGGCGCACCGACGATGACGGTCGAGGAGCGGTTGCAGCCCGCGCTTCAACTGCGACCTGAACTGGCGTCACTCAACATGGGATCGATGAACTTCGGGCTGTACGAAATGCTCGGGCGGTTCAAGACGTTCAAACACGACTGGGAACGCCCCTATCTCGAAGGAAGCGACGATCGCATATTCAAGAACACGTTCAAGGATATTGCCTACATCCTGCAGTCGTGCAGCGAGAACGATACTCGCTTCGAGATCGAGTGCTATGACGTTGGTCATCTCTATACGGCCGCGCACTTTCTTGACCGTGCACTCGTCAAGCCGCCCCTTCTTATTCAGTCAGTGTTCGGGCTGCGCGGCGGCATTGGCGCACATATGGAAGATCTGATGCACATGCGTCGCACGGCGGACCGGTTGTTTGGCAAGGATTACGTCTGGTCCGTGCTCGGAGCCGGGCGCAGCCAGATGCCTTTCGCGGCTATTTCTGCCTCCGTCGGCGGAAACGTGCGGGTGGGACTCGAAGACTCGTTGTGGGATGGCCCCGGCAAGCTCGCACCGGACAATGCTACCCAGGTACGGCGCGTTCGCAGCATCATCGAAGCGCTTTCGCTTGGAGTCGCGACTCCGGATGAAGCACGCGCGCTCTTGAATCTCAAAGGGCGGGAAAACGTCGGATTCTAAAGCGAGGGCGGAAAGCCCTTTGCGTTGACGTGGCCGTCGCGCCGTTGCTCTACGGATTCGCATCCTTACGACAAGAGACCGAAAAAGCGTGGTGTTGCCGATGCATTTCATTTAGTACTACGACTTACGATTACATGTTCGCGTTGCTTTGAACATTTCTGCCTGGCACAACCGTGGCGTACGCGTTTCGACAGCGCGAGGCGTCGATGACGTAAACAAGGAGGAAGACAATGCAGAATGCAAAACAATGGGCGCTCCGCGAGAATGCTGCTCCCGCGTCAATTGAGCGGCTGGATCGCGATTCAATTGAAGCGTTCGACGCCGTATTCGATGTCGTTGTTGTCGGGGCTGGCGGCGGAGGGTTCCCCGCTGCGCTTTTTTCTCGATGGCTTGGGAATTCGGTCGCGCTCGTCGAGAAGGCAGCGACCGTCGGTGGCACCGCCAGGAAAGCTGCCTTCTGGTACTGGGTACCGAACAATCGACCTATGCGCGAGGCAGGAATCGAAGACCGAAAAGAGGACTGCCTGCGATATATGGCACGCCTCGCGCGCCCCGAACACTACGATCCCACGGATCCGCATCTCGGACTCGAGACCTGGGAATTCGAAGCCTTCAGTGCAATCTACGACAGTGCGTCTCCCGCGGCCGAATTGCTTCACGAGCGCGGCGCGCTGGAGTATCGGCATTTGCCCGGTGTCACGGACTATTGGGCCGAGCTGCCGGAAAACACCGCGCCCCAAGGCCGCGTGCTGGTGCCTGCGAATGCTTGTGAATCCATGTCCGACGGCGGAAAGGTCGCAATTCATTCCATGCACGCCGCCGCCCAACGCGACGGCGTAGACGTTCGTACAGGTCTCAGGGTACAGCGTGTCATTCTCAACAAGGCCAACGAAGTGGCCGGCATCGAAGCGACCGATGTTGAAGGCAACAACGTCCGCCTCGGCGCCCGAAAAGCGGTCATCTTCGCGACCGGCGGCTTCACACACAATAAAGATCTGCGAAGGAATTTCCTGCACGCACCGTTGTTCGGTGGTTGTGCCGCGCGCTCGAACGAAGGTGATTTCATCCACATCGCGAGTCCATTGCGCACGCAGTTGCGCAATATGAACTACGCCTGGATGTGCCCTGTGTCGCTCGATCGCGTGGTCGCCGGTGCCGACGATTTCACCGGCACGTTCTCTGTCGGCGGCGACTCGATGCTTTGGGTGAACAAGCACGGCAAGCGCGTAGTCAACGAGAAGCTCGCCTACAACGAGTTGGCCCAAAGGTTCTTCGAATGGGACGCACAGCGTGCCGAGTACCCTAACCTGGTTCTTGTCTCCGTTTGGGATCAGCGCAGCCAGGACCATAGCGCGAGCACGGAGTACGGACGCCTGATCCGCCCCGACTCTGCCCAGCAGGGGTATGAGATCAGCGGCGATACGCTGGAAGAGCTGGCTGACGCGGTCGCGGAGCGCCTCAAGAAGTTTGAGCATCTCACGGGTCATCTCCGGCTTGCCGACGATTTCCTGAACAATCTGCGCGACACCATTCTCCGCTTCAACACATTCGCCCGTGCGGGCGTCGACGGCGATTTCGGTCGTGGCGATCGACTTGTCGAGCAGATGTTCAATGGGCTGGTCCATGACGAACCCGCCTCGGAAAACGCGACGATGTTCCCGCTTTCGGATAGTGGACCCTACTACGCGGCATTGGTGACGGGCGGCACGCTGGATACCAAAGGCGGCCCGCTAAGTAACAGTCACGGTCAGGTTCTCGACGATACGGGCGCACCGATACCCGGCCTGTACGGCGTCGGCAACTGCGTAGCCTCCGCGTCCGCGCGCGCGTACTGGGCGGGTGGCGGAACACTGGGGCCGATCCTCGCCTTTGCACATCGCGCCGCGAACGCCGCACACCTCGAACCGAACAAGACCACCTCGATCGAAACAGCCTCCGCTTAGCTTCCCAAATGACGCGGACCGCGCCCCTGCGTCCGCTTTCGAGAACCCGTCGCGCCGACGTGATAGACGCCGGCGTCGACGTCCCTTTGTCATGGAGACAACGATGCAGATTCAACCGATGACCGACGAACAACGTAAAGCGATCGCGCTTGAGTACTTCAAACGGGTGGACCGCGGTGAGGACATTCTCGATCTATTCGACGAGCACGCGGAAGTGTATTTTCCGAAGTGGGGAATCGCGCGCGGAAAAGGACAAATCGCGAACCTGTTTGGAGACCTCATGGGCATCATTGCCGAGATCGCCCATGACATTACCTACGCGAACGTGGTACAGCAAGGCGACACTGTCGTGGTCGAAGCGGCCTCGCGTGGCAAATTGAAAAGCGGCCAGTCGTGGCGAGCTGGCACTTCGCACGCCGGTCGCTGGTGTGACGTCTTCGAGATCCGCGATTTCAAGATTCAGCGCTGCTTTGTCTACCTCGATCCCGATTACGCAGGAGACGACACAGAGCGGTATCCGTGGCTCAGGAATGCCCCGACTGACCGGTATTGAACTATCTCCGCTCTCGAGCAGGGCATACACTTCTATTAATCGGAGACTCCAAAATGGCGAGATTCGAAGGCAAGACAGTCGTGATCACGGGTTCGGCGCGCGGTCAGGGCGCTGCGGAAGCGCAGCGCTTCTTCGAGGAGGGTGCCAACGTTGTGTTGAACGACGTGCTGTCAGAGGAAGGAGAGGCGCTCGCCGCGAAGATGGGCAAACGAGCCATCTATGTCGCACACGACGTGACCCGCGAGGACTCCTGGCGTACGCTGTTCATCGAAGTCGAGCGCGCGTTCGGCCGATGCGATGTGCTGGTCAATAACGCGGGGATCTACGCGCCCGCTACGATCGCCGATACGACGCCCGAGCTGGCGGAAAAGACCTTTCGGGTCAACCAGTTGGGCACGCTGCTTGGCATGAAGCACGCCATCGAGCCGATGAAAAGGAGCGGCGGTGGTTCGATCGTGAACATTTCGTCAAGCGCCGGGCTCCGAGGTTTTGCCAATGCAATTGCCTACGGGGCCACCAAGTGGGCGGTACGAGGCATGACCAAGGTTGCGGCTGCAGAGCTGGCTCCTTATCGCATTCGCGTAAATTCGGTGCATCCCGGGTTCATCGCCACTGAAATGCTCAGGGCGAACAGTGAAGAGACGAATCGGTTCGGTGCAGATGCGGCACCGTTAAAGCGGCACGGCACCGCCGAAGAAGTTGCCGCTCTCGTTTGTTTCCTTGCCAGCGATGAAAGCGCCTTCATTACCGGCGCGGAAGTCGCAGTCGACGGAGGCTGGGCGATCTGATCGCCCTTTTTTGAAGCAAGAAGGCCGGCGCGCATCGCCTGGATGCTCGCTGGCCTTTCTTCGTAATCTTTAGAAGGACGTGTGCATGGCCTCAAACGTCAACCGCCAAGTGCTCTTGAAGTCACGCCCAGAGGGCATCCCCGAGAGCGAGCATTTCCACATAGTCGAAGGCGTCGTGCCCACGCCGGTCGGAAACCAGGTGCTTGTGCGCAATCTATATCTGTCTGTCGAGCCGGCGATGCGCGGCTGGGTCAGTGCTGTGAAGAATTATGCTGAACCGGTGCCCATCGACGGCGTCATGCGTTCGTTCGCCGTCGCGTGCGTAGAGGTGTCGTGCCATCCCGACTATCGAGTGGGCGACATCGTCACCGGCCTCTTCGGCTGGCAGGAATTCGCTGCGGTGGACGCAGAAGCAATCCAACGCAAAGTGAGCGACGCCGATCTTCCGCCTTCGACCGCGCTAGGCGTGCTCGGCCTGAACGGCATAACAGCGCACTATGGCTTGCTTGAAGTCGGCCAGCCCAGGCCCGGGGAAACGGTGGTCGTCTCTACGGCTGCCGGATCCGTGGGTTCTTGCGTTGGACAAATCGCAAAACTCAAAGGATGCCGCACGGTCGGCATAGCAGGCGGTCCAGAAAAGACACAGCTATGCACGGAATATTTTGGATTTGAGGCAGCCGTTGATTACAAGGCAACAGACTTCTCGCAACAGCTCGCCGCGGCCTGCGCGGGTGGCGTGGACGTCTACTTCGACAACACAGCCGGCCCTATCAGCGATGCCGTCTACGAGCACCTGAACATCGGAGCACGAATCGTGGTCTGCGGAACAGCGTCCGTCGCGAACTGGGATCCTCCGCCACATGGACCACGCGTTGAACGGCACCTGCTCCTCAAGCGGGCTCGCGTCGAGGGATTCGTCGTCCTCGATCACCCAGAGTACGAGGTCATCGCACTCAAGGACCTGGCGGATTGGGTACGCGCGGGCAATTTGCGTTACCTTGAGGACGTGCTCGACGGTATCGAACAAGCGCCGGGTGCGATCGCCGGCCTCTACCGCGGAGACAACCGCGGAAAGCGCTTGATCCGGCTCACCCCAGCGTGAGGCTATAGTCGCACTACGGCACTTGAGATCGTATGCCTGACTTTGACATACAACTGGCGCGGTCTGGCCAAGCCAAGCGACGCGGACCCGGATCGGACGTAGCACCACGAGCCCGCTGAAATTGACGCGCAGATTCCGATCATCGCTCCAAGGCGTAGACGCTAAGTCGATTGTCGAGCGCTCCGACTCCGGGGACGGCTTTCGCGACCTCGCTGGCACGTGCAACCTGACTACTCTCCGGGACCGATCCGGACAAAGTCACCATCCCGCCCTTCGCGTAGACGAAGACCTTGGTCAAATCAATTCCTCTGGCTTTCACGAGCGCAGAACGCACGGCCTTCGCCAACGCACGATTGCTGGATCTCACTGCCTTCGCGTCCGGCGTGCTGCTGGCGGATGATCCGGCAACAGCACTGATCTCAACGTTCTGCGCGAGTGCCGGCGTGATTGCCATGACGAGCCCAAGAGCGGCTCCGATACGACGGGCTTGTTGCATTGCATTTTTCCTTATATTGAAGACTGGAAGGTTCATCGATGAAAAGGTGGCCGGACGAGCGCCATCATTTGCAATATCGACGCATGACCCAGGTCAATTTCTACGCCTGTCGGGCCTCAGCGCGGGCTTGCGCACGAATCCGGAACCACCGTGTTGAAGCATTGAATGAAGCAGCGATGCAGACATCGCGACCTTCCGACGCGTTATGCGCTCCTTGGTGACGGACCTCGGGCTGATTCCCTGGCGCGACGCGTGGGGGCGAGCTTAGAATGAGTGCCTCAGTCCAATCTGAACACCAGCCTGGCTGCTTGCGCCAGGCGCGATATGGTATGCCGCGGACGCGCCGTTGTAAGAATCGAAGTTGAGCGCAGAATTCCGGGAGTAGCCCAGTACCATATAAAGATCGGTGCGCTTCGACAGCAAGTAGTCTCCAATAGCCATGACCTGCTGCGGGCTGCTCGGTTTGGTCACCACCCCACCCTCTCCCGTCGCGCTGCGGATATGGTCGTAGTAGTATGCGACCGTCAGTATCGTATCCGCAGCGAATAGATAGCGGACTCCCGCCCACCAAAGGTCGTCGCGCGCAACGAAACCGGCGACCGGATCGTTCTTTCCGAAACGATACCCAGCCATCAACTTGAGGGCTGCGGTCGAGTACGTCACGCCGAGTGCCGCCTTTTCGAAGCGTGCATAAGCACTTCCGATGCCGCTTGAGCTGTGGAAATCGTCATAGGCGGCGCTAAGCGTTACCGTCCCGTTGTCATACATGACAGCCGATCCGTATCCGGAGCCATTGGAAAATTCGCCAGCGACATTACTGAACGAGTAGTGGCCGATAATCGTGACGGGGCCAAATGCATTCTTATACTTGACAACGTTGCTCGACCAAAGGTTAGCGCCTGCCTCCGCCACTATCGGCTCATAGGTCCCGGAAAGATCGGTCGGAGAAGAGGGGTAAAGAGCGTCCAACAGCGAGGTGTATTGTCTCCCGAGCCGAAGCGATCCGAATGATGACGACGACAAGCCAACCCAGGCGGCACGACCGAAAAAGTTCTGACTGAGCGCACCATTCGACACAAGAAAACCACTTTCGAGCTGGAACTCCGCCTTCACTCCACCGCCGAGATCCTCGTTGCCCGTTAAGCCCCAGCGAGAGCCACCCGACCGGCCACCATCCGCCATCGACCAGCGGTTCCCTGTTGCCGTCGGGTTTGCCGCGGTGGTCGGCCAATGATTCGTGAACTCGATCGCGGTATCGAGGATACCGTAAAGCGTCACGTTCGATTCCGCGTGTGCACCAGTTACGAACATCCCTGCTGCCAGTCCCATCAGCATCTGCTTCTTCATCAATACCCCCTCCATTGGAAAACTTGCTAACAGACCGCCAGATGTTGGGGCGATATGCTTGTTCGGTGACACGCTGCCTATCGGGTAATGTCGGATTGATTCGTTATACGAATTTATTGAGCCGGTTGACGAGTATTCGTCGACACCAAAATCTCGACGCAATGTCGTGATCTCTGTTTTATGAAATGCGTGATGGTGCGTCGACTTGACGCGCGCACCCCGCCAGACATGAGTTCAATCTCCGGCGCGTTCGCGGGCGTCCTTCGCGGGATCTGGCATCCTTCCGAGCAACATGCAGGTCATCCAATAGGATTGCTAAATGTGTGGATTTTCCAGGCTCGTTCGGCCAACACATAGACATCGAGCGCGACGCCCCGGCCCGAAACGTCGTACCAATCGCTTGCTAGGCCCTCCCGTTTGTCCAATTATAGGAAGGTGACTTTATATTCAATATTGGGGTTAACATGCAAAATTGGAAATATATATTTTTAGTTGTTTTATATCCTATGAAGAAATGGCCAATCCGCCGATGGCCCCGCGGGGATGCCGACGGGAAACCCACGTGGTATGTGCTGCCTTGCGGTTTCAGGGGCTTTCTTCGTGGCGCCCCTTTGGTAATTGCGTTCACTGCTTCGCGACGACGGCCTGTCGTCCAACTCCGCGTCGAGCCGGTGTGCACCCGCCAAGCG
The DNA here is from genome assembly GCF_001544535.1 of Caballeronia choica. Taxonomy (GTDB): domain Bacteria; phylum Pseudomonadota; class Gammaproteobacteria; order Burkholderiales; family Burkholderiaceae; genus Caballeronia; species Caballeronia choica. The sequence continues at coordinate 76,002 of NZ_FCON02000006.1, read as the reverse complement.
TCACCGTACCGTGTTTCAGGTACATCTCGATCCGGCAGGCCGCGTACCGGAAGACGGCTTCAATCGCATTCAGTTCCCGTGCACGGAAATGGCACTGTTCGAGATAAGGATGCAGTGGCGCCGGAACTTTCGGGAAATGGATTGCACGCATTCGAACGGCGCGATGCGCGCGGCGCGCGGATATGCCAGAACAAGCGCTGGCGAGTCGCCCCGCTCCTGAGCCGCTCGGAAAAGAATTTCGCCACCCTCTTTCCACGAGACCCGATCACTCACCGCGACGTCGACCATCCTCAACGGGTGGATCAACGAGCAGTCGCCACCCGCGCAAGGTTTCGGCACCGCGGAGGAAGCCCGAGCATGGTCGCGGCGCAATCCAGACTGGCGGGTTGGACATTGGGCATGTGACTTATTTGGCGGAATGTGGCAAATAACATTAGCTATTTAGAACAATATTCAACTATATAAGTACGATAATTAACATTATTCGTATAATGTCGATACAATTTGCAAATTCTGAACATGAAACGCGTCGGAGTTCGACATGCCCGCCGTTAGCCCCAGCGACCCGTCCGGTCATGCGCTCGCCCCGCTCGAACGCGCGAAGTTGCCGCCCGAACTCGACGGCCGTCATGGGCTGAACCGCGCGATCGGGGTGCGCGCGCAAATCGCCGCCGATCACGATATCGACGCGATCAAGGCGTGGCTCGCGCGCTTCGTCGAGTCCCAAAGCCACCTTCGACAGCTATCGCAAGGAAGCCGAGCGTCTGATGCTGTGGTCGACCGTCGAGTTGCGCAAGCCGCTCTCCTCGCTCACGCATGAGGATCTGCTTGGCTATCAGCACTTTCTAGCCGACCCGCAACCCGCAGCGCGCTGGGTGATGCGCGGCCGCAAAGTCGCGCGGGCAGAACCCGAGTGGCGGCCGTTCGCGGGACCGCTGTCGCCGGCCAGCCAGCGGCAGGCGTTCGTGATCCTGAATACGCTGTTTGCGTGGCTCGTCACCGCCGGCTATCTGGCGGGCAATCCGCTGTCGTTGTCACGCCAGCGGGCGCGCAAGGCGAAACCGCGGGTGGCCCGCTACCTCGAGGACGATCTGTGGCAGGCGCTCAAACACTCGGTCGAAGCGATGCCGCGCGAGACAGCGCGCGAGCAGGAGCACCACGCGCGGGTGCGCTGGCTGATCTCGTTGCTGTATCTGATGGGGCTGCGGATTTCGGAAGTCGTCACCAACCCGATGGGCGGGTTCTTCAAGCGACGCGACCGCGACGGCCAGGAGCGCTGGTGGCTCACGATCACCGGCAAGGGCAACAAGGAGCGCTTGCTGCCGGCGACCGCGGAGTTGATGGCGGAGCTGGCACGATACCGGCAGCACTACGATCTGCCGGCGCTGCCCTACCCGCACGACCCGACGCCGCTGCTGTTGCCAATCGGCGGCCTGCATCGGCCGATGACACGCGGTGATTGTGAAGCAGGCTTTTGAGAATGCGATGGATCATCTCACGTCGAGCGGCGAGCCTCGCGAGCGCGCGGCGGACCGCCTCAGACAAGCATCGGCCCACTGGCTGCGCCATACCGCCGGTTCACACATGATGGACGGCCAGGTTGACCTGCGTTACGTACGCGACAACCTCGGTCACGCATCGATCTCCACCACCAGTCAATACCTGCACGCGGACGGCGATGATCGCCATCGCGCAACCGAAACTGAGCTCAAACTGAATTGGTAAAGGCCGCACTCAACGGCCGGTCTCACGTTGCGGCGGCCGTATGATTTGCAACTCGGTGGCGCCTTTCCATCTTGCCGACATCCAGGCATCGGTCTTTGTGAGGCAGCTACGAATCACTTTTTCTGCCATTCGCCCATTCGCCCACAGGTAATCGCGGATCCCAGATCTCATCGTCAGCGAATGCGCTCACGACCCACAAGAGACAGACGAGCGGCTCGATAGCGGCCATTCACGGCAACGAATAGCCGCTCGCCTTTCATCTAGTTGTGAAACGCGCTGCTTTTTCTCCTCCCGCTGGCATCGTCGGTTACCGTGTCGCCACGATAAACAACCGAGGGAATGGCAGCAGCACCGTGCCGTCGGCCAGTGCTGGATACGCCTGCGCTACGGCATCCCGATAGCGCTCAAGGAAAGCGATTGTTTCACCCTCGTCAAGCAGTTGGAGAAATGGTCTGAGGGCGCTGCCCTTGAACCACTCGACGACCGCGTCCGCCCCACCCGGGAGGGCATGATAGTAGGCCGTGCGCCAGACATCGACCCTCGTGCAAAGGGGTTTGAGCAAAGGGTAATACCAGTCGGCGCCATATCGCTTCGTGCGCTCTACACCCTGAAGTTTGCAAGCCCAAGGCCCCGACGCAGCAGTATCGCGCAACAGGCGATGGGCCGGCTCATCTAGGTTGTCCGGCATTTGCACGGCTAGGTTCCCGCCGGGAGCGAGTTTGCTTATAAGTCGCGGAAACAGCGTCTCATGGTGGGGTACCCATTGCAGCACGGCATTCGCGAAAATCAGATCGTAGGGTCCTGCAGCGTCCCACGTCGCGATATCAGCCACATCAAATTGAAATTGCGGCAAGCGCTTGCGTGCCGCCGCGATCATGTCTGCGGAACTGTCCAGACCGCTGACCGTCGCGCCCGGCATCCGGGCCGCTAGCACTTCGGTAGAGTTTCCGGGACCGCAGCCAATGTCCACCGCAAGGTGTACCGGCGTCGCCGGCACGGCCGCTAGCAGGTCCCCGACCGGGCGGGTCCGCTCGTTCTCGAACATCACATACTGCTTCGCATACTGATCTTTCACCGAATTCATCTCACGCTCCTTTATTCGCCAAAGCTCGCATCCATACCCACAATCCACGGGAGAATTCCATATCGACCCGATCATTTTGTGTGCCGTCGAGGTTGGAGTAAAATTAATTTATTTATTCGATTGATTCATTTTTCTTATGAAGATCGACACCCTCGGTGTGCAAGCCTTTATCGCCATTGCTGATCGAGGTAGCTTTCAAAGCGCCGCTGATGCATTGCACGTGACCCAAACTGCGATCACGCAACGTTTGCGCAAGCTCGAAGACTTTCTCGGCGTGACGCTGATCGAGCGCACGACACGTTCAATCACCCTCACGGAAATTGGGCGGGACTTCCTCCCGCAGGCGCGGCGACTGCTCGGCGAACTGGCCGACGCCTTGGTCGAAATCCGCGAAACCGGTATCGCCCGGCGTGGCGACGTCTCGATTGCGTGCGTTCCGACCGTGGGCGTGCAGTACCTGCCCCGAATCATGCAGGCGTACTCTGCGCGCTATCCGCACAATCGCATCAAGATTCTCGATCACGCCTCGTCCGCCGTCGTGGAGGCGGTGCTGCGCCGTGAGGTCGAGTTTGGTATCAATATCGCTGGCGAACATCACGCTGATCTGGTCAGCGCGCCGTTGACCCAGGATCGGTACGTATTGATATGCCATGAGGATCATCCTTTGGCAAACCGGCGACGCATTGCTTGGAAGCAGTTGCAACCCTATCCGCTGATCTTTGCCGGCGAGATGAGTGGCAACCGCGCGTTGCTCGATCTTGCGCTGGAGACGAGCGGTCTCTCGTTGCGTTCATTCTACGAAGTGCAGCGCAGTTCGACAGCCGTGGGACTGGTTGCACAAGGCGTGGGCGCTGCCGTGGTTCCGCAGTTGGCTATCCAGAAGGGCGCCTATCCCACCGTTCGTACCATCGAACTCACCAATCCAGACGTGTCGCGAACTCTTGTCCTTGTTGCACGCAAGACTGCTCACCTGTCACCGGCGGCACAGGCGCTTTACGACATGATCCAGGAGCAGGCCACACTCAAAGCTTGAAAAGCGATTGGCTCCGGCCCCTCACACTTTCTATGCGATAGTTGGAAATCGTTCACGCAATCTGGGCCCCTTATCCGACTGACCGCTTGTGGCCGATGGCCGCTTGTCGATTATTGATTCGTCGCCTCAGCCGCAGGCGACGTGGTTGATTCGCGGTTATTTGTGCGCTCGACCCAGACCCAAGACTCCTCGCGCCAAGCGCACGAATGAACAATGAGCCCAGCAGATAAAAGTCGCGCTGATCACCCATTGTGGTCCATGCGGTCCATCCCTCATGGATTTCACCAGGATTACGTCGCCACAGGGGACGACGACTGGGCGGCATTGGAGTTCACGATGTTGGCGCTCATCGACGCATCATGCCTCCACTTACCACCGCACGCGCTGCTGCCACGCGTTGCCGATGAAAACATCGACGGATCGAAAGGCATTTCGCGAACCCTGGCGATGATCCCGCAGTCGTGGCTGCCAACCGCTCACTTCATTCCACCGCGCCGAAGGAAAAATCACACCGCATCCCTCAATGCGCGCTCGCGGCCGCATCGCTCGCGCCCCCGGCCTTGCCTGGCTTCGTAATCCATATCAGCGGAATGATGAGGATCATGATGATCGCTGCTCCATAGAACACGTCGTTCAGTCCCAGCATGGCCGCCTGCGTCTGCACCGTATGATCGAACAGCGCATACGATGCATCCCTGCTCACGCCCAGAACGGAATGGTAGGTGTTCAACTGCGCGTTGAAGATCGGGTTGGTCGGGCTCGACTGCTGCGTCAGGATTTCATGGTGCAGGATCGTCCGGTTGTTCCACACGACGCCTGCCAGCGACGTGCCGATGCCGCCAAAAAACACGCGTCCGAAGGTGGACAGGCCGGCAGCGGCGGGCACTTTTTCGGGCGGCTGCCCCGACAGGATGATCACGGTCAGCGGCGCGAAGAACAATGCCATCGGAATGCCCTGCAGCAGAGTCGGCAGGATGATGTAGCCCTCGCTGAGATCGGTAAAGAAGAACGTGCGCATGAAGTACACGGCCGCAAAGCCGATGAAGGCGAAGGTGCCGATGATGCGCGCGTCGGAACGCGGCAGGATCTTGCCCATGATCGGCGCACCGATCACCGCGAAAATGCCCAGCGGCGCCGTTGCAAGCCCCGCATCGACCGCCCGGTAACCCAGATACTCCTGCATCCACTGCGGAAGCAGCACCAGTGTTCCAAAGAAGATGGCATACGCGACGGCAATGGAGATCGTGCCGCCGAGGAAGTTGCGCTGCTTGAACAGCGTGAGATCGACGATCGGGTTCTTGTCCGTCAATTCCCAGACGATGAACAACGCGAGTCCCACGGCGGCAACGATGGTCAGGACGATGATCGTGTTCGAAGAAAACCAGTCGAGATCCTTGCCCTTGTCGAGCATTACCTGGAGCGACGCGACCCAGACGATCAACAGCAGCAGCCCGACAAAATCGACGGGAAGCTTCCGCGTCGGCGTGTCGCGATGGCGATACAGAAGCCAGACCATCGTGGCGGCGAACAGCCCGACCGGGATGTTGATATAGAAGATCCACGACCAGCTATAGCTGTCCGTCACCCAGCCGCCGAGTGCCGGGCCCACGATCGGTCCGGTGACCACGATCATCGAGAATAGCGCGAGCGCCAGCGAGGACTTCGCCTTCGGCCAGGAGCTGAGCAGAAGGGCCTGCGACATCGGAATCAGCGGTCCGGCCATGGCGCCTTGCAACACGCGCGCGAGCAGCAGGGTCGGCAACGACGGCGCGATGCCGCACAGCCACGAGGCCAGCGTGAACAGCAAGATCGAACCGACGAACAGGCGGACCTGGCCCAGCCGCTGCGTCAACCAGCCGGTCAAGGGGATCGCCACGGAGTTGGCGGCGGCGAAGACCGTGATGACCCACGTGCCTTCATCGACGGATACGCCGAGGTTGCCCGAGATGGTCGGAATCGCGACATTGGCGATCGACGAGTCGAGCACGGTCATGAAGCCCGCGAGGCCCACGCAGAGCGAGCCTAGCGCGAGTGTCGCTCCCGTGAGTGGGGGATGATTCGTTTGTTGAGTGGTCATTGGTGAGATTCCGGCGAGGGTGTCGGGCAGATACGGTCATTCGTTCGCGGCGACAATGCGCGCGATCGCGGCATCCGCTTCGTCGCCGTAGCGGGCGAAGACGTCGGTCTTGTAGGTCGCGGCGGTCCAGTTCTGCGGCTGGTCGCCGGAGGTGTTCTTGACGTCGACATCCACGTTCATCGAGAGGCCCACGCGCAACGGATGTCTTTCCAACTCCGCAGGCGGAATCTCGATGCGCACCGGAAGCCGTTGCACCACCTTGATCCAGTTGCCGGTCGCGTTCTGCGCGGGTAACAGCGCCAGCGCCGATCCGGTGCCCGGCGTGAAACCCACCACCTTGCCGTGATAAACGACGCGCGAGCCGTAGACGTCGGCGATCAGCTCGACGGGTTGGCCCACACGGATCTGGCGAAGCTGCCACTCCTTGAAGTTCGCATCGACCCAGACCTGCTCGAGCGGCACCACGGACATCAGCGCCGTGCCGGGCGACACGCGCTGCCCGACCTGAACCGTGCGCTGCGCGACATAGCCGGTTACTGGCGCCGGCAAGGTCGTGCGCGCGTAGGCGAGGTAGGCGTCACGCACGCGAGCGGCGCTCGCCTGCACGTCCGGATGCTGCTCGACCGTCGTGTTGGCCGTCAGTGCACGATTGGCGCCGAGTTGCTGCTGGGCAGCGTCGAGCGCAGCCTGCGCCGACCGGACGGCATCGCGGGCATGCGCGATTTCCTCGTCGGACACGGCGCCTGTCATGCCGGTGGAAAGCCGGCGCCGCAAGTCGTCCTGGGCTTTAGCGAGATCGGTCCGGCGTTGCGCGACTTCCGCCCGATATTTGTCGTCGTTGACGTAGAGGCCGTGAATCTGGCGCACGGTCTGCCCGAGGTTGGCTTCTGCCTGCTGCAGGACGATCCTTGCATCGGCGGGGTCGATCTGCACGACCGGCTCGCCCTTCTTCACAATATGCGAGTTGTCCGCCTGTACCGCGATCACGGTACCGGTGACCTGCGGCGTGATCTGCACGACGTTGCCGTTGACGTAGGCGTCGTCGGTATCCACGTGAAAGCGGGCGTCGAGGAAATAGTAGAGACCGTATCCGGCGCCCGCCAGCGCGAGCACGGCGACGAGCAGCGCGAGCAGCAGCGTGCGTCTGGACGACTTCTTGACCGGCGCATCGGCCGATGATGACTGAGGTGTGTTCATCGATAACTCCAACGAGGATTGAGGATTGCCGTTCTGCGTCGACGCGTGACGGCAGATGGGTCATTCAGCGTGTGGTGCAGTGCCGTCGGATGGCGCGGGAATCGGCGTCTGCGCGTTCGTCGCAAGGCCGGCGCGGGACGCTTCGAAGCCGCCGCCCAGCGCCTTGATCAGGCCGATCTGCGTGTTGCGACGGTCCATCTCGAGATTGACGACGGCCGTTTCGGCCGCGAGCCGGTTGTCGTCCGCGTTCAGCACCTGCAGTTGCTGGTTCAGACCGGACTTGTAGCGAACCAGGGCCAGTTGATAGGCCTTCGTCTGCGCATCCAGCGCCTGCTGTGCGTCGACGAGTTGTCGGTCGGCCGAATGGATCTGCGAGACTTGCGTGGCGACGTCGGACAAGGCGTTGATCAACGTCTGGTTGTACGTTGCGACGTCGTAATCGAAATCCGCATAGCGGCCCTTCAACTGGGCGCGCAGCGCGCCGGCATCGAAGATCGGAAGATGGATCGCGGGGGCCAGTTGAAGCTGACGGCTGCCGGCGGTGAGGAACCGTCCCCAGCCGAACGCGTCCAGTCCCGCCGCCGCCGACAGATTGACGTCCGGGAAGAACTCGGCCTTCGCTTCCTTCACGTCGTGGGTGGCGGCATCCACCTGCCAGTAGGCCGCGACGATGTCCGGGCGACGCGACAACAGGTCGGCGGGCAGGTTGTCGGGAAGCGCGACGCTGGCGCCTTCGCCGAGCGACGGCTTGGCGATCGAGAGGCCGCGATCCGGGCCGCCGCCGAGCAGCGCACCCAGTTGATAGCGCACGGTCGTGATTTGCCCGTCGAGGTCGCTGACGCTGGAGCGGCTCGTCGCGGTTTCGCCGTAGGCGGTCTGCCGTTCGACGTTGGTGTCGAGTCCCGCGCTCACGCGCCCATCCGTGATGTGCCCGATGTCCTCGCGATTCTTCACCTCGCGAGCCTGGATATCGCGCAACGCATAGAGCTGCGCGAGACGGTTGTAGGCGCTCGCAACCGATGCGGCCAGCGAGATGCGCACCTGTTCGGCCTCGGCGTCGGCCACCTTCTCCTGCGAGACGGCCTGACGCAGCCGCTCCCGGTTCTTGCCCCACAGGTCGAGGTCCCACGACGCGCTGGCGAGCACGGTGTTCTCGCTCTGCCAGGTGCCGGCGAAGGGCGGCGGAACGATGCCGTTCTCCGTGTAACGCTGACGCGTCCAGGCGTAGCTGCCCGTAACATTCGGATAGAGCGCCGATTTCGAGCTGCCGACATACGACGAGGCCTTCTCGATGCGGGCGCGCGCCTGCTCGATGGTCGGATTGCCCTTCAACGCCTCGTCGATCAGCGCGGGGAGTTGCGGGTCGCCGAACTGCGTGGCCCAGTCCATCGCGGGCCACTGTCCGCCTTCGGCCGGCAGACTCTCTTTCGTCTCGAACTGCGCGGGAGGCGCGATCTGCTGGTCGCTGCCGATGCCGGCGTAGTTGACGCATCCGGCGAGGCCGATCGCCACCGCTGCCGCGGCAATCGAGGCCACCCATACGCTCACGCGCGATCCGGGGCGGGAGTGATTGATCATGGTTTCCATTTCCTTTTTGGCACGTCTGAGTAATGAGACTTTCCAACGGCAAAGTGCATATGCACACAATGATGTCCATGCGGTCGTGCATCAATTCGCTCGATGCATGAGTGCGTTGCTTGTGATTACCTTTCGAACGGGTCGGTCGTCATGCGAAACAGCTCGCCGCGAAGACGTGCCGCCTCTTGCCGTCCAAAACTGTGTTCGAAGCTGGCCTGCGCGGCTGCCCAATGAGCGGCGGCCTGGTCGAGCCTCGTCGATCCTTGTTCGGTCAGCACGACGCGCAGCCGTTTGTTCTGCCCTTCCACGGGCGCGGCCACGAAGCCGCGCCGCAGTAGAGGCTTGAGCGCGCGCACGAGCGTCGTTCTGTCCATCACCAGCGTCCGGGACAGATCGGCCATCGTCAGGCCCGGGCGCCGGCTCAGCGTCCTCAGAATGCTGAATTGCGTGGGCGTGATGCCGGCCTCGGACAGATGCCGTTCGTAAAGCTTCGAGATGTGTCGAGCGGCCTGACGCAGGGCGAAGCAGTCGTCGTTGCGAAGATCATCGGAGTGCATATGCACATATTAATGCGACGTCCGGCGCGAAGCGATGCGGGCGGCGTCATCAGTTTGTTGTCGTTTCGCGCACCAATTGGCCGGGGAACCGTTCTTCTCAGCGAGAGGTCGGTGACTGCGCGAAAAAGACGGCCGCATGGTCGATGAACGCGCGCACCTTGGCGGGCAGCAATATCCGGTTGCTGTAGGCGAGCCAGATTTCGATGCTGTCGTCGACGAGCTCGAAATCGGCGAGCAGGCGCACCAGCTTTCCCGAGGCCAGGTCGTTGTCCACGAGATCCTTCGGCACGACGCCGATTCCGAAACCCTGCAATACCATCTCGCGGTTGAAGATGGGACTGTTCGACGAAACTTCGAAACGAAGCGGAACGCTCAGCTCGTCCGCGCCATTCCTGAAGCTGATGCCGGGCCGGCGAATCGATGGCGACATCGGCACGAACAGATGATCGGCCAGTTGCGACGGGTCTAGCGGTGTCGACGACGCCTGCAGATATCCCGGCGTCGCGACGATGACAACGGGAACGCGTTCGAGCAGACGCACCACGGTCGTTTCGCTCGTCACCATGTACGGAACGATGATGCCGATGTCGAACCCGTCGGCCACGAGATCGACGGGCCGTTCGGTCAGGGTCACGTCAAGCGCGACTTTCGGATGGTCGCGCTTGAACCTGGCGATCAGGGGCACCAGGCGGTTGATCGCCGCCGTCGTGTGGGCGACGAGCCGCAGCACACCGCCCGGTTCGCGGGTCTGACTCGCCACGTCCGCCTCGAGCGCATCAAGATCATCGAGAATGCGCACGCAGCCTTCATAGAATCGCTCGGCCGCTTCCGTGAGCGAGATCTGCCGCGTGGTCCGGTTCAACAGACGGCAGCCCACCCGCTCTTCCAGCGCCGCTATCGCCCGCGACACTGCTGGCCGCGACAGTCCATGAATCTCAGCGGCCCGGGTGAAGCTTTTCGATTCGACCACCGAGCGGAAAACGCGCAGGCTTTCGATATATTCCATGGCGGGATCTCGTTTCTGACTCGCTGCCATCCTGGGCGTTTCCCGCCACATCGTTCCTGTTACCGGCTTTCGCGACAAGAACTGAGACAAACAGGTCGAGATTAGAAGGCAAACGCAACCAGGTACGAAACGGCTCGGACCGGATTTGCGGCAATGCGAGTATGTCTGAGGCGAGCCCCTCCAACTCCAGCTTGACAAGATACGGGAGACTGCCCTCGTTGGCGAAATCCTCACCATCCATTGCCGTCCGACTCACGCCCGCCCGGATGAACCGGTCGACGCCCCATTGCTTTAACTTTGGCCAAGCCCAACCAGCCACGGTCTTCACCCAAACTGGTAAACCGATTGGCATTCCCATACCTATTAGCTGACCGGCCCGTTAGACCACCACCGGCCTTTAGCATCCAGCCTCGCGACTCAGTGGGCGACATCTGTTTGTTGCGAATGGAACGATTGGAGCACCGGTCAGGGATTGGGTCAAGGACGCTCTGGATACGCCCGATTCTCGCAGTGGTTTTGCTCAAGCTGCGCGGCAAACCACAGCGCATGAAGCACGCGTCGCCGTCTATAAAACTAAGTGCAATCACTTTCACCTGAATAACGCCGATGCACGGCGTTGACCTCGACCGTCCACGTGGTCGAAAGGCAGATCGGCTTTTCCACAGACGCGTTGTCGGCCTTTGCAGTCGTTCATCGCTTGGGGGCGGGTATGGCCGTTCAACCCGCCATACCGGCCCTTCAAACCGCAGCCGCGTCGAACAGTTGCCCCTTCGCGAACTTCGGCAAAAAGACCTCTCCATGGGTTCACGATGTGAGTCACCTGCGTCGAGCGATGAAACAAGCGGTGCCGGCTCTACGGAATTAGCGGTCAAGCGACTTGTGGGCTTGTGGCGGATCATGGACCGCACCAAATAGCGCGTCAGGGCCAATCGGCTTGCGCAGAATAGTGGCATTTCCGATCCGATCGAGCGCGGGCATGTCAGCGTAACCGCCTACGAAGATGATTGGCAAGGTGGGCGCTTTGCGCGGGCGAGGCGCGCTACTTCGTGAATGCACCTCACCACAACCCCAGACCTTTTGCCCGCCAAGGCGGTTGGCCAATCACGAATCAGCCACTCTGCCCGAGCCTCATGTTAGACAGTCGGTCGTACATGTCCACAAGACCATCCGCCCCACGCGGAACAAGCTCGTGTACTCTGTGCCGGACGTTAGTACTCCGGCATTTGCGACTCAAGAACTCCGCCTTCGAGTTGTCGTGTGTCGATAGAATGACTTGTTAGCCAAGAACATTCACCAACGGACGGAGCAGATCCATGAAGGCACTCGCGTAGATTAAATCGTGAGGGAGGCAAGCGCCTCAGCTACATGTGCCTCTACTTCCTGCAGGGAGTTGCGAGCAGCCGCGGCGAGATCGCCTCCCGCGTCGCTCGCCTAGCGCAGCTTTTCCCATTCTGTGATCGCGGCGCGCAGGCCACTCGTCACACCGAGCCCAGTCTTTATTTTTCAAATACCATATGGTATTCTACAATCAGGATGGTTTCGTTTCCCAAATCAGAGACCAGATATTGTTTTTGTCTGGACGAGAAGACGTACTAGCGACGGGGCAAGCCACCCTGCGATCGATCAAGATCCCGCACGGGACCAGAGCGCAAGATGCCTGCGCCCGCGCGAGTCAGTCGGCCGCCCCCGCTCTTCGGGAACAAGTTAAATATCGATCCTGGTCCTTACTTGGGAGGAAACAATGGGGCAGCAGGAGTCCGCGCGACTCGTCCGCCTTACTCGAGCCGAACGACATGCGCTCACGCGCCAACGCCTTCTCGACGCTGCGAAGTCGGTCTTCGTGCGAGTGGGCTATGGGGGCGCATCCATCGAGTTGATCGCAGCCGAAGCCGGCTATTCCCGAGGCGCCGTCTACGCGAGCTTTCTTAACAAAGAGGCTTTGTTCATCGAACTGCTGCGCCTGTGCATGGAGCGCGAGACAGCGGAGCTGGAAAAGATCGCCAGCTTGGAGCCGGCTCGAATCGTCGGCGCGCTGGCAGATTGGCTCAAAACGACGCACGCGGACGTTGGCTTCACGCAACTGCTCGTCGAGCTTCAGCTCCACGCGTGGCGAAGCCCCGAGTTCGCCGCGCGCTACAACGCGCTGCGCGAAGGCTTTACCCAAACGCTGGGGAAGATCCTCCAAACCTATTTCAACGCGTGCGGCAGGCAGCGTGCGATCGACGCGCTGGACATGGCCGGCTGCATGACAGCCCTGTCGCTCTGCCACGGCCTCCAGCAGCATGCCAGTAAACCTGACTCGCCCGACAAGTCGGGCAGATTCATCGATGAAATGCTGCGGGCCCTGATCCACGCGTAGTCGACCATAATCCGCGCTCGGCGCGGACGATATTCCTCGGGAACTCAAGACGCTCAGCGCGATGCCGAGGCGTCGTGCATGGCGGGACGACACTGAACGCAACTGTGGCATTACCGGCGGGGAGCATCTAGAATACCGAGCACACTTTGAAATGCAGGAGTATTCCGTGGTCCAGACCGGATCCGCACGCCCTATCCGCCTATCTCGCGCCGAGCAACAAGCGGCCACCCGAGAGAGCCTTCTCAGAGGCGCCGAGACCGTCTTTGCGCGGCTGGGCTACGGCGGCGCATCCATCGAGCTGATCGCGGCCGAGGCGTGCTATTCCAAAGGGGCCGTCTTCTCGAATTTCGCATCCAAGGAGGCGCTGTTTCTCGAACTGCTGCGCGTCTACATGGATCGCGACCTGGCCGAGCTTGAGAAAATCGTCAGCCTCGCACCCGCGCAACTCTTCGACGCGCTTTCAAACTGGCTCCAGACGATGCATGCGGACGCCCACTGCCCGCAACTGGTGGTGGAACTTCAGCTTCACGCGCGGCGAAGCCCCGAGTTCGCCGGGAAGTATTACGCGCTGCAAGAGCGCCATACCCGCACGCTGGCCATGATTCTCGAAACCTACTTCAAGGCGCACTCGAAGGCCATTCCGATCGACGCGCTGGACCTGGCAAGCTGTCTGACGGCGCTGGCTCATGGCATTAGCCTGCAAAATCCGGTCGGGAAGCCGGGCACCTCCGACGAGGCAGGACGAATCATCGACGAGCTTCTGGGTGTCTTGATCCAACGGTAATTGCCTACCACGCAACTCCAGACGGGCGCGTGAGAAAACGCGCATTATCGTGGGCCGTCAGTGAACCGACCCTAGCCTGCATCCCTGGATACCTGTTGCAACTGAGCCGCAAGCCTCCGATCCCGGGCAATCGGAGGCGTCACGATCTCCTCTCTACCCGCTCAATTATGCGCGACGCAAGACTTGGTCGAAGACGTATCTGAAATTTTCTTTGGCGACGCCTTTGGCGATACGTCTTTCAACAGGAAATGCGACAGCGCCGGAATCAGGAACAGTGCTCCGATCATGTTCCAGAGGAACATAAAGGTAAGCAGGATCCCCATGTCGGCCTGAAACTTGATCGGCGACCATGCCCAGGTCACCACCGCCGCGGCCAATGTGACGCCAATCAGCGCAATCACCTTGCCGGTAAAGTTCAGCGCTCCGAGATGTGCCTCCTCCAGGGACATGCCGCGCCGCTGCATCGCCAATTGGACGCTCAGGAAATACAGAGCGTAGTCCACGCCGATACCGACGCCGAGCGCGGTCACCGGTAGCGTTGCGACCTTCACGCCGATACCCAGCATCACCATCAGGGCTTCGCAAAGGATCGACGTGATCACCAGCGGAACCACCGCGACGATGACGGCACGCCAACTCCTGAAAGCCACCAGGCACAGCAAGGTCACTGCGCCATAGACCAGGAACAGCATGCGTCGATTCGCGTCCCGGACCACGAGGTTGGTCGCGGCCTCGATACCCGCGCTGCCGGCCGCCAGTAGGAATTGCGTATCGCCCGTGGAATGCGTGGACAGGAACTTCTGCACGGTCGTCACGACGCGTTCAAGGGTCTCGGCCTTGTGGTCGGAAAGAAAGGCAATGATGGGCGCCACGGATCGATCGTTATTGACGAGTTCCGGGTTCGCGACATAAACGTTGTTGATCACATCGTTCATGATGTCGGGGTCGCGGTTGATCGTCATCCATCGCGGATCGCCCTCGTAACCCGAGGCAGTGTAAAGACGCGCGAGCGTGCTCGCCGACGTCGTGGTTTGCACGCCGGGCACGTCGCGCAACGCTTCCTCGAGCCTGTCCATCTCCAACAGTGCCGGGAAGCGGGTCAGCCCCATTTGCGGAGTCTTGACGACAATGGCGAACTGGTCGGTCGACAGTCCGTAGTGGCTGGTGACGTAAGCTGTGTCGCGGTTGTAGCGCGAATCGGAACGCAGCTCCGGCGCACCTGGATCGAGATCGCCGATCTTCAGGTGCTCGCTGACGACAAAGCCGCCGACCGCCAGTCCTGTCGCGATAAACAGGGCAATGCTGGCCATGCGACGTTGTGAGAACGGTGCCAGCAGCCGCACGAACGGGTGGTGGGTGCTGGCCCGCAGACTGCGTACCGCCGCTGCCTGGCTCACGCCCGTGTATGACAGCAATACCGGCAGCAAGATCAAGTTCGTGAAAACGAGCACCACCACGCCGATACAAGCCGCGAGAGCGAGCCCGCGGATCACGGGAATATCAATGAGCATCAGCACCGCGAAACCGACCGCGTCCGCCATCAGTGCGGTCAGGCCCGCCGCGAACAACCGGCGAAACGTATAGCGCGCTGCGACATAGCGGTCCGTACCCCGCCCGATATCCTGTGTGACGCCGTTCATCTTCTGCGCGCCGTGCGACACACCGACCGCGAAGATCAGGAACGGCACCAGTATCGAATAGGGATCGAGCTTGGCCCCCAGCATCCGCATGATGCCCAACTGCCACAACACGGCAGCCAGCGAGCACAGACTCACCAGCAACGTACTGCGTGGACAACGCGTGTACAGGAAAACGATCCCCATCGCGATCGCCGCGGCGACGCCGAAATAAATAAGGACCTGCCGCAAACCGTGAATCAGGTCGCCCGTGAGTTGCGCAAAGCCGATCACATGAATGGAGATGCCGTCATTCGAATAATCGGTACGGATCTTCTCCAAGGCGTCCCGTACAGCGAGATCGTTGATCGGCGCGCCGCTGTCGCCGTATTTCGTCAGCAAGGGAACAAATATCGTGCTCGAGCGCTGGTCATTGGCGACAATGGAACCGGTTATGCCTGCGCGAGCGATATTGACGCGAAGGCGGTCGATGCTGGCAGCCGAGCCGTCATAGTCATCCGGCATGACCGGGCCGCCCTGATAACCGTCGGCCGTGACTTCAGTCCAGCGCACGACGGGCATCCAGAGCGACTTGACGAATGCGCGGTCGACGCCACGAATCACATATACGCGATCATTGATTTCCCGCAGGGTCCGAAGGTACTGAGGGCTATAAATGCTGCCCTTCTTGTTTTCAACCACGATGCGCACCGAGTTACCGAGACTGCGCAGGGAATCGGCATTCTCAAGGTAGTTCTGAATGAACTCGCTCGATTTCGGCATCATGTCCTGGAAGCTCACACCTATAGTGAGCTTCGAGGCCTCAAAGCCTAGAAAGGCGATCAACAAGGCACTGATGGTCAAGATCATCCATCGGTGATTGAAGATCAGCCGTTCCACGAGGGATCCCGAACGACGATCGAAATCCTTTCGCGAACGGATCACGGGCATCGCCTCAACGTTTTCGATATCGCTTTGCATAAAAAACCCTCAAGATCCTGAAGCAATGGCCCTGCTCGGGTAGGTGAGTGGATGCAGTCAGCGCAGCGTCATGACGCGCGCACCATCCAGTCCGGACAGCACTGCTTCGCCATCGCCCAAGGCATGAACCGCCGTGAAAACAGTTGGCTTGCTGACTTCCAGAGAGCGGAAATTGCCGCCCGCGTCGTCTGCGACCGCGATCTCCCCGGCGCTTGTAACGAACACGAAAGCGCGGCGCTGTTGGAGATACGCCGCGCCTGTAATCGCAGCGTGTACGGGCGTGGAGACGGACGTCCACGTCGCCCCCGCGTCTGAACTTCGATATACGGTGCCGCGCAAGCCAAAGGCCAACAGCACCCTGGAGTTGCCGACGATGCCGAAGAAGCTTCCCGCGTAGCCGGTAACCGTCGGGACGAATCGTCCGGACTGGCGGTCGAATCTGAAGATGGTCCCTTTTTCGGCCGCAATGTAGACGTTGCCGCCGATATCCTGAATCGAATTCAGATGCAGGAACTGCGGGTCGTCGATGTGGTCCAGAAACGGTTGCCACGTCCTTCCGCCATCGGTCGTCGCCGCGATCATTCCAAACGAGCCGACCACGAACCCCCTGCTCGCGTTCTCAAACAGCACGCTCAGGAAAGGCAAGGTCGGCCCCGCCTTGTAGTTGAGCTGCAACTGATCGAGATAGGGCTTGACCGATAGATCGCCGCCCGCAATCGCCTGCTGGTAGATGTCAGCCAGGCTATGGGCTGCGATGCGGCCGTCAAGTTGCCGGCTCCATGTCTTGCCGCCATCCGCGCTGTGCAATACCACGCCGTCGTGTCCCACCGCCCAACCTTCCGAGGCCGTCGGGAAACTTAACGCCAGCAAGTCGCTTTGAACCGGAGCGGACGCCTGCGCCCACGTCTTGCCGCGATCGTCGGAGAGGGCGATCAAACCGCGCATACCCACCGCAACGAGTCGCCGGCCGGCGCCCACAACCGACATTAAAGGCCGGCTACCCGGTGACGTACGCATCAGCGCCGGCGCGTCTAGCGGATCCGCGAAAGATCCTTTGGGCGCACTCTCCTGCGCCGCTGTCTGCCCGCGCGCCACTTGAACGTTCAATCCGCCAACCACAGCGGCAAATGCCAAAGCAACCGCCAGACACCTTTTCATACCGCGATTGTCCGGCACCCTCTTGACGATGATCATGTGTAGACCCCATTCAGAAACCGAACCAGGATCCGGGATGCGGCATGCGATCCCGATCCATCCTTGAAGCGACGCCGAGGCGGGAGCCTAGGCGTCATTCCGGCCTTCTTCAGTGCATACCCGTTCCGGACATGCCTGCTGGGGTAAACAAACTTTCCTTTTGATGCGTATCGAAAGGCCTGATAAAGGGCCGGCCGTTAGCGGGGCCGCCGGCATTCGTACCGAAATAATCGCCCTTCTGCAAATCGTAGATGTTATAGATCGCGTTAAACGTTCCTCCGCCTCCATCGTAATAGTTGAAGGTGTACATGAATCCAACCTTCCACAGTTTCCCTTCGGGATCGTAGGCATCCGCTTCCACGATCGCCCAAGTGTCTTCGTCGATGTACAACGTTCTCTTGGAATAAGCATGTCGCTCACCCTGCTTCAGCGTCGCCTCGACAACCCAGACACGGTGCGTCTCCCAGCGGATCGCATCCGGATTCAGATGCTGCTTGCCAAATAGCTGGTCCGGCGACATCGACAGATACTTGTACGAGCTGTACGGAACGATCATTTCCTTCTTGCCGATCACTTTGAAGTCGAAGCGATCCATGCGGCCATGATAAAGACCCAGGTCATCCCAGAACATCACGCCGCCGAATTGAGAAATCGGAGTGTCGTACTTGTAGTCAGGCGCCATTCGCGTCCGGCGCTGTCCCGGCATGTAAAGCCAAGTGACCTGTTCGTCGGTCGCATTATTGATAGGCGTGTAGACGAGCACTGCAGTGCCTACGCCAGTCGGCGGCGAAACCTGAACAACGTGATAGACGTCGTACGCGTTATGCGGCGCCTTTCCTTGCGCTAGCGCCCGATCGTAGTACGGTCTGTAATCGTTCGCATCGTTTTCAGGAAGTTCGCTTCGATTTCCCGCGCTGTCGACCAACCAGGCCTTGGCCTGGTTCTCGTACTGCGTGCGCTGGAAATTAAGCGCGCTATTGAACATCACTTCATAGCCGTCCTTGGGAATGGGGAACGGAATGCCGCCGAACGCTCCCTCCACGCCATCCCCTTTGACCTTGCCTACCAGCTTGGCGGTGGTCGCATTCTTTACCGTGTTGTCGAGCACCCATTGCGGGTAGTGCATCGTTCTATGCGTCGGAAAGACGTCCACGTGATAGGTGGGAAAGCGCTTGAGCAAGGCTTGAACGCCTGGCGACAACCGGTCGGCGTACTGGGCCATGTTCTTGCCCGTAATGGTGTAAAGCGGCTTTTCGTCCTTGAACGGATCGGGAATCAAGCCGCTCTTCGGATCGAAGTCGGCGGGTGCGGTAGTCAGTCCGCCGTTGTACGCCGGGATCGTGCCGTCCGCACTAGCCTGCTTCTCGGCACCGAACTCCGTTAGCGATGTGCCCAATGCCTTGGCCTCCTCTTCAGAGACAGCCGCCAGTGCAGTCGCTGAATGCAAGGCGATGACCATCACGCCCGCCACGAATCCAAATTCCTTCTTCATCATCTCTCCTCCAACGTGTTTTCTTAAAACGAACTCTGCAGTGTGAGCGAAACCCAATTACGGTCGTTGTTGCCGTACAGTCCGTTGCCACTGGAATAGAAAGGCAAGCCGCTTGGCGTATACGAGATTCGATTGGCGTGAGCGTGGTATCCGTTGTAGGCGAGTGCCACCGTCGTCTTCTGCCGGATCGTGGCCTGCAAGCCGATCGAATAAGAGTTGGTCCCCTGTCCGTTCGGTGCCGTGCCGACCTGCGAGTTATTACCGTAGATACCGAATACGTCTGAAATCGGCATGCTTAAATCGACGCCCGGAAAAACCTGCAGCCATTGGGGCTGGAACAGGATCGACGCCGCCACGTAATTGCGGGTCGAACAGCCATCCCATTTACTGCCGGTGCTGCACCCCGCGTAGCCCCCGCCGTTGTACAGGGCCTGATTCGCGGTAACCGACAAAAGCCGGGTATAGGCCAACTCGGCCGTCAGCGTGCCGGTATTCCAGAGGGCCGATCTCGACAAAGGGAAAATTGCATTGGCGATCAGATTCAGCGTATTTCCCTTTGCGCCTTCCGGTTCAGAAGGAACCATCGGGTTCGGGGAGCTGTTCAGTGCGGTGTTTTTGCGGAATGACGCTTCGAAGCCGGTGCCGACATTACCAATCGTCGTATCGAGAGAATATCCGAACAGTTGGACACCCCGGTTGTACGAGAGATGGTAATCGGTGGGAATTCCGCCGGCGCCGAAATCCAGCAAGGGTGCCCAGGGCTGCGCTTCGTCGAAGCGCCGGTAATAGAAACCCATGCCGCCGTTCAAGAAGGACGGCGTCCAGCCTAGTTTCAGGCCGAAGTTGTTATCCAGGTTCCGCGGTGTATTGTTCGGCCCGGCGGGCACATTGACGGGGACGAACCCCCCGGGCGGCAAACCCAGCAGAGCGCTGGGGACGGCGCCCGCGAAGAAATTCGATGGTCCCTTGAAGAGAAAGTCCGCGGGCGCAAGGAAGGTGCCCCCCTCTGGCAAGCGGTTCGCATTGAAGACGAACGCGTATTGGCCGGACAGAGAAATCTCGGGTGTCAGATGCGCGGTCAGACTGACTTGCGGGCGGGGCAGGAATAGCTGTTGAACCTCGGCACCGGGACTTGCGGCCAAGGCAATGGCATCGATCGCACCCTGAGAGTACGAGATTCCCTCAAGCGGAAAGAACAGGGCGTTGCCCCAGTATTCCGTGAACTGTCCGACTTTCAACGATACGCTTTTGCCCGCCACATCGAAGTTATAGAATGCGAACGCATCGAGCAACTGCTCGCCCTGGACATAGTATCGACTCGTATATGAGGAATACTTACCGCCTGGGTATGAGTTGATCGAGTGGTACGTGATCGGGGGCAAGCCGCCCCCTGCGGGTGCGTAGATTCCGGGGTTCGACACGTCCCCGCCCCCATAGGCGAAATCCTTCCATATCGACCCGGAGATTCGGAAGCCGACGTGGTCCTGGTAGGTCACGTTCAATTCAGAAAGCAACGCCGCGCGGTTGGTGACGACGTTTCCGGCGTGTGAGAACTTGTAGTCGGATTCGTCATTGTTCGGATTGTTGCCAATCAGCGGATCGACGTTGTTGGCTCGCACGCCAATATTGTAGGTCAGCGTGTTGTCCCAACTGACCTGCCAGTCCGATGGCATGTTGAATGAAAAAGCCCAGGCCCCTGTGGGGAGTGCGGCCATCACCACTGCCGAGAGAACAATCGTTCCTTTCAGTCGCCCAGCCAGCGTCTCTTCCGGTCCCGCGCAAACCATTTGCCGTGTCTCCTGCTTCGCCTGAAGCGATGATTATTAGTAATCCTATTTCTTTGTGCCGTATGTCTGGAAATTCACCGATACCGCATCGTGGACAGCCGGCGTGGCACAGCTCATACGAACCGCTTCGTGAACCATTCGACGGCTGCACCTCACCACTTCTGCAAACCGCCACCCTTGCGGGCGGATGAGATTGCGTTGGCCGATTAGGAATAGCACGACCGTTAGATCCAGTATTGTTCACTCGATCAATTTTGTCAATGCACATGATCAGTTTCCTAAAGCTCTATCGAACAAGCCGAACGCGAGATCTTCAGGGCTACGTGCGTGCAAAAGACTATGTCTTAAGGAACAGTGGCTAGTTTTTTACCTGTCCGAAAGCAGCGCCATGGAATCGAGAAGCGGATCGACTCTGCCGACCGAAATTTTTATCGAGTGGCCAAAATATTTGGAGAAGTGATGGTCTGGGCAGCACGCATATATCCGAAGACAAGGGGCGGTTCCTCCGCCACCGCTGCTTGCGAAATGGCGGAATCAAGACCTCAATGGCCCCTCCGCCCCGCGAGACGACGGGCGGAGCCTGCCGCGAAGACGCGCCAACCGAGGCCGGTGCGCGCGCCAAGCACGTGCTGAGCGCGTGCACGGAGGCGTATTTCCCACGCCGTTCCGTCGAGCATCGTTTGGCGCACGGCTTTGGCATCAGCACCCGCGATCTCGCAGCACAGCACAACGCCTATACCTGCGCCGCGCCGCCGTCCGCAAAGATCTCGACACCGGTCACGAAGCTGGACGCGTCCGACGCAAGGAAAAGTGCGACGGTCGCGATCTCGGCCGGATGGGCTAATCGGCCAGCCGGAGCGAGATTGGCAAATCCGGCCTTCATATCGTCCGGCATGGGCGCAATGATCGGCGTATCCGTCGTCCCCGGGCTGAGCAGATTCACGCGAATCTTGCGATCCTTGAGCCCTGCCGTGCAAGTCCTCGCCAGCGAACGCAGTGCCGCCTTGGTCGCGCTATAGACGACCAGTTCGCCAAAGCCCTTTACCCCGGCGATCGAACCGGTAAGGATAATCGAGCCGCCCTCCCGGAAGAGCGGCAGCGCCTCCTGAACGGTGAATAGCGTCCCTTTCAGATTGACCCCGACGATATGGTCGAAGTGCGCCTCCGTGATGAAGCCGATCGGCGCAACATCACCAACGCCGGCATTGGCGAACAGCACATCGATGTGTCCCGCTTCGGCCTCGACCATCTCATAGAGGCGCCGGCGGTCGGCGGCACTGGCGATGTCGCCTTGGACCGCCCGCACACTACGGCCGATCTCGGATGTCGCACGATCAAGCTCGGACTGGCGACGACCGGTGATGAATACGAATGCCCCTTCCTCGACGAACAACTTGGCCGCCTCGAGGCCTATCCCGGAGCTTCCGCCAGTAATGACCGCGACCTTGCCTTGCAGACTTGTTCCCATCACGCTCTCGCTTTCAAGTTGGTAATGCCCTGCTTTGCCTTAGGATCGGCGCATTACCGTGATCGATTCCCGCGACAACCCGCGGGAGCCGCTCAAGCCGCGTACGGCCTGGACCGGTCAGAGTCTTCCGCCGCCATCCACCGCAAGCTCGGCACCGGTCATATAGCTGGCACCATCGGACGCCAGGAAGGCAACGGCTTCAGCCACTTCCTCCGGTCTCGCCATGCGTCCAAGCGGCACCATCTTCGCGAAGAACGCATTGGTCTCCGGGGAGTTGCCCGCGAGCATCGGCGTATCGATCAGGCCCGGACAAACCGTGTTGACCCGTATGCCAAGGCTCGCCAGCTCGACCGCGGCGTTGCCCGTCATGCCGCGAACGGCCCAATTTGTCGACGCATATGCGAACTGACCCGGAATGGCGCGCAAGCCTGAAACGGACGCAATGTTCACAATGGAACCTCCACCGGCAGACTTCATCGGCTCGATCACCGCGCGCATGCCGAGAAACACGCCGAGGTGATTGACCCGATAGTGCGCGTCGAGCTCGGATGGCTCCGTCTCGATCAACGGTTTCGGCTTGAACATTGCAGCGTTGTTGACCAGGATATCGACCCGTCCGAAACGGCCAAGCACCTGCGAAACCACGCGCTCCCAAGAGTCTTGATCGGCTACGTCATGCTTGACGAACAGAGCCGCATCACCCAAATCGGCGGCCAGTTGCGCACCGGCCTCCTGAATGTCTGCAATCACGACGCGAGCCCCCTCCGCCACGAACAGTCGAGCCTCTGCCGCGCCTTGACCGCTCGCCGCTCCAGTAATGATCGCCACCTTGCCTTCCAGCCGAGCCATGAGTCTTCCTCCAGATTTCAATAATTTAAAGATCGTCCAGCCGGACGTGAGCGCAAGCCAGACCACGCACAACGAACGACTCGCTTCGAATGATACTACTCGACTCTCAAATATCAATCAGTATTTTAACTAGAGTTTGCACGGGACAACCTGCAAGCAGATCACCCTGATTTCCAATTGAACGTGTGGCAGGCATGACGCCGTGGCCATCGACGCCTTCGCGGTAGGGGAGGCACAGCTAATGTCCGCCGAGTTGCCCGAGGCTTCGCAGTCCTGGTGCGCTCCATTTTCCTTTTCTGTATGATGTGAGCGACTTGCAACCCTTCGCGCCAAAATCCAATACCGCACAGCCTTCAAAATGCAAATGGAAAACAAGAGGCCAGTTCGACTATCCCGCGTCGAGAAGAATGCGCTCACCCGCGAGCGCCTGCTTGCGGCAGCCGAGAGTGTCGTCGCCCGGCTCGGCTACGGGGGTGCCTCTGTCGACACCATCGCCGCGGAAGCGGGTCTGTCGAAGGGAGCCATCTATTCGAATTTCGCGACCAAGGAAGAGTTGTTCCTGGAACTGTTGCGCGTCTATATGGAACGCGACACAGCGGAACTCGAAAAGATCGTGAAGCTCGAGCCGGAACATCTGTACAAGGCACTGACGCAGTGGCTGGCCACCATGCACTCCGATAGCGACTGTCCGTTGCTGGTTGCGGAACTTCAGTTGCATGCTCGCCGGAGTCCGGAGTTCGCCACTCACTACTATGAGCTTCAGAGCCGGCAGACTCGGACCATCGCCCGCATACTTCGGGCCTATTTTTCTGCGTCCGAAGTCGGCCTCCCCATCGACGCCATCGACCTGGCCGCGTGCATGACGGCACTCGCTCAAGGCCTCAGTCTTCAACGGCCACTGCCGAAGTCAAAGGCCAAGAATCAAGCGGGCCGTGTAATCGACGAGCTCCTGAAGGTGTTGATCAAGAAATGACCGACCGGCGGATCGGCGGCTTCAGCCTTTCGGGCGAGCAGGCGGCAACAATCGTCGCGACGCCGTTGCGCGATCGATCCACCGGGGCGACCCTTGGGCAATCGACGCGAGACAGATCGACGTATCCGTGACCTGAATCACCGGTTGTCTATCCGCCGAGCGCACTAAGAAATATTCCCAACAGCTTCGGCAAGGAAGGCTTCGCCTGGAACGCCACGATCCTGCGGGCCGTGGTGGCCGCAGTGCGGTTGGTGACGAACCATGGAGGTCGCGGCAGCATCGCGAAGCTTCCGTGCAGAAGACCGCGCGGGAACGGCCTGAAGGGTGCGCGGACGATCGAACGCTGTGGACGGTCGAACAGAAAGCCGTTGTGGACGAAACCTTTGCCGCTTTGAATATCGTTCAAAGGATGGCCGGGGAAGGCTCCCCACGGCGTATGCGCAAGCAGGAATCCAAGCGCGCTCCACGTGTTCACGGCAATGCAGCCATAGCGCAGTTCGGCCAACAGACGCTCGAAATTCCCGCCCAGCGCCTTTTCTGTCGCCGGATCGATGATGACGTTCGCGCCCAGGGTTCCGTGCAGACGGTCATTTGCAAAAGCAATCGCATTCCGTAGAAAGCTCGCGGCATTGCTCCCGTCGACGAACACCACGCCAAGTGCGGGTCCAAAAACCTCCGTCGAAAAAGTGGACAGTTCCCCGTGTGCTTCGGCATCGATAAAAGCGAGGATTCGGGGTGCGTCGGCGTCATTTCCAAGTTGCAGCGCCTCGGGATTCGTCGCCAGAAATCCCGCGAGCCTCTCCTGAGCGCCGGGGTAGTAAAGCGGCCGCGAGGGCGCGCCCGCAAGAGCGCGGCGCAATTCTGTCAGGAATGCTTCGGCTTGCGGCCAGTCTCGCGGCAGGACAAGTATCTGGCTTGCGATGCAGTTGAATCCGGAATTATGCAATTTTTGGGTGGCAACATGCTCGGCCTGGAAGCGCAGATCCGCCTTCGTCCAACGTCCGGGAACAACGATGGTCGGGCACACAGCACCGAGTTCACTCGTAATGGGCCGGCGATTGAGCGGCTCATTGCGCCCCTTGCGTTCTGCTCCCTCCTCGCCGATACCGAAGATGATGGCGTCATGTGAAGCGGCACTTCCAGTGATATGCAGCGTGTCGACATGGCGGTTCGTCGTCAGGTAGCTTCCGACGTCCACGCCCCCGCTAACGATCGCGAAGTAGCCTGCGTCGATCAACGGCTTGAATATCCCTTCGAGTATCGGCTGGAGATAGTCAGTCACCGGATTGAGCTTGACGATGGCGACGCTGTTTTCCGCGTAGAGCTTGTAAAGCGCGTCGAGCGGTGCAATGCTCGTGATGTTGCCCGCTCCGAGCACGAGGGCCAGCGTCCCGTCGTGCGAGGAGCGCGCAGCCGCATAAGTGCCGGCCGCCGATTGTCTCAGTGCCTCGGGGGAAACTCCCGGCTCCATCCACACTTCGGCGCTCACACCGCTCAGCAACAGCTTGTCGGACAGAGTAAGCGGGAAGACTTTCGCCGCAGTCTGGCCGTTGACCGTGCGGCGCACCTTCAGTCCATCGAGGTAGCGATGGCCTTCCATCTGTCGAAGTGTGCGCAACAGGATGTCAATCGCGGTCAGCAGTGCCCAAGGGCCCGATATCCACTCCTCGCCGGCGAGTGCCGAATCGACCGCCAGGCCTTTGCGCAAGGTCGCCAGTGTCGCCCATCCTTCCGCAGAGCTCACGACGCCGGTGCGTATCTGCTCGAGCAAGGCGATGCGGTCCGCGACCGGAAGTCTGGCCCAACTGCGCTTGTTGGCAGTGAGCCTGTCTATGACACGGTCGAGGCGAGCGTGATTGCTTGCCTCTTCCAACTCGTTGGCGCGCTCCGGGGTTTTCATCAAGATCCTTTGTATGACTTGCGGCTAACGCGCGCCACTCCCATCTGCACGCATAGCCGCAACACCTGACTTACCGTCTCTGCTGCCTCTATCCAAGGGACGAATGCGGCGATAGCGTCGTGCGCCTGTCGCGTTGCCTCCATGCACTCGATCGAGCGCCGCAGCGATGACGGCCTTCTGCGGTCACTGCGGGGCTTTCGGCTTTTGAATCGGAGCGGCAAGGATGCCACCGTCGACCATCAATTCCGCGCCGTTGACGTACGAGGCGTCTTCCGATGCCAGATAGACCGCCGCGCGGGCCACGTCTTGCGGTGTCCCGAGGCGCCCTGACGGAATCGCGGCAGCGAACATCTCGTCCAACCCCGTACCCCTTCCAAAACCGTAGAACGTTTCTGTCATCGGCGTATGGATCACGCCCGGATGAATGGAGTTGCAACGAATGGGCAGCCCTAAAGCCGCAGCCTCGGCCATGGCGCATTTCGTCATCAACCTGACCGCCCCTTTCGATGCCCCATATGCAAGCTGACCGGCTGCGCCGATCATCCCGCCGAGAGAGGACACGTTGATGATGGATCCTCCGCGCGTTCCCATCGAAGCGAAGCCGTGTTTGATGCCGAGGAATACGCCGTCGGTATTGACCGCGGAAACGCGGTGAAAGTCCTCGAGGCTGGTCTCCGCGATGGGCTGCACCGCCAGGATTCCGGCGTTGTTGACGAGGATGTCGAGAGAGCCGAGCTGGCGCTCCGCTTCGGCAACCACCGTCGCCCAGCTGTCGGGATTCGTGACGTCGTGCAGCATCGCGATGCCGATCCAGCCTTCGTTGCGGATGGCGTTGGCCGCGGATTCCGCCGCTTCCTGATCGATATCCGTAAGTACGACCTTGGCACCCTCGCTTGCCATGTCGTATGCGATTGCCGCACCGATACCGCGTGCGGCTCCAGTTACCAGTGCTACCTTGCCATTCAACTTGCCCACGTGAATCCTCCATTTTAAAAATTCGTCCATCACCCGACCGGTTGGCTGATGGGTCGCAAGCCAGTACACATACCGACTGGTATCCAACATCAAATTGGTATTTTCCATTACAAGCGGTGCGGAGCTGCCGACCATGAGGCGCGCTGCGTCCAGGTCCCGGCTTGCAGCCTATCGACCAGACTCCAGCGCTCGCGCCACCCGCTTTTCACGGCTGCTGGCCCTGATGAATGCCGTCAGGAAATTCATCTTGGGATCGGCAGGAAGCCCGTCGGCCAATCGAAGAAGTTGCTCGTTATACCAACTCATCGTGCCAAAGCCGTTGATCGCCTTGAGGATCTTGATCGGCGAGTGCGGGCCGAGAATTCCAGGCCCCAAGCGCAGTCGATGTTCCCATGCTTCGAACTGGTCGCGTTCACCGTTGAGCAACTCGGAGGGCGCCTCTGGATAGAGACACAGCGGACGGCCCAAGCCGATCAGATCCACGCCATCCTCGGTGATCGCTTGCGCCATGCCCGCCGCCGAGCGGAAGCCGCCGGTAACCATGAGCTTGGCCCGCTTGATGCTCCGTCGCATCTCGGGCGCGAAGCGTGCAAAGAACGCCTCGCGTTCCCGCGTCGATTTGCTGATCATGGGATCGAATGCGGGCTCGAGCCCCTCGATGTTGGCCATCTTCGGCTGTTCGTAGGTGCCACCGGAGATCTCGATAACGTCGACGCTTGCTTCGTCGAGCCAGCCCGCGACAATCTGGCTGTCCTCGAAGCTGAAGCCGCCGCGTTGGAAATCCGCGGAGTTGAGTTTCACGCCGATGGCGAAGTCCGCCCCAACCTTGCCGCGGATGCGCTCGACCGTCTTTAGGAGGAAGCGGGCCCGGCCCAGCAGGTCGCCGCCCCATTCATCGCTGCGCAGGTTCGTGCGTGGTGACAGGAACTGCGAAAAAAGATAGCCGTGAGCGGCATGCAACTCGACACCGTTGAACCCTGTTTCCCGAGCCACGCTCGCAGCGTGAGCGAAGCGCTCGATGAGGCCCTCGATCTCAGCTGAGGTCAACGCCACCGGCGTCCCGAAACGATCGCCGGGCAAGTTGACCTGAACCTCGGAGGGCGCCTGGGGCCTGGGATTGATTGACTTCTGGGTCTGCCGGCCGGAATGCGACAACTGCATCCAGACATGACCGCCCGCCTCCTTGGCTGCCGCGGACCACGCCTTGAGCGCAGCCAGGGCCTTGGGGTCCTGAACACCTTGAATCACGACATTCGAGCCGTGCTCCAGATGCAAGCGATCGACCTGGACATTTCCCGTGAGAAGCAGGCCCGGGCCCTTGCGCGCGAACGTTCGATAGAGCGTCTCATGCTTCTCCGTGGCGCGATTGTGTGTGTCGGCCAGCAACTCCGACATCGCCCCTTTGACCAGGCGGTTGGGCAGCGTCACGCCGCAGGGCAGGGTCAGAGGTTGACTCAAGATGCCCGAAGGGTTTTGCTGCGTGCTGTAAGTGTCGTTAGCTTGCATGTGAAGCGACTCCATGTCCGTGAAAAGTGCGGCGCGTGCAGCGCTTCGTGCGCGACTACGCTTGCTTCATCACCGCATCTCGACGGCGACCAGCACCCCCGGTGTGTACCAAGGGCGATTTACATATGATACCGATACGGTTTTAAATATCAATCGGTATTTTAATGTGCGGCATCGAGCCTCGGACATCAAGTGGAATTGCCTGCGACTGCGAGAACCTTCGGCGGCGCCGTGGTGCCCGCGGATGCAAGGTCCCCGCGCCCCAAGCTATGGATGCCGGGGCCCGCAGATGCGCTATCGCGTCATTTACGATACTACTTGATCTTTGTATTCTATTTGGTATCATTTCGAGACAGGATTACCCAAACCCTCTACCTCATTGCGGATGCGGCCGTTACGTCACCGCTATTGCGTAATCCCAAGGCAGGTTCGAACTCAACCATTCGCCGCATCCTGACGGCGGTTTTAACTCTCAGATCAAACAGATACGTATATGAAACAGCACGAAAGCACACCGACCCGCCAGGGAGAGACGCGATGAAGATTCTCGTGACCGGAGCGACCGGCTATATCGGTGGGGCTGCCGCCAAGGCACTCGTCAAACGCGGACATGAAGTCTTCGGCCTTGCGCGATCGGAAGATTCCGCCGGCCAGCTTCGCCTCGCTGGCATTACCCCTGTCGCTGGCGACTTCGCTGACACAGCTAGCCTGATCAGGGCGGCCGCCGAAGTCGACACGATCGTCAGCACGGCAAGCATCGGCTCGCTGGCGGGCAGCGCTGAGACCTTCGCGCAGGATCGAGACGCAATTCGCGCGATGCTCGGCGCGGTCGAAGGCTCGGGCAAGACCCTGATCTTCACCAGCGGCTCGGCGGTCCTCGGCATCGTCAACAGCGGCGAGGCAACGCATGAGGTATTCGACGAGGATGTGAGCCTGCCTTTGCCACCCTCGGTGTTTGCGCCCGCATCGGCAAATGTGCCGCCCGTGATGGCACAAATGTTCGGCGCAGCCATGGCCGCGCGCGTCGAAACCGAAAAGGAAGTAGCGAACGCCGCGGGAATCCGAGGCATCGTGATGCGTCCGGGCCTCGTCTATGGAAACGGCGGCAGCTATGACCTGCCCGGCCTCATCAGGATGGCTCGCGCCCGAGGCGTCGCGCCACACCTCGGATCAGGCGGTACGTTGCAGGGGTACATTCATGTCGACGAGCTTGCCGAACTGTACTGTCTCGCGCTCGAACGCGCGCCTGCGGGCGCCGTGCTGCACGGCGTGGCCGGTGAAGTGAGCCAGCGGGAACTCGCCGCCGCCGTAAGTCGCATGATCGGCGCTGGCGATCGCACGGTGAGTTTCCCGTTCGAAGAAATGTACGCTACCGGCGGCCCGATCGGCGTGAGTCTTTCGCTGAACAAGCGCATGTCTTCAGATAAGACGCGAAGTCTGCTGGCCTGGTCGCCGACCCGCACGGACATCCTGCACGACATCGAGTTTGGGTCGTACGCCGCCTGACTTTAGCTGCGGCCGGGCAGAGAAGCGCCCGGCCTACGTCATGGCCGCGACGGGACACAGCCTTTTCAATCCAATGCCTTTAACCGTTGAGCCCCATTTTGCCGCTGGCCACTGCCGCGAGGCGAACGACAAGCGATCGAGGAAGCAAGCGCGACGCCCAGGTAGCGGCCCGCACGCTCGTCCGCCCCGGATAGGCGACAGCTTTCCGTCGGTCGAACGCTTTCAGCGTATTTTGGACAACCGATTCCGAGCTGTCCATGTCATTGGTCGACACATTGGTCGACACGCCGTCGAAGAAGCTCGTCGCCGTCGGCCCGGGGCAAGCCGCCATCACGTGAACGCCCATGCCGGCGAGTTCAAATTGCAGCGCCTCGCTAAAGGAAAGAACGAAGGCCTTGGTCGCGGCGTAGATTGCCATATGAGGGAGAGGTTGAAAACTCGCGTTGGACGCGACATTGATAATGCCACCCCTGCCACGTTTTGCCATACGGCCGCCAAACAGGTGAGCAAATGCGACGACCGCCTGAACGTTGACCTGAATTGCCGACTGTTCTTTCTTGAGGTCGTGAGAAAGGAAGCTGCCGGTTAGCCCCAAGCCCGCATTGTTGACCAGCAGGTCTATCTGAATGCCCCTGCGCTCGACTTCCTCTCCGATAAGAATTGCGGCATCGGGACTGCCAAGGTCGGCGTTGAGCGGGGTGCATTGCACGCCGTACCTCTCGGCAAGGCTTTCCGCCATGGCATTCAAAACGTCGCCAGACCGGGCGACCAGCACCAGGTTCATGCCGCGTGCGGCAAGTGTCTCCGCGAAGACCTTCCCTAGCCCTTTCGATGCGCCCGTAATCAGGGCGGTCGAGCCGCGATAAACAAACATTTTATGCTCCTTGAATTAACGTGATTTGTGCTGGCGATGCGAACGTGTTGAACCCGGCCATGTTCCGGCCGGCGACGATGGTCGGCATGAAAAGCAGGGACGGAGTTGGCGATGCTTGCCGATCTCTGGATTCTGCGGCGATTGATGTCTGCTTCGCCTCGATCCGATCGACATCGGCAACGCCGGAACTCAGGCAAGGCTGGCAGTGTCCGGCACCCTGTCGGCAACATCCACTACCGGCCAAGCCGAATAGTCGCTGTAGCCACGCTCATCACCACCAAACAGCGTGCTGCCGTCGAAGGTGGCCAGCGGCAGGCCATCGGCGAGCCGGCGGGGGAAGTCCGGATTGGCCACAAACGGCCGGCCGAAGGCGACCAGGTCGGCGTAACCGCTCGACAGTACCCAATCGGCGCGCGCCTCGTCGTAGTTGCCGGCGACGATGATCGGCCGCGTGAAGCGGGCACGGATGGCCTGGCGGAATTCCTCGGTGAATTGCGGTGCGTCGTCCCAGTCCGCCTCGACGAGATGCAGATAGGCAATGCCGCGTGCCTGCAGGAATTCGGTGGCTTCAAGGATGGTCGGCAGGATGTCCGGACACGCCATCCCACGCGCGGTCAGGAACGGAGCCAGGCGAATGGCCGTGCGCTCTGCGCCAACTTCGTCCGCCACAGCGTTGACGACCTCCGTGAGAAAGCGCAATCGGTTCTCACGTGATCCGCCGTATTCGTCGGTCCGCACGTTGGATGTCGTACGCAGGAACTGGTCGATGAGGTAGCCGTTGGCGCCATGAATCTCGACACCGTCGAAGCCCGCAGTCATTGCGTTGCGTGCAGCCCGGCGGAAGTCCGCCACAACGCCCTTGATCTCGTCACGGGTCAGTGCGCGCGGGGTCGGACAGTCGACCATGGCACCCATGCCGGTGGCCGGATCGACCTTCCAGATCTGGGCGTCGAAGGGGACGGCGGAAGGGGCGACCGGCAACTCGCCGTCATGGAAATCCGGATGGGACATGCGGCCTACATGCCAGAGTTGCAGGAAGATCCGGCCGCCGGCGGCGTGAACTGCATCGGTCACGAGCCGCCATCCCACGACTTGTTCGCGGCTGTGAATGCCAGGCGTGAAGGAATAGCCCTTGCCTTGTGCCGAGATCTGCGAGGCTTCGGTCACAATCAGCGCGGCCGAGGCACGCTGGGCATAGTAGCGCGCGTTCAATGCATTGGGCACGTCTCCGGGCTGGGTGCTGCGCGCACGCGTCATGGGGGCCATGACGACGCGGTGGGCGAGCGTGTGACCGGCGACGACTGCAGGCGTGAAAAGCGGCGAGGCGATGGTAGACATGATTGCGGATCTCCGGACTTAATTGACGATGGTTGAAGCGAAGCTGTTTGCCTGGGTCACGAATTCGAGGACAACGCCCGGTGCCAACGGAACGAAGAGCTGAATTTCGTCCGCAAGCGGCACTTCGGCGAGTGTGTAGGGAACGTTGTTCGATCTCAGCCGATCGATGAGCGCCGTCCACTCCTCGGCGTCATCGACACGCAGTGCAATGTGGTCGATACGAGGGCAGGCTTTCACTTCGAGGGCGGGAAGAGTCGCTTCGACCAGATGGATGACCGGGCGACCGTCCGCGTATAGCCAGTAGCCGGCCACCTGGAAAGAAGGCCGCGGACCGTCACTCAGTCCGACGATGCCGCAAAGGATGCGCCGCGCATGTTCGAGGTCTTTGGTGACGATGGTGGCGTGATCGAGCTTCATGGGAGTTCGTGGCTGGTTGCTGATGCGACACATTCTGCATAGCCCCGCCCACCTTGATAATTGGCGTAGGATTTGAATAATTCTCAAAAAAAACCGAAATATCGTGGATAACCTCGGCGACATCCGGCTTTTTGTGGAAGCGGCAAACCTCGGTGGGCTGTCGGCAGCGGGACGCAAGCTCGGACTCTCTCCTGCGGCAGCAAGCGCACGTCTTGTCAAGCTGGAGGCGACCCTTCAGACGCGACTCTTTGAGCGCACGACGCGCCAGTTACGGCTTACGGAGGAAGGACGGCTGTACCTGCTCCATTGCCAGCAGGCGCTTCAGGCCCTTGACGATGCGCATGCGGCCCTGCAGGCCGGCCGAAGTATCGTTCGCGGAAAGGTGCGGATTGCAGCGACCTCGGATTTCGGCCGTCATGTCCTGAAGGGCTGGCTCGACGAGTTCAACGTGCAATATCCGGATGTCACCTTCTCGGTGGTGTTGTCCGACTCGCTATCGAATCTGGTGCTTGACGAAATTGACCTTGCCATCCGGTTTGGCGTGCCCCCGGATAGTTCGCTCGTCGCGCGGCGCCTCGCGCCGAATCGACGCGTGCTTTGTGCGTCACCGGAGTATGTGGCGACGCACGGAGCGCCTGAGCGCCCGCGAGATCTGGAACGCTTCGCTTGCATCGTCCTCGCGACCGCAGCGGGGCTTGCGAACGACTGGCAGTTCACGTGCCGCGGCGAAGTCGAAACTTATACCGTGCCGCTTGCGAATTCGCGAGAGACGAACGATGGCGCACTCGCCCGCGAGTGGGCTGTGGCTGGTTACGGCATCGCGATGAAATCCGTGTGGGACATCGGGTCCGATCTTCGTGCGGGAACATTGATGATTCTGATGCCGCAATGGCGATCTCCGGATGTTCCGGTCCATGCGCTGTATCAGCGTAGCCGATACATGGCGCCGCGCGTCCGGGCGCTCCTCGACTTCCTGGTTGAGCGCTTCTCCGCGGTCTCCGGTGACCTGGAGGTTTATTTGGGCGATAGCGACACGAGCCGTTGATTCGTGGCGTCCAGAGACGAAACTTGCTCACGCCGAAACATATTAATCAACTGAACAAAAATGCAGCGCACAAATGGCCAGAGTTCAAGCAAGCCCGCAAGCCCCGGACTTGCAGTCGAAGTTCTCCTGGCCAGCCCCCTAGCCGCGTTCAACTTCACTCGATTCCGATTTCCTGTTGATCCTTTGCAGCCAAGCTGTTAGGCTTGTTTTTATCAATCGACCAATATATTGGAGGCCCATGAGCATCTTGCAGCTTGACCACTTCACTTTGCGCACGGCCAAGGTCGAGGAGACCGCCGCATTCTTCCGTGACGCCATTGGAATGACAGAAGGCTGGCGCCCCGGATTCAGGTTTCCTGGCAGATGGATGTATGCTGGCGACCGGCCCTTGGTCCATATCGCCAACATCGAAGCGGACAATGCGGAGATGGCGGCATACCTGGGCGATCGCGCGGTGTCGCCCGGAGGCGGCTCGCTCGACCATGTATCGATGCGCTGCGTCGGTCTGGCGGACTATCAGAAACGCCTTGGCGCACTGGGTTTGCCATTTCAGGAACGAGTCGTTCCTGAACTGTCGGAGCACCAGCTCTTTGTCGAAGATCCGAACGGGATCAAGATCGAGTTACTGTTTCCCTACTCGCCCGACAACAAGATCGTGGGGGATAATCTGGGGAGAATGGATGTGCAGCACGCAGCATCGCCCTTACCATCGCCTGCCTCGCAGGGCTAATCAGGCGGCGTCCGGGCGCTGCGGCCGATGCGTTTAGTGCAACAGCAAGGAACCCAGCATACGGATGAAGCCTGACAATTCTTTCGCGGGGCCCGCGCAGGCGTCCGCGGCCCGCAAGACGCCTCGCAAGACCTCGGCCGCCGCCGCGCCGAAGGTGGACGGCACGACAGACAAGGTCAGGGCAAAGCACATGCTGGCCACGGACCGGGAAGCGCAGATCGTGCGGCGTGCGGTCGAGTATTTTTCGGCACACGGCTTCGGTGTAAGCACGCGTGAACTCGCGAAGCATATCGGTGTCACGCAACCTTTGCTTTACCACTACTTCGGCAGCAAGGAGAAGCTGGTTGAGCGGGTGTATCGAGAAGTCTTTTTTTCTCGATGGAATCCGGAGTGGGAAGAGTTGCTCAAGGACTCGACGAGGCCTCTCGATGAGCGGCTCATCGCTTACCTGGAGGACTACACGCACGCCATTTTGGGCAACGACTGGATCAGGTTGTTTGTGTTCGCCGCGCTCGACGACCCGTCCCTCAACAAGCGCTACATCGGCTTGCTGCAGGAGAGAATTTTCAAACCTGTCCTACGCGAATTACGGGCGAGCAAAGGCATGCCGCCCGAACCCACCGAGATAGACCTCGAACTGTTTTGGGGCTTCCATTCGAGTTTCTTTTATATGGGCGTGCGACGGTGGATATACCGGATGGAAGTACCCGACGATCTCACTCGTTTGATCG
The DNA here is from genome assembly GCF_001544535.1 of Caballeronia choica. GTDB lineage: Bacteria > Pseudomonadota > Gammaproteobacteria > Burkholderiales > Burkholderiaceae > Caballeronia > Caballeronia choica. The sequence continues at coordinate 41,220 of NZ_FCON02000006.1, read as the reverse complement.
AGGCCCACGTTCACAATTTCCTGTTCGGGTTTTACGCGACGCTCGCCGCCGGACTGACGAGCGCCCAGGGCGAAGCGTGACGAGAGCGACGGCCTGATATCGCGCAAGTGCCATTGCCTTACCCGTCGACAAATTGTACGTTGCGTCTGTATTGGCTGGGCGTCACGCCTTGCTGACGAGCGAAGAAACGAGTGAAGTTTCCCGGCGAGTCGAAGCCCAGTTCGAACGCAATGTCCTGAAGGAAGAAATGCGGGCGCGATAGCCCAACCGCTTTCGCGAGTTCGTCGAAATCGGGCGTGGTGCCTCTCACCAGTTTCATTGCATCGATCGCGCGACGAATCCTGACGTCGTACGCTACTCCGCCAACAGGCCCTGCCGCCAACAGTCCGTTCGTTTGCGTCGATATACCGACCAGTTCGCCGGTCATGTCGGCCATCAGCCCTTGGACCGCTTGCAGCGACTGGTCTTTGCCTCCCACGATGCGCAGCTTGACTGCCAGCGCAGTCGCGCAGCAGGCGCATCGGCCTGATGGACTCGTCAATCCCGCTGCGGACCAGACCCAGATACGCCATCAGTTGGGCCGCGTGGGCATACCACGAGAAATCGCCCCGTTCCGCGGTCAGTGTCACCGCCGCGAGCGGACTGATACCACGTAGCGCCATTAAGGATCTCAATCACCGGCCAAACCGGACAGGTCTGCGTGGCAGTCGATTTCCATCAATGTCCGAAGTAAATCGATTTGTCATGGCCCAATGAAACGGGTGCGGCCGATGCGCCCGACTGCGACGAACCGCTCATTGCAACGCCGCCCACCGACATCTTGCCGGAAGCCGAATCCTGTGCGGCCACTTTCGCGTCAGCAGCCTGGATGTCGGCCGGATAGGACGGATCGGAACCGACCGGCCGGTAACCCGCCTGTTCGACACGCACGAGATCGGCGCGCACTTCGGCGCGCGTGACGGGAGCGGTGGTGGCTTGCGCAAATGCAAGAGCGGGTGCGGCGAGTGCGCAGGAAACGAGGACAGCCTTGAGCAGTGCTTTCATGATGATTCACCTATCGTTGAATAGCGGCTGCATTCACGATGAACGGAGCCTTGGCACCCTTCGTCGCCAGTCGTGAAGGGTTGAAGCCATTCTGCGCAATCACTGCTGACCCGATGCTGTCCGTCGCATTACATGCTTGTTATCTTTCAGCCTCTCGTCGAACCCCAAGCACCGCGTCAAGCCTCGGGCCGCGCTGGACTTCCGGCGCAGTCCTTGTCGAGATCGATACAACCGCCGGTTCTTGTTTTTCGTCATCTGCGCAGATATCAGACTTGTAATGTGCCCGTCACTGGCGAGTAAGTGCCCGCCAGCCAAACTGCCCCCATCAAGAAGCCCCAACGTGTCCTTTCGCACAGGGCATTCCGACCGACCACCGTCCAAAGGAAACGCCATGTGGATCGTCAAACTCGCGCTGCAGCGGCCTTACACCTTCATCGTGCTGGCCGTGTTGCTGTTCATACTCGGGCCGCTCGCGATCATGCGTACGCCCACGGACATCTTTCCGAACATCGACATTCCCGTCGTCAGCATCGTCTGGTCGTACAACGGCTTTTCCGCCGAAGACATGGCGCATCGGATCACATCGAACTACGAGCGCGCCCTGACTTCCGATGTCGACGACATCGAGCACATCGAATCGCAGTCGTTGAACGGCGTGTCGGTCGTGAAGATCTTCTTTCACCCGGGTGCCGACATCAATCGCGCCATCGCGGAAGCGGCGTCGAACTCCGCATCGATTCTGCGCGTGCTGCCGCCCGGCACGCTGCCGCCCAACATCGTCACGTACAACGCATCGACCGTGCCGGTGTTGCAGCTCGGCCTCTCCAGCGATACGCTGCCCGAACAGTCGCTCTACGACCTCGGCAACAGTTTCATTCGCACGCAGCTCGCCACGGTTCAGGGCGCGGCCGTGCCGTTGCCGTTCGGCGGCAAGATTCGCCAGATCATGGTCGAACTCGATCCCAAGGCGCTGCAGGCAAAGGGCCTGGCACCGATCGACGTGGTCAACGCGGTCAACGCACAAAACCTGATACTGCCGGGCGGCACCGCGAAGATAGGCTCGCGCGAATATAACGTCGAGATGAATGGCAGCACGGACACGGTCGCGAAGCTCAACGACCTTCCCGTCAAGACGGTCAAGGGCGGCGTGGTGTATGTGCGCGACGTCGCGCATGTGATCGACGGCTACGCGCCGCAAACCAACATCGTCCGCAGCGACGGCAAGCGCGCAGCTTTGCTGCAAGTCGAAAAAACCGGAAGCGCGTCGACGCTGACAATCATCCAGCAGGTCAAGGCCATGCTGCCGAAGATCGCGGCCGGTCTGCCGAAGGCCTTGAAAATCACGCCGCTGTCCGATCAATCGGTGTTCGTGAAGGCGGCGATTTCCGGGGTTGTGCGCGAAGCCCTCATAGCCGCATGTCTGACGGCCGCGATGATCCTGCTCTTTCTCGGCAGTTGGCGCGCGACGCTCATCATCGCCGTGTCGATTCCGCTCGCGGTATTGACGTCGCTGATCGCGCTGGCCGCACTCGGCCAGACCATCAATATCATGACGCTCGGCGGACTCGCGCTTGCGGTCGGCATCCTGGTCGACGACGCGACCGTCGCGATCGAAAACATCACGCATCACCTCGAAAAGGGCGAGCCGCTGCATGACGCGATCCTGAACGGTTCCGGCGAAATCGCTGTGCCCACTTTCGTATCGACGCTATCGATCTGTATCGTGTTCGTGCCGATGTTCCTGCTATCCGGTGTCGCGCGTTACCTGTTCGTGCCGATGGCCGAGGCCGTCGTCTTCGCGATGTGCGCATCGTACTTCTTCTCGCGCACGCTGATCCCGACGCTCGCCATGTACCTGATGCGCGCGCCGTCGAAAGCCAGCGGTTCGGCGCGGGGCCGCACGAACGTGTTCGCCCGTTTCCAGGCACGCTTCGAGCATCACTTCGAAGCGCTGCGCAATCGCTATCGCGCCATCCTTCAGCGTGCGATCGCGAACCGCCGGCGCTTTCTCCCGATCTATCTAGCGCTCTGTCTCGCTTCGCTCGCGCTGATCCCGTTCGCGGGCCGCGACTTCTTTCCCGCTGTCGATACGGGCGAAATTCGCCTGCATCTGCGCGCCCCGACCGGCACGCGCATCGAGGAAACCGCGCGCCTGACCGATCAGGTCGAAGCGAAGCTTCGCACGGTGATTCCGAAATCAGAGCAGGCCGCCGTGCTCGACAACATCGGCGTGCCGGTGAGCGGCATCAACCTGACGTATGACTCGTCGGACCCGATCGGCTCAGAAGACGCTGACATCATGATCACGCTGAAGCCAAACCACAAGTCCACCGCGCACTATGTCGCGCAACTTCGCAACGTACTGGGCACGGCATTTCCTGGCGTGACCTTCGCGTTCCTCCCCGCCGACATCGTCAGCCAGATCCTCAACTTCGGGCTGCCCGCACCGATCGACGTGCAGATCGTGGGCAACAAGCTCGCGGAAAACCGCGTCGTCGCCGACCGTCTGCTCGCGCAACTGCGCAGTGTGCGCGGCCTTGTCGATGCGCGTATCCAACAGCCCGGCGACGAACCGACCATCAATGTCGATGTCGATCGCACGAAGGCGATGCAGGCTGGCCTCACGCAGCGCGACGTCGCGCAGAACCTTTTGATCGCGCTCTCCGGCAGCTCGCAAACCACGCCGAACTTCTGGCTCGACCCAAAGAACGGCGTCAGCTATCCGCTGATGGCCGAAGTGCCGCAATACGATATTCATTCGCTGCAAACGCTCTCGAACATTCCGTTGACGACGAATCAAATCACCGTCGATCCGCAAAACCAGCTCGGCACGCTCGGCACGATGTCGCGCAGCTCGCAACAGGCCGTCGTCTCGCACTACAACGTGCAACCCGTGCTCGATATATTCGCATCGACTCAAGGACGCGACCTGGGCGGCGTCGCGTCCGACGTCACGAAGCTCGTCGATGATGCACGCGCGCAATTGCCACCCGGCTCGTCAATCGTGATTCGCGGGCAGGTGCAATCGATGAACGAATCGTTCGCCGGTCTCGGCGCAGGGCTCGTGTTCGCGATTGCGCTCGTCTACCTGCTGATGGTCGTGAACTTCCAGTCGTGGCTCGATCCGTTGATCATCATCAGCGGCCTGCCCGGCTCGCTGGCAGGCATTGCGTGGATGCTGTTCGCGACGCACACGACGTTGAGCGTGCCCGCGCTGACTGGAACCATCCTCTGCATCGGCATCGCGACGGCGAACAGCATCCTGGTGATCAACACCGCGCGCGAGTCGCTGCAAAGCGGCATTGACCCGCTCGTGGCCGCGCTCGATGCGGGCTTTGAGCGCTTCCGTCCTGTGTTGATGACCGCGCTCGCGATGCTGATCGGCATGCTGCCGATGGCGCTCGGCCTCGGCGATGGCGGCGAACAGAACGCGCCGCTCGGACGCGCAGTAATCGGCGGCCTCGCGATCGGCACGCTGTCGACGCTGATGTTTGTGCCCGTCGTGTTCGGGATGGTGCATGCGTGGCTCGCCACGCGCCGCGCCCATCGTGCCGCCGATGCATCGCTGACTGCACACGCTCGATAAAGGAACCGCCATGACCACACCCGATCTGCCGTTGAAGCGCGACACGTCCACACCCACGGACGTCGTGCCCGTTTCGCTCGCCGCTGCAAACGAGGAAGCCGTGAAGCGCCGCCGCTTCATATTGCCGGTGGCGCTCGCCGCAGTCGCCACCGCGTTGCTCGTCGTTGGCATCGTGCCGAGTCTGCACGCGAGCACGGCGCTCACGCAGCAAGTCGACGCGCAGCGCGAACTGACTGTCGAAACGGTCACGCCGACACGCGCGCCGGCTTCGCAAGAACTGTTGTTGCCCGGCTCCGTGACGCCGTACGCCGACGCCTCGATCTATGCACGTACGAGCGGCTATATCCAGCACTGGTACGCAGACATTGGCGCGAAGGTCAAGGCCGGACAGACGCTTGCAGACATCGAAACGCCTGAACTCGACGCGCAACTGAAGCAGGCACGCGCCGACGAGGCCACGGCAAAAGCAAACTACGCGTTCGCGAACAGCACGGCTCAACGCTGGCAAACGATGCTGAAAACTCAGTCCGTCTCGCAGCAGGACACCGATGCGAAGACGAGCGACAGCGAAGCCAAGCTCGCAGCGTTGCAAGCCGCGCAAGCGAACGTTGCGCGGCTAGGCGAAATGGTGTCGTATGAGAAAGTCACCGCGCCGTTCGACGGCGTCGTCACGGTACGCAACGTCGACGTGGGCGCCTTGGTGACGTCGGGCGGATCTCCGGGGCTCGCGGCCATGCCGGGTGAGCTCTTCCATATCGAACAGACCGACCGCTTGCGCATCTTCGTCGACGTGCCGCAGGACGACGCCAGCAGCATCTCGGCGGGCACGCAGGTGGTCCTGACGACCCAGCAATATCCTGGACGCCGGTTTGCAGCCACAGTGGCGCGCACCGCCAATGCGATCGATCCGGTCAGCCGGACGTTGCGTGTCGAGGTCGACGTCGACAATCACGACGGCGCGCTGATGCCGGGAGCGTATGCGCAAGTGCATCTCGTGCTGCGCATTTCGCATCCGGCGCTTGAGCTCCCTGTCAGCGCATTGCTGTTCAGGCCAGATGGCGTGACCGTCGCGGTGCTCGGCAAGAACAATACGGTGCAGCTGAAAACGGTAACGATCGGTCGCGACTTCGGCACGTATGTGGAAGTCGCGACCGGCGTCGATGCAACGGACCGCGTCATCAACAATCCCGGCGACGCGATCAGCAGCGGCGAAGCGGTACGCACCACCGCGTCCGCTGCGCTCCACAGTTAAGCGTTCCGTCGAGGCCGATCATGCTCGCCCTGCCCGCTCCGTTCATTCGCAAGACACTCGCCATCGGCGTCGTGTGCGCGCTGACTGCGTGCTCGACGCTGCCTGCGTACACGAAACCCGATGTCGCCGTGCCCGATCACTATGCGGGCACCTACGCAGGCACGGCAGCGTCCGGCTGGACCGTCGCCGCTCCCGCCGACGCGCAACCGCGCGGCGCCTGGTGGACACTGTTCAACGACGACGAATTGAACCGTCTCGAAGCCCGAGTCGACGTGTCCAACCAGACCGTGGCCAAAGCGGCCGCGCAGTTGCTGGCGGCGCGCGCCATGGTCGACTATCAGCGCTCGGGCTACGCGCCTACGATCACCGCCGGCGCCGCGCAATCGCGCACACGCTTGTCGCAGAATGTGCTCGGCCACTCGCTCGCGGGCAGGACCGTGCCCGATTATGCCGTGGGCGCATCCGCGAGTTGGGAGCCGGACCTGTTTGGCCGCTTGAAGGACGCGACTGTAAATGCGCGCGATAACGCCCAGGCAAGCGAGGCCGATCTGGAATCGGTGCGCCTGTCGATTGCAAGCGATCTTGCGCTCGACTATTTCGATCTGCGCTCGCTCGACCAGCAAAAACAACTGCTCGATGATTCCGTGACCGCGTACACCGATGCGTTGAACATCGTGCAAGAGCAGCTGAAAGCCGGAGCGATCGACGCCTCCGCCATCGCGCAAGCGCAGACGCAACTCGAAAGCACACGCACGATGGACAGCGATATCGACGTGCACCGCGCCCAGTTGCAACACGCGATTGCGACGCTGACCGGCGTACCCGCTTCGTCGTTCGCACTGCCGCTACAGGTGCGCGACATCGCGCTGCCGCGCATACCTACGGGCCTGCCGTCGCAACTGCTCGAACGCAGACCGGACATCGCCGCCGCCGAGCGGCGCGTCGCGGCGGCCAATGCGCAGATCGGCGAGGCACATGCCGCGTTCTATCCCGACCTGACGCTCTCTGCGACAGCGGGACTAGAAAGCACGTTCTTCGCACCGTGGCTCACCGCGCCGAGCCTGTTCTGGTCGATCGGCGCGCAGTTGGCCGGCACGCTATTCGACGGTGGCCGCCACGATGCCGCGCTGAAAGGCGCGAACGCACAGTACGATGGCGCGGTCGCCGATTATCGGCAAACGGTGCTGGTCGCGTTTCAACAGATCGAGGACAACCTCTCCGCGTTGACCGTGCTCGCGAGGGAAGCGGATAGTCAGCAGCGCGCGACATCGGCGGCAGAACTCTCGCTGAAACTGACAACGAACCGTTATCAGGCCGGTGCGGTCAGCTACCTCGACGTCGTTACTGCGCAGACGATCGCGCTCACCAATGCGCGCACGGCCGACCAGATCGACGCGCGCCGCGTCGATGCGAGCGTGCAGTTGTTGAAGGCGCTGGGCGGCGGCTGGGATCGCGCGACGCTTACCGACGCGCAAACGTCAGAATGAAGCGCGTGCTGGCCGCGTCGCTTTCGGCGCTTGCTGTGCCGCCATGCAGCTCCATGATCGTGCGGACGATCGCAAGCCCGAGCCCGGTCGAACCGGTCGACTTCGGATCGCTCTTGCGCGAAGGGTCGATGCGATAGAAGCGGTCGAAGACCCGCTCGAGCAATGAAGGATCGATCGGCGTGCCCTGATTCGCGACGGTCACGCGCATCCCGTGCGGCGTTTCGTCCGCCCTCAGTGTGATAGTGCCGTCACGCGGCGTATAGCGGATCGCGTTGGCGAGCAGATTGCCGAGCGCGCGGCGGAACAGTTCGACGTCCGCACGCAGACGGCCGCCGCCCGTCACCTGAAGCCGCACGCCCGCATCGTCGGCCACGCCTTCGAAGTACTCGGCGATGCGTTCGAGTTCCTTCGCGGCATCCAGTTCACTCAACGTCGTGACGAACTGCGGATGTTCGGCGCGCGCGAGAAAAAGGACGTTGTCGATCATTCGCGACAGGCGCTCGCATTCTTCGAGGTTCGAGGCGAGCAGCGATTGATACTCCTCGGCGGACCGCGGACGCGCGAGCGCCACTTCCGTCGAGCCGCGCAGATTGCCGAGCGGCGTACGCATGTCGTGCGCGAGATCGGCCGTGTATTGCGACATGCGTTGAAAACCGCCATGCAGACGGTCAAGCATCGCGTTCAGCGAGACGACGAGTGCCGCGAGTTCACTCGGTATGTTATCGGCCTGGATGCGCGTGTCGAGCTTGTCGACGGTGATCGCAGCGGCGCTGCCCGCCATGTCGCGCAGAGGCCGCAGCGATTCGCGCACCATCATCCAGCTCATCAGGAACGCGAGCAGCATCCCGGCAAAGCCCGCGCCATACAGACGTTCGCGATAGCGATCGAGCAGCCGCCAGCGGTCAGTCATGTTGCGCGCGACGACCAGCGCGACCGGCGTGCCATCGTGCAGCACGGCCTCGGATGCCAGCCCGCGCACCGGCACGCCCTGCGCGTTGTGCCATTCGACGATATCGCTCTCCGTAATGCGCTGCGACGCGCCGAGACGGCTCGCCAATGCAGGGGACGGCACCGCCGGATCGGCAATGCCCGCCATGTTGTGCTCGAACACAAGGTTGCGGTCCGGGTCGCGCACTTCCATCGACATCGCGGGATTGCCCAGTACCTGGCTCGTCAGCCGGTCCGCATGGCCGCGCAGATCGGCAAGCGTGCCGAGCTCCTGTGCGAGACGCCGGGTATGGCGTGCGATCAGCACGATGTCGAGATCGTCCTGCTGCTTGACCTGACGGTCGAGCGCGAAGTACAGCACGCTGCCCACCAGCGCGAACACCACCAGCGTCGTCGCGGCGAAGGCAAGCGCAAGCGTAGTGCTCAGCGAGCGCGCGGCCATCAATCGGCCTCTTTCACTTCGATGACGTAGCCGACGCCGCGGACCGTCTGAATCAGCTTGACCGGGAAGTTGTCGTCGATCTTCGCGCGCAGCCTTCGAATCGCCACTTCGACCACGTTCGTGTCGCTGTCGAAATTCATGTCCCACACATACGACGCGATCTGCGTGCGGCTCAGCACTTCACCCTGACGGCGCGCGAGCAGTTGCAGCAGCGAGAATTCGCGCGGCGTCAGATTGATGCGCGTATTGCCGCGCCGCACGCGCCGGCGGTTCACGTCGATCTCCAGGTCGCCCACTTTCAGCAGTTCGCTTTCGCGTGGCGGGCCGCGCCGCGCGAGGGTGCGCACCCGCGCAAGCAGTTCGACGAACGCGAACGGCTTCACGAGATAGTCGTCGCTGCCGAGTTCGAGGCCGCGTACGCGGTCACTGACGTCGTCACGCGCGGTCAGGAACAACACGGGCGTGGTGTGCGTGGCGCGCAGCGCTTTCAGCACGGCCCAGCCATCCATGGTCGGCAGCATCACGTCGAGCACGATCACGTCGTAGTCCTGCTCCTGCGCGAGCAGCAGGCCATCCGCGCCGTCATCGGCGACGTCGACGGAGTAACCCGACTCTTCGAGGCCCTTCTTCAGATACGCGCCCGTTTTCGGTTCGTCTTCGATAACCAGGATTCGCATAACAGGCTCCGGCGCCAATGGATCGACCGGTCAATTTTACGGGCATTGCGTATAGTCGTCCCGTAACGACTCCCAGGTCGGTCGCGCAGCACTCGCGTCGTGCCTGAGTAGCGCGTCGAGCACGTCGTTGCGAAGCATCAAATCGCGGCTGTCGGCAAAGATATCGATCTGCATGGTGGCCACACCGAAACATGGTTCGATCAAATCAGGCGGCGTAGCTCACTTCTTCGGATCGGCACGGGCGGGCGCACGTTATTCCCCCGGAAATGCGATGTGTGCGGTTTTGATTCACGACGATTGCCCGCACAGACCGCCCAAAGCGCCCCGACATGCCACCGCCGTCAACTACGCCTGATCCATCGACCCACGCCGGGGGCGCTCCAGCGAATGATGCCGGCTCCGGATCTACCCTCGGCCTGTGCTGCGACCCGCCCTCTTTCGAGGAGGCGTTACTGGTGCGGCCCTGCGCGGCGCGGGCTTAGCCGGCGGCCGCGCAGTTTGCACCGCGTTCGCGCTGACAAGTTCCCGCTGTGCGCGTTCGAGTTGCGCGCCGAGCGCCTGATTCTCGGCCCATCCGGCCGAGAGATTCCCTTTGAGGATACCCACCTGATGACGCAAATCGCCAACCTGCGCCTGCAGCGCCGCTTCCTGCTTCCGATATCGCTCCTCGCGCTGCTCTGACTTGCGCACCAGGTCGTCGAGCGCTTTTTGAGCGCGGTTCGCCCCGACCCCCTCGCGGTCGATCTTCAAACAGCTCGACGAGGCCAAGCAGCTCATTGGCGAGTTGGTCATGGAAGTCGAGATCCTGCGCAAGGAAAGGCAGGCGAAGCGCCCTTTGGTCGGGCGGAGGTCGTCGCGATGAGCGGCGAGACCTCCGCGGGCGCGGGCAAGCCCTACGGCCTGGAGCGGGTCTGCCGGGTACTCGAATTTGCCCGCTCGACGCTCTACGCGCAGCAGGCCCGCGAATCGGCCACGGTGCTGCCCCTGCGCCCGCAGCGACGCGGTCCCAAGCCGAAGCTGCCGGATGCCGAGCTCCTGGCCGCCATTCGCGCTGACCTGGCGGCCTCGCCCTTTACCGGCGAGGGCCACCGTAAGGTCTGGGCGCGGCTGCGCATCCTGGGCGGCATTCGGTTCTCGCGTGCCCGTGTGCTGCGCCTGATGCGCGAGAATGCGCTTCTGTCGCCGCATCGCGTCACCCGCCGCCCCAATGAGATGTGGGGCACCGACGGCATCCGTATCGAGACGGTCGACGAGGGCTGGGTCTGGGTGTTCTCGCCGGTCGATCACTTCGATGCCTGTTGTGTCGGCATCCATGCCGTCAAGACCGGCAACCGCTTCGCCGCCTCGCAGCCGATTGCCCAGGGACTCCAGGCCGAGTTCAGCGCCACCGGCGCCGATGCCGGCCGCGGGCTGACCATGCCGGCTGATCAGCGGGCGTCCTCGCCAGTTGGCGGTGATGTGGCAGAACATGCGGTGCTCGATCTTGTTCCATTTGCTGGTGCCAGGCGGAAAATGACAGACTTGTATCTGCATTTGCAGTTCATCGGCCAGGTGCTGCAACTCCCGGTGCCACAGGCGCACTCGATAGCCGTTGCTGCCGCCGCAGTCGGCGGTAATCAGCAGGCGGCCGGGGTGTTGATACACCGCTTGACCCATTTCCCGCCACCGGCGGCGAATGCTCTCGACGGCAAATTCTGCGGTGTCGTGATCGATGCCGACGTTGACCCATCCGGTGTTCGCCGTCAGGTCATAGACGCCATTGGTCGAGACGACAGATTCTCAATGACCGCCGTATAGGTCAAACCTTGGTGAGTCCCCCGGCAGAGCCAAGGCAGAGCCGGGGGCTTACCTCACTGAGTTATTTGTGCCGATTCCTAAGGGTTGCAGAAGAGGTCGGTGGAAACTATAACGTACTAATCAAACTGCCATGCGCCAATTTGCGAGGGCAGAACAACGTCAAGGGAAGGGCGGCGATCCCATGCGCGAGAATGGCGTCGAGAGCGAGTCAAGTGAAGCCGCTGCGCGTGCGTCCTCGCCGTTCGACGCTCCGCAGATATCACTGCCGAAGGGCGGGGGTGCCATTCGCGGCATCGACGAGAAGTTCACCGCCAACCCCGCCACCGGAACCGGCTCTCTTAGCATCCCACTTGCGCTAAGTGCGGGACGCTCCGGCTTCGGTCCCCGGCTTTCGCTGAGCTACGACTCCGGCCAAGGCAACGGACCCTTCGGTCTCGGCTGGAGCCTATCGCTTCCGAAGATCTCCCTACGCACCGACAAGGGATTGCCTTGCTACGGAAGGGCGGACGAGCGGCAGTCTCACTACCGACGGATCGAGGAGTCCGACATCTTCGTGCTTTCGGGTGCTGAAGACCTGGTACCAGTGTTGGACAAGGACAAGCAAGGCGCGGTGTTCGTGGAGTTCGATCGCGATAGTCATCGCGTTCGGCGCTACCGCCCGCGCATCGAAGGCCTGTTCGCCCGGATAGAACGCTGGACGTGTCTGGAGACCGGTGTGGTGCACTGGCGCTCGATTTCCCGCGACAACGTGCTCACCGTCTACGGGCTCGACGGCGCCTCGCGTATCGCTGATCCGGCAGATCCGACGCATGTCTTCAGCTGGCTGATCTGCCGCAGCTACGACGATCGTGGCAACGCGATCATGTACGACTATGCGACAGAAAACGACTGCGGCGTCGACACCGGCCGCCCAAGCGAGTGCTCGCGCTCGCATTCGGCAAATCGATACCTGAAGCGTGTTCGATACGGCAACCGCGTGCCGCTGCTGTTCAACCCGGCAGAGAGCGGATGTCGCGCTTCGCACGTCGAGCCTCAGGATCTCGACCGCGCGGGCTGGATGTTCGAGGCGGTGTTCGACTACGGCGAGGAACACCATTGCGAAACCGCGCCCGATGAAGCGGGTCGCGTGTTTTCCCGCGCGTCCCCCGATCCGCAAGCCGAATGGACGGTGCGTAAGGACTCCTTTTCCACCTATCGCTCCGGCTTCGAGATCCGCACACATCGTCTCTGCCGGCGCGTGCTGATGTTCCACCATTTCGAGCGCGAGCTCGGCATTCCCGCCGCACTCGTGCGCTCGCTGAGCCTTCAGTACCGCGAGAAATCCGTCGGCTCGTTCCTCGAGCGAGTCACCGCCTTCGGCCATCGCCATCTTGGCGAGGGCCGATATCTCACCCGCTCACTGGCGCCGGCGGACTTCTTCTATACCGACAGCCCGCTGGAAGACCCGCTCTTCGACGGGTACGAGCTGAAAGAAGTGCAGCCGGACAGTCTGGATAACCTGCCGGCCGCCGTTGGCACGGACGACTACCGCTTCGTCGATCTCGATGGTGAAGGCATATCCGGAGTCCTCGCCGAACAGGACGCCACCTGGTTCTACAAGCCGAATCGTGGCGAAGGGCGGTTGGGTGCCGTTGAGACCGTCTCGCTGCGGCCTGCGACCGCGAACTTCGCGTCCGGACAACAACTCATGGATCTGTCCGGCGACGGCACACTCGACCTGGTGGCGCTTTCGCCTGACGGCGGGTTCTTCTCGCGCACCGACGATGCGAAATGGGTGGGATTCCAGCCGTTCCGCTCGTTGCCCGTGCAGAACTGGGCCGACCCCAACCTGCGCTTCGTCGACCTGACCGGCGACGGCATCGCGGATGTGCTCGTCACCGAAGATGAGGCATTCACCTGGCATCGCTCGCTGGGCGAGCAGGGCTTCGGCCCGGGCATTCGAGTCGCCGTGCCGCTCGAAGAGGGCCGCGGGCCGTGCGTCATCTTCGGCGACGGCACGCAGTCGATCTATCTCGCGGACATGACCGGCGATGGGCTGGCCGACCTCGTGCGCATCCGCAACGGCGAGATCTGTTATTGGCCCAATCTCGGATACGGCCGCTTTGGCGCGAAAGTCGTCATGGAAGATGCGCCGTGGTTCGATGACGCGGACCTCTTCGACCAGAAGCGCATCCGCCTCGCCGATGTCGATGGCTCCGGCACCACGGACATCATCTATCTCGGTGGCAAACACGTTCAGATCTATCTCAACGAGACCGGAAATGCCTGGCACGGCGTCCGCAAACTAAAAGCGTTTGCGCGCATCGACGATCTCTCATCGGTCACCGTGGCGGATTTTCTCGGCCGCGGTACGGCATGCCTGCTGTGGTCGTCGTCACTGCCTGGCGATTCCGGCCGCCACATCCGATACGTCGATCTCATGTGCGGCGTAAAACCGCACCTTTTCTGCCGAACCGTCAACAATCTGGGCGCGGAAACACGCATCACGTATGCGTCGTCGACCCGCTTCTATCTCGCTGACAAGGCGGCCGGAACACCGTGGATCACTCGCCTTCCCTTCCCCGTTCACGTCGTCGATCGAGTCGAGACATACGACCATGTGAGCCGCAACAGATTCGTCACGCGCTACAGCTATCACCATGGCTTCTACGACGGCAAGGAGCGTGAGTTTCGCGGCTTCGGCCGTGTCGATCAGCTCGATACCGAAGAGATCGGCTCGCTCGCGAGCAGCAGCGATCAGTCCGAAACCACGAACGCGGACGCCGCTTCGAGCGTTGCACCCGTTCTCACGCGCACCTGGTTCCACACGGGCGTGTTTCTTAAGGGCGGTCGGGTCTCGCGGCATCTTGCTCGCGAGTACTACAGCGAATTCTCGGACGCCATGCTTCTGGAGGACACCGTTCTGCCCGCAGGGCTGTCACCCGAAGAAGCGCGCGAGGCGTGCCGCGCACTCAAGGGCTCGATGCTCAGGCAGGAGGTCTATGCGTTGGATGCAAAGAAGGAATCCACTCGCCCGTATTCCGTCACCGAGAGCAACCTCACAGTGCGGCTGGTTCAGGAACGTGGTCCGAATCGCCACGCAGTCCTGTTCGCGCACGCACGCGAACAGGTGATTTGCGCCTACGAGCGAAGGCTGTACGAGATCGACAATTGCCTGCGCGCCGATCCGCGCGTCTCCCACAACGTGGTGCTCGAGGTGGACGGCTACGGCAACGTCCTGAAGTCAGTCGCCATTGCCTATGGGCGACGTCTGACCGAGAACGCTCAGGACTTCCAGAAACGGGTGCTGCTGACGCTCACGGAGAACGATCACACCAACGCCGTCGACTGCCCCGACGCCTATCGTGCACCGTTGCCGGCGGAGCAGCGGCTCTTCGAGCTCAGAGGCCTGACGCCCGACAACGGCACTCGCGGCGTGACGAATCTGTTTCTATTTCGGGAGATCGCATCGAAAGTCGCCCTGCTGGACGACGCTTGCCGCGACATCCCATTCGAGGAGTGGCGCAGCGACGATGGCTGCGTCGGGCGACGGCTGCTGAAGAAGACGCGAACCCTGTATCGGTCGAACGACCTCGCCGAGCTTCTGCCGCTCGGCCATTTGCAGTCGTTGGCTCTGCCGGGCGAGAACTACGGACTCGCAACGCCTGCCCAGTGTCTTCGAGACAAGTTTGGTCCGGACGAGACCGCTCTGCGGGTGGAAGGTGGATACGTCGACCTCGACGGCGACAACGAATGGTGGGCGCCCTCGGGCCGGGTCTTCTATTCGCCCGAAGCCGGAGCGCATCCCGCACATGGGCTGCGCCACGCCGCCGCCCACTTCTTCATCCCCCGCCGCTATACCGATCCGTTCGGCAATAGCACGAACGTGGTTCTGGACGCCCACGATCTGATGCCGGTCGAGACAACCGATGCGGCGGGCAACGTCACGCGCGCGGAGATCGACTATCGCATGTTGGCACCGCGGCTGCAGATCGACGCGAACGGCAATCGCTCCGAGGCGGCGTTCGATGCGCTCGGCCTCGTTACCGGAACAGCGGCGCAGGGGAAGGACGGCGAGGCGCAAGGCGATTCGCTCGAGGGGTTCGACCCGGACCTGGATCCGCGAACCGTTCGCGCGTTCTTGCACGATCCGCGCGGTGCGTCGGGTCGACTGTTGGGCCGCGCGACGACGCGAATGGTCTACGACGTCGAACGGTATCTTCATTCGAACGGGCCGGCCTTCGCCGCAGCAATCGTTCGCGAGACGCACGAAAGCGATCTCGAGGCTGGGCAGCAGACCCGCACGCAGGTGCACATCGCCTTCTCCGACGGCTTCGGGCGTGAGATTCAGAAGAAGGTGCAGGCCGAGCCGGGGCCGGTGAAACCAGGCGGGGATGTCATCGCACAGCGCTGGATCGGCAGCGGCTGGACGATCTTCAACAACAAAGGCAAGCCGGTCCGCAAATACGAGCCGTTCTTCAGCGCCGTACCTGACTTCGAGTTCGCTGCGGTGGAGGGCGTGAGCCCGATCCTGTTGTACGACCCGCTGGGTCGCGTGGTCGCCACGCTGCATCCGGATCACACCTTCGAGAAAGTCGTGTTCGATCCCTGGCAGCAGCTCAATTGGGACGCGAACGATACGGTGCGCCTGAACCCGAAGACCGATCCCGACGTCGGCGAGTTGGTCTCGCGGCTCCCCGATCCGGACTATCTTCCCACGTGGTATGGCCCACGCGTCACCGGTGCACTCGGTGAAGGCGAAAAGACCGCCGCGCTGGGCGCCGCTCGCCACGCCGGCACACCGAGCGTCGTCCACTTCGACTCGCTCGGGCGATCGGTCCTCACGGTCGTGGACAACGGCGTCGACGACGCCGGCAGGCCCCGCAAGTACGCCACGCGGGCCGCGCTCGACGTCGAAGGCAATTCGCGAGAGGTGATCGACACGCTCGGTCGGTGTGTGATGCGTTACGACTACGACATGGCCGGTCGACGCGTGCATCAGTCCAGCATGGAGGCGGGCGAGCGGTGGACGCTCAACGACATCTCAGCCAAGCCGATTCGTGGGTGGAACAGCCGGCTCTTCATGTTCCGCACCGAGTACGACCCGCTTCGCCGCCCGGTTCGGCAGTTCGTGCAGGGCGGCGATCCGTATGAGCGCAATGGCGGCGCGAACGCCTGCGAGATGCTGTTCGAGAGAACGATCTATGGCGACGAGCCGGACAGCGGGTTGACGGAGCATCGCCAGCGCGCTGCGAATCTGCGCGGCCGGGTCTTCCGACATTTCGATACGGCGGGCGTGACGACGGCCGACCTGTATGACTTCAAAGGCAACGTCCTCCGGACGTCGCGCCAGTTCGCCCGTGACTATCGAAGCGCGCCGGACTGGTCGAAGACGCCTACGCTCGAATCACGCCGATTCGAAGGGTGCACCGCGTACGACGCTCTGAATCGACCGGTGACCAGCAGCACCCCCGACGGCAGCATCTATCGTCCGGCATATAACGACGCCGGCCTGATCGAGCGGATCGATGTGGCGTTGCGCGCGGCGCATTGCAAGGCGCCACCGGCCTGGACGCCTTTCGTCCGAAACATCGACTACAACTCGCGTGCGCAGCGTAACCGTGTCGACTATGCCAACGGCGTCACAACCTCGTTCGAGTACGACCCGGCGACCTTCCGGCTGGCGCGGCTTCGAACCACGCGCCCCCCCGATCGCGATGCGCGCGCCGCCGAGATCTTCGGCGACGCGGCGTGCATTCAAGATCTGCACTATCACTACGACCCGGTCGGCAACATCACGCAGATCGTCAATCGCGCACTGCGGACAGTCTTTCACGACAACCAGCGGGTCGACGCGACCTGCCGATACACCTATGACTCGCTTTATCGGCTGACGGCGGCAACCGGCCGCGAGCATGTGCTTCAGTCGGCGTTCCGACCGGCACCGGCGGATGACAACTATCGGGACTATCCGTTTGCCGGAGCCTCGGCACAGGGCAGTCTGCAATCACTGGACGCCTATTCGGAGAGCTACGAGTACGACCCCGTGGGGAACTTTCTGCGTGCCGCTCACCGCGCGCCCCACAATAACTGGACCCGGCACTACGCCTACGAAGAGGCAAGTCTGGTCGAGCCGCAGCAACGCGGCAACCGGCTGAGCCACACGCAACTCGGCGCCGAAAGCGGTTCGCCACCCGAGCGCTACCTTCACGATGCGCATGGCAATATCGTCCAGATGCCGCATCTGCCAGTGATGCGATGGGATTTCAAGGATCGTCTCGCCGGTAGTGGGCGTCAGGTGGTCAATTGCGGCGTGCCGGAGACCACCTATTACGTCTACGACGCTGGCGGCAAACGCGTGCGCAAAGTGACTGAGCGCGCCAACGGCAGCCGCAAGAACGAGCGGCTTTATGTGGGCGGGTTCGAGCGCTTCCACGAGTTCGGGGCCGACGGCGAGACGCTTGAACTGGAACGCGACACATTGCACGTGATGGACGAGCAGCAACGCGTGGCGATCGTGGAAACCTTGACTCTGGAACGCGACCACCCTCTGCTCTCGATTGCGCCGCTGCTGCGCTTCCAGCTCGCCAACCACCTTGGCTCCGCCAGCATGGAGCTGGATGAGGCCGCCAGCATCATTTCCTACGAAGAGTATTCGCCGTACGGCAGCACAACGTTCCAGACCGGCCGCAGCGCGAGCGAGGTAAAGCAGAAGCGCTATCGCTACACGGGCAAGGAGCGCGACGACGAGAATGGATTCACTTATCACGACGCGCGTTACTACGCGCCGTGGCTGGCACGTTGGACGGCATGCGATCCGTTAGGGCTTGAGGCGGGTGTGAACGCTTATCAGTACACGCACGGCGATCCTGTGCGGTATCGAGATCCTGATGGCCGCGATGACGAAGACACCCTTAACAAGAATCTTGACCGGGCTGGCCGCTTCCTCGCCATCATGGGTGGTCCAACGACAATTGGCGCGCGCAGTCTCAGCAAGGCGATTGGCGACAACATCGCCACCTACATCAAGAAGGGTTCAGACGCAGGAAATAAAGAGCTGGAACAAAACGCGGACCAGCTCATTATTTCGAATATCCCTGTCGTCGGGACGGTTGCCGCTGTGCGTAGTAGTGCCCGAGAGGCCGCGGCATCGGTGGCAAAAGCAGAAGCATCCAAGAGCAAACTTGATGCTGCCGGGCATTACGTTGATGCGGGTCTGACGTTCACCGAGACTGCGGTGCTGGTAGCGGCCGACGTGATCACGCTTGGGCACGCTGTTAAACAAGGCAAATTGTTTTCGAAGCCAATTGAGAAGAATAGCCCGAAATTTGTGCCGCCGGAGTCAAGACCGCAAGCGGTTTCTCCCGCAAAGCCGGCGCCGGAACTCCCTGCCGATTCAGCTGCCCGGCCGCCGGCCGGGCCAAAGACGGCACCCCTAAAAGCCGATGCTGGTCTTATCCATGGTGTTGATCAATATAGAGGCGGACAGACACTTTTAACAGCGAAGGTAGAGCTACCTGGCGGAGAAGTCATCAAAGTCGCAGTGCCGAATGAGGGCGGAGGTTGGCGTCCGGAACAAAAAGCAATGGCAGAGAAGCTTGGCTATCAGCCGCTTGAGGCCAGTGATCCGGGCTCAAAAATGCACGCTGAAGGGGAATTGGAAGTCTTCCGCGAAAAGAACAAAGCAAAAGTACTGGAGTGGGCGATTAGTCGCGGAACAGAAGGTAACAGCATCGTCTGCAACGAAGGTTGCCGCAATTTTACGAAGAATTGGGGAACCCAACAGCAATGATGGAGAAGAGATGTGTTGCACGCTGATGAGTCCGGTTTCCCAAACACCACTGACCAGAAAAAAGCAATGGTTCCCACCCTATCCCGCTACTTGAACAAGACTGTCCTCGTTTCCATTCCCGCCCTGTTCGAGGACGGCACCGGACGGCCATACACGCTGCTCGGCGCAGAGATGAACGGCCTGTGGCTGCAGTCGGACGCATTGACTGACCGGTTGTTGCGAGACGAAAGCCGCGAGCTCGCAAAAATGAACCCGGCCGTGTTCGTTCCGTTTGCGCAGATCGCAGGTGTGCTCATCGCGACGAGCATGCCAGCGCCGTCAGCGGACGAACACGATGCGCTCGATCCACCCGAACGAAGTCCAGCCACGAGATCGGACACGCGAGAACGTCCGACGGAATCGACGACACCCGCACCGCCGAAGAGAAGCAAGAAACGCTGACCCGATCCACGCGAAACGAAGCACGCAGGGAGAACCCAGATGTCGAGCCTGATCGTCATTCGAATCATCCCGCCGCAGCCGCTAGACCCGGCAACGTTCAGAGACCACCACCTGAATCCGGCACTCGGTCCGCTGCAGATCACGGCCTTCGAATTGTCCTTCAGCGATCCCAGCGTCGGGCGCAATCTAGGCACCGCGAAGTACGTGAAGGCGTCCGCCGTTCCTTCGCCGTTGGACTTCTCCGTCCTCCTGCCGACGGTGCTCAAAGCGCCAAAATACCTTCCGGCTTCGCCCACCAGCGGCATCGTTCAGCACTACGACGTGGATGGGTCGGTTCCGCCGAACGACTCCGCCTTTTTCCAGCTCGACGCGGCGGCCACCGCAATCATCGAAATTCCCGCGGGGGCGAAGATCGAGAATCTGCGACTGGTCGCACAATGGGGAAGCGGCGCAGGCGCGACACCGGTGCCGGTCAGCCAGCTCTACTACGACGTGCAACTGAGCGCCGGGCCCACGCTCGACTTGAACACGTGGACTCCATCGTCTACTGATATCCATCCGCAAGTCGATCCGTGGATGGAGCTTTCGCCTGGCGCGTACCTGCATTTGCCGGCGGCACCGGGTTCCGCCAATCCCTTTTCGTTCTCTCTTCCCACGGACGGAACACCACCGCCGTTCGATGACTTGCGGGCCGCAGTCGAGCAGATTCTCGCGCTGGATCCCGGTCTGTCACCGGGCGTCGCCACGACGGCTGCCGCCGTGGCAGGCTCTTCGACGCTGAAACTTCCTGCGGGTACGTTGGGAATCGCGCCCGGGATGAGCGTGTCCGCCGCCGCCGGCATTGCTACGCGCACCACCGTCCTCTCGATCGATGCGAGCGGGCTCGTCACGCTGAGTCAGGAAGTCGTACCGCCGGGCGTGCCGTCCAGCACGAACATTACCTTCAAACCGAATCTTGGCGCCCTGTCGGCCGAGCAATGCCGCAACATCGCGCGAGAAATCGTCTGGAGCCAGCAGCCACCGCCACCGCAACCGCCGGATTCGGTGGGCCAGCTATACAGCAATCCGCCGAATGCGGGACCGATGCTGAGCGGCACGACGCCCAACCAGCACGAAGCCGATCGGCAACAGTTCGAAGCCTTGCTGATGAGCTACTACGCTCTGGCCGACACGGCGGCGGATCGGCTCACCGGCTTCGTGTATGCGCTTTCTGCGGCCATCGCTTGCGAACAGCGCTCGCTGACATCCACGCAGGCGATGCTCGAGCTTCCTGCGAACTCGGCCGCCGCGGGTGGCGGACCCGTCAGCGGCCACCAGCTCCTTCTCACGGGCGTCGACTCGGTGAATTCGCCGTCGAACTTCGGTATTCCCGCCGCCTATTTCTACGGCCTGGGCGCGATGCTGCCGCTGCAGATTCGCGCGGACAAGCGCTTTCAACTCGCCAGCGGCGATCACATCGAGCGTCTGCTGTCTGAGCTGACCACCTCAATCGAAGCGGGCACGATCACCGACTCGGAAAAGTTTGTCGCGCTGCCGCTCGAGGCCATCAATGCTGCGCAAGCCGCGCGGCGAATCGCTGCGCTCGGCATTCCGACTTCGTCGAGCACGCCGCTCGCGCCGCTCGGCGCACGCAGGATCCAGACGGCGAGCGATGCGCCTTCGGGCACGGCGTTGCCATTCGCTTCCACCGATGGCCTGAAAGCGGGAATGTTGGTCAGTGGGATCAACCTTCCGGTCAACACGACGATCGCTGCGCTCACGCCGACGGCCGTCACGCTCACCTCCCCGCTGCTGGGTGATATTGCGGCCGGCAGCACGATCTATTTCGTTCCGCCGTATTCCGCGAAACTCGTCACGCTCGTCAAATCCTGGCTTGCGTTTCCGCCGAGCACAACGGGGACGCCAAGCAGTCAGGCGTATTTGCCAGAGGACGATGCCGCGAAGTTCTGGCCTGGAGCCAGGAGCACACTGCCGGAGGCCTATCTCAACCTGGTCCTGTCGGCGCTGACCGAAGGGTTCATCGTGCCCGCGCCGTTCAACACGGCGCTCGGCGAGTTGATCATTGCCAATCTGCTGCAGCCGACGCCGTCAATCGAAGCGCTGGCGGCCGTGACGCGTGCACAGTGGATCAAGTTCTTCCAGACGAATCCCACGTGGCTGCCGCCGGGAACTGGCAACATCCAGGCGCGCATCGACGCATTCATGCGCCGCGCGCAATCGTTCCTGGTGATCGGCGGCGGTGGACCGACTGCGTCATTCGTTCTCGTCACGACCTCGGGCGCCCCGGTTGGCGGCACCACGCTCGATTTCGCCCCGAGCCCGCAGCTCGCAGCCGGCATGCTCGTGAGCGCTCCGGGCATTCCGGCGGGCACTGTCGTCGTGTCAGCCGTCCCCGCGGGCGGCAAGACCGTAGTCACGCTGAGTGCAGCCGTAGCGACACCCATTCCCATCAACGCGAACATCACGTTCAGCATGAACGTTTCGACCGGAAACGCGCCGGATCTTCCGCAGCTCTCCGCGCCGACGCAGGACTGGCTGACGCTGTGCCTCGGGTCATACGGTGCCTTCACGCTCGGCACCGGCTTCGATCCGGTGAAGCTCCGCGCCGCTGCGGCAACCGTATTCACAGATGATGCACGTGCACAGGAATGGGTCTGCGACGCACTGACGACGCTCGACGCCCTCTATCAGGTGATGAAGCCTGTGCCACTTCCGGCGCCGGGCACACCGGCGTTCGAGTTCTCCGTCATCGAAGCTCTGTACGCGCGCGGCTTCACGTCAGCACAGTCGATTACGGCGATCAGCAGCGATCAGTTTCAACAGGCGCTCACCGGCACGGTGGCCTTCGACCTCGCGGCGCAGATCTACGCCTCCGCGTCGGCCATCGCGCCTCCCGCTCCTGCAGCCGGCGCTCCGGGGGGCTTCGTCCCCGTGAACGCCGACGGCGCGCTCACGAACTGTGTGCCATCGCCCTGCGCCTCGCCGCTGGGACCGATCGCTTATCTCAGCGAGTTGCTGGAGCTGTCCGCGCTATCGACGTGCGACGCACCCATCGCCAGCTCACTATCCGTACCGACGAACGCCGATACGCCCGCTGGCCAGACGCTGCCGTTCGCATCGACTGCAGGTTTGATCTCCGGCATGTCGGTCAGCGGACCCAGCATTCCGAACGGCACGGTCGTCAGCAGCGTCACGCCGACGTCGGTCACGCTCGGCGTAGCGGTTTCCGCAAACGTTCCCAACGGCTCGATGATCACCTTTTCCGCCCCCACGTTGCAGGTTGCTCTGAGCCAGCGTCGCGGCCCATTGGGCGAACTCTCGGCAAGCTGCGCCAATCTCGAGACACCGCTGCCGCTCATCGACATCGTCAACGAAAACCTCGAGTTCATGGGCGCGTCCGCCGTGCCGATGAACGGCACGGTATACGACACCTCGGCGGACAAGCTTGCCGGCCACCTGCTTTGTCGCGACGAGCCGTGCCCACCCGACGAATGCGCACCGTTCTGCCACGAGCCGGCACGCATCTTCGGTGCCCTGCCGGAATACTCGACGCCCGCGACGCCCGTCGCTGCGAATGGCAGCGTGGAGCCGGCCGTCTTCAACATCCTGAAGAAGGACTTCTCCGCGTGCCACCTGCCCTACTCGCAGGCGCTGGACGTCTCCCGCACCTATCTCCGGCATTTCGGCAGCTGTCGCGTCGAGGAGATGCGTACGTTCCGGAAGTGCATCACCGAGTTCGTGCTCGATCCGGCGAAGGAGCCGGCGGGATTCCAGGATCATCTGTGGCGCTTTCCGGTGCGCATCGACATCGCGGCCGAGTATCTCGGCATCACGCCAGAGGAATATGCGGCGCTGTTCCACGGAACTGAGACGCCGCTCTGCGGGCCTCGCGCGGAGCCCTCGCCCGATCCGAACGGGCTGCGGGATCCGGTGCTGCCCGGACCGAACGATCAGGTCAACCCGAACAACCCGCGCGCCAATCCCAATCAGATCGTGGTCCGCGACCAGAACCTCGGCCCGCCGGTCTGGGCACTCTATGGCTTCGCCGAGCGCGGCGACAACGACAACTGGATCGACGTCGTCACCAGCGTGCCCGAGTTCCTCGCCCGCACCTGCCTCAGTTACTGCGAGTTCCATGAGCTGTGGAAGTCCGGCTTCGTGAAGTTCGCGAACCGCGGCCGGCGGGACGGCGTGTTCCCGGAATGCGAGCCCTGCTGCTTCGACGACATGGTTCTGCTGTTTCCGGAACAGCAACGCGGGCGCGCCGGCGCGCTGATGCAGTTGATCGTGTTCATTCGCCTCTGGCGCAAGCTGAAGGAGTCCTGCTGCTTCTGCTATTCGTTCGCGCAGATCCGCGACATCTGCAATGTGCTGCACCTGTTCGATGGCAGCGGCGCCATCAACCCGGAGTTCATCCGCCAGCTTGCCGCATTCCAGATGCTGCGCGACCAGTTCTGCCTGGATCTGTTCGACAAATCGGAGAAGCCCGCCGCGACCGCCGTCGACGCGGAGCGCACACACTTGCTCGCGCTCTGGGCGGGCCCGACTGCCACGAAATGGGGCTGGGCAGTCCGACAGCTCTGCGAGAGAGTGTTGCATCACGCGAAGCTTCACTATCGCTGCGAGCACCATCGACCGGACGTGGTCGAGTGGATCCTGTCGAAGCTTGATCCGCTCTCGCGCCTCGCCGGCTTCGATCCCGCATCGGCGACGGACAACTGGCACGCGCTGCCGACGCACGCACTGCGCTTCGCCGAGATCCTCGCGAAGCTCTCGGCCTCGAAATTCACGCTCGCGGAAGTGCTGTATTTCTTCACCGTGGACGATCAGCATTGCGGCGACATCTTCCCGTTGCAGGATGAGTGCGAGGCGGGTGAGCTGCCTCTCGCCTTGCCCGCCGACGAATGCGGCTTCTCACTGTGGGACCTGCGTCGGAAGTTGCTCGGCACACCGGCGCCCGAGCTCGCGCCGGACTCGAACTGGCGTATCTCGGTTGCGGTGGACAGCACGCTACCCGCCGATGGCTGCGCCCCTTTCGAAGAGCCCAGGAAGGCCGTGCACGTCGAGACGACGATCTTCGAAGAATGCACGGACGACTGGGACTGGCAGCGTGTTTCGAAGATCCTCACCGCAGAGCTCGGCTTCGCGCTCGACGACGTGCTCGATCTCGGCCGGCACCTGTTTCCGCAGTTGCTGAAGAAATCCGGCTTCGTGGTGGATGCCACGCGCTTCATCGCTTCCCTCCCCGCGGCCAAGACGACAGCAGCAATGTGGAGCGCAAACGCCGATGGACCGCTTCAGTACGATGCCGCCGCCGAGAAGCTCTGGACGCACATCCCGCTCGCGGACGACTCCCTGACTTCGCAACTGGTTCGCCTCAACGCGCTCAACGCCGATGAGCAGACCGCGGTACAGGATCTGTACTTCCAGCCTCGCGCCCTGCTCGCGCTGTTCGCTGTGCTCTTTCCGGATTTCGCGCGCGCCGAGCGACACCTGATCGAGGCTCGCGACGAATGCGAGCGGTGGGACTACTTCCGCCGGCACGTCGCGCAGTGCCACCAGCGGTGCCGGATCATCGCCTGCCATCTCGCGGCGCATGTGGCCGCAGTAACCAGGCAGCCGTGCCCGGAAGGCGAAGCGGTGGCGCTGCTGATCCTGCGTGAGCTGCTCGGTGACGAGAACGCCGCGACGACCGACTGGGAGAGCGACGACGGTACGGAACCCGCGGTTACCTGGACGCCGCGTCCGAATGGCAGCGGCTTCGCCGCGCTGCTCGGCCTCCTCGGCACCGGGCTCGTCACCGAGTACAAGGCCGACGGCGGCGGCCTCGCCTGGCGCAACGTCACCGGGGCACTGGATGGATTCGGGCCACAACACGATCGCGTCAACGCGCCCATCCCCACCGTGCTGCCGTCGCTCGGCGCCACGATTACACCGGCGCAGAGCAAGTACGTGAGCGTGCGCAACGGCTTCCTCGTCAAGAACGCCGGCGGCGCAATGCTCGGTGGCGCGCAAGGATTCGAAGCGACCTGGTCCGGCGCGCTGCTGGTCGATGAAGAAGGACAATACGAGTTCTGGGCCGGCGCACCCACACCGGGTCACGAGAAGCCCGATTGCGGGGCTATCGATCGCTTCAAATGGCGCGTAACGCTGAAGCGAGGCTCGCGCACCTGGGTGCTCCTCAGTCACCGATGGCCTGCGGAGGACGAGCGCCACACGGCGTGCCGGCATCTCAAGCGTGGCGCCTACGAGATCACAGTCGAGCTCGTTCGTCCGGCGTTCGAGTTCGCGACAGAAAATCAGGTTCACGCGCTGCTTGCTGGCCTGGAGGTCAAATACGCGGGACCGGACAGTTGTGGCGAATGCATACCCATCCCGCGGCGCCAGCTCTTCACGATGCTGAAGGACGCGCCGCTGAGCCAAGGCATCGCGACACAGAGCGCAAGTGCGACGCTGTTCCTGCAGCGTTACTACACGAGCTCATTCCGCGACATTCGGCGCACGTATCAGCGCGCGTTCAAGGCCTTGCTGTTTGCACATCGATTCGCGCTCTCGGCCGAGCGCAACTGCCACGGCACGTCGGAGCTCAGCTACCTGCTGGAGGAGAAGGAGCGCTTCGCGGGCGCTTCTTACTTCGGTCCCGCAGGCGCTTTCGTACGCCACGCCGCGAACTTCGATTTCAACTTCCTGCCACTTCTGGATGACTACCACCCGCCCGCCGCCGACTCGCGCACCAAGCCGTCGGCGAAGCGCACTCAGGCCATGTTCGATTGGTGGGAACGAACGTTCGACTACACGTTTGCGCGTGACGACGTTCGCTGCCGGCGCCATCACGAGCTGTGGCACCTTTTCGCCGAAGCTCGCGCCACGAATCCCGCGGACCCCGCTCCGCTCATGGACCATCTCGGCGCGGATTCGCGCTTCTGGAAGCTCGAGCTGCGTTATTTACAGAGCCAGGGCGCGCCTCCGTACGCGGTCTCGAGCGACGATCTGAAAGACGATCGCTGGACGGTGCGCGCTTGGCACGCGGACCGCTGGCTTGCCGCGCTCGACGAGCACTTCGCCGCCAAGGACATCACGATGGCCCGACCAGACCTGTGGGCATCCGACGACCCGAGCGCACTGCTCCCCGGCGCAACACAGACCGGCAACGCAAACCTATCCGCCTTCCTGTGTGACGGCTGCCTCGAGCACGGCGATCCACGTCGCTATGACGACCTGCGTCGTCTCAACGACGGCCTCCGGCAGCGCGGTCGCAACGCGCTCGTGACCTATCTCTGCCACAGCAACCGCGTCGCGCTGCCGTGGGCACCAGGTCAGTTCGCCACTCAGGCGCGAGAGCTGGGCGAGCTGCTGCTTCTCGACGTGGAAGCAGGCGTGTGCGAGAAGGCAACGCGCATCGAAGAAGCCATTTCAGCCGCCCAGTGTTTCATCCGCCGTGCGCGACTGCTGCTCGAGCCCGGCTGGATCGTGACGCGCGAGTTCGCCGAGCTATGGGACCGCCAGTTCGCGACGCTGTCCCTCTGGCAAGCTTGCAAGCGGCGCCAGTTGTACAAGGAGAACTGGATCGACTGGAGCGACCTCAAGAAAGCTCAAGGAATCGAGGCTTTCCGGTTCCTCGAAGACAAGCTGCGAAGTGCGAAACTCACGGCCGCGGTGCATGGCGGCACCGAATGGTGGCCCGACGCACGGCTGCCCGCGCCGGAGCCGCCAGCGCTTCAGCGTCGCGAGCTGTCCTCGATCCACGCGCTCGATGCGCCACGAGAAGGTCTCATCCTCCTGGGCACGCCCGAGCGCGACGCCCGACCATCGTGGCTCGCCGCCGTACATGGTGAAGTCCGGAGAAACCCGGCGCTCGCCAGTCCAGACTCCAAGCCCCTGCCGCTGTGGATGGAAGCCGCCATCAAGGTGGGCACCAAGTTCCTGCGCGTCGCGGCCGCGGGTGTGCCTCCTGCGTCGTCTGCATTCGAACCACACACGCGAAGCGGAGCCGAGGATTGCGTGACCTGCTGCCAGGAATGCGGCTGCTCGCATCCCGCGCTCGTCGATGAGTATTTCTTCTGGCTCATCCCGGCGGAAATCTACGAGCCGCCGGCGCCCGCGCCACTCAGCGGCGCGCCCGGCGCAGGCACGACCACCGACTATCAGAACGGCTTCCAGGACGACTACTACGATGCAGTTCAGCAACAGTCCGCGGTCTGGCACGACGTCGACAAAGTGCCACGCCTGCTCGACTGGCCCAGCAAGCCCGCCGTCCGGCTGGCGTGGTGTCGCATTCACAACGGCGAGTTCCAGCAATCGCGTCGATCCATCCGCGCGCTTCAGGTGGATCTGAATGTCGCCAGCGATCTCGTGTTCCTTGGTCGCACCGCCGATTCACTAACGTTCTCCGTACCGAGCGGCATCGCCCCTGCCGGCTATCTCGATCCGGCGCAGCCGGGCTTCCGGTTCAACCTGGCTCAAGACGATGTCAGCGTGCTGCCGCAACTTCTGATCCCCAATCCAGCAGCAGTGCCTGCTTTCCTGGGCTCGGCGAAGCTTCCGGCGTATCCGTGGATGCTGTTCGTTACGCCGGGAGCGTCGCTGTTTCCCTTATCGCCCTTCGCTCCTGCGCTGGCCGTCGCGCAGGCCCTGCGAGCGCATTGCCGCTTCGAGGCAGCCCTTGCGTGGTATCGAAGCGCGTTCAATCCGTTGGTCAATGACTGCACGTGGATCGACTGTCACCCGGATGATGACGGGCAAGATGGGGGAAACAACGACGGCAACCCCGGTGACGGAAACGACGGCGGCGGGAACAACGCTGGCGATAATGCCGACGGCAACGACCCCCGGTTGCACGCCATTCGCGGCTTGGTGCCGCGGGAAGCCTGCTGTGACAGCACGGATATCTCGTGCGACCAGGGGCGCACGCGGTCCATCCTGCTCCACTACCTTGAGACGCTCATCGAGTGGGGTGACGCGGTGAGACGCCACCGGCATTCAGCGGAAGCGGAGCAGGATGCACTCACGATTTTCGAATCCGCCGCGAAGATCCTCGGCCGCATGCCGCGCACGGTCATGCTTCCCGATCCGATCTCCGTGCCCAAGGTATCCGCATTCGTGCCGCAGTTCCCGCCGCTGAATCCGCGCCTCCTCAACGTCTACGAGGTCGTGCGCGATCGGCTCGAGAGCATTCGCGCCTGCTCGAACGACCGCCGCCTGCGAGACGGCCGTCGCAAGGTCGAAGCGGATTACTTCGGCGATTCGCCACTGCGCGAAGGTTGGCGCAACAGCGTCACTCCCTGCGACGAAGAAACCGAGTGGTGCTTCCTGCGAAGCCCGTATCGTTTCTCTTTCCTCATCCAGAAGGCGTACGAGTACGCGTCGCGGGTACAGGAGCTGGGCAATGCCCTGCTCAGTGCGTTCGAGAAGGGTGACGCAGAGTTCCTCGCATCATTGCGTGCCGGTCAAGAACGTGAAGTGCTGATCCTCGGACTCGAAAGCCGGAAGAACGCGTGGCGCGACGTCGATTGGCAGATCGAGTCACTGCAGAAGACGAAGGCGATGAGTCAGGCCAACCTGCAGTACGTCGCCGACCTCAAGCGGCATGGCCTGATCTCCGGCGAGATTCTGTACGGGTCATTCACCATCGCATCGACCCTGCTGCGCACCGGCGGCAACGCCATCGAAGCGATTAGTGGTGCGATGAGCAGCGCCGGCAATTTCTTCGCTGGTGTCGCCGGCTTTGGTGGCACACCGCTCATCTACTATCAGCTCCCCATCGGCCAACCGCTTGCCGGCGGGTTCGCATCCGCCGCGCGCGTACTCGTCGCACTGTCCGACATCGCGAGCACCACGGCAGGACTCGAGCTCACGCAGAGCGGCTGGGATCGCCGGCTTGCCGAGTGGACACACCAGATCGATGTGCTCGCCATCGAGATCCAGCAGATCGATCGGCAGATTCTCGGCGCGCAGCGTCGCCGCGACCAGACGCTGAACGACCTGAACATCCAGCAGCGCCAGCTGGAGCATTCCACCGAAGTGCAGAACTTCCTGCGCGACAAGTTCACCGCGCACGACCTGTACCTCTATCTTCAAAAGGAGACGGCGGCTCTTCACAGCAGAACCTATGAGCTGGCGCTGGCCGCTGCGCGCCAGGCGCAGTACGCATTCAACGTCGAGCGCGGGCACTCGTCGCGCAAATTCATTCCGGAGTGCGAGTGGGACTCGCTGCACGAAGGGCTGATGGCAGGCGAACGCCTGTCCGCTGCACTTCGCCAGATGGAGAAAGCCTATCTCGACGAGAACGTCCGGGAATACGAGCTCACCAAGCAGATCTCGCTGCGGCTGCATTTCCCGGCCGCATTCCTGCAGCTGCGCACGACGGGACGTTGCGAGATCGAGATTCCGGAATGGATGTTTGATATGAACTTCCCGGGCCATTACATGCGCCGGATCAAGAACGTGTCACTGACCATCCCGTGCGTCACGGGACCGTACACCGGCGTTCACTGCCGGCTCACGCTTCTCGGTAGCACAACTCGCGTCGATCCGCGATTGTCCACGCCGCCTCACGAGTGCTGCTGCCCGAAGGGATGCTGCGACTCTTGCGACGACGCGGATCGCCTGGCACACGAGTACGCCACGTGCCCGGACGATCCCCGCATCGTGCGCCAGTTCGGCGCACGAGAGGCCGTCGCCACATCCACGGGACAGAATGATGCCGGGCTCTTCACGCTCGACTTCAACGATCAGCGTTATCTGCCGTTCGAGTATGCGGGCGCTGCGAGTCGCTGGCGCATCGAGCTGCCTCGCGAGAACAACTACTTCGACACGAGCACGCAAACGGATTGCATCATGCGCCTCGGCATCATGTCGCGCGAGGGCGGGCCACTCCTCCGACGAGCCGCCGAGGCGGCCGCGCGCGGCCGCTTGCCAGGCGACGGCTGGCGGCTCATCGACGTGCGCCATGAGTTGCCGGACGCGTGGCAACGGTTCAAGGGCCGCGCGGAGCATGACCCCAATGGCCGCCGCATCGATCTGCGCCTCGACCGCCGGATGTTCCCGTTCGTGCCGGATGGCCGGGAGATCGTGATCGGCGGCATGGCGATTCTGCTCGGCAAGCCTGCGCACTCGCACCACCACACCGATTGTGGCTGCGACTGCGAAGGGTCGCACGGGTGCCCGTGTCCCGAACATCGGGAATGCGCGCGCGAGGTCGTGGAGTTCCATCATGGCGACAAGGAGTGTAGCGAGGGAATACGCGTGGAATGTCTCGCAAACGAGGCCTGGCCAGAGTTCTACTTCGGCACCGTCAAGGCACGCATTGGGCCCATCGGGGCGAGGCACCGTCATGCCGACGCTCAATTGCGCTTTGACGGATGCGAGAAGGATCCGGAACAGCTGTTTCTGTTGTGCCGATACGCGCCGATATCGACCTCCACCTGCGGATGCAATAGCTACGAACAACAGTCTGCACCGCCGTAGTAGCGAGCTAAGCCCGCCGCGGCGCTCCAAGGTGCCGAAATTTGCTAATTCAGGCTCGCGCAGACACCGCAGCCGCCGCGGAGCCAGCGCTTCGTCCTCGCCGTCGAGCGCACTGAAATTGCATTCGCGCAAGCTCCGCGGCAGGTTGGACGAATGGAACTGTCCAGCGTCTTCCACCCCTCGGCGTCCGGTCCCCTCAGATAGCTGCCATACCTCTTTGCAAGCTGGATCGTCTGGTGTGGGGTCGCCAACGAACTTTCGATTTCCCCCACAGCGGCCATTCACGATCGACAAATTCAACCAGCCACTGAATGACGGCAATGGGGTCCTCACCTGCCGCTGTCATGTCGCTGAACCAGCGACCGCAATGGCCGATGAAGCAACATTCGTCTTCGTATCGCACGGCCGCTGCGTGTTCGGCTGAGCGGCAAGGTGCTGGACGGCGGCAGCGACTGGCAGACCGTACGCAGCGACGGCAGCACGACGCTCGATGTGCGCCTGATCCTGCAGACCGACGACGGCACGAACATTACGATGGCCTACCGCGGCGTGCGCCACGGCCCGCCCGATGTCATCGCGCGGCTGGAAAGCGGCGAAGGAGTCGACCCGCCAGCTACTACTTCCGCATCAACCCGATCTTCGAAGCGCCTGCCGGAAAGTATGAATTTCTAAATCGGATCATTGCGGTCGGCACGGTTCACCGCTTCAAGTACGGCCCGGTTATAGCGTGTTTGAGGTTCTGTAAGCAGAAGAGCGACACTATCACACTATCGCGATCAGCTTGAATTGAGAGTTGCAACAAGGCATCGCGTGGGTTGCGCTTGCCGGTGTTGCCGGCGCGATTGCGCCGCCCATTGCATGCCGGATTGCCAACAAGGCCTGAGCCACTGCCATGCTGCTGGCCGGCAGTGGTTCAGCCAATCCGTTGCGGAAAAACGCGAGTGCGTCAGATCTGCGCTCTGCCGCCATCGACAAAGAGCTCGATGCCCGTGACGAAACTCGAGTCATCCGAAGCGAGAAACAGGGCGGCTTTGGCAACTTCGTCGGCTTCCCCCATGCGTCCCATCGGGATGGTAGATAAAATCCTCGCAATAGCATCCTGAGGCTGCTGATCAATGACCGGGGTATCGATTGGGCCCGGGCTAAGGACGTTTGAACGGATGCGACGGTCCTTCAGCTCCACGGTCCATCCCCGCACAAAATTGCGGATGGCCGCCTTGGTCGCGCCGTATACCCAGAAGGCAGGCGTCCCTTTGACGCTCGCGACGGAGCCCGTGAGAATGATCGACCCGCCATCATTCAAGAGCGGCAGGGCCTTTTGGACGGTGAAGAGCACGCCTTTCACGTTAGTACTGAACAGGTTGTCGAAATGCGCTTCGGTGATATCGCCCAGGGCGGCGAACTCAGCGATGCCGGCGTTGGCGAAGACGATGTCGATTCTTCGCCCTGTCGCGTTGACATTCTCATAGAGACGATCGAGATCAGCCAAATTGGCGACGTCTCCCTGGATACCAGTCACATTGTCCCCGATGACCCTCACGGCTTCGTCGAGCTCCTTCTGGCGACGGCCGGTGATGAAGACGTAGGCGCCCTCGGCGACGAAGAGCTTCGCGGCGGCGAAGCCTATCCCCGACGAGCCGCCGGTGATGACGGCTACCTTTCCCTGCAACTTACCCATAGCAATTACTCCGTTGATTGATAATTCCGACTGGCAGTGCCTCTAGGCTAGCGGTCGGCTGCCAAAAATAAGGCAGCGCCCAGGCTCCGCTGCATTCGAGGATCGTTTGCACATACCGACCAACGCTGGTCGGCCCATCGATCATCTCCTTGGCCGTCCGGCCCGCTAGACCTCGAACCGGAACGCCGCCCCGTCGCGCTTCACGCGTCCGGCTGTCGGTGTGGCATAGTGGGTGCCGATGACCAGAATCGGCTGGTCGGCCCACTCGGCGAACAACTTCACGCGGGTAGCCGTCGCGGCCTGAGTGTCGCTGTCGAGGCTCGTGGCCCACTCGGGGTGGGCCATTTGGCAGGGATGGTGGGCAATGTCGCCTGTAATCACGGCGCTCTGCCCTTCCGATTCGATCATCACGCTGACATGGCCTGGCGTGTGGCCGGGGGTTGGCCTTAGACGCACCTCAGCCGAGATGCGATGATCCATCTCCACCAGGTCGACCAGGCCGGCGTCGAAGATCGGCCGCACGCTGTCACCCATGATCGTCTGCTGCTCCTCGTCGCCCTCGTTGCTCCAATGCTCGAATTCACGCTTGCCGATCAGGTAGCGCGCCTTGGGGAAGGTCGGGACCCACTTGCCGTCCACCAACATGGTGTTCCAGCCCACGTGGTCCACGTGCAGGTGAGTGCAGATCACGGCGTCGACATCGTCGCGGCTCCAGCCCGCATCCGCGAGGTGTTGCAGGAACCGCGTCGCCAGCGAGTTTCCGCCCACCAGACGGCGCGGCTTGTCGTTGCCGATGCAGGTATCGACCATCAGCCTCAGCCCCGGCGCCTCCACTAGCAGGGCCTGGACGGACACGTTGAGGGAACCATCGGCGTTGGCGAAGTGCGGATAGAGCCATGGGCTGGCCTCCAGTGCTTCCGGCGTCGCGTCCCGCAAGAAGAAGCTCTCCGGGTCGTAGGGGAGCGACATCAACATCTCGAGCACACAGGTTATCTTCACCGAGCCCACCTGCCAATTCAACATAACGACCTCCTTAGGGTTGCATCGCGTCGCGGAAACCTCGAACGCTCATCGTCTGACACGCTCGAACTAAGGCACCGAGATCGCGGCGGGAGCTGTGAATGTCCGCTTGTCACTTCGGTCACATCGTTAGAATGACTTTGCCAAAGGGCCGATCCTCGATCAGGTGACGCAGGGCTTCGCCTGCTTCGACGAGGGGGTAGACCCTCTCGACGATCGGCTTGACGGATCCGCCCACGATCAGCGGGATGATGTCCCGCCACGCGGTAGCAACCACACTCGGTGACTGGGAGAACAGAGAGAAGCCCTCGATACGCGCGCGCTTCCAGATGAGGTCCGTCACATCGATCGTGGTTTTGCGTCCAGCGGAGTAGCCCAACGTGATCACGACACCACCGGGACCAAGGCTAGCTAGCGCCTCACTGGTCACGCTCCCGCCGATGCTCTCGATGACGATATCGACGCCCTTGCCGTCCGTTATCCGGCGAACGCCGTCGGCGAGACCTTCTGCGCTCAGGTCGACCACATGCTCGAACCCAAGCTCGCGCGCCCTGGCGGCTTTCGCCGCACTGCCGGCCGTCGAAATCACCGTGCCGGCGTCCTGCGCCCGCGCGAGTTGATAGGTCGCGTTGCCAACCGATCCGCCGATCCCCGGAGCCAGCACCCTCATGCCTGGCTTGAATCCGGCCAGCGTCAGTGCGATCTGCGCCGTCAGCCAGGCCACTGGAAGGCTGGCCGCGACTACGTCGTCGATCGCGTCGGGCACGAGCGCGAGATCATCGGGCCTCACCAGCATCCATTCTTGCCACGAACCATTCTCACGAACGCCGTAGGGTCCTGTGAACATCACGCGACTGCCCACCACAAGCCCCGAATCACCAGCATCCTCGATGACACCGGCGCCCTCGTTGCCAGGCACCAGCGGCGCTTTGGCCCGAGGGTGTCCACCTGAGACGATCGTGTGATCGAGCGGCGTCACGCCGGCGGCTGTAACACGGACCAGGACCCTGCCCGCTGTCCGTTTCGGCTTCGGCAAATCGGTCTGTAACAACCCGTCATAGCCCGAGAAAGATTTCGCCTCGATCGCACGCATCGTCGCTCTCCATAAAGTAACAGGTCTGTAACTTGAAGATTAGTTACAGACCTGTTACTTTGTCAACCAGAAAATCGACATGAATGGAGCTTGCGAATATGAAGGCACGAGCCCGACCCCGGCGGGGCGCCCCGCCAAAGGGCGAAGTGAGTGCGCGCGAGCGTATCCTCGCGACGGCAAGCGAGTTGTTCTACCGCGAGGGCATCCGTGCCATTGGTGTCGACACGGTCGTCGAGCAATCCGGCGTGTCGAAAACGAGTCTCTATCGCCTGTTTGACTCCAAGGACGCGTTGATCGCCGCCTTCGCCGCCGAAAAAGATCGCTCATTCTGGGTGTGGTGGGATCGCACTGAAAAGCTGCACGCTGATAACCCGCGCGCTTTGCTGGTGGCGTTGCTGTCTGGAATAGCGGAGCGGATCGGGCGCCCCGCTTATCGCGGCTGTCCGTTCCTGAACCTGGTGGCGGAGTTTCCTGACGACAGCCATCCTGGCCGGGTCATTGCCCGGAACAACAAGGAGGAAATGCGGGCGAGGCTCGCAACCATCGTTGCCAGGCTGGGCGTCGGTGATCCAAACCGCACCGCGTCTCAGATAGCGCTGCTCATCAACGGCGCGTACGTCTGCGGCCTGATCGCGGAGCCAGATGATCTGCGTGCCGACCTCGTCGACGCCGCCATCAAGTTGTTGGCCTAGTGGTTCGGCGAAGTGCCTCGAAGACGAGGTGACGCGTTGCCGTAGATTCCACAGTCGGCGTGTTGGACTCTCGATCGCAATGATGCACATCAGGCAATGCGCAACCGCGCAGTCTCATCGAGCCACTGCGCGATGTTGCGCACGGAATCGCCATAGAACCTGCGATACAGTTCGTTTGAAACGTAGCCGATATGCGGCGTCGCAAGCACGTTCGGCAGTGAGCGAAACGGATGAGCAATGTTGAGCGGTTCCTCGTCGTACACGTCGATCGCAGCGCCAGCAAGCCGTCTGCTCCTGAGTGCCGCGAGCAACGCCGCCTCGTCCACGACCGGCCCGCGCGAAGTGTTGATGAGCCGGCTTGTCGGCTTCATCTGTGCCAATTCAGCTGCGCCAACGAGACGCAGCGTGCGTTCACTCAGACGCACATGGATCGACAGGAAATCCGAGGTCGAGAACAGGGTGTCCTTGCTGACGAGCTGCACACCTTTTTCTTGCGCGCGCTCGGCAGTGAGATTCTGGCTCCAAGCGATGACGTTCATCCTGAAAGCGCGACCGATCACGCCCACCCCGTCACCCACGGAACCGAGACCAAGCAGGCCGAGCGTCTTGCCCGCGAGCTCGGTGCCGAGCGATACCTGCCAGCTGCCGTGACGAAGCGATTCGTTTTCCTGCCTAATGTTGCGTGCCAAGGAGAGAATCAGCGCCCAGGTGAATTCGATCGTTGGCACCGACGAGTAGCCGGTGTGGCGGACTTCGACGTCATGTTCTGCGGCAGCTTCCATATCGATCGATGTAACCCCCGGTCCGGTCGACGCGATCAGCTTGAGTTTCGGAAGACTCTCGATGATCGTTCGCGAGAACGGCGTGCGCTCGCGCATCGCACAGACGACGTCGAACGGTTTCAAACGAGCGACGATTTCGGCTGGCTCTGAGACATGGTTGTCGAACACGGTAATGTCGGCACGATCTTTCAACGGCGACCAGTCTGCCATGCTCAGCGCGACGTTCTGGTAATCATCGAGAATCGCGATCTTGATCAGGGATGAAGCAGACATTGCAACGGCTCCTTGCATGGAATCATGACAGAGGATACAAGGCGTCCCCCATTCAAAAATGCGGATTGCTGCGCAAGATATAGCTCGAAATATACGAGATGGCGATCAGGCTAACGGGAAGAGGAACGACCGCAGTTGTACGAGTGCGAGCCGGCGCTACTGATATTGAAATACTAGTCGCGCTCAAACACTTCGCGCATGTAAGCCGGGTTGTAATTCATCGCGACGAGCTGAGCGGATGCCATTACGTCCTTCAGGTCGGGCAATGTCCAGGTCAAGCTGAACTCCTTCACGTTGGACAACCCAAGCAAAGGCGCCAGCGGCCGCTCAAGCACCAGGTCTTCCGAGTAATATCGCTCAATGGAATTATCGTAAGGGGAGAATACAGCCAGATTTGGTCGCCCCGTGATAGCCCGGGCGACTACGGTTCTCTGGTGAGCGATCGATATCTCGAACACACCCTCGGAGTTGAGCGAACCGATTGTGTATTGATCGTGTGTCCATGAAACATCAAGGCCGTTCGTGTCAAACCGCGAAGCATGCGAATAAGTACATCCACGATACGCCTTGTAGGGGCCGCCTGTGTAGTGACTGCCTGCGGCAAAGCCATAGACTTGCATGATGCCGGATCGCTTTAGAAAGCTGTTTTGAACTGGAACCAGAAAGCCCACGTATGGAGGGGCTTGAACTAAGTGGGGCGTATCGTCGGCATGTGAAGTGTGTAGCCAATCGTTGAAATGCACCATGAGATGAAATTCAGGCTCGGCGGTGATACGAAGAACCCAGCCGTCGGGCAAAATTGCCTGGACCGCCGTCGGATCGCATATGAAAAAGAACGTGCGCCTCGTGCCGTAGTTCCTTTCCGTCAAGTGGACTTTGCTTGCGACGGTACAGCCATTCTCGTAGTAGTATCCCTCGGCGAGGGCGAAAGATGGGGCGCTGTTTCCTTTGGTCGCTGACATGATGGGCTTGTCTCCTTTAATTTGCATAACTGATAAGCCAGGACATGAACTCGCATAGACATAGTGTCACGATTCCCTCAAATCAAGAACGCCCATTTTCCCTCGTTAACGGACACGGTCATGCTTGGCGTCTTGATTTCCCTGATCATTAACTTCCGTTCACAGCATCCCGTCAGGCGGCAGACTCGCCACCAGGTCCGGCATCATCCGGTGAATCGCCGGCATGCTCACCGCGCCGTCAATGGTCACCGCCGCGCCAATGCCCCTGGGTCCAAACTCTCGCGCGATCGCCTGCCTTAGCCCTTCGCAACACCCTGTCCTACCGCAACCTTCCTCATCACTTCACGGACCACGGTGCACGCCTCATTTGCAAATTTGGATCATTGAACTATTATAGGTGTGCACACACCCAAATGCTAGGAGACTCTCGCCATGAACACCCGCCCAAGGTCTCGCTCATGATCGGCGTCCTGGTGTATCCTGATTTTCAACTTCTTGACGCGTCCGGTCCAATCTCGGTCTTTGAAACCGCCGCCCGTCTGTTATCGACACGCATCCCGATCACGGTGATGTCGGAAGGGTCAGACAGCATTCGCAGTTCGGCAGGAATCGAACTTCGAACACAGGGATTTGATGACCGGATTACGACCCTGTTCGTTACTGGCGGCGTCGGCGTCATTGCCGCATCCAAGTGCGAAAGAACGATTAAGTTCATCCAGGCAGTGGCCGGCCGCGGTTGTCGAGTCGTGAGCGTTTGTTCCGGAACCTACCTACTTGCGGAAGCAGGACTTCTTAACGGACTGCGCGCAACGACGCATTGGCGACGATCTCGGCATTTCAGCGAGCAATATCCTGACGTTAAGCTCGAACCTGACAGAGTCTTCATACAAGACGGCCAAATCTGGACTTCCGCCGGCGTTAGCGCCGGGATTGATATAGCGCTCGCGATCATAGCTGACGACTATGGTGAAGATCTCGCTCGCGAGATAGCGCAGGAACTCGTGATCTACTATCGCCGGTCCGGAGGACAATCTCAGTTTTCGGAACTATTGAAACTCAATTCACCGACGGGACGATTCAGACCTTTGCTCCGTTGGATCCGGCAAAATCTGAACATGGACCTGACAGTGGAAGTCTTGGCTGCGCAGGCGAACATGAGCCAGAGGCATTTCACGCGCGCCTTCTTGTCTGAAACAGGCGAAACGCCGGCAAAAGTGGTGGAGCGCCTTCGGCTGGAAGTCGCAAGTGAGCGCATCCGTGGGTCAAGGGAGCCAATCGAGCTGGTTGCATATGCAACCGGATTTGGCGATCCGGAACGAATGCGACGAGCATTCATGCGCGTATTTGGACGTCCCCCTCAAAGCCTCCGGGAGCGGCTAAGCGTATCGCGCTGATGGCTGGTGACCAGGAACGCATATACCGATACGAAATAAACTTCGCCACGACGAAGTTGAGATTGAAAAATCAGAATCGCGTCAATTCAACACAAACGATACCGCGCGACCCGACAACACTTCGCGTCAAGCGCCATCTTCTCCGTGCTTCGCTTTATCGCAAACACCTCAGTTGCTGGAACTGGTTCTTGCCTCGAGTGCGCAGAGGACGGCCGCGATGTCGGATTGGCCGTACCCCAACGCCTGCGTCTCACCAAATAGCGCATGGCAGACATCCAATAGCGGCGAGGCGACTCCGGCTTCCCTGGCCGCTTCCGCAATCAATTGATTGACTTTTAACACATTGGTGATCGACCCCTGGACATCGAAGTCACGCATCACCAGCTTGAGAATTTTCGCGCGTGAAATGTCGCTTGCCATTTGACCGGCGTCCACGATGGCGCGAAACTGCTGCATGTCCAAACCATGCCGCTCGGCAAAATGAGTCGCCTCCGCAAGGCCGGTGACCGTGGTCATCAGAAACAGGTTAGCCGCGAGCTTCATGAGGAGCCCGCTCGGAACCGCGCCGCACACAATCGTCTGGTGGCACATTGGCTCGAGCAGAGCGCGAACGCTTTGGACGGCCGCGTGTTCGCCCGCCAGCATCGCCACGAGCTGGCCTGCCTCGGCGGGCTTGCGCGAGCCCGAGACGGGCGCTTCCACGTAGGTGCCACCGGTGTTGCGAATGTCGGCTTCGAGTCCACGCGAGTAGTCGGGCGAGGTCGTCCCCATGTTGATGATCGTGTGGTGCGCGACGTTCCTGTTGAACTGCGAGGTGCCGCGGCCGAGGACGGCGTCGATTGCGTCGCCGTCGACGAGCATCAGGAATGCCACGCGGCTCAGTTTAAATATCTCGGCGGGGTTCGTCGCGACGGTAGCGCCCACCGCTCGCAAAGACTCGCTTCTGTCAGCGGAGCGATTCCAGACAATGAGTTGTGTGCCTGCGCGGGCCAGATTGAGCGCCATGGGCTGCCCCATGACACCCAAGCCAATAAAACCGATGTTCATAGTCACTCCGATCCCAAGGGGCGTGCCTCTTGCGGCGGCACGGTCGGATTCATTGCCGCGAATTCGTCCCGCTTTGCGGTGTCAACTCGAATGTTGATTCCGGCGCGGCACGACGAGGTTCACGACGTGGACCAGCACAGCCTCGCCGTCCTGGTTCAAGGTGGTCGTTCGGAGTTTGATCAGGCCCTGCTCCGGACGGGACTTTGACGGTCGCACCTCGAGCACCTCGCACTCGACACGCAATTCATCACCGGGGCGCACCGGCCGGGGCCAGCGGCACTCGTCGAGGCCAGCGCCGATAATGCCGCCGGCCGGCTTGAGTTCGCTTTCTGTCAGCAGCCGCATCGTCACGGCAGCTGTGTGCCAGCCGCTGGCGGCCAGTCCACCGAAAATCGAGCGGCGGGCCGCCGCCTCGTCGAGGTGAAAGGGCTGTGGATCGAATTCGGCAGCGAACGCGAGGACCCGTTCCTTGTCGATTTTCAGCCGCCCTGAACCGAACGTCTGTCCCACTGCAAAATCTTCCAGATAGCGCTCGCTCAACTGATTCATGATTCAGTCCCAGCGTTACGCAATGGATTAGAGCGCGAGCGCGATGTCTTCGCCGCCACGGATGCCCCGTTCGAAACCAGCACGGCGCATCCGATGAATAAAGCGGACGGTGAGTACGATCTCTGTCGCCCCGACCGGCTGGCCACGGGCAGTGGCGCCCCCTTCCACTTTGACGATGTCCTGGGACAGCCTGAGTAAGTCGCTCCTCCTATAACGCGCATCGCTATTCTCCACAAAGTAACTGACCTGTAACTTTCTTTAATGGTAGGAACAGCTCTGTTACTTTGTCAAGCGAGAAATAGGAGGAGGGAGCATGCGGATATCGAGGCACTAGCGCGCGCCCACAGGGTAGTCCGGCCAAAAAGGGGCCCGAAAGTTGGGGACCAGGTGAAACGTGCAAGGCCCTGGCAAGGTGGAACAAAGGGAACTCATCATCACCATTCCCCCTCTTCTCGAACAGTCCGAATCACGCCAATTTCTTCGCAACGCCTGCGTCAACGCATCCATTTTCGAGAGCAACAGCTTCAGAATCGGAGAGGTATTTGTCCTCTTGTAGCCAACAACCAAGTCCATCGTCGGCACCTGACGATGGTGGCCTGCGTGCTGCTGCTGCGGTACACGCGCGCCTTCGGGCGATTCAAATCGATGACCCGCTGGCTCCTCACCGGAGTCATTGCCATTCCGACTGGCTTCTTCGTGGGGCACCAGTTTGCCTTCCTGTTCCTGGGCGAGCCGCTGCGCGTGGTCGGCTACTTGAGCGTCAGCCTGATCCCGATCCTCTTCACCCTGGTGGTGGGTGGTCTGGGCCTGCACTCGTTT
>NZ_FCON02000005.1 GCF_001544535.1 Caballeronia choica | reverse complement strand
CTGCGTCGCCTGATCCAGTTTTCGGCCATCAGTTTTCGTCTTCATACCCGTATAACGCGCAAGGCACTATTTGGTGCACCTGTCAGTAACACCATCGCTGTCGGCCAACACGGTTCTATTCTGCGTGCGCAACGGGACAATTTGCGTCTCGTTACCATGCGACAAGCTAAACGGCCAATTCAATGCATCTCAACCATCCAGGCGGCCGAGCATTACTCCTGCCTCCGTAGCCTTATCTATGGACCAGGGCATTCGTGTCGGCGTCGCGCCTTCGTGACGGTCGGCGTGGAGTATCGGTTCGGCGGGCAGCGTCGGGATTGGATTGGTCACGAGAGACGGTCTTTCCCCGTGACCAGGTATTTCCCGCTGGCGCCGGAGCCTCTAACGCCGGTATCGGTTCGCGAGTTTGAGATAGTCTTCTGCGAATTCGTTGCGTAGAGATTCCGGGCCAAGAATTTCAACCGCACTACCAATCGAGCGCAGCCACCAGCGCAGCTTGAGGCTGGGAATCACAGTACCGCACACTTTCAGGCGGCCGTCCGACAGAGGTTCAACCTCCTGGTCTTTCGCCATGGGCGATTCTCGGAGATGGTTTCCGGCGTTGCCCTCGAAGGCTAGCTCAAGCCGAACAGGAGGTTCCGTCAGAAAGTCGAAGGCCTGCTCCGCTTCTATATAGCGGTTCAGCTTGAAGTCGGCTGGGTATGCGAAGGTGTTGCCCGATTCTGCAACGGAGCGGATGCGGTCCAACCGATAGAGTCTGCGCGGAAAGTCGTGCTCGCCTCTCTCGGAGCGTCGAGTAGCACTCGCATCTTGCGCAACGAGATACATGGTACCGCTCGATTCGACGAGCGCCAGCGGCCACAAAATTTTTGGCTCCGGTTCGTTCGTCTCCTGGCTTCGGTAGGCTGCTCGATACTGAACAATCAACTCGCGCTCGAAAAAGGTTGCCGTCGCTACGGCCTCGAATACGTCAGCCCGAATCTTGGGCCGAATCAGCGTGAACGCGCCGTCGACTGATGCAATTTTGTCCGGCCAGGCGCGATAGATTCGATTATCAGCTTTCTCCTCCGAAAGGCGTACCTCCGCCGCATTGAAAAGCGGCTCGATGTCCCTCATCACCGCGTCCGGAAGTTTGTTGCCGGCGAAGCGCTGAAGGATGTGGAAGGCCACAGCCTCGGATGCGCTCATCAGCCCGACACCCTCCTGGAGGCCGTGCAGCCAAGGTTTCCGCTGCCAGAGGAGTTCGCGACCGTTCAAAGTCGAAATGACCCGTGCTCCGTTTTCCAGTGAGGTTAGATGTCGCTGTATCTTTTTTGTGTAGCCGACGCGGTGCCCTCGCGCCTCGAGGCGCCGATGAACCTCAGGCGTGGACAGCCATGGAACGGCGTCCCGTTCAGTGGGCAGGACACGAAGAATCGCTTCATCCAGACTAGACGGCATCTTGGTCGTGGTATGGGTGTTGATAAACGTTCGCTTGCTCGCCGGGCTTGTTGTGATTATATATGTGAAAGAGACATTTTATGTCTCAATGAAGCGGGTCGCCCGACGCGCCAGGGCTCTCCGGGTCGCGAAAATAGGGCGCATTTTGGTTGGTTTGTCTGCAATCGTTCACGGCCTATATCGTGGCGCGAGTGCAGCCTGTCTGCCTCCGAGACGACCATGCGGTCATACGTCGGTGATGTCCTCGTCAAGGTACCGTTCGACGAGAGTGACCCGTGCTATCAAATGGTGCACGCCTTTCTCGAGCGCGCAGAGGGCGCCATGCGCTTCGAGGAAGTGACGTTCTGCCGCCTTCGCCGCTGGGTATATATGTCGCACCGTTTGCACGCCGAGCAACCTGGTATCGAGGCAGGTCACCTTCCTATTTCGAATGGCCTCCGTCGCTGCGTGATGTTCGTGCGATGGCAAGGTGGGAGTCGGCTTGCGCGCGGTTTTGATTTTCCAATTCCCATGGATGGCCGCATGGAATGTGTCTGGCCAAGTCGGTCGGACGTTTCGCGAGGCCATTCACATGGGACGGGAGGGCATAATGAGTGTGGATGCGCGCGCGCCTGCGTGGAACTCAAGAAGCAGCCGCGGCGATTAGGGCCGGCAGACGAGTACGGCTGGACCCTGGGACGAGGAAGCTATCGGACCGTACTCAGGCAGCTGCGCTTGGTAGCGTTACGCGACCCAGGGCAACGATAATGAACTGACGGCAGGTTATTCAAAACAGGAGCCCGCCCGACGAGCTCCTTGTCGCCGCTCAGGAAGGCTCAGGGAATCATGTCCGATTCCGCCGTGATTCCGTTTAGGTTAAGTCCCTCGTAGGTCAAGCGGTCCATTGCTTCAATCAGCGCGCGGTCCGGAAACACCCGACGGTTACCCGCGCTCTTTTTCCCATACCTGCGCGTCATGCCGCTCTGGGCGTGACCCATGAGCGCCCGGCGGACGTCTTCAGCGACGCCTTCGCAGGTGAGTGCGTCCTCGAAGTTGTTGCGGAACGAGTGGTACGTGTATTGCCGGTCATCAATCACATACCGGTCAATGTATTCGTTGACCCACGTCGAAAACATTCGCGTCTTCTTCGCGTCGATGTTTTTCTGCTTGAGGTGCACAAAGAGGGGTGCGTTCGCTCCGCGCACCCTTCGTTGGGTCTGTGCAAATTCGACGAACCCCTTCTCTTCAAGTACCCGATGAAGCGGTATTTCACGCAACGAGCTGTTTGTCGTCTTGCTATGGCCAATTTGTATCCAGTACCGACCCGACCGCTCCAAGATGCTCGATGTCGTCAGTGTGCCGGCTTCCTCCAGCCGCACGCCGGAATAAATGGAGAGCAACGGCAACCAGAACGCGGCTTCTTTTCCGCCCTTGGCGGGTCGGTCGCCGGCGCGATGCACCGGGCCATTAAAGAATGCTTGCAGCTGGGATGCCGAAAACGGCTGGTACGAACGCACATCCTTTTCGGAGACTTCCACTGAAATTTCGTCGAACGGATTGCTCTTTAGCGAAGTGATGCGTTCCGTTATCGCCGTGGCAATTACCGGACGAATGAGCGAGAGAATTGTTTTCGCCCGGGCTCGCGAGACGGACTTGAGGAGAAAGTCTACGTATTCGCGGACATCATCCGCCGTGATGTCCACGGGATTTTTGTCATGGGTAAAGCCCTTGAACCGAGAGATTTCAGAGCGCACGCTGGAAACGGAGGTCGCCTTGGGCTTGCGCACAGACTGCCAGGTCGCGATGAACGTTTCCCAGTCGTCAGTATCGAGAGGCTCTACGGGCAACTCCGGTATCGGCGTGCGGCTGCCATTCAGGCGCCCCAGCTGCTCGCGGATGAGTTCCAGTTCGGCGGAGAGAAATCGGCTGAGATATTGCGCAAGATGCTCCGCATGGGTTCGCGACACATCGATACCTTCGTACGCGAGCAGAGTCAACGCGTCCTCACGGATGGCCGAGGTGTCGCCGCGCACGACGTCGTCGCAAGTGTCCTGTTCCAGTTCCTCAAGCCCGGTGCGCATTG
Organism: Caballeronia choica; assembly: GCF_001544535.1. Lineage (GTDB taxonomy): Bacteria > Pseudomonadota > Gammaproteobacteria > Burkholderiales > Burkholderiaceae > Caballeronia > Caballeronia choica. Next base: position 143,101 of record NZ_FCON02000005.1, on the reverse strand, counting down.
CCTTGAGGTCGTCGCGTGAGTCGTGCGCTCGAAGAAGCTCATCGCACTGCAACATGACAGCACGCCGACGGCTCAGGAGCCTCGGAATCATTGCGGGCTTCAGAGAAAAGTGCGGTTTGATAACGGGGCGGAATTCGTCGTTCGGGCAAAGGTCCTCGTACATCGGCGGCCAATATGTCTCATCACCTGCACTTTGCGAGTCGTCCGCAGCCTCGGTCTTCTCAGGCTCGGTTACGTACACCGCGGATTGGCCGGCGCAGATGAGGGTGCGTTGGCGCCGGAACGCCTCAAGCAACGCGGTGCGGTCGGCGGCGCCCGCGGCGCTCAGGACCCGCGCGTCTTCAAAAATCGAATCGGTCGCGGCGACCAGCGCGTTGCGGCGGCGCTTGGCTTCGGCGTGCAAGCGGGTCTGGAGTGAGCCACCGAGTTCTCGGCGGCCGAAGACATCCCAGAGGTCGGCGGGAATGGCGCGGCGGAATTGGGGAACGACGGAGTTACGGCGGCTCGTCAGGCAGGTTTGCGAAGGCATGAAGTCCTCTCAATGGCAAAAGTTGTCCTTGTGCCACCGAACCGGACGCCGGCGTCCCACTGTAGCAGTTCGATGTAGCACTCGACAGCCTAACGAGACGAGTTTATATCTTCGCCAAGTCCTTGATTTATAAGGACCCAAAGCAAAACTGCGCGCTCCGTTTCCGGAGCGCGCAGCCTTGGTAATGCTGGTGGCGAATCAGGGATTCGAACCCCGGACCTGCGGATTATGATTCCGTCGCTCTAACCGGCTGAGCTAATTCGCCTAAAGAGAGCAGGATTATGGAGATGGCCGGAAAGTCTGTCAACCCCTTCCCGGCAAATTCCTACTGACAAAACCCCAATCCCGAACCCTCAGTCCTTCGCGTACACATCCGAATTGCGCGTCTCCTTGACGAACAGCATCCCGATCACGAACGTCGCGAGCGCAATCACAATCGGATACCACAGCCCCGAGTAGATGTTCCCCTTCGCCGCGACGATCGCGAACGCCGTCGCCGGCAGGAACCCGCCGAACCAGCCATTGCCGATGTGATACGGCAGCGACATCGACGTGTACCGGATCCGCGCCGGGAACATCTCCACCAGCATCGCCGCGATCGGCCCATACACCATCGTCACGAAGATCACGAGAATCGTCAGCACCACGATCGCCATCGGCCAGTTGATCAGCGCCGGATCGGCCTTCGCCGGATAGCCCGCGCTCTTCAGCGTGCCGGCGAGCGTCTTGTCGAACGCCGCGCCCTTTGCCTTCGCGTCGGCGGCCTTGCCGTCATACGTCTCGACCACCGTCTCGCCGACCTTGATCTGCGCGAGCGTGCCGGCCGGCGCCGCCACGTTCTCGTAGTTCAAGCCGGACTTCGACAGCGCGCTCTTGGCGATATCGCACGACGAGGTGAACTTCGACGTTCCCACCGGGTTGAACTGGAACGAGCACTCGTCGGGATTGGCGATCACGACGATCGGCGACTTCGCCGTCGCGGCTTCCAGCGTCGGGTTCGTGTAGTGCGCGAGCGCCTTGAAGAGCGGGAAGAAGCTCAACGCGGCGATCAGGCAGCCCGCCATGATGATCGGCTTGCGGCCGATGCGATCGGACAGCGAGCCGAAGAACACGAAGAACGGCGTGCCGATCAGCAGCGCGACCGCGACCATGATGTTCGCGCTCGTGCCGTCCACTTTCAGCGTCTGCGTGAGGAAGAAGAGCGAGTAGAACTGGCCCGTGTACCAGACGACCGCCTGGCCGGCCGTCAGGCCAAACAGCGCGAGCAGCACGATCTTCAGGTTCTTCCATTCGGCGAATGCTTCGGTGAGCGGCGCCTTCGACGTCTTGCCCTCGGCCTTGATGCGCTCGAACACCGGCGACTCGTGCAGTTGCATCCGGATCCACACCGAAATCCCGAGCAGCACGATCGAGGCGATGAACGGCACGCGCCAGCCCCACGCGGCGAACTTTTCTTCGCCGATCGACGTGCGCACCGCCAGGATCACGAGCAGCGAGACAAAGAGGCCGAGCGTGGCCGTCGTCTGGATCCACGCGGTCCACGCGCCGCGCTTGTTCGCGGGCGCGTGTTCGGCGACGTAGGTCGCAGCGCCCCCGTATTCGCCGCCGAGCGCCAAACCCTGCAACAGCCGCATCGCGATGAAGATCACCGGCGCGACGATCCCGATCGACGCGTAGCCGGGCAGGAAGCCGATCACGAAGGTCGACAGGCCCATGATCACGATCGTCACGAGGAACGTGTACTTGCGCCCGACCATGTCGCCGAGCCGCCCGAACACGATCGCGCCGAACGGACGCACCGCGAAGCCGGCCGCGAAGCCGAGCAGGGTGAAGATGAAGCCGGCCGTCGGGTTGACCCCGGAGAAAAACGTCTTGCTGATATAGACGGCGAGCGAGCCCGCCAGATAGAAGTCGTACCACTCGAACACCGTTCCGAGTGACGACGCGAAGATCACCTTCTTCTCTTCGCCCGTCATCGGCGCGTGTGAAATGCGCCCCTCAACCGTAGCCATGAATCGTCTCCTGATTTTGATTTTCGATGCGGCCCGCGGACCATGGCGGTTCCGTGCAACGATTATTGGAGTCGAAACTTACGGCGTTCTGACGCGGCCGGCGGCGGTGATCAGGAAGCGTTTCGCGGTGTGGATCGGTCAAAACCGCGAGAACTGATTTCAAGTTCGTTCAACGCGTCGTCAATTATCTCGCTTCTCGAAACACGAATGATCGTGCTTGAAGTGCGGGATCAGGGTTTGTCCCGGGCAGGATAAACCCGCTGCAGGCTCACGCGGACCAGCGTTCCGGCGAGCCGGGGCGATTCCTGATAGACGTGGTCCTCGATGGCGAGCGTGCCGCCGTGCATCGTCACGATCTCCCTGACGATCGCGAGCCCGAGTCCGCTGCCGTCGCCCTCGCGACCGAGAATCCGGTAGAAGCGCTCGACGACGCGCTGCCGTTCCGCAGGCGGAATGCCCAGCCCGGTGTCTTCCACTTCGAGATGCACGAGGTCTAGATTGCCCTCGTCGAGACGCACGCGCACGGTGATGCGGCCGCCCGTCGGCGTGTAGCGGATCGCGTTGTCGATCAGGTTCGACAGCATCTCGCGCAGCATCACGACGTTGCCTTCCACTTCGACCGGCTGCGGCGGCTCCTCATAGCCGATGTCCATCTGCTTCGCGAGCGCGGGCTGCACCCAGTCGCGCACCGCGAGTCGCGCGAGATCCGTCAGTTCGACGCGCGAGAAGATCTGGCCCGTCGCCCGGTTTTCGGCGCGCGCAAGCGCGAGCAGTTGCGTGACGAGACGCGCGGCGTGCTCGGAACTGGTCGCGATCTGTTCGAGCGAGCGCTGCACTTCCGTCGACACGTCCTGGCGCAGCGCCAGTTCCGCTTGCGTGCGCAGGCCGGCGAGCGGCGTTTTCATCTGATGCGCGGCATCGGCGATGAAACGCTTCTGAAACTCCATGTTCTGTTCGAGCCGCGTGAGCAGGTCGTTGAACGACGCGACGAGCGGCGCGATTTCCGGCGGCGCCTGGGCGGCTTCGAGCGGCGAGAGATCGTCGGGGCGGCGCGCGCGGATGCTCGACTGCAACGCGTGCAGCGGCGCGAGCCCGCGCGACAGCCCGAACCACACCAGCACGATCGCGAGCGGCAGGATCACGAACTGCGGCAGGATCACGCCCTTGATGATGTCGTTGGCGAGCTGGCTGCGCTTGTCGAGCGTCTCCGCGACCTGCACGAGCACCGGCTCTTCGAGACTCGGCAGCTCGACCGTCGTATACGCGACGCGGATGTCGTTGCCGCGCAGCACGTCGTCGCGAAATTCGACGATGCCGGGCTGCGGGCGGTCGTCGTCGTGCGGCAGCGGCATGTCGCGGTCGCCGCCGACCAGTTCGCCGCGCGTGCCGAGCACCTGGAAGAACACGCTGTCGACGTTGTCGGCGCGCAGGAAATCGCGCGTGGCGTCGGGCAGGCGCAGTTCGGCGACGCCGTTCACCGGCTGAATCTGGCGCGCGAGCACATAGGCATCGGCTTCGAGCGCGCGGTCGAACGGCCCGTTCGCGATCGACTTCGCGACCAGGTACGTGACCGCGATGCTCATCGGCCAGAGCAGCAGAAGGGGCGCGAGCATCCAGTCCAGGATCTCGCCGAAGAGCGAGCGCGGACGCGGTTCGCCCTCGGGCTCGAGTTCGTCGGGCGGCGCGAAGGGGTTCGCGTAGCGCGCGTCGCGGGTGGCGTCGTTGCCGTCCTGGGAGGAGCCGATGGGCGGCGGGCGCGGCGCGGTGGCGGCGGCGCGCTCGGTGGAGACGGGCGACGCCATGTGGGTCTACTTATAGTGAGAGTGAGGGCTTGCAGGCATCGGGGTCGCGCTCGACGACGGGTTCGCGTCCGTGCCGGCGGCCGGGCCTTGTCCCGCGTTCGGGCCCGGTTGAGCGTTCGTCTGCGGGCCGGATTGCGTGCCCGCGGCGTTTCCGCCCGCCGTGCCGGTGGTCTTTTCCAGCGAATACCCGAGCCCGCGCACCGTCATGATCCGTGCGCCGCTCGGCTCGATCTTCTTGCGCAGCCGGTGCACGTACACCTCGATCGCGTTGTTGCTGACTTCCTCGCCCCATTCGCACAGGTGATTGACGAGTTGTTCCTTCGACACGAGCCGGCCGATCCGCTGCAGCAGCACTTCGAGCACGCCCAGCTCGCGCGCGGACAACTCGATCACCTGCTCGTTGATATAGGCGATCCGGCCGACCTGGTCGAACGACAGCGAGCCGTGCCGCACGACGGTCGGTCCGCCGCCCGCGCCGCGCCGCGTGAGCGCACGCACGCGGGCCTCGAGTTCGTTGAGCGCGAAGGGCTTCGCCATGTAGTCGTCGGCGCCGAGATCGAGGCCTTTCACGCGCTCGTCGACGCTGTCGGCGGCGGTCAGGATCAGGACCGGCATCTGCGAATTGCGTGCACGCAGGCGGCGCAGGACTTCGAGACCCGACATCAGCGGCAGGCCGAGATCGAGGATCAGGAGGTCGAAAGTCTGGAGCGAAAGCGCGGTATCGGCTTCGGCGCCGTGCTTCACATGGTCGACGGCGTATCCCGATTGGCGGAGTGATCGAACCAACCCGTCCGCGAGTATGCTGTCGTCTTCGGCAATGAGGATTCGCATCGTGATGTGCGCGAGGGCATTGCCGGCACCGCAATTCGCCCGGCGCGGCGGTCTCCAGGTGTTGTTGTGGTTTTTGCGCGGTTCGCGGGCGCTTAAAATGCTGCGCCCCGATGATCGGGCTTGCAAAAACTACTGTTTTTTTATACAGTGTCCGGATTAGCGCGACCGACGGGTTTGGCCCCGCACGCGCATATCTCAGACGCCGTTCATCATAGCAAAGGACGATTCATGGAAGAAAGCAAGAAAGGCCCGGGCGGGATGTCTGCAGAGAAGAGCAAGGCGCTGGCCGCCGCGTTGGCGCAGATCGAAAAGCAGTTCGGCAAAGGGTCGATCATGCGGCTCGGCGCGGGTGAAGTGGTCGAAGACATTCAGGTGGTGTCCACCGGGTCGCTCGGTCTGGACATCGCGCTCGGCGTCGGCGGCTTGCCGCGCGGGCGCGTGGTGGAAATCTACGGCCCGGAATCGTCGGGCAAGACCACGCTCACGCTGCAGGTGATCGCTGAAATGCAGAAGATCGGCGGCACGGCGGCGTTCATCGACGCGGAGCACGCGCTGGACGTCCAGTACGCGCAGAAGCTGGGCGTGAACGCATCCGACCTGCTGATCTCCCAGCCGGACACGGGCGAACAGGCGCTGGAAATCGCGGATGCGCTCGTACGTTCGGGCTCGATCGACATGATCGTCATCGACTCGGTCGCGGCGCTCGTGCCGAAGGCTGAAATCGAAGGCGAAATGGGCGACTCGCTGCCGGGTTTGCAGGCGCGGCTGATGTCGCAGGCGTTGCGCAAGCTGACCGGCACGATCAAGCGCACGAACTGCCTCGTGATCTTCATCAACCAGATCCGCATGAAGATCGGCGTGATGTTCGGCAATCCGGAAACCACCACGGGCGGCAATGCGCTGAAGTTCTACGCGTCGGTGCGTCTCGATATTCGCCGGATCGGCTCGATCAAGAAGAACGACGAGGTGATCGGCAACGAAACGCGCGTGAAGGTGGTGAAGAACAAGGTGGCGCCGCCGTTCCGGGAAGCGATCTTCGACATCCTGTACGGCGAGGGCATTTCGCGTCAGGGCGAAATCATCGATCTGGGCGTGCAGGCGAAACTCGTCGACAAGGCCGGCGCCTGGTATAGCTACAACGGCGAACGGATCGGCCAGGGCAAGGACAACGCGCGTGAATTCCTGCGCGAGAATCCGGACATGGCACGCGAAATCGAGAACAAGATTCGCGAGTCCCTTGGCGTCAATGCGATGGCGGAAGCGGTTGTTCCGGGCGTCGCGGTTGCGGACGAGGAGTAAGCCCTAAGCCCTAAGCCCTAAGCCCTAAGCACTCACACTCAGTACGCACTTGATGATGCGCAAGAGCCGGTTCGGGTCGAAGGTCGGCGGCGAGAAAAGCCGCGATGAAGACCGGAACCCGGACGGCTCGGGTAGCGACGCCGGCGAAAGCGGCGTCGATGCCGGAAGCGGCGACCGCTACGAACGAAGCAGCGAGCGGGCGAGCGCATCGAAGGGCACGCGTGGCTGGGGGCGGAAGAGCGAACGCGCCGGCGCGGAGAGAACCGCGTCGGCGCGTCGCGTTTGGGGCGGCGCTTCCGGGAGCGGCGTTTCGCGCGATGAAGCGTCGACAAACCCGCCAGCGTCGACAAACCCGCCAGCTTCGACAAAACCGCCAGCTTTGACAAATCCGCCGGCGTCGACACCGCCAGAGCGCGACAACCCCGCCTCCGAAGCCCGCAGCGCCGAGCGTCTCGAACGCGCTCGTGCGTTGCTTGCGCAAACGCTCGAAAATCCTGGCGGCGCGAAGGCCAGCCATCCGGCGCAGCCGACGCCCCGTATGGAATACCGTGCGCCCCACGATCCCTTCGAAGACGCCGATCCCTTCGAGCCGTTCGAACAGTGCGTACCTGATCCAACGCCATCAGCGCCGCCGCACGTCGAGCCCGCATTCAGTGAATCGGTCTATAGCCGCTCGACGCAATCTCGCGGCAAGGCTTCCGAGGAGAATGCCAAAGCCAGCAAGCGCCCGCAGCGGTCGCTGAAGGGTCGCGCGCTGGGTTATCTTTCGCGTCGCGAGTACAGCAGGGCGGAGTTGTCGCGCAAGCTCGTGCCATTCGTCGAAGAAGCCGATTCGCTCGAAATGCTGCTCGATGCGCTCGAGCGGGAAGGGTGGTTGTCGAACGAGCGCTTTGTCGAGAGCATCGTGCACCGGCGAGCGGGGCGCATGGGTGCAAGCCGGATCGTCAATGAACTCAAGCGCCATGACGTCGGCGACGCGTTGCTCCGGCAAACCGGCGACAAGCTGTCACAAACCGAGTTGGCGCGCGCTCATGCCGTGTGGAGCAGGAAATTCGGCACGCCGCCGGCCACTTCGGCGGAACGGGCCAAGCAGGCAAGGTTTCTGGCCGCCCGAGGTTTTTCGGGCGGCACGATCGCCAAAGTGCTGAAAGGCGACGACGACCGGACAACCGACCCGCCCGACGATTGAGCGCCACGCGCCGCCATCGGGTTCGACCGCCCGGCTCGACCACCGGGCGCGGCAGGCCGAAACGCATGCCCCACATCGTGCGAGCCTGAAATACCCAATATGCTAAAATTCAATGGTTTTCCCCTCCGGCCTTCCCTTTCTCGCATGCCGCTTTCTCCGCCCGTTTCCCGACAGTTGCGCCATCGCCGCGCGATTCGAGTGGAAGCTTTTGAGCGTGATGACGGATTGTGGGACATCGAAGCCTGTCTAACCGATGAAAAGCCGCGCGATGTTCATCTCGCGACGGGCGTCCGGCCGAACGGCCTGCCGATCCATGAACTCTGGCTGCGCATCACCATCGACCGCAAGCTCACCATCGTCGACGCCGAGGCGTCGTCGGAATGGGCGCCCTATGACGGTCTTTGCGCAGCGTCGAATCCCGCCTACCGTTCGCTCATCGGTCTCAATCTCCTTCAGAATTTTCGTCGCGAAGTCAATCGGCTGTTGCGCGGCATCGCTGGCTGCACGCATATCACCGAGCTGTGCGCCGTCCTGCCAACCGCCGCGATCCAGGCTTTCGCTGGCGATGTCTGGAACACTGAAAACGGAAGTCCGAGCGGCGAAGCGACGACACCAGCCGAAGACCAACCGCCCTTCCAGCTCGGCCGCTGCAACGCATTGCGCTTCGACGGCCCCGCGGTCGCCGAGTATTACCCGCGCTGGTTCGGCCGCAAGCCGCGTGAGTCCGATGAACGTCCGGACATCGAGAAAAAGACGGGTTAGACGCACACGCCACGCGCAATCCGGCACCGCCGGTTAGCGGACAAATAAAAAGCAAAGAAGAAAGAGCAGCGATTCAAGAAAAGCGTTCAAGACAAGCGAAGTTCAATCCAACTCTCAGACTGAAGGAATCACGCATGAAGATTCACGAGTACCAGGGTAAGGAAATCCTGCGGAAATTCGGCGTCGCGGTCCCGCGCGGCAAGCCCGTGTTCTCGGTGGATGATGCGGTCAAGGCCGCACAGGAGCTGGGCGGCCCGGTTTGGGTCGTCAAGGCGCAGATTCACGCTGGCGGCCGCGGCAAGGGCGGTGGCGTGAAGGTCGCGAAGTCGATTGAGCAGGTCCGCGAATATGCGAACCAGATCCTCGGCATGCAGCTCGTCACCCATCAGACCGGCCCTGAAGGCCAGAAGGTGAATCGCCTGCTCATCGAGGAAGGCGCTGACATCAAGAAGGAACTGTACGTCGGCCTCGTGCTCGACCGTATTTCGCAGAAGGTCGTCGTGATGGCGTCGAGCGAAGGCGGCATGGACATCGAGGAAGTCGCGGAAAAGACGCCGGACCTGCTGCACAAGTTCGCCGTCGAGCCCGCAACCGGCTTGCAAGACAAGGACGCCGACGACCTCGCGCGCAAGATCGGCATCCCCGATGCATCGATCCCGCAAGCGCGCGCGATCCTGCAAGGCTTGTACAAGGCGTTCTGGGAAACCGACGCGTCGCTCGCCGAAATCAACCCGCTGATCGTCACCGGCGATGGCAAGGTGATCGCGCTCGACGCCAAGTTCAACTTCGACTCGAACGCGCTGTTCCGTCATCCGGACGTCGTCGCGTATCGCGATATCGACGAAGAAGATCCGGCTGAAGTGGAAGCGTCGAAGTTCGACCTCGCGTACATCTCGCTCGACGGCAACATCGGGTGTCTGGTGAACGGCGCGGGCCTCGCGATGGCGACGATGGACACGATCAAGCTGTTCGGCGGCGAACCGGCGAACTTCCTGGACGTCGGCGGTGGCGCCACGACCGAGAAGGTCACGGAAGCCTTCAAGATCATGCTGAAGAATCCGAACCTCAAGGCGATCCTCGTGAACATCTTCGGCGGCATCATGCGCTGCGACGTGATCGCGGAAGGCGTGGTGACGGCATCGAAGGCGGTGGCGCTGCAGGTGCCGCTCGTCGTGCGCATGAAGGGCACGAACGAAGACCTTGGCAAGAAGATTCTGGCGGACTCCGGCCTGCCGATCATCGCGGCCGACAGCATGGAAGAAGCCGCGCAGAAGGTCGTCGCCGCGGCCGAAGGCAAGTAAGCGCTTTTCGGTCATTCGAAAAGCACTTACGGGCGTTCCGTTCCACCAGATACGCATGGCGGCGCTTGTCCGCGCGTGAAGCACTCACGCGGAAAAGCGCCGCCAAACGAACAGAGGTCTATACATGTCGATTCTGATCAACAAAGACACCAAGGTCATCACGCAGGGCATCACCGGCAAGACCGGTCAGTTCCACACGCGCGCGTGCCGCGAGTACGCGAACGGCCGCGAAGCGTACGTTGCGGGCGTCAACCCGAAGCGCGCGGGCGAAGACTTCGAAGGCATTCCGATCTACGCGAGTGTCGCGGAAGCGAAGGCCGAAACGGGCGCGACCGTTTCGGTCATTTACGTGCCGCCCGCGGGCGCCGCCGCCGCGATCTGGGAAGCCGTCGAGGCCGACCTCGATCTCGCGATCTGCATCACGGAAGGCATTCCGGTCCGCGACATGCTCGAGATCAAGGACCGCATGCGCCGCGAGAACCGCAAGACGCTGCTCCTCGGACCGAACTGCCCGGGCACGATCACGCCGGACGAACTGAAGATCGGCATCATGCCGGGCCACATCCACAAGAAGGGCCGCATCGGCGTGGTGTCGCGTTCGGGCACGCTGACGTATGAAGCAGTCGGCCAGTTGACGGCGCTCGGCCTCGGCCAGTCGTCGGCGGTGGGCATCGGCGGCGATCCGATCAACGGTCTGAAGCACATCGACATCATGCAGATGTTCAACGACGATCCGGACACGGACGCCGTGATCATGATCGGCGAGATCGGCGGCCCGGACGAAGCCAACGCGGCCTACTGGATCAAGGACAACATGAAGAAGCCGGTGGTCGGCTTCATCGCGGGCGTGACGGCGCCTCCGGGCAAGCGCATGGGCCACGCCGGCGCGCTGATCTCGGGCGGTGCCGACACGGCGGAAGCCAAGCTCGAAATCATGGACGCGTGCGGCATCAAGGTCACGAAGAACCCGTCGGAAATGGCGCGTTTGCTTAAATCGGTGATCTGAGGCAGGTTCAACGAAGATCGAAGCGGCGGAAAATGTCAGGGTTTGGTACTCTTACGGAACCCTTTCGTAAAATGTCGATTCAGAAGCGAGGGAGCGTTTGCTTCCTCGCTTTTTTATTTCCGCTACCGCTTCGCCTGCTCTTCATCCATGCTCGAATTTCTCACGACGCTCCACTGGGGCGCGGTTTTCCAGATCATCATCATCGATATCCTGCTCGGGGGCGATAACGCCGTCGTGATCGCGCTTGCGTGCCGCAACCTGCCAGCGCCGCAACGCACACGCGGCGTGCTGCTCGGCACGCTCGGCGCGATTCTGTTGCGCGTGGTGCTGATCGCGTTTGCGGTCGTGCTGCTCGACGTGCCGTTCCTCAAGTTCGTCGGCGGGCTGCTGCTGCTGTGGATCGGCATCAAGCTGATGATGCCGGGCCACGACGAACACCATGTCACGCAGTCCGACCGGCTGTGGGCGGCGGTCAAGACGATCATCGTCGCCGATGCCGTGATGAGCCTCGACAATGTCATCGCGATCGCGGGTGCCGCCGAGGCCGCCGATCCGCAGCATCGGCTGGTGCTCGTGATTTTCGGGCTGGTCGTCAGCATTCCGTTGATCGTGTGGGGCAGCACGCTGGTGCTGAAGCTTCTCGACCGCTTCCCGCTCGTGATCGCGCTCGGCGCCGCGCTGCTCGGATGGATCGCGGCGGGGCTGATCATCGACGATCCGTTCATCGACCGTTGGCCCGCGCTCAATACGACGAGCGCCGGTTATGCCGCGCGCATCGCGGGCGCGCTGCTCGTGCTCGCGGCCGGCTGGTTTTTCCGGCGCCGCGCGCTGGCTGGCGGAAGCCGCGCCACCAACTGACGGCGCAACGTTGGCCGATTGGCCGACTGTCGCGCCGACGAGCCTCTCAATACGATTGAAAGCGTCCGGCCTGCATCGAGCGGGTCGGGCGCTTTTGTCTTTTTGGGGGATAAGCGATGACGTTAGCGATTGGCGGGTTTGGAGCGGCGACTACGCTGCGGTGGTTTCAAAAGCGAGGCAAAGACAGGTCGGCGACGGGTTTTACGCTGATCGAATTGATGATCGTGCTGGCGATCGTCGGCGTGGTCGCGGCGTACGCGATTCCGGCGTATCAGGACTACCTGGCGCGCAGCAGGGTGGGCGAGGGGTTGTCGCTGGCGTCGTCGGCGCGGCTCGCCGTGGCGGAGAACGCGGCGAGCGGCTCGGAACTGGGCGGCGGCTACGCGTCGCCGCCGGGCACCCGCAACATCGAATCGATCCACGTCGACAGCGACACGGGGCAGGTGACGATCGCCTACACGACGCGCGTCGCGCCGGCGGGTTCGAACACGCTCGTGCTGGTGCCTTCGGCGCCGGATAACGCCGACGCGCCGACCGCGCGCATCGCGCTCGCCAAGGGCGTGGTGCAACCGGGTTCGGTGACTTGGGAGTGTTTCGCGGGCGGCAAGACGGCGTCGTCGTTGCCGGCGCCCGGAGCGGGTCCGAGCCCGGCGGAGGCCCCGACGCTGCCGTCGAATCTCGCACCGCCGGAGTGCCGCGCCTGACGTTGAACTTACGCCGTGCCGCGTGCCCGGCACGGCAAGCGGTGGACAGCGCTTTCGGCCTGTCCACCGCTCGCGCGCATCGCCGAATGGCGGGCACGCAACGATTCCACCGCGATTCCCGCGGATTTGGCGGCATTTCGGCTGGAGCGCCGGACAGTCCGGGTAAATTTTTGTATAGTGCGCCGGTCTCCGACGTTCCCAGCCGCCCATGCCTTCACAATTCGCGCGTTTTCTCGGCCTTGCCGTGCTGTTCCTTGCGTTGACGATTCCTTACGCCGTCGTCAACCACACTTACCCGATCCCGACTTTCTACGCGGAATTCAGCGCGCTCGCGTTGTACCTCGCCCTCGGCGCGACCGTCGTGCTGATCGTGCGAGTGGCGGAACCGCGCGTCCCGTTTGCTTCGCCGATGGTCGCGCTCATGCCGCTCGCGTTCGGCGTGCTGCTGATCGCGCAGACGCTGCTGCTGCCGGTCGCGCAGCCGTCGCTGAACTGGCTTGGCGGCGCGTATCTGCTCGCGTCGTTCGTGACGGTGCACACGGGCTTCGGCCTCGTGCGCGCCGGTCTCGCCGACAAGACGCTGCGCTGGAGCGCGGCGGCCCTGATCGTCGGCGGGCTGTTTGCGGTGTTCTGTCAGGTTGCCCAGTTGTTCCACATCGAGGCGAAGTTCACGCCGTTCATCGTCGCCTACAACGTGATGATCGAGCGCCGGCCGTTCGGCAACATGGCTCAGGCGAACCACCTCGCAACCTATATCGCGTTCGCGACGGCGGGCGCGCTCTACTTCGTGCAGACGCGGCGTTTGCCGGTGCTCGCGTGGCTCGTGCTGTCGGCGATCTTCTCCATGGGACTCGCGCTCACCGTGTCGCGCGGACCTTGGCTGCAGATGGCGGTGATCGTCGTCGCCGGGTTCTGGATGGCGTTCGTGCTGGGGCGGCCGGTATCGGCCGAAGGGTTCGACGGCCCGGGCAAGCGCGACCTGCGCGCGTGGTTGATCCCGGTCGTGCTCGCGATGCTGTTTTGCGCCGTGAACATCGCGATCCGCTGGGCGAACCTGCGCTTCAACCTGGATCTCGCGCAGTCGGCGGCAGAGCGGATGCAGGACGCCAATCAGATCGCGCCGCGCCTCGCGCTGTGGAAATACGGCTGGATGATGTTCAAGACGCATCCGCTGCTCGGCGTCGGCTGGGGCGAGTTTCCGCGCTATCAGTTCGACTTCGTTCGCGAACTGGGCGGCGTCGAGATCGCCAACAACGCGCACGACATCTTCATCGACCTGCTCGCGAAGACGGGCGCGCTCGGTCTCGGGATACTGCTGCTCGGCATCGTCACGTGGCTCGTGCGCGTGCTGCGCGCCCCGCAGACGCCCGCGCGGATTTTCGGGCTCGCGCTGCTCGGCGTGCTGATGATGCATGCGCTCGTCGAGTATCCGCAGCAGTACATGTTCTTCCTGATGCCGGCGATGCTGGTCATCGGCTTGCTGGAGACGCGCGCGTTGCGGCTGGTTGCGCGGTCGGTGTCGTACGGGCTTTACACCGTTCTCGTGCTGGGCGGTCTGGCTGCGCTGTATCCGACGATGCGCGACTACAACCGCGCCGAAGTGCTGTATTACGGCACGCGGCCGGCGGAGCAGTATCGCAGCGATCCGTCGTTTCTGTTTCGCGCATGGGGCGAGTACGGTGCCGCGACGCTGCTGCCGATGAACGGCCAGAATCTTCCCGAGAAGCTGGCGATGCATGAGCAGGCGCTCGCGCTGCTGCCGGGGGAGACGGTGTTGCGCCGGTATGCGGTGCTGCAGGCGCTGGCGGGGCAGCGAGAAGCCGCGCTCGATACCATCGTGCGGCTGAAGATCTTCGCGACGCAACTGCATGACTGGCCGAAGCAACTGTCGGCGGTTTATCAGTTGCTCGACGAGCAGGGCAAGCCGATGTCGGGGTTCAAGGCGGAGCTGGTGAAGCTTTATGGGACGCCGTCGGTGGAGCAGGCGCCGTCCGAGGATGATGATGATAGTGAGGAGTGAGGGCGAGGTTCAGGCGGGTGCCACCCAATCCCCTGACTTCCCGCCGTGCTTTTCCAAGACCTTCACGTTGTTGATCGTCATCCCCCGATCCACCGCCTTGCACATGTCGTAAATGGTCAGCAGCCCGACCTGCACGGCGGTCAGCGCTTCCATTTCCACGCCCGTGCGCCCGACCGTCTCCACGCGCACTTCGCAATGCACGCCGGGCAGCGCTTCATCGACGGAAAAGTCCACCGCGACGCGCGTCAGCGCGAGCGGATGGCACAGCGGAATCAGGTCCGACGTGCGCTTCGCACCCTGAATCGCCGCGATCCGCGCGACGCCCAGCACGTCGCCCTTCTTGGCGCGACCTTCGCGGATCAGCGCGAGCGTGCTGTCCAGCATCGCGATCGACCCGCGCGCCACGGCGATGCGTCGCGTCTCGCCCTTGTCGCCGACATCGACCATGTGCGCTTCGCCAGAAGCATCGAAATGAGTGAGTCCGGACATAGTCTCTCCTTCCAAAACGGGGCGCCTATCATACCAGCGGCAATTCCTCGGGCGCACCGCGCCGCGCGTCCCGGACGCCGCGCCGCATCCACGCGCGAAATCCCCCAAACACTTGATACGATAGGCTCGTTTCCGATTTTTGTGCCTATAGCCGCGCCGGCCGCGAGTCGCGAGTCCGGCGAACGCATCGCGCCATGTACTCCATGCGACCGAATCGTGTTCTGATCGCCGTGTTGTGCCTGAGTCTCGCCGTTCCGCCCGCGACGCTGGCGCAGACGCAGCCGACGCAGCAGGCGCAAACGCCCGCGCCAACGACACGCGCCCAGCCGACGACCCTCGCCGCCGCCGCATTGCGCGCGTCGCAGCCCGATGCCGCAAGCAGCACCGTCCCCGCGAACGTCGCGGAGGGCATCTTCGGCGTATACGGCGGCGCGCAAAGCCGCTTCGCCAACCGCCCGGGCGAAATGAGCGAAATGACCGGCCTGCGCGCGCCGCTGTCCGCCGTGCAACTGCCCGATCTCGGCGACGGCTCCGGCGGCACGCTCACCCCGCAAGCCGAACGGCGCCTCGGCGAGCGCATGATGCGCGAACTGCGCAACGACCCCGACTATCTCGACGACTGGCTCGTGCGCGACTACCTGAATTCGGTCTCGTCGAGGTTGTCGGCGGCTGCGGTCACGCAGTATCTCGGCGGCTACATTCCGGACTTCGATCTCTTCGCCGGGCGCGATCCGCAGATCAACGCCTTCTCGATGCCGGGCGGTTTCATCGGCGTGAACACCGGACTGATCGCGGCCACGCAGACGGAATCGGAGCTGGCGTCGGTCGTCGGGCACGAAATGGGGCACGTGCTGCAACGGCATATCGCGCGGATGCTCGGCACGCAGCAGCGCAGCACCTACGCCGCGCTCGCCGCGATGCTGGCCGGCCTGCTCGCGGGCCTCGCCGCGCGAAGCGGCGATCTCGGCATGGGCATCGCGATGGGCGGCCAGGCGTTCGCCGTCGACAATCAACTGCGCTTCTCGCGCGCGGCCGAGCACGAGGCGGACCGCGTCGGCTTCCAGATGCTGAGCGCGGCTGGCTACGATCCGTACGCGATGACGGCATTCTTCGACCGCCTCGACCGCTCGACGATGGCCGACAACGGCGTGCCGCCCTACGCGCGCACGCATCCGCTGACGGGCGAACGCATCGCCGACATGGAGGACCGCGCGCGCCGCGTGCCGTACCGTCAGCCACGGCAGTCGCCGGAATACGGTTTCGTGCGGGCGCGCTCGCGCGTGCTGCAGGTGAGTTCGCCGAGCGATTATCGCGATATCGCGAGCCGGCTCAAGTCGGAGATCGACGACCAGACCGCGCTGAACGCAGCGGCGAACTGGTACGGCATCGCGCTCGCGCAAACGCTGATGGGCGACTACGGCGCGGCGAACGATGCGCTGGCGAAGGCGCGTCGGCTGTTCGAAGGGGAGCAGGCGAGCACGGCGGTTGCGGCGGCGCAGGTGGAACGGTCGGAGGCTTCGTTGCCGACGGCGAAGCCGATGCCGGCGACATCGCCCATGCGCGCGACCGACAAGGCGCCCACGCAGCGCCGATCCGTCAATACGGCGACGGCGCATGCCGCGTCACGCGCGCAATCTGCAACGACGCAACCCGGCGCAACCGACCTCACGGCGCAAACGCGCGCGCTGACCGAAGCAGGCCTGATCCCGCACAACAACGCCACCGCCGCGCAACCCGCCAAGCCCGCCACCCCACGCAGTTCTCCCAGCCTCGACGTCCTGGCCGCCGACATCGCCCGTCGCGCCGGCCATAACGACGAAGCGGTCCGTCTCGCGGAACTCGCGCAGAAGCGCTGGCCGGAATCGCACGCGGCGATCGACATGCACTTGCAGGCGCTCCTCACCGCGCGCCGTTTTGCCGAAGCGCAAACACTCGCGAAGCAGGAGACGCGCGCCGAGCCGAAGCGTCCGGACTGGTGGTTTTATCTCGCGCAGGCGAGCGTCGGCCTCAACGACCCGCTGCAGCAGCATCAGGCGATGGCGGAGAAGTTCGCACTCGACGGCGCGTGGCCGTCGGCGATCCGCCAGTTGAAGGAAGCACGCGACGTCAAATCCGCGAGCTTTTACGATCTGTCGACGATTTCAGCGCGTCTGCGCGACTTCGAGGTGCGCTACAAGGAAGAGCGCGAACTGGAAAAGGACGAAAGGAACGGCTAGCGGACGGCGGCGGGGCTTGTCACGAAGCCGAATCGCCCGGCGACCTCGGCCCGTGTTATCGGCTCGACCACGAGATCCGTCCCTGCGCGCCAATGAAACACGGCGCCCTCGCCCTCGCCGAAGGTCGCGTGGTTCGTGAACAAGTCGAGGTCGTGATCGTGGAGCGCGGCGATGCGGGCAGGAGCCGCCGCGTCGGCGAAAAGGATGCCGCCTTCGTCGTCGAGCCACGCGTTCGCGGGTTCGAATGCCGCGCCGGTCTGATCGGTCATGCCGAGTGCGCCGTCGGTCGACATGAGCCGCACGATCCACGGCGTATAGCCCAGTTCCACGTACACCCGCTGCGGCCCGTTCTGGAAGAACCACTGGCCGGCATCGTCGCTTTCGTAGTTGCGGTTGATGAAGCCGATCAGCGCCTCGTGGCGAATCACGTCGCCGAGTTCGCCCGCGGCCTGGGCGGCGTCGTCGCGCATGCGCCATTGTCCGCGCCGGTCGAGCATCAGCCAGCCGGTGCAGTGCGGGACGTTCGGCCATTTGGCGAGCGCTTGCTTGACGATGTCATCCATGATCGAGATGGGTTTCCAGGTAGGAGAACACGCGTTGAGAAAGCCAGTCGATGCGCCCCGGAAACGGCCCTGTCATGAAGCCGACGTGGCCGCCGTGGTCCGGTTGATCGAGCGTGACCGCAGCCGATACTTCCGCCTTTGACGGCAGCACGCAGCCGGGCAGGAACGGGTCGTTGCGGGCGTTCAGGACGAGCGTCGGGACCGCGATGCGCGGCAGGAACGGGCGCGTGGTCGCGCTCGTCCAGTAGTCGTCGGTGTCGCGAAAGCCGTGCAGCGGCGCGGTCACGACGTTGTCGAATTCGTACAGCGTGCGGGCGGCGAGCATCGCGTCGCGGTCGAAGAGTCCGGGGTATTGCGCGAGCTTCGCGAGTCCCTTGCGCTTGAGCGACTTGAGGAAACTACGCGTATAGACCATGCCGAAGCCCTGCGAAATCGCCTGGCCGCCGGCGTGTACGTCGAGCGGCGCGGAGATCGCGGCGGCGGCGCTGATCACCGAGGCGTCGCTTTCGCGCTCGCACAGCCACCGCAGCAACACGTTGCCGCCCAGCGATACACCCGCCGCGATGATCGGCCCGGAATGCCTGGCGCCCAGGCGCCGCAAAATCCAGTCGACTTCGTTGCTGTCGGCGAGATGGTAGAAGCGCGGCAGCAAATTGAGCGGGCCGCTGCAACTGCGAAAGTGCGGCACGACGCCATGCCAGCCGCGCGCCTTCGCCGCAGCCATCAGCACGCGGGCGTAATGCGAGTCGGAGCTGCCTTCGAGGCCATGAAACAGGACGAAAAGCGGCGCGTCCGGCTGCGCCGGCGCGTTCTCGTGATGCGCGATCCAGTCGAGGTCGATGAAGTCGCCGTCGGGCGTGTCCCAGCGTTCGCGCCGGAACTGCACGGCGGGCCGGCGGCCGAAGAGCGCGGGGACGATGGTCTGTGCGTGACTGGTCGGAAGCCAGAGCGGCGCGCGATAAAGCCACTCGGTTGCATCGGCGGGGGTGCCTTTTGCGCGCCCGAGCGCCCCGGAAGGCGCACGCTCCACGAACGATGGATCGCGGGTAATCAATGAATCGCGTTTCATGGCCCCTCCCCGACAAACGTCTTCTTCAGTGCAGCGGTCCCTGGCCGTGGCGCATCCTTGCCGCGAACTGACCGGCGGCGGCGTCGGGCATCGCGCTCGCATGGATATGCGCGATGCGCCACTCGCCGCGCTCGTGGACCATCACATACGTCGTGAAGATCAGTCGCGAGACGCCGGCCGGATCGGCCGGCTTGTGCGCTTCAGCAATCGCGTAGACGACGGTGCCGAGGCTGTCGTACACGCGGATGTCGAGCGGCTCGATGGTGACCGGCGCCGCTTCGAACTGTTTTGCGAGACCCGCGCGGATGCCGTCGAGCCCGTGCAGGTGCGCACCGTTCGCGCAGATGCAGGTGGCGAATTCCTCGTCGATCCAGAGCGTCATCACGCTATCGAGGTTGGCCTCCGCGACGGCCTGGTAGTAGGCATTGAGGGTGTCTGCGGCGGCTTCGAAGAGGCGGGCAAAACGTGGCATGGCTCGTGGGTCTCTGGCGTTCGATGCGCCGCGCGCCCTGCTGCCGGCGCGTGGTGCATCGGTCGTTGGTCAAAGCATGCCTCCGTTCGGAGACATTCGCGTGTCGGCGCCCGCACACAGGAGGCTCGATTCAGACGCCGGCCGTACGCGGCTCGAGGTCGCGGCCGATCTCAGCGATGGGCGAGCAGCATGCCCCGCAAGTCTCCGAAAACCTGCTCCGCGCTCAGTTCGCGCAGGCAGTTCAGATGGCCCAGCGGGCACTCGCGGGCGAAGCATGGACTGCATTCGAGCTGAAGCCATTGTACCTTTGCGAGATCGGACAAGGGCGGCGTGTGGCGCGGGTCGGTCGAGCCGAACACCGCGACGAGCGGGCGCCTGAGCGCCGCCGCGACGTGCATCAGCCCGGAATCGTTGGTGACGACGGCGCTCGCGCGCGCGATCAGCGCGCACGCTTCGCCGAGCGAGGTCTGGCCGCAGAGGTTGCGCACGTTCGACGCCCGATCGGCAATGGCTTGCGCAATCGGCGCATCTTTCGGCGACCCGAGCGCGACGATCCTCGCATACGGAAACGACTGCGCGACGAATTGCGCGAGCGCCGCGAAGTGCTCGGGCGGCCAGCGCTTGGCCGGGCCGAATTCGGCGCCCGGGCAGAACACGACGAGCGGCGTGCGATTATCGAGATTGAAGCGGGTCGAGACGCGCGCCGCTTCGTTCGGATCGCTTTCCAGACGCGGGACGGGAAGCGGCGTCGTGCCTTCGCGGCCGTCCGTCGAGAACGGCAGCTTGGCGCCGGGCGCGTAGGCCAGAGCGGCGTACTGGCCGACCATCGGCGGGCGTTCCTTCTTGCCCGGATTCGCGTGGCGCACGTTGAGCAGGCCGTAGCGGCTCTCGCCGGTGTAGCCGATGCGCAGCGGAATCTTCGCCATCCACGGGATCAGCGCCGATTTGAGCGAGTTCGGCAGGATGTAGGCCGCGTCGTAGCCGACATCGCGCAGGTCGCTCGCGAGTTGCCAGCGGCGCAGCAACTGCAGCTTGCCGTGGGCGAGGCTCGTGGCGTAGACATCGTGGATTTCCGGCATGCGCTCGAGCACCGGGGCGACCCAGGCGGGCGCGACGGCGTCGATGACGATGCGAGGATGCAGCTTCCTCAGCAGCGAAAAGAGCGGCTGCGCCATCAATGCGTCACCGATCCAGTTCGGTGCAATAACCAGCGCGCGGCGCATCTGTGTAATTTTTCCGATCAAAAAACGCATCCCGCGTCAGTTGCGCGAAATGTCGATGTAATGGGTTGAGGCCGCCGAAATGGCGAAACGGGCGCTTCCTTCGAGGCGCGCCCGGTCGACGGATGACAGGCCGCTCAGTGGCCCTTGACCACTTCGCCGGCCTTCAGCTTGTAGCGCGTGCCGCAATACGGGCAGCGCGCTTCGCCGTGGGTGATGTCGAGGAAGACGCGCGGATGGGTGCTCCAGCGCGGCATCGACGGGTTCGGGCAGAAAGCGGGCAAATCCTTGGCCGTCAGTTCCACCAGCGGCATTTCCTTCAGGTCGCTCATTCGGAATCTCGTTCGTTTCGTGTGGGACAGGCGCGGCGGCCGTGGCTTCGAAAGCCCGCCCGCGCCGCAATCAAACCTTCGCGAGCCAGCTCGCGTACTTCTCGTTCTTGCCGCCGACCACGTCGAAGAACGCGCTTTGCAGCTTCTCCGTGATCGGGCCGCGCACGCCTTCGCCGATCGTGCGGTTGTCGAGTTCGCGGATCGGCGTGACTTCGGCGGCGGTGCCGGTGAAGAACGCTTCGTCGCAGGTGTAGACCTCGTCGCGGGTGATGCGCTTTTCGATCACCGGAATGCCGAAATCGCGCGCGAGGGTGAGGATCGTGTCGCGCGTGATGCCGTCGAGGCACGACGACAGGTCCGGCGTGTACAGCTTGCCATTGTTCACGAGGAAGAAGTTTTCGCCGGAGCCTTCGGAGACGTAGCCGTCGACATCCAGCAGCAACGCTTCGTCATAGCCGTCGGCGATGGCTTCCTGGTTCGCGAGAATCGAGTTCACGTACCAGCCGGACGCCTTCGCGCGCACCATCGACACGTTCACGTGATGCCGCGTGAACGACGACGTCTTCACGCGGATGCCCTTGGCGAGGCCGTCGTCGCCGAGATAGGCGCCCCACGGCCACGCGGCGATCGCGACGTGAATGGTGTTGCCCTTCGCCGATACGCCGAGCTTCTCCGAGCCGACCCAGATGATCGGCCGGATGTAGCAGGATTCGAGATTGTTCGCGCGCACGACTTCGAGTTGCGCGGCTTCGAGCGTGTCGCGGTCGAACGGGATTTCCATCTGGAAGATCTTCGCCGAGTTGAAGAGGCGCTTGGTGTGCTCCTTCAGGCGGAAGATGGCGGTGCCGCTTGCGGTCTTGTAGGCGCGCACGCCTTCGAAGACGCCCATCCCGTAGTGCAGCGTGTGAGTCAGCACGTGGATGTTGGCGTCGCGCCATTCGATCAGCTTGCCATCCATCCAGATCTTGCCGTCGCGGTCGGCCATTGACATACGATTCTCCTAGCGAGTTGCGTGTTCCATTCCAGTGTGGCGGGGGCTTAGCGGCAAGCCTGCGTGCATCCTTGCAAGCCGCCATGCTTGCCGCTCGCGAGGCATGACGCGCGAGCGGTCTGCCTGGGCCCGTGCCGCTTCCCGGAAGGCGGCGAAAGACCGTCATTTTAGCGTCTTTTCAGTGCAAAACGGGCGCGATCAAGCGTTCTGCGCCTTTCGCGACGCTATAATCCGCCAATCGCCACGGACTCGCCGCGGCGACCTCCACTTTCTGTCGATTCATCGCGCATCCGGATTGGCTCGCGCGGTGGCTCGCACCTCATCCATGCTCGACCGGCTGTCCGAAACAAATCGACGTGCGTTTCTCGAAGGCTTTCGCACGTTCTCACCCGCCGTCCTGGCAACGTTCTCCTGGGGGCTCGTCACCGGCATCGCGATGACCAAATCGGTGTTGTCGGTGCCGCAGGCGCTCGGCATGTCGCTCGCGGTGTATGCGGGATCGTCGCAGCTTGCCGTGTTGCCGCTGTTCGCGGCGAAGCTGCCGCTCTGGACGATCCTGCTCACGGCCGCAATGGTCAACCTGCGTTTCGTGATTTTCAGCGCGGGCCTCGCGCCGCATTTCTCGTATCTGCCGCTCGCGCGCCGGCTCGTGCTCGGCTACTTCAACGGCGACATCATCTACCTGATGTTCTCGAAGCGAAATTTCCCGGCGGGTTTCCAGCCCGGCAAGGAAGCGTTCTTCTGGGGACTTGCCGCGACGAGCTGGCTGTCGTGGCAGTCTTCGTCGATTGCGGGGATCCTGCTCGCGAGCCTCATCCCCGACAACTGGGGACTCGAACTCGCCGGCACACTCGCGCTGATCCCGCTGATCGTCTCCGCGATCGCGACCCGTTCGACGCTCGCGGCGGTCGGCATCGCGAGCATCGTCTCGCTGCTCGCGTTCGACCTGCCGTACCGGCTGGGGTTGCCGCTCGCGGTGTTCGCCGCGCTCGCGGCCGGCACGTTCGCCGACGTGATCATCGACCGGATGGCGCCGCGCAAGCCATCGTCGGCGAAGCGCGCATTGCCCACACAGCCGGCAGCGCCCGCAGCGCCCGATCCATCGGCCACCGCCCAGCCCGACACCACGCGGAGCGCCGGATGACCACAACGCAAGTCTGGCTCGCGATCCTCGGCATGGGACTCGTCACCGCGGTTACGCGCGCGCTCTTTCTGGTCGGCGGTGAGCGCATGATCCTGCCGGAACGCGTGCAGCGCGCGCTCCGCTATGCACCCGCCGCCGCGCTCGCCGCCGTCGTCGTTCCCGACCTGGTGGAGACGCCGCACGGCATGTCGCTCGCGCTCGGCAATCACGCGCTCTATGCGTCGCTTGCCGGTCTCGCATGGTATTTGTGGCGCCGCAGCATGCTTGGCACGATCCTGGTCGGCATGGCGGTCTTCACCGTTTTGCGACTCTGGCTCTAGCGCGGATTGCTGCGCCGCGCCATAGCACACGGCGCGGAGCGCCATCTCAAATACGCGCCATCATGGATTGCGCGCGTTGGGCGGCGATGCGTATCGGTTAAAATGTCGGCCTTGCTGTCGCATCGAATGAGGTCGAACGTGTTTCCGGCAGTCACAGCGCTTCAGCTTCACCACTCGCGGCACGATCGTTCTCAAGATCACGCCGCGGCAGGCCGGCAACCTTCCCCGCAGCTCCCTGCATGCAATGCCCGCGCAACGTCGCGCTCTTCACGAAAAGCGCCGCTGCGTGCCCGAATCAGTCCAGAATCACAGCCTCCGCCTGGTGCCTTCAGCCGATGATCCAGCCAGCGACGTCAGCCGATGATTTCAGCCGCAACCCCAGACGGAATGCGAGCCGAGATCCTCACGGCACCGCGCGGACCTGCTGCCCCGGCCGGCCACCAAGCCGGTCTTCTTCGCCCGAACCGCTTCTCTAAACACGTTGACACCCATGACGAAAGTACTGCGTTTCACCGATTTGATCGCCGAAGGCAAAGTCTCAGGCAAGCGCGTTTTCATCCGCGCCGACCTCAACGTTCCGCAGGACGACCAGGGCAATATTACTGAAGACACGCGCGTTCGCGCCTCGGTGCCGGCGATCCGCGACGCGCTCGAAGCGGGCGCCGCCGTGATGGTCACCTCGCACCTCGGCCGTCCGACGGAAGGCGCGTTCAAGCCGGAAGACTCGCTCGCGCCGGTGGCGAAGCGCCTCTCGGAACTGCTCGGGCGCGACGTGCCGCTGGTGGCGAACTGGGTCGATGGCGTCGAAGTGCAGCCGGGCCACGTCGTGCTGCTCGAAAACTGCCGCTGCAACAAGGGCGAGAAAAAGAACGACGATGCGCTCGCGCAAAAGCTGGCGAAACTCTGCGACATCTACGTGAACGACGCGTTCGGCACCGCGCACCGCGCGGAGGCGACCACGCACGGCATCGCGAAGTACGCGCCGGTTGCATGCGCGGGCCCGTTGCTCGCCGCCGAACTCGACGCGCTCGGCAAGGCGCTCGGCAACCCGAAGCGGCCGCTGGTGGCGATCGTCGCGGGGTCGAAAGTGTCGACCAAGCTCACCATTCTGAAGTCGCTGGCGGCGAAGGTCGACCAGTTGATCGTCGGCGGCGGGATTGCGAATACCTTCATGCTCGCGTCGGGTTTGAAGATCGGCAAGTCGCTCGCGGAAGCCGATCTCCTCGACGAAGCGAAGGCGATCATCGCGGAAGCCCGCGCGCGCGGCGCATCGGTGCCGATTCCGACCGACGTCGTGACGGCGAAGGAATTCGCGGCAACGGCCAAGGCGGAAACGAAGCCGGTCGACCAGGTGACGGACGACGACCTGATCCTCGACATCGGCCCGGACACCGCGAAGGCGCTTGCCGCGCAACTCGAAAAGGCCGGCACGATCGTGTGGAACGGGCCGGTCGGCGTGTTCGAATTCGACCAGTTCGGCAACGGCACGAAGACGCTTGCAGAAGCCATCGCGAATTCCCCGGCGTTCTCGATCGCGGGCGGCGGCGATACGCTCGCGGCCATCGCGAAGTACGACATCCACGACAAGGTCAGCTATATCTCCACCGGGGGCGGCGCGTTCCTGGAATTCCTGGAAGGCAAGAAGCTGCCGGCGGTCGAAGTGCTCGAGTCGCGGGCTTGAGCTTGACGGCTCGCACCAGGCCGGAGAAGAAGGGCGCGCCAGAGGCCGGGCGCGCGCAAGACGCAGCAGTCGATACGGACGCGGTTCTGCTTGCCGCACAGGGCGAAGGCGCCGACCCGGCGCCTTCGCAAGCTCGCGAAGCCGAGGCGTCCGAACCAGCCGCCGACCCCGCGTCGGCACCGGCACTGTCGAACGAGTCGGTGGTGCTGATCGGCGGCACGAACGCCGACGTACTCAAGCAGGACATCCAGAAAGCGACGCCGGGACGACCCGGCGCGTATCAGCGGACGGAGAGCAATACTTCGCTCGCCGCGCAACATGCTCGCAGCGCCGCTTCAGGCGACTCCACCAAGACGAGGAATGACATGCATCGCGCTACCAAGATTGTTGCCACGATCGGCCCCGCTTCCAGCAGCCCCGAAATCCTGCTGCAGATGATGCAGGCCGGCCTCGACGTGGTTCGCTTCAACTTCTCGCACGGCACCGCCGACGACCATCGCCAGCGCGCCGAGTGGGTCCGCGAGGCGGCGCGCAAGGTCGGCCGCGAAGTCGCGCTGATGGCCGACCTGCAAGGCCCGAAGATCCGCGTCGGCAAGTTCGAGAACAACAAGACGATGCTCGTCGCGGGCAATCCGTTCATTCTCGACGCCAACTGCGAACTGGGTAACAACGAACGCTGCGGCCTCGATTACAAGGACCTGCCGCGCGACCTGCGCCCCGGCGACATCCTGCTGCTGAACGACGGCCTGATCGTGCTCGACGTGACGCGCGTGATCGGCGAGGAGATCCACACGACGGTGAAGGTCGGCGGCGAACTGTCGAACAACAAAGGCATCAACCGGCAGGGCGGCGGCCTGACGGCTCCGGCGCTGACCGAAAAGGACATGGAGGACATCAAGACGGCGATGTCGCTCGGCGCGGATTTCGTCGCGGTGTCCTTCCCGAAGAACGCCACCGACATGGAAATGGCGCGGCAACTGGCGAACATCGCGGGCGCCCCCTACGGCATCAAGCCGAAGATGATCGCGAAGATCGAGCGCGCGGAAGCGATTCCGGCGCTGCAGGGCATTCTCGATGCGTCGGACGGCATCATGGTCGCGCGCGGCGACCTGGCGGTCGAAGTCGGCAACGCGGCGGTGCCGGCGCTGCAAAAGCGCATGATCCGCATGGCGCGCGAGTCGAACAAGCTCGTGATCACGGCCACGCAGATGATGGAATCGATGATCCACGCGCCCGTGCCGACGCGCGCGGAAGTCTCGGACGTGGCGAACGCCGTACTCGACGGCACCGACGCCGTGATGCTCTCCGCCGAAACGGCGGCGGGCAAGTATCCGGTGACGACCATCGAGACGATGGCGGCGATCTGTGTCGAAGCGGAGAAGTCGGAGGAGTCGCAGCTCGACAAGGATTTCCTCGACCGCACGTTCACGCGCATCGACCAGTCGATCGCGATGGGCGCGCTCTTCACGGCCTATCACCTCGGCGCGAAGGCGATCGTCGCGCTGACGGAGTCCGGCGCGACCGCGCTCTGGATGTCGCGCCACTGGACCCACGTGCCGATCTTCGCGCTGACGCCGCGTGTCGGCAGCGAGCGGACGATGGCGCTCTACCGCAACGTGACGTCGCTGCATCTCGGCACCAACACCAATACCGACCGCGACACCGCGCTGCATCAGGCGCTGGAAGTGGTCGTGTCGAAGGGCTATGCGGCGCGCGGCGACATGGTGGTGCTCACCGTCGGCGAGCCGATGGGGCAGGCGGGCGGCACCAACACGCTGAAGATCGTGCGCGTCGGCGAGGATTTCTGAGCCGCGTCACGATTGCCGTCTGAGACGGATTTTGCAGCGTCCGCCAAGCGCCGGGATCGACCAGAACGGCGCCGGCGGACGCGAAAAAGGCGTGCCGAAATAGAGAGAAGCGCATGCAAGCGCACGAGAACAGCGCTTGCGTTTCGCTAAAATCTCAAAAAATAAGGCCGTACGCCCAGAATTCGTTTCATCTCATGGAGTATCACAATGCCTCTCGTATCAATGCGTCAATTGCTGGACCACGCAGCCGAACACAGCTACGGACTCCCGGCATTCAACGTAAACAACCTGGAACAAGTGCAGGCGATCATGGCGGCGGCGAACCAGGTCAACGCGCCCGTCATCATGCAGGCGTCCGCCGGCGCGCGTAAGTACGCGGGCGAAGCGTTCCTGCGCCACCTGATCGAAGCGGCCGTCGAGTCGTATCCGCATATTCCCGTCGTGATGCACCAGGATCACGGGCAGTCGCCGGCCGTGTGCATGGCGGCGATCCGAAGCGGCTTCACCAGCGTGATGATGGACGGCTCGCTCGAAGCCGACGGCAAGTCGGTGGCATCGTATGAATACAACGTCGATGTGTCGCGCAAGGTCGTGGAGATGGCGCATTCGATCGGCGTGACGGTGGAAGCGGAACTGGGCGTGCTCGGCTCGCTGGAAACCATGAAGGGCGACAAGGAAGACGGCCACGGCGCCGAAGGCACGATGACGCGCGAGCAATTGCTCACCGACGTCGAGCAGGCCGCCGACTTTGTGAAGCTCACGCAGTGCGACGCCCTGGCGATCGCCATCGGCACGTCGCATGGCGCGTACAAGTTCACGAAGAAGCCGACCGGCGACATTCTCGCCATTCAGCGCATCAAGGAAATCCACCAGCGCATCCCGAACACGCACCTCGTGATGCACGGTTCGTCGTCGGTGCCGCAGAACCTGCTCGGCGAGATCCGCGAATTCGGCGGCGACATGAAGGAAACCTACGGCGTGCCGGTCGAGGAAATCCAGGAAGGCATCAAGAACGGCGTGCGCAAGGTGAATATCGACACCGACCTGCGTCTCGCGATCACCGGTGCGATCCGCCGTTATTTCACGGAAAATCCGTCGAAGTTCGATCCGCGCGACTATCTGAAGCCGGCGCGCGAAGCGGCGAAGAAGATCTGTCTCGAGCGTTACATGCAGTTCGGCTGCGAGGGTCAGGCGGGCAAGATCAAGCCCATCCCGCTCGACAAGATCGCCGAGAAGTACAAGTCCGGCGAACTCGCGCAGATCGTCAAATGATTTTGAGATTGAGCGAGTAAAATCAACGGGTTCCGCCACGGGACCCGTTTGCATTTTATTCGGTTTTGACCCGCCGCCGTTCCTGCCTTTCCGGGGAACGGCGTTTGGCTTTTATTTTTGCGGCATTTTTTCCGGTCGATCACGATGGCTACTCCGCGTTCCACACTCCTCGAATCCACGATCACGTCCTTGCCGCTGCTCGGCCGCGGCAAGGTCCGCGACAACTACGCCGTCGGCCAGGACAAGCTCCTGATCGTCACGACCGACCGTCTGTCGGCGTTCGACGTGATCATGGGCGAACCGATTCCGAACAAGGGCCGCGTGCTCAACCAGATGGCCGACTTCTGGTTCGACAAGCTTTCGCACATCGTGCCGAACCACAATACCGGCATCGATCCGGCCACCGTCGTCGCGGCGGAGGAGGTCGCGCAGGTGCAGGGGCGCGCCGTCGTGGTGAAGCGGCTGGAGCCGATTCTCGTCGAAGCGGTGGTGCGCGGTTATCTCGCGGGCAGCGGCTGGAAGGACTATCAGGCGACGGGCGCGGTGTGCGGCGTCGAATTGCCGCCTGGACTGCAGAACGCGCAAAAGCTGCCCGAGCCGATCTTCACGCCGGCGGCCAAGGCCGAAATGGGCCATCACGACGAAAACATCACCTACGATGAGATGGAACGCCGCATCGGCACCGAACTCTCGGCGACGATCCGCGATATCTCCATCAAGCTATACAAGGAAGCGGCCGAATACGCGGCGACGCGCGGCATCATCATCGCGGACACGAAGTTCGAGTTCGGCCTCGACAATCGCGGCGAGCTGTATCTGATGGACGAAGTGCTGACCGCCGATTCGTCGCGCTTCTGGCCCGCCGACGCGTACCTGGTGGGCACGAACCCGCCGTCGTTCGACAAGCAGTTCGTGCGCGACTGGCTCGAAACGCAGCCGTGGAAGAAGGAGCCGCCCGCGCCGAAGCTGCCGGACGAGGTGATCGCCAAGACCGCCGAGAAGTACGAGGAAGCGCTTCAGCGCCTGACCGGGCAATCGCTCGCGTAACCTGAAACGGGAAACAACCAGATGAGTGAAGCACAGACCGCACATACACACAGCGCGCCGGTCGTCGGGGTGCTGATGGGTTCCAGTTCCGACTGGGACGTGATGAAGCACGCGGTCGCGATCCTGCAGGAATTCGGCGTGCCGTACGAGGCGAAAGTCGTCTCGGCGCACCGCATGCCGGACGAGATGTTCGAATACGCCGAGACCGCCCGCGCGCGCGGCGTCCGTGCGATCATCGCGGGCGCGGGCGGCGCGGCGCATCTGCCCGGCATGCTCGCCGCGAAGACGACGGTGCCGGTGCTCGGCGTGCCGGTGGCGAGCAAGTACCTGAAGGGCGTCGATTCGCTGCATTCGATCGTGCAGATGCCCAAGGGCGTGCCGGTCGCGACGTTCGCGATCGGCGAGGCGGGCGCGGCGAACGCGGCGCTCTTCGCGGTATCGATACTCTCCGGCACGAACGACGAGTACGCCGAACGCCTCGCCGCGTTCCGCGTGCGCCAGAACGAAGCGGCGCACGCGATGGTCTTGCCGCCGCTTTGAGACGCTTTGAGACGTTGTCCCCACGGCTTGCCAAAGCCCTGACCACACCAAGATGAATCCACACAACTCTCCGGTTTCACCCATCCTGCCGGGCGCCTGGCTCGGCATGGTCGGTGGCGGCCAGCTCGGCCGCATGTTCTGCTTCGCGGCGCAGTCGATGGGCTATCGCGTCGCCGTCCTCGATCCGGACGAAGCGAGCCCGGCGGGCGCCGTCGCCGACCGGCACATCCGCGCCGCCTACGACGACAAAACCGCGCTCACCGAACTCGGCCGCCTGTGCGCGGCGGTGTCGACGGAATTCGAGAATGTGCCGGCCGCGAGTCTCGAATTCCTCGCGAACTGCACGTTCGTGAGTCCGGCGGCGAGTTGCGTTGCGATTGCGCAGGATCGCGTGGCCGAGAAGCGCTTTATCTGCGACGCGGGCGTGCCGGTCGCGCCGCACGTCGTGATCGAATCGCCGCAAGCGCTCGCGGCGATCCCCGATGAGAAGATCGCCGCCGTACTGCCGGGCATCCTGAAGACCGCGCGTCTTGGCTACGACGGCAAAGGCCAGATCGGCGTGCGCAACGTCGATGAAGTGCGCACCGCGTATGCGTCGCTGTCCGGCGTGCCGTGCGTGCTCGAAAAGCGCATGCCGCTGAAGTTCGAGGTATCGGTGCTGATCGCGCGCGGCGGCGACGGCAAGTCGGCCGTGTTCCCGCTCGCGCAGAACTCGCACGTCAACGGCATTCTCGCGAAGACCGTCGTGCCCGCGCCCGACGCGTCCGCGTCGCTCGTCGCGCAGGCGCAGGACGCCGCGCTCACGATCGCCGCGAAGCTCGGGTATATCGGCGTGCTGTGCGTGGAGTTCTTCATCCTCGAAGACGGCTCGCTGATCGCCAACGAAATGGCGCCGCGTCCGCACAACTCGGGGCACTACACGGTCGATGCGTGCGCCACCAGCCAGTTCGAGCAGCAGGTTCGCGCGATGACCGGCATGCCGCTCGGCGACACGCGCCAGCATTCGCCGGCCGCGATGCTGAACCTGCTCGGCGATGTCTGGTTCGACGGCAAGAAGTCGCGCACGCCGCCGTGGACCGACGTCGCGGCGATGCCGGCCGCGCGCCTGCATCTGTACGGCAAGGAACAAGCGCGCGCGGGCCGCAAGATGGGCCACATCAACTTCACGGCGGCGACGCTCGAAGAAGCCCGCACGGCGGCGCGCGATTGCGCGCGCATGCTGCATATTCCGCTCGATTGAGCGAGCGCCGATGAGCATCATCTACCCGAGCGCCGCGCTGATCGACGAAGCGGCGGCGCTGCTGGATGCGGGCGAACTCGTCGCGTTTCCGACCGAGACGGTGTACGGACTCGGCGGCGATGCCGAGAATCCCGAGGCCATCGCCCGTATCTACGCCGCGAAGGGGCGGCCGGCGAATCATCCGGTGATCGTGCATCTCGCGCCGCAAGGCGATCCGGCGTATTGGGTGCAGTCGCTTGTCCCCGATGCCGTCAAGCTGATCGACGCCTTTTGGCCCGGCCCGCTCACGTTGATCCTCAAGCGCGCGGCCCATATTCCGGCGGCGGTGAGCGGCGGGCAGGATTCGGTCGGGATTCGTGCGCCGTCGCACCCGGTCGCGCAGCAGCTTTTGTCGGCGTTCAGCGCGCTTCGCGCCGGAAAGGGCGGACACGCCGGCGTGGCGGGGCCGTCGGCGAACCGCTTCGGGCACGTCAGCCCGACCACCGCCCAGCACGTGCGCGACGAGTTCGGCGCGAGCGTCCATGTGCTCGATGGCGGCGCGGCGGACGTCGGCATCGAATCGACGATCCTGGATTTGTCGCGCGGGTTTCCTGCCTTGCTGCGCCCGGGGCACGTGAGCCCGCAGGAAATCGCGGACGTGATCGGCGTCGCGCCGCGTCTGCCCGACGGCACCGATGCCACCGCGCCGCGCGCTTCCGGCACGCTGAAGGCGCACTACGCGCCGCGCACGCCGCTCGCGTTGCTGCCGTTCGCCGCGATCGAGCCGCTGCTCGCGGCGCATGGTTCGGGCGGAAGGAAGATCGCGCTGGTTGCGCGGAAGTCGAGTGCGGGCCGGTGGGCGGACGCGCCGAACGTGCATTTCATCGTAGCGCCGGAAGACCCGCAGACCTACGCACGCGATCTCTACGGGCTGCTCCGCGCGCTGGACCGGGCGAATGTCGAGCGGATTTTGATCGAGAAGCTGCCGGATTCGATCGAATGGATCGCGGTGAACGACCGGCTCGGCCGCGCGGCTGCGGCGTTTGAAGCACACGAATAGAGCCGCGCCGCAGTCGCCTCGTGAAAAGCAAAACGCCCGGTCGCGAGACCGGGCGTTTTGCATTCAAGCGCGTATCAGCCGCGGATCACTTGCCGAGACCCGACGCGGCAATCGCCTTCTCGACGGCTTGTGCGTAGAGCAGATGCAGGTGCGTCGTCGGATGGATGGTGTCCGCGTACATGTACGTCTGGTCCGCGCCCGCGACCGTCAGAGTCTGCGGCGAGCAGAACAGCGAACTGCCGAAAGCCGTCGGGTCCGTCTCGCCGAACTTCGCGGCGGCGGTGACCATCGCCTGGAGATTGCACGCGGTGCCCGTGTTCGACACAGTGAAACCCAGCGACTGGAAGTTTGCCGTGATATTGGCAAGCAGCGGCGGCACGTCGACGTAGACGACCTTGGAAATCAGCCCGGTCTGCGTCAATGCGGTCTTGAGCACGAGGTTGAAGCCGTTCGACGCGTTGCTGAGGGTTACGCCCTTGTCGGCGCTCATCAGGCCCTGCGGCGTGGTGCCGATGTCCGGCACGTTCGATACGACGACGTGCGTCGCGCCGGCTTGCACGACCCGGCCGATGACGGTCGCCAGATCGAGGGCGGCCTGCTGGATCGCAGCCGATGCCGCCGTGGCCGCAGCTTGTGCGGCGGCCGGCGGGATTTGTCCGGCTGCCGCGGCGGCGGCCGCGCCCTGGGCCTGAGCGAGATTGAGCAGGATGTCGTTGGCGCCGCCGTTGATCAGCACGAGCTGGTTCGCGTTGAAGCTGCCGTGTGCGGCGATATAGGTGCTGACCTGGTCGTTGATCGGGATGGTGGTCGCTTGCGAGAACGCGTCGCTCGCCGCGCCGGTCGTCGCGTGGCCGATGCCCGGTTGCAGCTTCACGCGCGAGCCGCCCTGCGCGTAGTCCAGGCCGGCTTGCGGCGTGAGCGGCACGCCGAAGCCGCCGGTCGCGGCGGGTGTCAGCGTGTTGCCGTAATACTGCGCGACGTTCTGCGTGAAGACCAGGCCCGGATTCGTCGTGAAGCGGCCGCCGCCGAAGGCCGGGGTGATGACCGTCGAATACGTGCCGGCGTCCGACAGGCTGTCGCCGAACGCCACGACCTGCAGCTTGATGCCGCCCGGCGGCGTCGAGTTGTTGTTGTCGTCGCTGCCGCCGCCGCACGCGGCGAGCAGTGCGATTGCCGCGCTCGCGGTGGCGATTTGTGCAAAGCGCACCATGGCGCTGCGGACCGTGTAGGACTTGTTCATCGACCTCGTCTCCAATTCTTGGCGAATCTTTTAATGAGTGCCGCGGCTGATGCGCCGCGTTTTTTATCAATTTGCGCCGCGTGCGCAGCGTGCGATAGCTTACCGAATCTTCCCGCCTCCATCAGATGTTTCGAATCGTGCCCGCTTGCGTCCGATCGTGCCGCTTCGGCGCGGTGAAGCGTCGAGTGGCGACGCGAACGTGCGTTCACCCTGCGCGGCGGTTCCGCATGCGTGCATTCACGGTTCAATGAAGGTGCGCGAAATGCGCGTGACGGCCGGCGTCGGATGCCGGCAGGAGCAATCCGGTATCGAATTGCATGATTGTCTTCCTCCATAGAAGCGGTCTGTGCCGCCGTGCCCGACAGCGTACACGGCGAGCGCACGGCGGCGCTCGCTACTTCGTAGAAGGAATATTCGAAGACGCGTACGCCCGTGCTATTCCGCGACGCCCACCTTGCGCGCGCCCTCGTACACCCATTCGAGCAGCGCATCGTGGGCGGCGCGCGCCGCTTCCGCCCGTGGATCGTTGATGAAGCTCACGACGACATAGGTCTCGCCGTTCTCCGAACCCACATAGCCCGCGATGGCCCGCACGTCGCGCAGGGTGCCGGTCTTGATGTGCGCGTTGCCGAGCGCGCCCGCGTTGGTGAGACGGTTGCGCATGGTGCCGTCGACGCCCGCGATCGGCAGCGATTCGGTGAACACCTGCGCGACCGGGCTCGAGTTCGCGGCTTGCAGAAGATCGGCGAGCGAGAGCGCGCTGATGGTTTCGTCGCGCGAGAGGCCGGAGCCGTTGTCGAGCGCGAGGCCCGGCATCGGCAGCGCGCTGCGGCGCAGGAACGACTGGATCGCCTGCGCGGACTTGGCGGTCGTCGCGGGCGGCTTCGCGGTGGCCGCGCCGATGGTGAGGAACAGGTTGCGCGCCATCACGTTGTTGCTGAACTTGTTGATGTCGCGAACGATGTCGGCGAGCACGGGGCTGCGGTGCGTGCCGACGAGCCGCGCGCCCGACGGCGTCGCGCCTTCGCGGGTCGCGCCGTTGAACGTGCCGCCGGTCTGCTTCCACAGCGCCAGAAAGCCGCCGGCGAAGAAGGTGGAATGGTCGAGCGCCGCGACGTTGATCGTGCGCGAGCCACAACGCAGCGGATAGTCGCCGATGAACGACGCCTGCACGAAACCGCCGGTCGTCTGCGCGACGCTTGGCGACGCCGCCGGCAGCGATCCCGCGCATGCGCCGCGCGTCACGCGCAGCTCGTTGTCGATCTGCAGTTGCGCGAGCTGCGGCAGCACGTCGATGGAAACCTGGCCGTCGGGATTCGGTGTCAGCGTGAACGACAACGACTTGAACGCGTACAGCAGCGGGTCGGGGCCGACGTTGTACGGCGCGGAATCGTCGTTGTCGAAGGCGGGGAGATCGCGCGTCGAGGGATCGAAATAGCGCTTGTCGAGCACGAGCGCGCCGTCGATGCCGGTGATGCCGTTGCGGCGAATCTGGTCGACGAGGTCGATCAGTTCTTCCGGCACGAGCTTCGGATCGCCCGTGCCCTGGATGTAGAGGTTGCCGTGCAGCACGCCTTGCGTATCGACTTCGCCGTCGGCGTAGGCGGTCGTCTTCCAGCGATAGTCGGGGCCGAGCAGCGACAGTCCGGCGTAGGTCGTGACGAGCTTCATCGTCGAGGCGGGGAGCATCGGCTGAGTCGCGTTGATCGCGACGAGCGGCACCGGCGCGCCGATGCGCTGCACGACGACGCTCATCGACGACAACGGCACGTGCGCCCGCGCGAGCGCGGCCATCACGGTGGCGGGAAGCGGACCCGAAGGCACCGCGACGCGCTCCTGGCGCTCCGCGTGTTTGCTTTTGACGGCGCCATGCGCGGCGTGCTTGGGCGCCTGCGATTCGGCCTTGGGGCCGCCGCCGCCGCGGGCGTCGGCGGCGGGCGCATAGCCGAGCGTCGCGCTGACGACGACGAGCGCCACGGCGAGCGCGCCCGATGACAAGCGCGCGGTGATACAACGGGAAGAAGCGGAGAACGAGGCAAGCGGCATGAATTCTTCTTCGATGCGAGTAGACAGGCGCGGCGAAAGCGGCTTGCCGTGGCAAGCGCGCTCGAACGAAGCGGCTATTGTAGACAAGCTTCCTTGCTAAATCGTTGCCGTATGTTGCGCACGATCCTGGTCCGCCGCGAGATCGCTTTAAGTCCCGCTTAATCCTTGCGGGAAGCGTCGCGGCTAAAATGGGCCGCACCCTTACGAGAAAGAGCACGCGATGCGAATCCTGCTAGTCGAAGATGATCGGATGATCGCCGAGGGCGTGAGGAAAGCGCTGCGCACCGATGGTTTCGCCGTGGACTGGGTGCAGGACGGCGAAGCGGCGCTGACCGCGGTTGGCGGCGAGCCCTACGACCTGATGCTGCTCGACCTCGGCCTGCCGAAGCGCGACGGCCTCGATGTGCTCAAGAGCCTGCGCGCACGCGGCAACGCGGTGCCGGTGCTGATCGTCACCGCGCGCGATGCGGTTGCCGATCGCGTGAAGGGGCTGGACGCCGGCGCCGACGATTACCTCGTCAAGCCCTTCGATCTCGACGAACTCGGCGCCCGCATGCGCGCGCTGATCCGCCGGCACGTGGGGCGCGGCGAGTCGCTGGTGCGCCACGGCGGACTGACGCTCGATCCCGTCGGCCACCAGGTCACGCTCGACGGCGCGCCGATCGCGCTCTCCGCGCGCGAGTTCGCGCTGCTCGAAGCGTTGATGGCGCGGCCGGGCGCGGTGCTCTCGAAGAGCCAGCTCGAAGAAAAGATCTACGGCTGGGGCGAGGAGATCGGCAGCAATACGGTCGAGGTCTACATCCACTCGCTGCGCAAGAAACTCGGCGCGGACCTGATCCGCAATGTGCGCGGCCTCGGCTACATGGTCGCGAAGGACGCCTGATGCATTCGATTCGCCGCCAGTTGCTCGTCTGGCTGCTAGCGCTCGTGATCGTCGGCGTGGGGTTTGCGGGCTGGTTGATCTACCGGCAGGCGCTCGCCGAAGCCAACGAACTCTTCGACTACCAGTTGCAGCAGATCGCGGCCGCGCTGCCATCGGAGCCGTTTTCGTCGGTGCTCACGTCGCGCAGCGGCAGCGACGAGGGCGTCGTGATCCAGATCTGGAATCGCAATGGCGTGCTGATGTATTACTCGCATCCGCGCGTGCCGCTCGCGCCGCACGCGGAACTTGGCTTTTCCACCGAATTGACGGCGCGCGGCGCATGGCGCGTGTATAGCGCGATCGTCGGCGATAACGTCGTGCAGATCGCCCAGCCGCTCTCGATTCGCAACCGCCTCGCGGCGGGCGTCGCGTGGCGCACGTTGTGGCCGCTCGTGCTGCTGCTGCCGTTTCTCGGGCTGGCGGTGTGGGTGATCGTCGGGCGCGGGCTGGCGCCGTTGCAGCGCGTGACGCGCGCGCTCGACACGCGCCACCCGGAAGCGCTCGAACCTTTGCCCGACACGCGTTTGCCGCAGGAAGTGCGGCCCGTCGTGCGCGCGCTGAACGCGTTGCTCGCGCGGCTCGCAACGGCGCTCGATACGCAAAAGGCCTTCGTCGCCGATGCCGCCCACGAACTGCGCACGCCGCTTGCGGCCGTGCAGATTCAGGCGCAGCTCGTCGCGCGTGCGCAGGACGACGTCTCGCGCAAGGAAGCGCTGTCGGACCTGCAGGCCGGCATCGCGCGCGCGACGCGTCTTGCCGAGCAACTGCTCGCGCTCGCTCGCTCGGAGCCGGATAGCAAGACGCCGATGAAACCTGTCGATCTGCACGCGTTGCTGGACGAATGTGTCGGCAGCAGTGTGCTGCTGGCGCAGCAGCGCGGCGTCGATCTTGGCATCGAGGCGAGCGAAGCCGCGACGATGACGGGCGACCCCGAGTCGCTGCGCGTGATGCTCAACAACCTGATCGACAACGCGACGAAGTACACGCCGGGAGGCGGGCGGGTGGATGTATCGCTGAAGGTGGAGGAGGGACGCGCGGTCGTGCGTATCGCGGATAGCGGGCCGGGCATCCCGGCGGAGGAACGCGAGCGCGTGTTCGACCGGTTCTATCGCGTGGGAGAAGGTGCGAGTCGCGCGCGCACGGATGTGGCGGGGAGCGGGCTCGGGCTTGCGATCGTGCGGCGGATCGCACTCCAGCATGGCGCGAAGGTGGAACTCGGGGAATCGCCGGGCGGTGGGCTGCTCGTTACCGTGAGGTTTTGAGGGACGCGAGTTGTTGCCGCGCGATGCGCGCCTGGGTTGAGCCGCGGGTTGAGCCGCCTGCCCATCGAACGGTGAAACCACCCGCACTCAACCACAGGCGCCAGCGGCTAGAAATCGCCGCCAAGTGCCAGATGCAGGTTCACCCGCTGCACGAGCCGCTCCGTTGCGAGCCGCACCTGCGCGCTTTGTGCGCGATAAAGCTGCAACTGCTGCCCGAGCACGTCGTATTCATCGGCCTTGCCGACCCGCTGCTGAACCTGAGCCAGTTGCACCGAACGCCGATAACCATCGACCTGCCGGCCGATCGTCGCGGACCGCTGCGACAAACTCTGCTCCGCCGCCATCGCGTTCTCGGCTTCGCCGATTGCGGTCAGGATCACGCGGCTGTAATTCGCAAGCGCTTCCTGCTGCGCCTCCGTGCGGATGAGAAAGGTCGTCTGGAGCGTGCCGCCGTCGAAGATCGGCCACGTGAACGTCGCGCCAAGCGGAAACACGGTCTTGTGCACGTTGACGAAGTCGAAGAAATCCTTGTGCAGACGGCCGACACCCGCCGACAGCGTGAGCCGCGGCAAGCGCGCGGCTTTCGCCTCCTGCGCGCCGAAATAGCTGGCGACGAAGCGCTCGCGCGCAGCGACGATATCCGGGCGCCGCTCAAGCAGGTTCGCAGGCACGCCAGCGCTCAGCGGCTCGGGCGATGCCGGCAGGTTCGCCGCCGTTGCCACGCTCGCCGACGGATAGCGTCCGAGCAGCAGTTCGAGGCCGCGCAACGCGGCGTCGCGGCTCTGTTGCACTTGCTGGACGGTTTCGTCGAGCGAGTCGAGTTGCGTCGAGATGAGCACGACGTCCTGCTCGCTCGCTTTACCCACGCGCTTGCGCGTCTGCATGAGCGCGACCTGTTGCGCGGTCGCGGCCCGCGTCTGCTGCGCGAGCGCCAGTTGCTGGCTCGCTTCGGCGCTCGCAAGCCACGCCCGCACGACGGCCGCCGCCAGCGACTGGCGCGCGTACGCGTAGTCGTCCTGCGCCGAACGGTAGAGCGCTTCCGCGCCTTTCTGCTCGGCCCGCGCGCGGCCCCAGAGGTCGAGCTCCCAACTCAGCACGAGGCCGTAGCCGTTGGCATTGAACGACTTGCCCGGCGTCGGCTCGCTCGCGTAGCCTGCGCCGAAGCCGACCGTCGGCAGGAGATCGGCGCTCGCGATCTGCACCTGCAGCCGCGATTGCTCGAGCCGGCTCGCCGCCGCCCGCAGGTCGGGATTGTGGGCGAGCGCCTCGTCGATCAGTTGCTGCACTTCACCCGACTTCGCGAAGCCGAGCCATTCGGGCTGGAAGGCCGCGCGCGCGGTGCTCGCCGCCCACGAGTCGGGCAGCGCCGCGCCGCGCATGGCCTGGTTGTAGGCATCGTCGGCGGCGGGCGGGGTGAGGTTCGCGCAACCCGCGAGAGACAGCGCGAGGCACAGGGACGTCAGCAGAAGCGCTGAATTCATACGCATCGTGTTCGTCCTCATTCCAGTTTGAACACGAGATAGTTGAGCTTGCTGCTCACCCGCACGATCACCTTGCGCACCATGTGCAGCGCCTTCATGTGTTCGGTGTAGATGGCGGCGTCGCCGCGCGCGCCCATCGCGAGATCGAGCGTGTTCATGTGCTCCATGTCGATCTTCACTGCGTACTGCAGCGGGCGCGCGCCATGTTCCGCTTCGGCGGCAGTCGTCGGCAGCGTGCCGCTCGCGTTGAACTGGCCTTGGGCGGTCGCCCAGATGATCGAGTTCACGCGACCCTTCAGGATCTGGCCGGGCCGCGACTTGAGCGAAACTTCCACCTCGTTGCCGGGCGCGACCCTGGTCAACTGGTTCTGGTCGAAGAAAGCGATCACCTGCTGGCTCGTCTCGACAAAGCTCATCACCGGCTTGAGCGGCAACGCTGCGGCGTAGGAGCCCGGGCGCACCTGCAGGTTGATCGCGTAGCCGTCGGCGGGCGCGCGGATCACGGTCTGCTCCAGGTTCCAGCGCGCGGTGGCGAGCTGCGCCTTCAACGCCGCCACCGACGACACGTCGCCGTCGTAAGTCGCACCGATGGAGAGCCGCACCTTCTGCTCTGCCTGCCGGGCGGCGAGCACGGCGGCTTCGTCGCGCTGCACCTCGGCGCGATAGGTCTCGACGTCGTATTGCGTGCCGGCGCCCTTGGCCGCGAGTTCGGTTGCCTGTTTGAGGCGCTGGCGCGCGAGTTGCAGCGGCGCTTCGGCGGCGGCGGTGTTGCTCTGCGCGACCTTCAGGTCGTGGTCGAACTGGTGCGCATCCGCCTGGCCGCCGACGAGTTGTGCCTCCAGTTGGCGAACCTGGAGTTCGAACGGTTCCGGGTCGATTCGCAGCAGGACGTCGCCCTTCTTGACCGGGCGATTGCCTTCGATCGGCACCTCGATCACGCGTCCCGTCACGCGCGGCACGATCTCGACGACGTAGTTGGTCACCCGGACGTCGCCCGTGGAAGGCGCGGTGACGTTGATCGTGAAGACGAGCAGCGTGAGCGCCGCCGCGCCGAACGCGACCACCCCGACTTGCGACTTGATGTTCCAGGGCAGCAGTTTCAGCTTGATGAAGATGAGCCACACCAAAAAAGCGTAGGCACAGGCGAGCAGTTCCAGCATGGTGTTACCCCGCGAAGATGCGTAGAGACGAATTCAAAGGGCCGGAGGAAGCGTGGCCTTCGCGGATGGCTTGGCCTCGACTGCCGCGAGGCGCGATTGAAGGCTGGCGATTTCCCGGCGGAGCGCGTCGGCGTCGACGGCACCGGAAGGCGCGGGTGTCTGTTCTGCCGCTGTGGCTGCCTGCTCGGCGTAGTAGTCGTCGTGCTTGTCACGCCCGTACGCCGCGCGATAGCCGACTGGCTTCGTATAGGCCCACAGCCACGCAAACGGCCAGAGCAGCCCGCCGAACAGCAGCGACATGATGCACAGCACCTTGATCGCTTCCTTTTGCGGATGATGACGTTTCTCGGCGGCGATTTCCGGCAGGATGTGCACCTTCCAGAAAAGCACGACGCCGCCAATCGGAACGAAGATCAGCACGATCGTGGAGATGATGTCCGCCAGCCGGTCTTCGAGGCCGCCCGAAAAGGCGAAGGCGGGTTGCGCGGCAAACAGCGCGATGAGTGCGCCGGTCTTGGCCGCTTGCCGGAGTGCGGCACCATCAGGGGTAGTTTGTTTCATCGCGACTCTTCCAGAATGGGGCGTGAAATTAGCACGCAGTCGCTTTCAGAACGGCGCTTCGCGCACAATCGGTTCAATTCTTCACTAAATATTACGGATGACAGACTAATTGCGACGCACGCGTGGCCGCCGAATCTCGCCCTCCGAGCAACGTTTCGCCGATTAAGACTCTCTTAAGACACGCCCTTTATGCTTCGTTTCAACGTCGCGCGACGCACGCGCACCCCCAGTCAGGACGATAACGATCAGGACGATCAGGAGCACACGATGAATTCGAAGATCATTACCCGCAGCGCAGTTGCAGTGGCCGTCGCGGTTGCGTTGTCGGCGGGCTATGTGGCCGGTCACAACAACGTGCCGGCGCCCCAGGTCATCGCGCCGGCGCAGGCCGCCGCGCTGATGCCGGCCGAAGCCGCCGCGAAAACGGGTATTCCCGACTTCTCCGGGCTCGTCGAAACCTACGGTCCCGCGGTCGTGAACATCAGCGCGAAGCATGTCGTCAAGCAGGCGTCGCGCGGCGGAAATGGCAACAACGGCGGCGCGGCGCAGTTGCCGATCGACCCGAGCGATCCGCTCTATCAGTTCTTCAAGCGCTTCGGCGGCATGCCCGGCTTCGGCGGCGGCAACGGCGCCCCGGGCGCGGATCGTCCGAGCGAAGGTCTCGGTTCCGGCTTCATCGTCAGCAGCGACGGCTACATCCTGACGAACGCGCACGTAGTCGACGGCGCGAACGTCGTCACGGTCAAGCTCACCGACAAGCGCGAGTTCCGCGCGAAGGTCGTCGGCGCCGACAAGCAGTCGGACGTCGCGGTGCTCAAGATCGACGCGAAGAACCTGCCGATCGTCAAGATCGGCGATCCGAACGGCAGCAAGGTCGGCCAGTGGGTCGTCGCGATCGGCTCGCCTTACGGCTTCGACAACACGGTGACGTCGGGCATCATCAGCGCGAAATCGCGCTCGCTGCCGAACGAGAACTACACGCCGTTCATCCAGACCGACGTGCCGGTCAACCCCGGCAACTCGGGCGGCCCGCTCTTCAACCTGCAAGGCGAAGTGATCGGCATCAATTCGATGATCTATTCGCAGACGGGTGGCTTCCAGGGCCTTTCGTTCGCGATCCCGATCAACGAGGCGATCAAGGTGAAGGACGCGCTCGTGAAGACCGGCCACGTCGATCGCGGCCGCCTCGGCGTGACGGTGCAGGGCATGAACCAGACGTTGGCCAATTCGTTCGGCATGAAGACGCCGCAGGGCGCGCTCGTGAGTTCCGTCGAGCCGGGCGGACCGGCCGCGAAGGCAGGGCTGCAGCCGGGCGACGTGATCGTGTCGCTGAACGGCACGCCGGTCGCGGACTCGACCGCGTTGCCGTCGCAGGTCGCCGGGCTCGCGCCGGGCAGCCAGGCGAAGATGCAAGTGTGGCGTGACAAGGGCACCAAGGACCTGACGGTGACGATCGGCGCGCTGGCGGATGCCAAGACGGCAACCGCCAACGGCGACAACGGCGGGGCGTCGGCGCAGGACGCGCGCCTGGGCGTTGCGGTGCGGCCGCTCACGCCGGAGGAAAAGCAGGACAGTTCGCTCTCGCGCGGCCTGATCGTGCAGCAGGCGAGCGGCGCGGCGGCGAACGCGGGCATCCAGCCCGGCGACGTGATCCTCGCGGTGAACGGCCAGCCGGTGACGAGCGTGCAGCAGTTGAAATCGATGGTGGCGCACGCCGGCGACAGCCTCGCGCTCCTGATCCAGCGCGACGACGCGCAGATCTTCGTGCCGGTCGACCTGGGCTGAACGCGGCGTGCTTCTGACCGACCGGGCACGAAGTATGCGGGGCAGGTGCCTGGTGCCCCATCGCGTCGGAGCGACGCATCGGGCGTGATTCCGGTTAAGCCCGCGGACAAGCGGACACAAGGAGCGGACCCAATGACGATCAGGACCAGGAGCAGCCGCACGACGACGATGGCGGCCGCGGTAGCGGCAATCGTGGCGCTCGGCACGGCCGGCGGCGCGTGGGCGCAGGCGTCGACCACCGATACCAGCGACATGAGCAGCGCGGGCAACACGAACGGCGGCGGGCTGCCGCAGGTTCAGCAGCAAGGCAGCGTCTCGTACACCTCGGGCGGCGTCGGTCTCGACGAATCGAAGGCGCTGTTGCGCGAACAGTCGCGCTGGCCGCTTTCGTTGCGCTTTACGGGGCCGACCGCGGACTATCTATCCGGCGTCCACGTGAGGATCGTGGATGGGAAAAACGGCGAGGTGCTCGGCACCGAGGCGATGGGGCCTTACATGCTCGTGAAGCTGCCGCCGGGCCAGTACACCGTGTACGCGAAGTACAAGGACCAGGAACAGCACCGTGCAGTGAGCGTCTCGGGCCCCGGCAGGGCGAAAGTCGCTTTCCACTGGAGCATTCAGTGAGCGCTTAGCGAGGCGCAGCCGGCGCCGGCCGCGCAAAAAGTCTTCGTCAAGGGAGCGAAAGCGCCCACACAGCCGGCCGGAGTTTGCTCATAATGAAGCCACGGGCATCGTCTTGGTCCGTGGCTTTTTTTGTGCGCGCAGTATCGGCATGAAACTGGCACGAAGTTGGAAGGCGGCCTCGCGTTTTCTCCTCAGCCGAACCGGGAGGGCATCGATGAATACCGACACGCATCAATCCGCGCATCGCATCGAGATCACGCCGAACGGCCGTCGCTGCCGGGTGATCCATCAGGGCGTCACCTACGCGGACACCCATGCGTCGCTGACGCTAGCGGAAACCGGCCTGCCACCCGTGCATTATTTCCCCCGCGCCGACGTGAACATGGCGCGTCTCGAACGCTCGATCCATACCTCGCATTGCCCGTTCAAGGGCGACGCCACCTATTACCATCTGCTGACCGAAGACGGTCCGGTCGAAAACGCCGCCTGGAGCTACGAACAACCCATCGAGGGTGCTGCGCAAATCAAGGGTTACCTTGCGTTTTATGCATCGCGCGTCGATCGTATCGACGAGACTTCCTGATTTACCAACGCCGCAAGAAAAACAAACGAG
The DNA here is from genome assembly GCF_001544535.1 of Caballeronia choica. Lineage (GTDB taxonomy): Bacteria > Pseudomonadota > Gammaproteobacteria > Burkholderiales > Burkholderiaceae > Caballeronia > Caballeronia choica. The sequence continues at coordinate 99,651 of NZ_FCON02000005.1, read as the reverse complement.
TGCAATCTTTGCCTGGGAGGCTCAGATGGAAGTCACCGATGCGTTGCGTGTTCCGCTCGACCCGGCGCACGTCCGGGAAGCGCTTGGCGACCTGGCGTTGCTGCGCGCGAGTCTCGACAACTGTGAATCGTTCGCGCGCTTGCCCGGCGGCGAATACGCGCTCACGATGATCGTGCCGCTCGGCGCGTTGCGTGCGCGCTACGAGATCCGCGCGCACACGGCCGGCCGCACGAGGCAGGCGGCGCACGCGGAAGGCGAACCGGACGCGGCCTCTCCCGCCGGTGCATCCAGTTCCTCCTCCGACAACTACGCCCGCACGCTCAGCTTCAAGGCGCGCGGCGAAGGCGTCGGGTCGTTGCGCGGGCAGATTGCCGTCGCGCTCAATCCGGACGCCACCAGCGAATCGACGTGGGTCGAATACACCGTCTGGGCGACCGTTTCGGGTCCGCTCGCCGGCTTGCCGTCGCGGCAGATCGAAAACTCGCTGCGCGAAGTGGCCGACGATTTCTTCTCCGAGTTCTGCGAAGTCGTGCGTGCGAAGCACGGCTTGCCGTCGATTCGGGCGCAGCAGGAAGCCAGTTCGCGGCGTCATGTGTTTCTGCGGCCGAGCACGATGTCGGCGGCATTTTCGCGGCGCGCGGGCAATCCGCCGCGCCAGCTTCGCGCGCCGGCCGCCGATGCCGCGAGCGGTGTGCTGCATCACCGGCTGCCGGGGCATGGGCTGGGACGTCACGACCGCGACCATTCGGACGATCCGCATCCGCTCGGCTTGCCCGGCTGGGCGTGGGCGACGATGCTTGTCTGCATCGCGTTGTTCGCGTTCTTTGCGCAGCGGGTGGGGTTGCAGTAGGCGCTTGCCGCTCCGCTAGACCGCTCGAAACTCCCGCCGATATGGCGACGTAGAACGCTCGTGGCTTGCGAGAATGGGTTCCGTCCACAGCCATTCCGAAGGAGCCAGACCATGTCCCGCCGTGCGCTGATCGTAATCGATGTACAGAATGAATACGTCACCGGCAACCTGCCAATCGAATATCCCGATGTAAACGTGTCGCTCGCCAATGTCGGCCGGGCGATCGACGCCGCTAACCGGCATGGCGTGCCGGTCGTCGTCGTGCAGAACGTGGCGCCCGCCGCGTCGCCGCTTTTTGCGCGCGGATCGGACGGTGCCGCACTGCACGAGGTGGTCGCGACCCGGCCGCGCGCGCATCTGATCGAAAAATCGATGCCGAGCGCCTTCGCCGGCACCGATCTCGCCGCCTGGCTCGCGCAACATGACATCGACACGATCGTGATCGCGGGGTACATGACCCACAACTGCGACGATTCGACGGTGAAGCACGCGGTGCACGCCGGTTTGTCGGTGGAATTCCTCGCCGACGCGACCGGCGCCGTGCCTTATGAAAACCGTGCGGGCAGGGCGAGCGCGGAAGAGATCCATCGCGTATTCACGGTGGTGATGCAGTCGCGCTTCGCGGCCGTGCTGACGACCGACGAATGGCTCGCCGCGCTCGATACCGGCGCACCGCCCGCGCGCGACACGATCTACGCGTCGAACCAGAAGGCGCGTTCAGCTCGCGCGGTGGGTTGAGCGCAGCGCCGGGCTGAAGCGCAGCGAGTCGAAACAGGCGTCGAGGAGGCGCTCGGCGTCGCGATCGAGATCGACGCCTTCGGGCAGCATCAGCGAGTCGTGCAGAATCCCCGTGAACAGCGCGTGCAGGAGCGTCGTGGCGAGCCGCGTGTCGAGCGTGGCGGGCAGTTGCCCCTGCTCGATCGCGTTGAAAAGACCGCGCTCGATCCTCTCGATGCCCTCGCGCATGTTGTTCTGGTGCCGCTCGCGCACCGGACCCATCTCTTCGACGAACTCGCACTTGAGAAAGAGGATGTCGAAAACCCGCCGGCGCTGCTCGTCGAGCGCGATATTGCGCATGCACCAGATAAAGATGTCGCGCATCCGGCCGAGCGGGTCGGGTTCCTTCGTATCGAGCGAGGCCTCCACGAGTTCGTCGAGCGGCAGCAGGCTGCGATCGAACATCGCGGTGAAAAGATCGCCCTTGTTGGCGAAGTGCCAGTAGATCGCGCCGCGCGTCACGCCGGCCTCATGCGCGATGTCGGCAAGCGACGTGCGCGATACACCCTTCTCGAAAAATACGCGCTCGGCGGCGTCGAGGATTCGATTGCGCGTCTCGAGCGCTTCTTCCTTGGTTCGTCTGACCATATCTTGCGGCTTAGCCGTCATCTCCTGCTTACTTCTGCTCCTGCTTCGTTGCTGGCGCAACCGCAGCCATGTCGAATGTTTGTCGAGAGTAATCGATGCCGCGGAGACGAATCCGCTCGCACGCCCCGTCCCGGACATCGGTCGTCACTTTAACATTCGTTCATGAATGTATATACAATACCCTCCGTCGATCGATGGCCCAGGCAGCATCGACCGGTTAATATCCGACACAGCTTTCAATTTGTACGCCCGTCAAGGCCGTCCCTCCGGCCAGCGCCGCACAGCGCCGCGCGCGGGCATCTGAATGACAAGTCGGCGAACCGGTCGCATCAGCGCCTGCCGGCTGTAGGTCAGCGTCGTCGAGACGCTCGTGCGCGGCCTGCCCGTAGAAGGCGGCCGCGCACTTATTTCAAACTCAGTCTTAGACAGAGGTCGCTTCCATGCGCGTCGAACGGGTTCCATTCCGCTTAATCAGTGCCGCGACGGCTGCCATCATCCTTGCAGCCTGCGGACAAAAACAATCGGCGCCTCCGCCGCAGACGCCCGAAGTCGGCGTCATCACCGTCCAGACCACCTCAGTGCCCGTCACGGCCGATTTGCCGGGCCGCACGAACTCGTTCCTGAACGCACAGGTGCGTGCGCGAGTCGACGGCATCGTGCTGCGCCGCGACTTCATCGAAGGCTCCGATGTGAAGGTCGGCCAGCGTCTTTACAAGATCGACCCGGCGCCGTACATCGCCGCGCTGAATAACGCGAAGGCATCGCTCGCGAAGGCGCAGGCGAACGTCGTCACGCAGAACGCGCTGGTCGCACGCTACAAGGTGCTCGTCGCGGCGAACGCGGTGAGCAAGCAGGACTACGACAACGCCGTCGCCGCGCAAGGCCAGGCGGTCGCGGATGTTGCGGCCGGCCGCGCCGCCGTCGATACCGCGCAGATCAACGTCGGCTATACGGACGTCGTCTCGCCGATCACCGGCCGCACCGGTCTCTCGCAAGTGACGCCGGGCGCCTACGTGCAGGCGAGCGCGGCGACCCTGCTGACCACCGTGCAGCAACTCGATCCGGTGTACGTGGATCTGACGCAATCGAGCGTCGATGGCCTGAAGCTGCGCCGCCAGATCCAGGAAGGGCGCCTGCAGACCAACGGCATCAACGCGGCGAAGGTGACGCTCGTGCTCGAGGACGGCCGCGTGTATCCGGAAGCCGGCAAGCTCCAGTTCTCCGACGTGAGCGTCGACCAGGGCACGGGATCGGTCACGGTCCGCGCGATCTTCCCGAACAAGGACCGCGTGCTTCTGCCGGGCATGTTCGTGCGCGCGCGCATCGAGGAAGGCGTGAACGACCGCGCGATCGTCGTGCCGCAGATCGGCGTGACGCACGACCAGAAGGGGCAGGCGGTGGCGCTCGTGGTCGGCCAGGGCGACAAGGTCGAACTGCGCCCGCTCGTCACGTCGGGCACGTTCGGCAGCAACTGGGTGGTCGACAGCGGCCTGAATCCCGGCGACCGCGTGATCCTGAACGGCGTCGAAAAAGCGAAGCCCGGCATGACGGTGAAGCCGGTCGCAGCTCAATTGCCCGCGCAGCCGGCGTCGAGTGCGCAGGCCTCCGGCGCTGCGCCCGCCGCGCCCGCCGCGAGCGGTGTGAGCGCTGCGTCAGGCGCTGTCGCCGCGTCCGCCGCGAAATAACAGGGAGCCTGTTTCATGGCAAAGTTTTTTATCGATCGCCCGATCTTCGCTTGGGTGATCGCCATCATCCTGATGCTGGCGGGGGTCGCGTCGATCTTCAACCTGCCGATCGCGCAGTATCCGACTATCGCGCCGCCTGCCATCCAGATCAGCGCGACCTATCCGGGCGCGTCGGCCACGACCGTCGAAAACACGGTGACGCAGGTGATCGAGCAGCAGATGAGCGGCCTCGACCACTTGCTGTACCTGTCGTCGACGAGTGACGACTCGGGCACGGCGACCATCACGCTCACCTTCGCGGCCGGCACGAACCCGGACATCGCGCAGGTGCAGGTGCAGAACAAGCTGCAGCTCGCCACGCCGCTTCTGCCGCAGGCCGTGCAGCAGCTCGGCACGAAGGTCACGAAGTCGAGCAGCAGCTTCCTGCTCGTGCTGGCGTTCGTCTCCGAAGACGGCAGCATGAACAAGTACGACCTCGCGAACTACGTGGCGTCGAAGGTGCAGGACCCGCTCTCCCGGATCGACGGCGTGGGCACGGTGACGCTGTTCGGCTCGCAGTACGCGATGCGCATCTGGCTCGACGCGATCAAGCTGACCAACTACGGCCTGACGCCAGTCGACGTGAAGACCGCGATCACGAACCAGAACGTGCAGATCGCGGGCGGCGGGCTGGGCGGCACGCCGTCGGTGCAGGGGCAGATGCTGCAGGCGACCATCACGGAAGCCACGCTGCTGCAGACGCCCGAGCAGTTCGGCAACATCCTGCTGAAGGTGAACCCGGACGGCTCGCAAGTGCGCCTGAAGGATGTGTCGCGCATCGACCTCGGCGGCGAGAACTACAACTTCGACACGAAGTACAACGGCGCGCCGACGGCCGGCTTCGGTATCCAGCTTGCCACCGGCGCGAACGCGCTGCAGACGGCGAAACTGGTGCGCACGAAGATCGACGACCTGTCGAAGTATTTCCCGCACGGGCTCGTCGTGAAGTATCCGTACGATACGACGCCGTTCGTGAAGCTCTCGATCGAGGACGTGGTCAAGACGCTGATCGAAGGTATCGTGCTCGTGTTCCTGGTCATGTACCTGTTCCTGCAGAACCTGCGCGCCACGCTGATCCCGACGATCGCCGTGCCGGTGGTGCTGCTCGGCACGTTCGCGATCATGTCGATCGTCGGGTTCTCGATCAACACGCTGTCGATGTTCGGGCTGGTGCTCGCCATCGGCCTGCTCGTGGACGATGCGATCGTGGTGGTGGAAAACGTCGAGCGGGTGATGGCGGAGGAGGGCTTGTCGCCGCGCGATGCCACACGCAAGGCGATGGAGCAGATCACCGGCGCGCTGATCGGCGTGGCGCTCGTGCTGTCGGCGGTGTTCGTGCCGGTGGCGTTCTCGGGCGGCTCGGTCGGCGCGATCTACCGGCAGTTCTCGCTCACGATCGTCGCGGCGATGGTGCTGTCCGTGCTCGTCGCGTTGATCCTGACGCCGGCGCTGTGCGCGACGATCCTGAAGCCGATTCCGCAAGGCCACCACGACGAGAAGACCGGCTTCTTCGGCTGGTTCAACCGCACGTTCGCGAAGAGCCAGCAGAAGTACCACAGCGGCGTGGAGCACGTGATCAAGCGTTCGGGCCGCTGGCTCATCATCTATCTGGTGGTGATCGTGGCGGTGGGGATGCTGTTCATCCGGCTGCCGAAGTCGTTCCTGCCGGACGAAGACCAGGGCACGATGTTCGTGCTCGTGCAGGCGCCGGTGGGGTCCACGCAGGAGCGCACGGCCAAGGTGCTCGCCGACGTCCAGAACTACTTGCTGAACGACGAGAAGAGCATCGTGGAATCGGTGTTCACGGTGAACGGCTTCAGCTTCGCCGGCCGCGGACAGAACTCGGGTCTCGTGTTCGTGCGGATGAAGGACTACGCGGTGCGGCAGTCGACGAACGAGAAGGTGCCGGCGCTGGTCGGCCGGATGTTCGGGCACTTCGCGGGCTACAAGGACGCGATGGTGTTCCCGGTCAACCCGCCGTCGATTCCTGAACTCGGCACGGCGTCGGGCTTCGACTTCGAACTGCAGGACCGCGCGGGCCTCGGGCACGCGAAGCTGATGGAAGCGCGCAACATGCTGCTCGGCATGGCGGCGAAAGATCCGTCGCTCGCGCAGGTGCGCCCGAACGGCCTGAACGACAACCCGCAGTTCAAGGTCAATATCGACCGCGAGAAAGCGAGCGCGCTCGGCGTGACGGCTTTCGACATCGACCAGACGTTCTCGATCGCGTGGGCGTCGCAGTTCATCAACAACTTCCTCGACGTCGACAACCGGATCAAAAAGGTCTACCTGCAGGGCGAGGCGAAGTTCCGCATGAACCCGGAAGACCTGAACGCGTGGTACGTGCGCAATTCGGCGGGCGGGATGGTGCCGTTTTCCGCGTTCGCGTCGGGCACCTGGATTTTCGGGTCGCCGAAGCTCGAACGCTACAACGGTATCTCGGCGGTCGAAATCCAGGGCGCGGCGGCACCGGGCAAGTCGACGGGCCAGGCGATGACGGCTATCGAGGCCATCGCGGCGAAGCTGCCGGCGGGCATCGGCTACGAATGGACGGGGCTCTCGTATCAGGAACGCCAGTCGGGTTCGCAGGCGCCGATCCTGTACGGCATCTCGATTCTCGTCGTGTTCCTGTGTCTCGCGGCGCTGTATGAAAGCTGGTCGATTCCGTTCTCGGTGATCATGGTCGTGCCGCTCGGCGTGCTCGGCGCGCTGCTCGCGGCCACCGTGCGCGGGCTGGAAAACGACGTGTTCTTCCAGGTCGGCCTGCTGACCACGGTCGGGTTGTCGGCGAAGAACGCGATTCTGATTGTCGAATTCGCCCGCGAACTGCGCATCCAGGGCATGACGACGATCGAAGCCGCGGTGGAAGCGGCGCGGCTGCGGCTGCGGCCGATTCTGATGACGTCGCTCGCGTTTATTCTCGGCGTGCTGCCGCTCGCGATCAGCAATGGCGCGGGTTCGGCGAGCCAGCACGCGATCGGCACCGGCGTGATCGGCGGGATGCTGACGGCGACCTTCCTGGCGATTTTCATGATCCCGATGTTCTTTGTCGTGATCAGCAAGTTCAGCAAGGGCAAGGATACGCCGACGCCCGGCACGTCCGGTGCGATCGAAGAAGGCCCGCACGGCGGCGGTAACGGCAGCAACGGCGGCAGCGGCGCGGCCAAGGAAGGACATTGAAATGCTTAAACAGTCACATTTGCATTCACTGAAGCTTTCACTGATCGCGGCGGCCGTCGCGCTGGTGGCGGCCGGCTGCACGTTCGAGCCGAAATACGAGCGCCCTCCGGCGCCCGTCACGCAGACGTTTCCGGAAGGCGGCGTCTACGCGAACCAGCCGAACGCGTCGTCGACCGCTAGCAACGGGCGCACGGCGAACAACGTCGCCGCGCCCGACATCGGCTGGCGCGACTTCTTCGCGGATGCGCGCCTGCAGCGCATCGTCGAGCTTGCGTTGAAGAACAACCGCGATCTGCGTGTCTCCGTGCTCAATGTGGAAGCGGCGCGTGCGCAGTACCAGATCACGAGCGCGGCGCTCTATCCGACGCTCGATGCGAGCGCCAGCCAGAACAAGACGCGCACGCCGAAGAACCTGTCGTTTTTCAACCAGACGATCTCGAACACGTATTCGGTCGGGTTGAATGCGTCGTGGGAAATCGACTTCTTCGGGCGCATCCGCAGCCTGAAGGACCAGGCGCTCGCGCAGTACCTGTCGACGGCCGAATCGCGCAAGGCGGCGGAGATTTCGCTGGTGTCGTCGGTGGCTGACCAGTATCTGCAGATGCTCGCCGTCGACGACCTGCTCACCGTCACGCGCAACACGCTGAAGACCGCCGACGAGTCGTACCGGATCACCACGCTCCAGTTCGACAACGGCGTGGGTTCCGAACTCGACGTGCGGCAGGCGGAAGGCGTCGTGGAGCAGGCGCGCGCGAACCTGCAAACGGAAATGCGTCTGCGTGCGCAGGCCGAGAACGGGCTGGTGCTGCTGGTCGGCGAGCCGCTGCCGGACGATTTGCCGCCCGCGTTGCCGCTCGACACCCAGAACCTGCTGTCCGACATTCCCGCCGGCCTGCCGTCCGAACTGCTGACGCGCCGGCCGGACATCGCCGCCGCCGAGCAGTCGCTGCTCGCCGCGAACGCGAACATCGGCGCGGCGCGCGCGGCGTTCTTCCCGCGCGTCTCGCTGACGGGCAGCTTCGGCACGCTGTCGCCGACGCTGGGCGGCCTGTTCAAGCCGGGATCGGCGGCGTGGTCGTTCGCACCGCAGATTTCGCTGCCGATCTTCGAGGGCGGCGCGAACGTCGCCAATCTCGATCTGGCGCAGGTCCAAAAGCGCATCGAAATCGCCAATTACGAGAAGGCGATCCAGAATGCGTTCCGCGAAGTCGCGGATGGTCTGGCCGCGCGCGGCACGTTCGACGACCAGATCAAGGCGCTCGAACTGTTCGTGAAGTCGCAGAGCCGGCGGCTGGACTTGTCGGATTTGCGGTATCGCAATGGCGTCGACAGTTATCTTGCAGTGCTGACCGCGCAGACCGATCTGTATAACGCGCAGCAGCTGCTGATCAACGCGCGCTTGCAGCGGCTGACGAACCTCGTCGATTTGTATCAGTTCCTCGGCGGTGGCTGGATCGAGCATGCCGGCGATCAGCCGCGTCCGGCCGATGCGCCGGTGGATTACGGGGCGACGGCGCCTGCGGCGGTGCCGGCGTCGGGCGCTTCGGGCGCTTCGGTGTCGAAGCTGACGCCGGTCGAGCACTTGCTACCGTCCGCACCTCAGGCCGATACGGTTGCGAAGGGCAACGCGCCGGACTGAAGGTAGTCGCTCCAGATGAAAAAACGCAGTCCTCGAAAGAGGCTGCGTTTTTTTTGTGTCCGGCGCTTGAAGCATCAGGTGTCGTTCGACCCGAGCACGCCGCACAACAAAAAACGCCACGGTTCGCACCGTGGCGTTTGCGCAGCGACGCGTTCTGGCTCGCCCTTACTTCACTTCCCCGGCATGCGCCGTCCCGTCGAAATCATGCCCCGCGCTCCGAATCTCGCAACGGGCTTCGCGTTCCTTCCTCACCCCGTTGAACACGACGTTCAGCACCACCGCTGACACCGAAGCCAGCAGAATCCCGCTATGCAGAATCGGTTCGAGCGCATGCGGCAGTTGCGAGAAGAACTTCGGCGCGACCACCGGCACCATCCCCATCGCGATACTCACCGCGACGATGAACAGGTTGTGGTGATTCTTCACGAAGTCCACCTTCGACAGCACCTTGATGCCGTTCGCCGCGACCATCCCGAACATCACGATGCCCGCGCCGCCGAGCACGAACGGCGGCACCGATGCCACCACCTGCGCCATCTTCGGAAAGAGGCCGAGCACGACGAGAATCACACCGCCCGTCGCGCAGACGAAGCGGCTCTTCACGCCCGTCACGCCGATCAGCCCGACGTTCTGCGAGAACGACGTATGCGGAAACGAGTTGAAGATGCCGCCGATCAGCGTGCCGAGTCCATCGACGCGCAGGCCGCGCACCAGCGCCTTCTGGTCGACCGGTCGCTCCACCAGATCGCCGACCGCGAGGAACATGCCGGTCGATTCGATGAAGGTGACGAACATGACGATGATCATCGTCGCGATCGAGAGCGGGTCGAAGTGCGGCAAGCCGAAGTGGAACGGCAGCACGACGCCGACCCACGGAGCGTGCGCGACGCCGTCCATGTTGACGAGGCCGAGCGTCGCCGCGATCACGAAGCCCGCGACCATCCCGAGCAGCACCGAAATGTTCGCGATGAAGCCGCGCATGAACTTGTTGATCAGCAGGATCAGCGTCAGCACGACGAGCGACAGCAGCAGGTACACGGGATTGCCGTAGTCCGGGCTGCCGACGCCGCCCGCCGCCCAGTTGATGCCGACGCCCATCAGCGAGAGCCCGATCACCGCGATCACCGTGCCGATCACGACCGGCGGGAAGAAGCGCAGCAGCTTGCCGACGATCGGCGCGAGCAGGATGCCGACGACACCCGCCGCGATCGTCGAGCCGAACACGTCGAGGATGCCGAGACTCGGGTTCGTGCCGATCGCGACCATCGGGCCGACGGCCGCGAACGTGCAGCCCATGATGACGGGCAGGCGAATGCCGAAGATCCAGAGGCCGAGCGTCTGGATCAGGGTCGCGATGCCGCACGAGAAGAGGTCGGCGCTGATGAGGAACGCGACCTGGTCTTTCGGCAGGTGCATTGCCGCGCCGAGGATCAGCGGTACCGCCACCGCGCCCGCGTACATCACGAGTACGTGCTGAATGCCCAGCGTGAGCAATTGTCCGGTGGGTAGCCGCTCGTCGCACGGATGTACGGTGTTCGAAGCCATGTGTTGTCTCCTTCTTCCAGTTCTGATTTGGTGGCCTCAAAGGTAAGCGGCTTAAAAAGCCTCAACAAGACTGCGCGGCTCTATACGTCGCGTTCGCCGGGTGATATGCCGGGCGCCCTCGAAGTCCGGCCTCGCCGGGCGCAAAGCTTGACTGCAAAGGCCGCGGCGCATATCGGGCGATTTTTGTCGCGTGGCATAAGGCCACGATGTTGTGCGCGTCGTTATGATGTTTATCCGCTCGGCGACATACTCCGTTTTCGACCATTCGTGCGGCAATGGCGGGTTAACCCGCGATAATCCGCGTTTTCCCTTAGCGTTTTCGACGGTAAATTCTCATGCGATTTCTCGGCATCGATCTCGGCACGGCTTCGCTGAAACTCGCCATCGTCGATGAGGGCGGGCGCGAAATTGCGTTCTCGAATGCGGCCTATACGGTGTCGACCCGGCATCCGGGCTGGGCCGAGACGCCGGTCGACGAATGGTGGAACGCGCTCGTGGCCGCCGCTTCGCGATTGCCGGCGAACGAGCGCGAAGCGGTGCGCGGCATCGGCTTTTCCGGGCAGATGCACGGCGTAGTGCTGACGGACGACGAAGGGCGGGCGCTGCGTCCCGCGATGCTGTGGCCCGACACACGCGCGCGCGATTTGCTGGACGCGTGGCCGTCGCCGCAAAGCAATCCGGTCGCGCCGGGCATGGCCGGGCCGTTGCTGCGCTGGATCGCGCTGAACGAACCCGCGTTGCACCGCGAGGCACGCTGGGCAATGCAGCCGAAAGACTGGCTGCGCACGAAGCTTGGCGGCGAGCTCACGACCGATCCGTCCGACGCCTGCGCGACGGCGCTCGCCGAACCGTCTGGCCTGTGGGACGACGCGTTGATCGAGCGACTCGGCTTGCCGCGCGCGTGGTTCCCGCCGCTCGCGCCTTCGTATGCGGTGGCCGGCACGTTGTCCGCCGACGCGGCCCGCGCGATCGGATTGAAAGCGGGCATCGTGCTCGCGGTCGGCGCCGGCGACACGCCCTGCGCCGCGCTCGGCAGCGGCCTCTGCGCCGACGGCGACGCGCTCCTCACGACGGGCACGGGCGGCCAGATCGTCGTGATGTCGCACGATGCGCCCGAGCCGGTCGATGGCTTGCACGCGTATCGCGCGGCCACCGACGACTGGTATCGGATGGCGGCGATGCAGAATGTCGGCGTGGCGCTCGAAGCGGTGCGCGGCTGGCTCGCGTTCGATGCGTGGCCGCGCGCCTACGAAGACGCGTTCGCCGCGCAACCGTCCGAGCGCGTGACGTTCCTGCCGTATCTGAGCGGCGAGCGGTCGCCCTGGATGAACCCATCGGCGCGCGGCGGCTGGCTCGGCCTCGGCCTCGGCGATACGCGCGGCACCCTGATGCGCGCGGCGTTCGAAGGCGTCGCGTTTTCGCTGCGTGCCGGGCTGGATGCGATCCGCGCGAGCGGCGCCGACATCGGCACGATGCGTCTTGCCGGGGGCGGCTCGATCAATCCGCGCTGGCGGCAGTTGCTTGCCGATGCGCTCAAGGTCGAACTGCATGCCGTCGATTGCCCGAACGCCGCGACGCGCGGCGCCGCGCTGCTCGGCGGCTTCGCGCTTGGCCACTGGCATGCGGGCGACCTCGCGTCACTCGCGCCCTCGACGACGCTGGCCGCCACGCCGAACGCCGACGCCTCGCTTGAAGCCAGGCATGCGCGTTTCATCGACCTGTACGGGCGCGTGCGCGACTGGTTCTGACGCGAGTCCCAGCGAGCGCTTAAACTTGTGGCCCGCGTTCGACGAGCGCGGCATCGCGACAAAACATCGAACCTTCCCATGCCCGCCATCGACCCTTCGACATCCGCAAAGCCCGCACACCCCGATTTCCGCTCGCGCGAGTTCCTGCTCGATCACGCGTTGCGCACGATGACGTTCTATCACCCGCACTGCATGGACCCGGCGGGCGGCTTCTACCACTTCTACAAGAACGACGGCACGCTCTACGACCGCAAGACGCGTCATCTCGTGTCGAGCACGCGTTTCGTCTTCAACTACGCGATGGCGTACAAGCACTTCGGCCTCGATGAATATCGCGGCGGCGTGGCGCACGGCATCGAGTACTTGCGCGCGTTTCACCGCAATCCCGCGACGGGCGGCTATGCGTGGACGCTCGACGGCCGCGACGTCACCGACGGCACGAACCACTGCTACGGCCTGGCGTTCGTCGTGCTCGCGTATGCGAAAGCGCTTGAAGCGGGCTTCGAAGCGGCGCGCGCTTATCTCGACGAAACGTGGGACCTGATGGAGGCACGCTTCTGGGACGCGGAACACGGCCTCTACAAGGACGAAGCGACCGCCGACTGGCGAGTGTCCGACTATCGCGGGCAGAACGCGAACATGCACGCGTGCGAGGCGATGCTCGCAGCCTTCGAGGCGACGAACGACACGCGCTATCTCGATCGCGCCGCGCTGCTCGCCGACAACATGGTGAACCGGCAGGCGTCGCTTTCGGGCGGGCTCGTATGGGAGCACTACAAGCCTGACTGGTCGGTCGACTGGGCGTACAACAAGGGCGATCGCAGCAACATCTTTCGTCCGTGGGGTTTTCAGCCGGGACATCAGACCGAATGGGCGAAGCTGCTCTTGATCCTCGACCGGCATCGGCCCGAAGCGTGGCATCTGAAGCGAGCGCGCGAGTTGTTCGACCGCGCGCTGGAACTTTCATGGGACGACGAGCACGGCGGCATGGTCTACGGATTCGACCCGGACGGCCGCTTCTACGACGAAGACAAGTACTTCTGGGTCCAGGCCGAGTCGCTCGCGACGGCCGCGTTGCTGGCGGAGCGCATGTCGACGCTCGGCGACGCAGCCGCCGCGCAACATTACTGGAACGAATACGATCGACTGTGGACTTATAGCTGGGCGCATTTCGTCGATCACAAGTACGGCGCTTGGTATCGCATCCTCACGCGCGACAACCGCCAGTACAGCGACGAGAAAAGCCCGGCCGGCAAGGTCGATTACCACACGATGGGCGCGTGCTACGAGGTGTTGAACGTCACGCGCTGAATGATTTGATTTGCCACGAACAAGGAGCCGAACGATGAAGACCAAAGCCGCCATCGCATGGGAAGCGGGCAAGCCGCTGACGATCGAGGAAGTCGACCTCGAAGGGCCGCGCGCCGGTGAAGTGCTGATCGAAGTGAAGGCGACGGGCATCTGTCACACCGACTACTACACGCTCTCCGGTGCCGATCCGGAAGGCTTCTTCCCGGCGATTCTCGGGCATGAAGGCGCGGGCGTGATCGTCGATGTGGGGCCGGGCGTCGGCACGTTGAAGAAGGGCGATCATGTGATTCCGCTCTATACGCCGGAGTGTCGTCAGTGCAAGTTCTGCCTGTCGCGCAAGACGAACCTGTGTCAGGCGATCCGCTCGACGCAAGGCCGCGGACTCATGCCCGATGCCACGTCGCGCTTCTCGATCGACGGCAAGCCGCTGTTCCACTACATGGGCACGTCGACGTTTTCGAACTACATCGTCGTGCCGGAAATCGCGGTCGCGAAGGTGCGTGAAGACGCGCCGTTCGACAAGATCTGCTATATCGGCTGCGGCGTGACGACGGGCGTGGGCGCGGTCGTGTATTCGGCGAAGGTCGAGGCGGGCGCGAATGTGGTCGTGTTCGGGCTCGGCGGGATCGGGTTGAACGTGATCCAGGGCGCGAAGATGGTTGGCGCGGACAAGATCATCGGCGTCGATCTGAATCCGGGGCGCGTCGAGTTGGCGAAGAAGTTTGGCATGACGCACTTCATCAACCCGAAGGAGATCGAGAACGTCGTCGACCACATCGTGCAGTTGACCGATGGCGGCGCCGATTACTCGTTCGAGTGCATCGGCAACACGAAGGTGATGCGTCAGGCGCTCGAATGCACGCACAAGGGCTGGGGGCAGTCGTTCATCATCGGCGTGGCGGCGGCGGGCGAGGAAATCTCGACGCGGCCGTTCCAGTTGGTGACGGGCCGCGAGTGGAAGGGCTCGGCGTTCGGCGGCGCGCGCGGACGCACCGATGTGCCGAAGATCGTCGACTGGTACATGGAAGGCAAGATCAACATCGACGACCTGATCACGCACCGCCTGCCGCTCGAACGCATCAACGAGGGCTTCGACCTGATGAAGAAGGGCGAGTCGATCCGCTCCGTCGTGCTGTACTGACCGGAGACGACGATGCTTGAAATCGTGGAAGAGCACCGCTCGTGGGGCGGCGTGCAGCGGACGTACCGGCACGACTCGAAGTCGATCGGCCTGCCGATGCGCCTTTCGGTATTTTTGCCGCAGCAGGCATCGTCGGGGCGGGTGCCTGCGCTGTTTTATCTCGCGGGTCTCACTTGCACCGAGGAGACGTTTCCGATCAAGGCGGGCGCGCAGCGTCACGCGGCCGAGCACGGCATCGCGCTGATTTCGCCCGATACGAGTCCGCGCGGCGCGGGCGTGGCGAACGAGAGCGCGGCGTGGGACTTTGGCGTCGGCGCGGGGTTTTATGTCGATGCGACCGAGGAGCCGTGGTCGAAGCACTATCGGATGTATTCCTACGTGACGCAGGACCTGCGTGAGGCCGTGCTCGCGGAACTGCCGGTGCGCGAGGACCGGCTTGGCATCTTCGGGCATTCGATGGGCGGACATGGCGCGCTCGTGCTGGCGCTGCGCAATCCTGACCTGTATCGATCGGTGTCGGCGTTTGCGCCGATTGCGGCGCCTTCACGGTGTCCTTGGGGCGTGAAGGCGTTGTCGGGGTATCTTGGCGAGGATCGCGAAGCGTGGAAGCGTTATGACGCGAGTGAGCTGGTCGGAGGCGCTTCGGCGGGGCGCTTTGCCGAGGGCATTCTCATCGATCAGGGACTCGCGGATCAGTTTCTCGCCGAGCAGTTGTATCCGGAGGTTTTCGAGGCTGCCGCTGCTGCGGCGGGGCAGAAGGTGATGCTGCGGCGGCATGAGGGATATGACCACGGGTATTACTTCATCTCGACCTTCATCGGGGAGCATATTGCGCATCATGCGCGGGTTCTATATCGGTGAAAGGGTCGCTGGCGCTTGGGGGGTGGTTTACGCCGTTTGATTTTGTTGCGCTTCCATGGAACTTGTATTGTTTTTGGTTTATTTGCTCTGCCCCTGTCCGGGGCGGGACTCACTTTCTTTGCTGCTGCAAAGAAAGTAAGCAAAGAAAGCAGCTTTCCACCGCCAATTCTTGCCAGTCGCCGCTAGACCGCTCCCTCGGAGTGGTCCAACCGGGGGAGTGTCGTTAGCGGGGTTTCAACGTTGTTGGCATGTAGAAAAGGCGCGCGCGTCACACCACTACCGGGAGTGGATCAGCAGTCATTCATCCGTCTTGGCACTTCGTGCCCGACGACAGGTTCGCTAAGCGGTGAATTGAAGCATGGAGCAAGCACGAACGCAGGATATAGATATAGCGATGGGTGTTGATTTTGCCTTACGGGTGAGCGCGAAGCGCGAGGCTGGATGAATGACTGCTGGTCCACTTCGTATGGCGGTGCGATGCCCGTACCTCTTCTACATGCCAACAACGATGAAACCCCGCTAACGACACTCCCCCGGTTGGACCACTCCGAGGGAGCGGTCTAGCGGCGCATGGCAAGGATTTGCGGTGGCAAGCTGCTTTCTTTGCTTACTTTCTTTGCAGCAGCAAAGAAAGTGAGTCCCGCCCCGGACAGGGGCAGAGCAAATAAACCACTAAGAAAACAAGTTCAATAGAAGCCTGAGCGCATCAAACGGTGTAAACACTCCAACTCCAACTCCACCCCCAAGCGCCAGCGCAATTCACCTCCGTGCGACCAGACTCCCGCCGTAGACCAAAGCCGCGAGCATCGTGATCCAGAAACTCGTAGGCCAGTCGGTGTAGTAAGCGAGCACCAACCCGGCCCAAGCCTGCCCCAAGGCAAACACCGCAGCGAGTACCAGCCCGGTCCAGAGCCGCGTCGTCACGTTCTGCGCGGCCGCCGCCGGCCCGACCATCAACGCGAACACCAGCAACACGCCCACGATCTGCGTGCAAGCCGCAACTGCAAGCGCCGTAATCGCGAGAAACAGCACCGAAACGAAGCGCAGCGACACCCCCTTCGCCTCGGCCAGTTCCGGCTGCAAGGAAGCGAACAGCAACGGCCGCATAATCGCCGCAAGCGCCAAAAGACTCACCGCAGCAAGACCCGCCAGCACGACAAGCGTCTCGTGACTCACGCCAAGCACATTGCCGAACAGAAGCGCAGTAGCTTGCGTTGCGTAGGCGGTGAAGAAGTGCAAAAACAACAACCCGAGCCCAAGCGACAGCGACAAAATCACCCCGATCGCGACATCGCGCCCCGACAGCCGCTCGCCGAGCGCGCCCATGCCAATCCCCGCCGCGAGCGTGAACCCGACCATGCCCCAGAGCGGCGACACGCCGACCAGCACCGCGCCCGTCGCGCCGGTGAATCCCACGTGAGAAAGCGCATGACCGGCGAAGGTCTGTCCGCGCAACACGAGAAAATAACCAACGATCCCCGCCAGCACCGCGACGATCCCCGACGCCGCGAACGCATTCACCATGAAGTCGTATTCAAACATTGTGCGTATGCTTCCCCTTGGCCTTGTGACCGTGACCGTGGTCATGCCCATGATCGTGCTCATGTTCATGCTCGTGGCCGTCGTCGCCTTCCTCGTGCGCGTGATCGAGCTTCTCGATCTCGACATCGCCCGACATCACGAAAATGCGCCCGTTCACGCGCATGACGTCGATCGGCGAGCCATATAGCTGCGACAGTACCGGCTTCGTGATGACTTCGTCGACCGTGCCGAGCGCCGCGCGACCGTTGCCGAGATACAGCACGCGGTCGAGCGAATTCAAAAGCGGATTGAGCTCATGCGCGGAAAACAGCACGGTGATGTTCAACTCGCGCTGCACCCGCCGCACGAGATCGACGACGCCCGTCTGATGACGCGGGTCGAGGCTGATCAGCGGCTCGTCGAGCAGCAGCACTTTCGGATTGCCAAGCAGGCACTGCGCGAGCAGCAGGCGCTGCCGCTCGCCACCCGACAACTCCGATAGCGGCCGCGCGGCGAGCGCATGGGCATCGACGAGATCGAGCACGCGATCGACATCCGCGCGGATCGCGGCGCTCGCGTGCGGCAGTCCCCAGTGATGACCGTCGGCGGCCATCGCGACGAAGTCACGACCGCGCACGCGCCGTCCCGCAAGACCGCTGCGGATCTGCGGCATGTAGCCGATCGACGGATTGCCGCGCACGACCGCTTCGCCGTTCACGCGGATCGAGCCGCCCGTCAATGGCAAGAGGCCGAGGAGCGCGCGCATCAGCGTCGTCTTGCCGGCGCCGTTCGGCCCGAGCACGCCGATGAATTCGCCGGTTTGCACCGTGAAGCTCGCGTCGTTGAGGATCGCGCGGCCGCCGAGTTCGAGCGTCACATGCTCGACCCTCAGCGCGTCGTTGATGCTGGATACGCCGCTCATCGCTGCCATCCCTGCAGCGCGCCCGACAGGGCGTCGAGCTGGGAAATCATCCATTGCTGGAAGGTCTTGCCGGCGGGCAGCGTCTCGGTGACGCTCACGCTCGGCAGGCGCGAATCCTTCGCCAGCTTCAACATGCGCTTCGTCAGCGCTTCCGTGGCCTGGCTGTTGTAGATCAATACGTGCACGCGCCGCTCGCGCAGGTCGTTCTCGAAGGCGGCGATATCGGCGGCGCTCGGTTCCGTGTCGTTCATCACGGCCAGTTGGAAACGCCGGTTGCGCATCTCGAAACCGATCGCGTCCGCCATGTAGCCGAAGACGGGCTCGGTTGCGGTCACGGGCACGCCCTTGTAGTGCGAGTTGAGCACCGCGACGCGGTTGTCGATCGCCTTCAGCGACGCGAGGAATGTCGCGAGGCGCGCGTCGTAGTCGCTCTTGTGCGCGGGATCGGCCTGCACTAGAAAGCCGCTCACGGCTTTCGCGACGACCGGCATCGTGGCCGGGTCGTACCAGAGATGCGGATTGTCGCCGGACTTCCGCCCGACGAGTTGCGCCACGACGATCGTCGTGCGCTTGTCACCCTTCGATACGGCGAGCAGCTTGTCCATCCACGGATCGTAGTCGGCCCCGTTATAGACGACGAGCGCCGCATGCTGCAACGCGCGCGCGGTCTTCGGACTGGCCTCGAACAGATGCGGGTCTTCGTCGGGGTTGTTGAGGATGCTCGTCACCTGGACGCGGTCGCCGCCAAGTTGCTTCACGACGTCGGCATAGAAGTTCTCGGCTGCGACGACCGGAATGGTTGATGTCTGTGCTTGTGCCTGTACTTGTGCCTGTGAAGCAGCGCCGCTGCAAAAGCCCACGACGAGCGCCGCGGCCATCAGGATTTTTTTCATGTCGATGTCGACCGGATGGTGATTGGAAGGGTCACGCTGGAAGGACTACGCGCCGCGGTGCTTTTGCTGGCATTCGCTGCAAAGCCCGCTCAGTTCGACGACCTGATGGCGCACTTCGAAACCGTGCGCGGGCGCGCTCGCCGAGAGCGTCGACGCGAGTTCGTCGCCGGGAATCTCGAGCGTGGCGCCGCATTCTTCGCAGATCAGGAACTGGCTTTCGTGCGGTTGCCCGACGTCGCAGCACGCGAGGAACGCATTCTTCGACGCGATGCGGTGCACGAAGCCGTTCTCCACCAGAAAGTCGAGCGCGCGATAGATGGTCGTGGGCGGCACGCGGCCGCCGCGATGCGGCTCCATCGCGTCGATCAGGTCGTACGCGCCGATCGGTTTTTGCGCGCGCAGGACGAGTTCGTAGACCTGGCGCCTGAGCGGCGTGAGCGCAAGGCCGCGTTCAGCGGCGAGCGCCTCGGCACGCAAAAGCATGTGTTCGCAAGACTCGGACATGAGGTTTCGCAGTAGTGACCCGGCCGATGCCGGAGTCGGAATTTTCCGAGATGATATAACGTATCACCGGGTTTTGCATGACGAACGATGCTCCGTCGGGTTGGGTTCGAAATGCCTTCGATTTGGCTGTCAGCCGCGCTGGCAGGGGTTTTCCCGGAGACGACAATGATTGCGCGGCGCAGCATCGAAAGATCGCAACGTGCCTTGACAGCGCTCGATGCGTCGCCGATCATTCGATCAAAGAGAGAGCAATTGTTCGCACGCAGAGCGTTCGCTCGGCGCGACGATCGAAAAACGAACCCGGAGACAAGCCTTGAAACTGCAAGACAAGGTAGCGATTCTGACTGGCGCCGCGAGCGGCATCGGCGAGGCGGTAGCGAAGCGGTATCTCGATGAAGGCGCGAAAGTCGTCGTCGTCGATGTGAAGGACGAGGGTGAACTGGCCCAGCGTTTCAGCGCGACCGCGGACCGTGTGCTCGCATTGCGCGCCGACGTGACCAAGCGCGACGACATCAAGCGCATCGTCGGTGCGACGGTCGAGCGTTTCGGCGGCATCGACATTCTCTTCAACAACGCGGCGCTCTTCGACATGCGCCCGATCCTCGACGAATCCTGGGACGTGTACGACCGCCTGTATGCAGTCAACGTGAAGGGCATGTTCTTCCTGATGCAGGCGGTCGCGCTTCGGATGGTGGAGCAGGGACGCGGCGGCAAGATCATCAACATGGCGTCGCAGGCGGGGCGCCGCGGCGAAGCGCTGGTCTCGCACTATTGCGCGACCAAGGCCGCCGTCATCAGCTATACGCAGTCGGCCGCGCTCGCGCTCGCGAAAGAGCGCATCAACGTGAACGGCATCGCGCCGGGTGTCATCGATACGCCGATGTGGGAGCAGGTCGATGCGCTCTTCGCCAAGTACGAGAACCGGCCGCTCGGCGAGAAGAAACGCGTCGTGGGCGAGGAAGTGCCGCTCGGCCGCATGGGGCTGCCCGCCGACCTGACGGGCGCGGCGCTGTTCCTCGCGTCGCCGGATTCGGACTACATCACCGCTCAGACACTGAACGTCGACGGCGGCAACTGGATGAGCTGAAGCTGAACTGAAGCACGCGACGGCTCGTCAAGGCGCGTGAGTCCGCCGCGCCGCGAGCCGTTCGCTTCACTCAACTTGATTGCCTTCGGGCGCCGTCTATATTGGAACGGCGCAGTTTGAACGACGGCGCACGCCGTCTTCCATACCGGTATCTCCTGTCAGCCGGCGAGGCTCAGGAGCCGCAGCAATGCGCACGAGTACGTATCGATTACGCAGCGAGTACGCATCGAATACACCCGCATCACGCCAGCAATCGGCAAGCCACGCAGCACGAGTGCCCGTGCTCACGAAAAAGGAGACGAACCAACATGAAATGCGCCCAACTAAACGTTCGAGCATTGCAAGGCCGCACGACGGCCGCACGCACGCTTGCCCTTGCCGCGTTCGCCGCGGCCGCGCTGGTCCCGATGGCCGCGAAAGCCGCCACCACGGTGACGATCGCCACCCTCAACAACCCGGACATGATCGAGTTGAAGAAGCTGTCGCCGGCATTCGAGAAAGCGAATCCCGACATCCAGCTCAAGTGGGTGATCCTCGAGGAAAACGTGCTGCGCCAGCGCGCGACGACCGACATCACCACCAACAGCGGCCAGTTCGACGTGATGGCGATCGGCACGTATGAAGCGCCGCAGTGGGGCAAGCGCGGCTGGCTCGTGCCGATGGCCAACTTGCCCGCCGACTACGATCTCGAAGACGTCGTGAAGTCCGCTCGCGACGGTCTCTCGTACAACGGCCAGTTGTACGCGCTGCCGTTCTACGTCGAAAGCTCGATGACGTACTACCGCAAGGACCTGTTCCAGGCGGCTGGCCTCAAGATGCCCGACCAGCCGACCTACGACCAGATCAAGCAGTTCGCCGACAAGCTCACCGACAAGTCGAAGGGCCAGTACGGCATTTGCCTGCGCGGCAAGGCGGGCTGGGGCGAGAACATGGCGTTCGTGTCGACGGTGGTGAACACGTTCGGCGGCCGCTGGTTCGACGAGACCTGGCATGCCCAGCTCGACACGCCGGAGTGGCACAAGGCGGTCAGCTTCTACGCCGACCTGCTGAAGAGCGACGGCCCTCCGGGAGCCAGCTCGAACGGCTTCAACGAGAACCTCACGCTGATGTCGTCGGGCAAGTGCGCGATGTGGATCGACGCGACGGTCGCGGCCGGCATGCTCTACAACAAGGCGCAGTCGCAAGTGGCCGACAAGATCGGCTTCGCCGCCGCGCCGATCGCCGTGACGCCGAAGGGCTCGCACTGGCTGTGGTCGTGGTCGCTCGCGATCCCGAAGACGTCGAAGTCGCAGGATGCCGCGAAGAAGTTCATCACGTGGGCGACGAGCAAGCAATACATCGAGATGGCCGGCAAGGATGAAGGCTGGGCCTCGGTGCCGCCCGGAACCCGCAAGTCGACTTACGCGCGGCCCGAGTACAAGCAGGCCGCACCGTTCGGCGACTTCGTGCTGAAGGCGATCGAAACGGCCGATCCGAACGATTCGTCGCTGAAGAAGGTGCCGTACAGCGGCATCCAGTTCGTCGGCATTCCCGAGTTCCAGTCGTTCGGCACCGTGGTCGGGCAGTCGATCGCGGGTGTCGTCGCCGGACAAACCACCGTCGATGCCGCGCTCAAAGCTGGCAACGCCGCCGCCGACCGCGCGGTGAAACAGGCAGGGTATCAGAAGTAAGCGCAGTAGCCCATCGCAGTAAAGCGGGCCGCGCGGCGTCTGAGAGGCGGCGCGGTCCGCGCATCATCGAGAGGTGACACGATCATGAGTCAACTGAATCCCCCCATAACGGACCACTACGCCGAATCCGCGGCCGAGCGCGACAAGCGCCGCGCGAAGTCGGTCCGCTGGCTCATCATGCCGTCGACCGGCGTGCTGTTCCTGTGGATGGCGATCCCGCTCGCGATGACGATCTGGTATTCGTTCTCGCGCTACAACCTGCTCAATCCCGATGTCAAAGGCTTCGCTGGCCTCGACAACTACGAGTTCCTCGCCACCGACCCCGCGTTCGGCCCTTCGATCTATCACACGCTGACGCTGATCGGCTCGGTGCTCCTCATCACCGTGGTCGGCGGCGTGCTGCTCGCGGTGCTGTTCGACCGCAAGTTCATCGGGCAGGGCATCGCGCGGCTGCTGGTGATCGCGCCGTTCTTCGTCATGCCGACGGTCAGCGCGCTGATCTGGAAGAACATGATCCTGCACCCGGTCTACGGGCTCGTCGCGCAGGCCATGCGAGGGATGGGCATGCAGCCGATCGACTGGTTCGCCGACTATCCGCTGTTCGCGGTGATCATGATCGTCGCGTGGCAGTGGCTGCCGTTCGCGTTCCTGATCCTGTTCACGGCGATCCAGTCGCTCGACCAGGAGCAGAAGGAAGCAGCGCGCATCGACGGCGCGGGTCCGTTCGCGATGTTCTTCTTCATCACGCTGCCGCACCTGAAACGCGCGATCGCGGTCGTAGTGATGATGGAAACCATTTTCCTGCTGTCAATCTTCGCTGAAATCTACACGACGACGGGCGGCGGCCCGGGCACGGCGACGACCAACCTGTCGTACCTGATCTACGCGCTCGGCCTGCAGCAATTCGACGTCGGCCTGGCTTCCGCCGGCGGGATTCTCGCCGTGGTGCTGGCGAACATCGTCGCGTTCTTCCTCGTGCGGATGCTCGCGAAAAACCTGAAAGGGGAGTACGACTCATGAGCCATCCCGTTACCACAACCCGTTCCGTGCCGGCCCTCGATATGGTCAAGCGCGGCATTCCCGGCGTCCTCGCGTGGCTGGTGTCGATCCTGCTGTTCTTCCCGATCTTCTGGATGACCATCACGGCGTTCAAGACCGAGCAGCAGGCGTATGCGTCGTCGCTGATTTTCACGCCGACGCTCGACAGCTTCCGTGAGGTGTTCGCACGCAGCAATTACTTCGGCTTCGCGTTGAATTCGATCCTGATTTCGCTCGGCGTCACCGTGATCTGCCTGTTGCTCGCGGTGCCGTGCGCCTACGCGATGGCGTTCTTCCCGACCAAGAAGACGCAGAAAGTGTTGCTGTGGATGCTGTCGACGAAGATGATGCCGTCGGTCGGCGTGCTGGTGCCGATCTATCTGCTGTGGAAAAACAGCGGACTGCTCGACACCGTCACGGGTCTCATCATCGTCTACACGCTGATCAACCTGCCGATTGCCGTGTGGATGGCGTTCACGTACTTCAACGAAGTGCCGCGCGACATCCTGGAAGCCGGCCGCATCGACGGCGCGACGACCTGGCAGGAGATCGTCTACCTGCTGATGCCGATGGCGCTGCCGGGGCTCGCGTCCACCGGATTGCTGCTCGTGATCCTCTCGTGGAACGAGGCGTTCTGGAGCATCAACCTGTCGAGTTCGAACGCCGCGCCGCTGACGGTTTTCATCGCGTCGTATTCGAGCCCTGAAGGCTTGTTCTGGGCCAAGCTCTCGGCGGCTTCGCTGCTCGCGGTCGCGCCGATCCTGATCGTCGGCTGGCTGTCGCAGAAGCAGCTTGTACGCGGCCTGACGTTCGGCGCCGTGAAGTGAGCGAGGCCACGCTTGTGAACCTCAACCTCACCCCAAGCCCGGCAAACGTCGACGATCGCCTGGTGATCTGCGATTGCGACGGCGTGCTGATCGACAGCGAAGCCGTCGCGGCGCGGGTCCTCGTCGAGGAACTGCACGCGCTGTGGCCGGGTGTCGATGTCGAGCCGGTCGTGTTGCCGCTCCTCGGGCTGCGCATCGAAGCGGTGCTCACCAGCACCGCCGACACGCTCGGACAGACCATCGACGCCGGAGAGATCGATGCGATCCGCCGCGCGGTCGAAGCCGCCGCGGTCGGTGCGCCGCCGGTCGAGGGCATCGCCGAGGCGCTCGCGGCGATCCCGGTCCGCAAGGCGTGCGCGAGCAACAGTTTCTCGCCGTATGTCGAAACCGTGCTGAAGCGCACGGGCCTCGTGCGCTTCTTCGGCGAGCGGCGCTTCTGCGCCGACATGGTCGCGAACCCTAAGCCCGCGCCCGACGTGTATCTTGCGGCGGCGCGCACGCTGCGCGTGTCGACGGCGCATTGCCTCGTGGTCGAGGACAGCGTGACGGGCGTCACGGCGGCGAGGGCGGCGGGCATGGCGGTGCTCGGCTTCATCGGCGGAGGACACGCAACCGAAGGACAAATCGATGCGCTGCGGCGCGCGGGCGCAAGCGTCGTTTTCGACGACATGAAGCGACTGCCCGCGCTCGTGGGCGAATGGCTGCAAAACGCGACTTTCGAGATTCGCTGACGACCCGGAACTTCATTGAGAGGCTGCGGATCGCGAATCGAACCAGCACCGGATGCATGGAGACACATCATGGCAAGCCTGACTTTACGCGGTATCAACAAGCGTTACGAAGAAACCGAAGTGATGAAGAGCGTGAACCTCGACATCAACGACGGCGAGTTCGTCGTGTTCGTCGGCCCGAGCGGCTGCGGCAAGTCGACGTTGATGCGCATGATCGCGGGACTCGAGGACATCAGCGCCGGCGATCTGATGATCGACGGCACGCGCGTGAACGAACTGCCGCCCGCGAAACGCGGCATCGCAATGGTGTTCCAGTCGTACGCGCTCTATCCGCACATGACGCTCTACGACAACATGGCGTTCGGCCTCAAGCTCGCGGGCGAGAAGAAGCCGGCCATCGACGCCGCCGTGAAGCAGGCGGCGAAGATTCTGCACATCGATCACCTGCTTGATCGCAAGCCGAAGCAGTTGTCGGGCGGGCAGCGCCAGCGCGTCGCGATCGGGCGCGCGATCACCCGGAAGCCGAAGGTGTTCCTGTTCGACGAACCGCTCTCCAACCTCGACGCCGCCCTGCGCGTGAAGATGCGCCTCGAATTCGCGCGCCTGCACGACGAACTCAAGACGACGATGATCTACGTGACGCACGACCAGGTCGAAGCGATGACGCTCGCGGACAAGATCGTCGTGCTGTCGGCGGGCAATGTCGAGCAGGTGGGCACGCCGAACCAGCTCTATCACGCGCCGGCCAACAAGTTCGTCGCGGGTTTCATCGGCTCGCCGAAGATGAATTTCCTGAACGGGACGGTCACGCAGGTCATGAGCGACGGCGTGCTCGTGAAGTACGCGACCGGTGAGACGCAACTCGTCGCGGTCGAGCCGGGCAATGCGAAGGTCGGCGATGCGGTCACGGTGGGCATCCGCGGAGAGCATCTCCATGCGGGCACGGCGGCGACGGTCGAACATGGTGTGTCGACCACGACGATGGCCGTCGAATCGCTCGGCGATTCGGCTTACCTGTATGCCGAATCGCCCGTGGCGCCGGATGGCCTGATCGCGCGCATTCCGCCGCTTGAGCGGCACGCGCGTGGCGAGACGCTCAAGCTGGGCGCTACGCCGGAGCACTGCCATCTGTTCAACGCGGAGGGGCAGGCGTTCAAGAGGAAGATCATCGAGGTTTTGTCGGCGGCTTGATCGACGCTTGACGTGACGCGTTGGCCGTTCGGCCGACTGTTGGTGTCGCGCAAGGCTGAATAGGATCGAAGCGCCTGGACTGCATGTGCAGCCAGGCGCTTTTTGTCTTTAAATCCGAATTTAGCCATGACGACACTAAATTCAACACATATCTCTAAGCAGATAAATTTCCCCTTATCTAGACTCTGCGGTCCACTCAATAAGGAGACCGCAATGGAAGAGGATTTTGTACCGTTTCACACGATCGGCGTGCTCGAGCCGTCCGACGACGGCGGCCTGGTCATCCGCATTTCGGCAGAGGTCGTGGCGGAGCGCAAGCTCAAGGCCGGCGAGCGGATGGACCTGGATCGCCGGGAATGGTTTCTCGATGACCCAACGCATCCGTATTACGACGATCCTAATGAGAACCGGCTCGAGGGCATGACCCCCGAGAAAATGGCCGCCATCATGGAGGCGTCGTCGGCCTGTGTGGAGGATTTCGTCAATGGTTGATCCGTTCTGGATACCCGATCGCCAGGACATGATCTGGATTGATTTTGACTGCGGCGTAAGCGGGACGGAAATGTCCGGCATGCATCCGATGATGGTGCTCTCGACTCGCGAGTTCACCGAGGATACCGGGCTCGTGCTTGGCATTCCGATGACTTCGTCGGAATCCAATCTATCGAATCGGTACGCAATGCCGTTCGTCGAACAGAGCGAATTGAAGTTCGTCCTGCCCTCGATGCCGAAGTCCTTTGTCCTGCGGGCACGCAACGCGGCTCCGCATCCTTGGGGCAAGGTGCCAGGTGAGCCGTTCGGAAGGGCGAGAAAGATGCTGGAGCGGCTCGTCAACTCCGGTGTCTAGCAAGCGTGCGCGAGCGGCTATGCCTCCAGCGCCGCCCGCGCACAAAGCTCATCCGTCACGAGCCCCGACAGCCATTTCCCCTTCAACGTCGCGATCAGCGCCTCGCGCTTCCTCAGCCCGCCGGCAAATCCGATCGTCGGCCGCTTCGGCGGTGCATCGATCTTCAGGCTCGTCACGCGCGCCCCCGTCGCCGAATTTACCCGCGCGCCCTCGGCATCGATCGGCAAGCCGAGCAGTTCGGCCACCGCGCCCGCCTGCATCAGTTCCTTCACTTCGGCTAGCGTGATGAAGCCGTCCTCGTGCAGCGGGCAGTTGACGCCCACATTGCCGACCCCGACGAACGCCACGTCGGCTTTCTGCGCGAGTGCATCGACGATGCGATACAGCCGGTGATTGCACCACTGCGCGCGTTCGGCTTCGTTGTCGGCCATGAGGGGCGCGGGCAGCATGAAGTGCTTGCCGCCCGTCTTCTCGGACAGATGCTGCGCGACGTCATAGGGATTCGACGATCCGTCATGGGCGATCGCGCCGACCATCGACACGAGCCGGTGCTGCGGCCGCTCCAGTTGCCCGATCTGCTCGACGACGGCCTTCAGCGTGCGCCCGCTGCTGATCGACACGACGAGCGGCTTCTCCTCGCCGAGAAAGCGCTCCATCACCTGCGCGCCCGCCACTGCGAGCTTGCGGTCGACCTGTTCGCTGGTGTCGCCGTCGATCGGCACGACTTCGCACAGCGTGAGCCCGTAGCGCTTCGACAACTGCGCCGCGAGCGACAGGCAATCGGCGATCCGGTGATCGACGCGCACGCGGATCAGGTTCTTCTCGACCGCGAACGCGACCAGCCGCTGCGCCACCGGCCGCGAGATCTGCAGCTTCTCTGCGATCTCGTTCTGGGTATTGCCCGCGACGTAGTAGAGCCAGGCGGCTCGCGTAGCGAGATCGAGTTTTTCGTTGGACTTGGGCACGGTGTTCGTCGTCGTCGTTGCGCTCGCGCTGGGAGAGCACGCTGGTTATTGTGCCTGTATCTCGTGTGCAGGCCGCCTTGAAATGGCGGCCATATCCAAATCGAGCAATCGAGCAATCGAGCAGCCCGCGGTCAGGCGAGCCGCGGTCGCGCCGGATCGAAGAGCGGCCGCACGTGCCGGTACAACTCGCGAAAGCCCTTCAGCCGCTGGCGCAGCAATTCATGGCGCTCCGGGTTGGGAATGAACTCGTCCTTGACGGGCGGTTTCGCGAGCACCGTCGCCGGATCGCCGCCCGCTGCCAGCCAGCCGAGCCGCGCCGCGCCGAGTGCTGCGCCCGTCTCGCCGCCGCCGTGCGTGCGGGTGGTCGTGTCGAACGCGTCGGCGAACATTTGTCCCCAGTACGCGCTGCGTGCGCCGCCGCCGAGCAGCGACAGCGCGTGCGCCTCGGTGCCGCCCGAACGCAGCGCGTCGAGTCCGTCCGTGAGCGCGAGCGTCACGCCTTCCAGCACCGAGTAGCCGAGCAGCGCGCGGTCGGTCGCGTGCGTCATGCCGAAGAAGACGCCCTGCGCGAACGGATCGTTGTGCGGCGTGCGCTCGCCGCTCAGATACGGCAGGAAGAGCGGGGCGATCGCGGTCGATTCGGGTTTGAGCAACGCGATTTCGGCGAGCAGCGCGGGTTCGTCAGTCGAGGTGAGCTTGCAGACCCAGCGCAGGCAGCTAGCCGCCGACAGAATCACACTCATCTGATGCCAGCGATCGGGAATCGCGTGGCAGAACGCATGCACCGCCGACGCCGGATTCGGCCGGAAGCGGTCGCCGACGACGCACAGCACGCCCGACGTTCCGAGCGAGAGGAAGCCGTCGCCCGGTTCCGTCGCGCCGATGCCGATCGCGCTGGCCGCGTTGTCGCCGCCGCCCGCCGCGACGACCACGCCTTCGCGCAAGCCGAGTTCCCGCGCGAGTTCGGGGCGCAACGTGCCCGACGGCTCGCTGCCTTCGGCGAGCGCGGGCATCTGCGCGCGCGACATGTCGCAGGCGGCGAGCAACGCGTCGGACCAGTCGCGGCGCGCGACGTCGAGCCACAGCGTGCCGGCCGCGTCCGACGGGTCGGAGACCTTGGTGCCCGTCAGGTGCAGGCGCAGATAGTCCTTCGGCAGCAGCACGCAGGCGGTCTGCTTGAAGATGTCCGGTTCGTTGTGCGCGACCCAGAGCAGTTTCGGCGCGGTGAAGCCGGGCATCGCGAGATTGCCCGCGATGCGATGCAACTCCGGCGCACGCTCGGTGAGTTCCGCGCATTCCTTGTCGCTGCGCATGTCGTTCCAGAGGATCGCCGGCCGCAGCACGCGATCGCTTGCATCGAGCAGCACGGCGCCGTGCATCTGTCCCGAGAGGCCGATGCCGCGCACTTGTGCGAACTCGGCGGGAAACTTCTCGCGCAGCGCAAAGAGCGCGGTGCGCGTGCCTTCCCACCAGTCGAGCGGATTTTGTTCCGCCCAGCGCGGTTTCGGACGCGAAACGGTGAACGGCGTTCCCGCCGTCCCGATGACGCTGCCGTCGCTCGCGAGCAGCAGGACTTTTACTTCGGAGGTGCCGAGGTCGATACCCAGATACATGAACGAACCCTTATCGAAGGCGGAAGGCAGAAGCGAAGGCGCAAAGCCGGAGCCGCTAATGTAGCGCCGCGTCCGGCATTACGCCATGAGCATGAGAACGGAACGCGGCTTGACGCGTGCGCGCCGATCAGGCTCAGGACCGCTTTTCGAGCCAGCCGTCGACGCGGGCGACAGCCGCGCGCAACACGCGTTCGAGTCCTTCGGTCCCGGCCATGCTGCCCCACAGGAGCTTGTCGCTGGCGAACGCCTTCAGCGGATCGGCCGACGTGAAGAAGCCGTGCGCGACGGCCGGGTCCATCACGCCGTCCTGATATGTGTACGGCAGCTTGCCCTGATGCCAGCGGTCGAGGAAGCGGAAGAAGAGCGCGGGCAGCACGGCGGTCGCGTTCGGATCGACCTTGCGGGCGAAGCATTCGGAGAGGGTCGGCGCGATGAAGCCGGGCAGCTTCGAGAAGCCGTCGGCGGCGACGCGCTGGTTCGTGTCCTGGATATGCGGATTGCTGAAGCGGTCGAGCACGACGTCGCGATACTTCGCGAGATCGAGCGGACTCGGCGTGAGGCACGGAATCACGTCCTCGGTGACGTAGGCATCGGCGAAGGCGCGGATCTCCGGGTCGAGCGTGCCTTCATGGATGTACTGCAGGCCGACCAGCGACCCCGCCCACGCGATGCAGCTATGGCTCGCGTTCAGGATGCGGATCTTGGCTTCTTCGTAAGGCAGCACCGATTCGACCATCTCCGCGCCGACCTTCTCCCACGCCGGACGACCGGCGCAGAAGTGATCCTCGATCACCCACTGGATGAACGCTTCGCCCATGACGGGCGCGCGGTCGTCGAAGCGGGTCGCGGCTTGCACGCGTTCGCGGACGTCGGGCGTGGGGCGCGGCGTGATGCGGTCGACCATCGAATTCGGGCACGACGTGTTGGCGAGCATCCAGTCGCGCAGTGCGGTCTCGCCGCGCAGTTGCAGGAATTCGAGCATCCCGGCCTTGAAGCGGTCGCCGTTGCTGCGCAGGTTGTCGCAGTTCTGCAGCGTGACCCTGCCGGCGTCCTGCTTCATGCGCGCATCGAGGATCGCGGCGAGCGCGCCGTAGATCGTCGTGCGCGCGCCCTTGAGGTCGGCGGCGATGTCGGGGTTCGCGGTGTCGAGCTTGTGGTGTTCGTCGAGGTAGTAGCCGCCTTCGGTCACGGTGAACGACACGATCTTGCATTCCGGCGCCGCCCCTGCCGCGACAAGCGCTTCCAGATCGGCGGACCACGGCACGACTTTCGTGATCGACTTGACGGTCTCGTAAGCGCGCTCGCCTTGCGGCGTCACGGTTTCGAGCGTGTAGGCGCCGTCTTGCGCAGCGAGCGCTTCGAGCACGGCGTTCATGTCGCCGCGGATATTGCCGACGGTGAGCGACCAGCGCGTGTCGCCCGAGTCGATCAGCCGGTGCAGGTACCACGCCTGGTGCGCACGATGAAACGATCCCGCGCCAATGTGCAGGATTACATCGGCGGCCGAATTGCGTTCGCTAGTCATGTCTGTCGTCCTCTGCTCTGAATGGAAGCGTCCGTTCGATGTCGTCCGCGTGTTTTGCGTCGATGCCGGCTATTGCTTGCCTGGATTGCTGTTTGCCGATCAATTGCTCTCATTGTGAGCGAATGATCGTAGCGAGAGGAGGGAAAGTCAAGGCGTGGCGCAGCAAGGATCTCGCTGCGATGCGGCAGTGACGGCGCCGGATCGGGCTTCAGGGCTTGATGGAAAGGGAGAAAAGGCGACGCTGCGCCGCACAACAACGATCGTTCAGCGCGAATTCACCGGATGCGCATCGAACACGGGTCCCTGCACGAAGCGCACGTCGAATTGCTGGAGCGCGTCGAACTGCGCCTCGTCGGCGACGTGGCTGAAGATCAGCGGAATCCTGAGCCGGTTTGCATAGCCGACGAGGTGCTTGACGACCGAGTCGCGCAAGGCGGACCCCGCGTCCATCTTGATGAAGTCGAGCCGGGCCATTTCCGACACCGACATGATCTGGCCGGCGTTCGGCAGATTGCCCGCGACCTTGAAGCCATAGTGTTGATAGCTCTTGGTCAGGTAGCCGAGGAAGGTCTTGTGCGCGACCGCCGCCGCCGGCAACTCGATCACGATTCGCGACGGATTCAGCCCGAAATCGATCAGCACCGACGAAAAATGCAGTCCGTGGTCGTACTTCACGCTCTTGAGCAGGCGCTCGTGGACGCGCAGGAACAGCAGCCCCGGGCGCTGCGTCCCGAAGAAATTGAACGCATGCAGCGCCCGCGAAAGGCGGTCGAGTTCGACGAGTTCGCGATCGCTTTCGATTTGAGCGAACAGATCGAACGACGAGCCATCGGCGAGCAGGGTCAGCGCCTGGACGCCCAGTTCGTCGCCGAAGCGCTCGGCGCTTTCCGGCGAGGCCGACAGTGTCTGCGGGAAGCTGTGCGTGCCGACATCGAAGATCGGCTCATAGGCGCTCGCCAGCCCGACGCCCTCGTATCGCGCGATCGCCGCAGCGCGATGCTCCCTTTCGCCCAGCACGATATGCGCGCCGAGGAAGGGGTGCGCGGCGGCTTTGGAGACGAGTTCGGCGACGGTCGGCGCGATCATGGATTCGAGCTAGTGGGGCTTGGCGCGCGTTTGGCGCCACGGGACATGCATCGATGGTAGCAGCGCGCGATCCATCCCTTTGCACAAAATTCACATATTGATATGCGGTATCGATACGCCTGCTAGGGTTAACGACGATTTAACTAATCGTAATTGGTTTTACTATACGTAAATTAGATCGTTGTCTTGAAAATGCCCCGCGGGCGCGCATCGCAACGACACCGAATTCAACCAAGGAATCACAACATGCCGACGTTCGAGACCCATACGGACGCGAGCCTCCACTACCAGTCGGGGTTCGCCAACGATTTCGCCTCCGAGGCGCTCCCGGGCGCGTTGCCGCTCGGCCGCAACTCGCCGCAGCGCGCCCCCTATGGCCTCTACGCCGAGCAACTGTCCGGCACCGCGTTCACCGCGCCGCGCGCCCACAACCGGCGTTCGTGGCTGTATCGAATCCGGCCGGCTGCCGTGCACATGCCGTTCTCGCAGATGCGCGGCGAAACGCTGCGCGCGAAGCTCGTCGCGAATTTCGCGGAAGTGCCGCCGACACCGCCGAACCAGCTT
Source organism: Caballeronia choica (assembly GCF_001544535.1). Classification (GTDB taxonomy): domain Bacteria; phylum Pseudomonadota; class Gammaproteobacteria; order Burkholderiales; family Burkholderiaceae; genus Caballeronia; species Caballeronia choica. Next base: position 67,303 of record NZ_FCON02000005.1, on the reverse strand, counting down.
CGCTGGGACCCGCTGCCGATGCCCGCCGAGCCGACCGATTTCATCGACGGCTGGGTGACGATGGCTGGCAACGGCGCGGCCGAATCGATGACGGGCTGCGCGATCCATCTGTACGCGGCCAACCGCTCGATGAAGGACCGCTTTTTCTACAGCGCCGACGGCGAGTTGCTGATCGTGCCGCAGGAAGGGCGCCTGTCGATCTTCACGGAGATGGGCAAGCTCGACGTCGCGCCGTTCGAAATCGCCGTGATTCCGCGTGGCGTGCGTTTTGCCGTGACGCTCCCCGACGACGAGGCACGCGGCTACATCTGCGAAAACTTCGGCGCGCTACTGCAATTGCCGGATCTCGGCCCGATCGGCTCGAATGGCCTCGCGAATCCGCGCGACTTCCTCACGCCGCATGCCGCATACGAAGATCGCGAAGGCGCGTTCGAACTCGTCGCGAAGATGAACGGCGCGCTGTGGCGCGCGGACATCGGCCATTCGCCGCTCGACGTGGTCGCGTGGCACGGCAACTACGCGCCGTACAAGTACGACCTGCGCCACTTCAACACGATCGGCTCGATCAGCTACGACCATCCCGATCCGTCGATCTTTCTCGTGCTGCAATCGGTCAGCGACACGCCGGGCGTCGATACGATCGACTTCGTGATCTTCCCGCCGCGCTGGCTCGCCGCCGAGGATACGTTCCGCCCGCCCTGGTTCCATCGCAATGTCGCGAGCGAGTTCATGGGCCTCGTGCACGGCGCGTACGACGCGAAGGCCGAAGGCTTCGTGCCGGGCGGTTCGAGCCTGCACAACTGCATGTCGGGGCACGGCCCGGATGCGGGCACGTTCGAGAAGGCGTCGAACATCGATACGTCGAAGCCGGCGAAAGTCGGCGACACGATGGCCTTCATGTTCGAAACCCGCACGCTGATCAAGCCGACGCAATTCGCGCTCGAAACCGCGCAACTGCAGGCGCATTACTACGAGTGCTGGCAAGGCCTCGCCAAACATTTCAATCCGGAGCAACGATGAGCACGTCCGCACAACTGCAAGCGACCCTGGCCCCTGCGCTGAAAAGCTGGATCGAGTCGGCCAACGACCCGGCGAGCGACTTCCCGATCCAGAACCTGCCGTTCGGCGTGTTCAGCAACGACGTGAATCCGGCGCGGCGCGTGGGCGTGGCGATCGGCGACTGGATCGCGGACCTGGCGGTACTGGAACAGGCCGGCCTGCTCGACACCGCCGATGTTTTCGACAAGCCGCGCCTGAACGATTTCATCGCGCTCGGCCGCGACCGTTGGCGCAGCGTGCGCATCGCGTTGAGCGCGTTGCTCGCAAGCGGCAATGCGACCCTGCGCGACGATGCTGCGCTCCGCCAGCGCGCGCTGGTGCCGCAGGCGGACGCGACGCTTCATCTGCCCGTCGAGATTCCCGGCTACACGGACTTCTACTCGTCGAAGGAGCACGCAACGAACGTCGGCTGCATGTTCCGCGATCCGAAGAACGCGCTGCTGCCGAACTGGTCGGAGATGCCGATCGGGTACAACGGGCGGGCGTCGTCGGTGATCGTGAGCGGCACGCCGGTGCGGCGTCCGAACGGGCAGATCAAGTTGCCAGGCGACGAGCGTCCCGTGTTCAGCGCGTGCCGCAAGCTGGATATCGAACTGGAGATGGGTTTCATCGTCGGCGCGGGGAATGCGCTGGGTGAGCCGATCGACTGCAACGATGCCGAGCAGCATATCTTCGGCATGGTGCTGTTGAACGACTGGAGCGCGCGTGACATCCAGCAGTGGGAATACGTGCCGCTCGGGCCGTTCAACGCGAAGGGTTTCGCCACGACGATCTCGCCCTGGATCGTCACGCTCGATGCGCTCGAACCGTTCCGCACCGCGACGCCGCAGCAGGAACCGCAGCCGCTCGCGTACCTGCGTCACGAAGGCGATCACGCGTTCGACATCGAACTGGAAGTGACGCTGCGTCCCGAAGGCGCGGCCACGGCGACCACGATCTCGCGGACCAATTTCAAGCTGATGTACTGGTCGATGGCGCAGCAACTCGCGCATCACACGGTGGCGGGCTGCAACACGCGGGTGGGCGATCTGATGGGTTCGGGCACGATCAGCGGGCCGACGCCGGATTCATGCGGGAGCCTGCTGGAAAGCACCTGGAACGGCACGCGGCCGATCAAGCTGGAGGACGGCGGCGAGCGAGCGTTCATCGAGGATGGCGACGAGCTGACGCTCGCGGGATGGTGCCAAGGCGATGGGTATCGCGTGGGGTTCGGCCAGTGCGCGGGGCGGATTCTGGCCGCGCGGGGGGCGGGTTCAGCGGGCTAAAGAGCATGCGCACAACAAACGCGCGGGTGGGTTGAGCTTTCGCCTGACGGGTGAGCGCGTAGCGCGAGGCCGGATGAATGACTGCTGGTCCACTCCGCATAGCGGTGCGACGTGCGCGCCTTTTCTACATGCCAACAACGGGGAAACCCCGCTAACGACACTCCCCCGGTTGGACCACTCCGACATAACGGTCTAGCGGCGCATGGCAAGCATTGGCGGTGGGAGGCTGCTTTCTTTGGTTACTTTCTTTGCAGCAGCAAAGAAAGTGACTGCCGCCCCGCACAGGGGCAGAGCAAATAGACCGACACGAACACAAGTTCCACAGAAGCCTGAGCGCATCAAACGCCGCAAATACTCCAACCCCAACCCCAACCCCAAGCGCCAGCGCTCACCTTTCCCACGCAGCCTGCCCGATTGCCGAGCGCCGCGCGCGTCTTTCGAGCGATGCCGAGAGCAGCGTCAATCCAAACGCGCCGCACGCCATCGTCACGCCGACCCAAGGCAGCGATTCCAGCGGCGCGCCCGCACCGATCGCCATGCCGCCGAGCCATGCGCCCGTCGCGTTGCCGAGGTTGAACGCGCCCTGATTGAGCGTCGATGCGAGGTTCGGCGCGTCGCTTGCGCGGTTCACGATCAGGATCTGCAGCGGCGGCACGATCGCGAACGCGAGCACGCCCCACAGGAAGATCGTGACCATCGCGGGAACGGCCGAGTGCATCGTCGCGGCGAAGATCGTGAGAATCACGACGATCGCGAGCAGGAACGACAGCAGCGAGCGCAGCACCTTCCAGTCCGCGAGCTTGCCGCCAAGCGTGCTGCCGACCGTCAGCCCGAGACCGAACAGCAGCAGCACGAGCGTGACCGCGTGCGGCGAGAAACCGGTCACGTCCTCGAGGATCGGGGTGATGTAGGTGAAGACCGAAAAGAGACTGGCGGAGGCCAGCACGCTGATGCCGAGCACCATCAGCACTTGCGGGTTCTTCAGCACGTCGAATTCGCGCAGGATGCTGGTCTCGCGCATCTCGATGTGCTTCGGCAGGCAGACCTGAAGGGCAGCCGCCGCGAGCAGTCCGATCAGCGTCACGACCCAGAACGTCGCGCGCCAGCCGGCCGCCTGCCCGAGCGCCGTGCCGAGCGGCACGCCCAGCACGTTCGCGAGCGTGAGCCCGGTGAACATCAGCGCGATGGCCTGCGCGCGGCGGTTCGGCGCGACGAGGTCGGCGGCAACGACCGAGCCGATGCCGAAGAACGCGCCGTGGCAGAACGCGGTCACGATGCGCGCGCCCATCAGCACCCAGTAGCCCGGCGCGATTGCGCACAGCAGATTGCCGACGATGAAGACGCCGATCAGGCCCATCAGCGCCTTCTTGCGCGGCATCTTCGCGGTGACGATGGCAAGGATGGGCGCGCCGATCGTCACACCGAGCGCGTAGCCCGAGACGAGCATGCCGGCGGCGGGAATCGATACGGCGAGATCGCGGGCGACATTGGGCAGAAGGCCCATGATGACGAATTCGGTCGTGCCGATGCCGAACGCGGCAATGGCGAGAGCGAGAAGGGGCAAGGGCATGGCGGGAGCGGAGGGGGCGCGGAAGTCTCGTCGCAACGCGCGTTTTCGGAGTGAAAGACGCAAGCGTCAGGCGGCGAACGAAGGGTTGAATTGTACCGAAGGGTTCAAAAGCGTGCTGGTGAAAACCCTAATTCGCGTGCGTTGGGCACGAGATTCGCGTGCAGGGTTATTTTGCTGAAAGCCTGGGTTGGCGCAGGAATTCTTCGCCAATTTCCCGCTTATGAACGGTTCTTTTAATTACGAGACGACAAAATCGGGAACGTTGCGCATTGGGCGGTGTTGGAGAAACGCCTCGTTGCGCTTGTTCATGTCTGTGGGTAAGGTCGAATCTTCGTACTTTTTTGAGATCGCCCCATGATTGATCGCCGGTGGAAGGGGTTGTTGATGGCCGTTCTCGTCGCGAGTGGCGCGAGTGGCGCGCACGCACAGAGCAGCGCGAGCGGTCCGATCGCGACGACGGGCGGCGCGCTGCAATTCGTGCCGGACGGCGCGGCTTACGTCGCACAGGTCGACGGTCGCGTGTTCGACCATCTGAACGCGAACCGCCTCCGGCACTTCGACGAGACCTCCGGTGCGCACGGCGCGGTCGCGCGGATGATCGTCGAAGGGAACGACGGTCTCGTGCTCTACGACTTTCGGCGCAACCCGCCCGCGGTCGAGCGGATCGGACGCCGACTGAAACTCGACGGCGTGTACTGGCAGCGAGACGAAGTCGTGCTCAAGAGCACGGAGGGCTGGTACAGGTTCCAGCGCGGGACGCTGACGAAACTGACGTCATCGAAGACGATTTACCACTAAGCCAGGCCAAGCCGAGCAGACATCACGCGTCACGCCGCACGCCAAAAACCCGCTCTCCCGCGACCACATAGATCGCTTCGCCGCGCGCGGTTTCATTGATCTCGAATCCGCCGGTGAAGCCGCCAAACGCCGGCAGCACGCCCGAGCGCGCGCCAAACCGGAAGCACGGCAGCCGCGCGTGATCCGTGCGCGTCGCGATGCGGTACACCGGATGCTCGTGGCCCGCGAGCGCGTACGCGCCTTCCACCGTCTGCGGATGATGACAAAGCGACCACGGTCCCAGCGCGTACGGCTCGTCCACCTTCTCGAAGCCGAGCGCATCCGGCAACGCGCCCGCATGCCGGTCGTGATTGCCTTCGACCAGCAACAGCCGCAACCCGCGATGCCTCGCGCGCCACGCGGATAACGCGCTCAACGTCTCCTCGGCGTGAGACTCGCGCGCATGCAGCAGGTCGCCCAAAAACACGATCGACTCCGGCCGATGCGTGCTCACCAGCGCATCGAGCCGCGCGAGATTCTCGCCGGTCGATCCCGCGGGCACCGGAATCCCGCGCGCGCGGAACACGGCGTCCTTGCCGAAATGCGCATCGGCGATGAAAAGCGCCTTCAGCAGCGGATCGAACGCCGCGCGCTCGGCCGAGAGCAGCAGCGTGTGCCCCGCGACATCGACGGTCAGCGCTTCCGTCGTCATGTGCGCGCCGCCTTTTCCAGGTCGGCCAGCATCCGCTCGACGCGATCCGACAGCTTCTCCGTGCTCACCTTCTCGCGCAGCCGTCCGATGATGAGCGGAAACGCGAAGGGCGTCGGCTTCTTCGGATGCGTCAGCGCGAGGCGGCTCGCGCTCATGCTTTCCAGCGCCACGCGGATGCGCTCGAGTTCCAGTTCCTGCAACCTCACTTCCTCCTCGGCCTGCGCGAGCAGCAGGTTGCCGCTGTCGTGCTTGCGGAAGACTTCGTAGAACAGCCCGCTCGAAGCCTGCAATTGCCGCGCGCTTTTCTGCTGCCCAGGATGCCCCTGGAACACGAGCCCCGACACCCGCGCGATCTCGCGAAAGCGCCGCGCCGCGAGTTCCGACGAGTTCAGGCTCGCGAGGATGTCGTGCGCGAGGTTGTCGGGCGAGAAGAGGCCGTTTTCGATGAGCGTCTCCCAGTCGAACGGACGCGCGGACAGCAGTTCGAACCCGTAGTCGTTCATCGAGATCGAGAACGTGCTCGGCTGGTCCCGCGCGACGCGCCAGCCAATCAGCGAGCCGAGCCCGATATGCGCGGTGCGCCCGGCGAACGGATAGCAGAAGAAGTGATGGCCTTCGCGCGAACGGATCGCTTCGACCAGCAGCACGCCCGGCCCCGGCAGCGCCGACCATCTTGCCTGCAATTCGAGCAGCGGGCGCACGGCGCGCATCTCCGGCTCGTCGTAGATGCCGGCGTTCGCACGCGCGAGCATCATTAGCGTGGCGCCCGCGAGTTCGGACGAAAGCGGCATGCGGCTGCCCGCCCATTGCGGCATTGCGCCGCGCGAGGAGGTCGCGCGCTTCACGTAGGCGGTCATGTCGCGCACGCGCACGAGTTCGAGCGCGCGGCCGCCGAAGGTGAAGACGTCGCCGGGCTTGAGGCGCGAGATGAACGATTCCTCCATTGCGCCGATGCGTCCGCCCGTCATGTACGCGACGTTGATGGTCGCGTTCGCGACGATCGTGCCGACATTGTTCCGATGCCGCCGGACCAGATCCTCGCGCGGCACGCGATAGACGCCGTCGTCGCCGAGCGTCACGCGGTGGTAGTCCGGATATGCCGCGAGCGACGTGCCGCCGCGCTCGACGAACGCGAGCGCCCAGTCGAACTCCTGCTGCGTCAGGTCGCGATACGCGTAGGCGCTGCGAACCTCGTCGAACAGTTCCGAAGCCCTGAAACCGCCGCCGATCGCCACCGTCACCAGATGCTGGACGAGCACGTCGAGCGGTTTCGCCGGCATCTCGCGGCCTTCGATGCGCCGTTCCGCGACGGCCCAGCGCGCCGCCGCCGCTTCGACGAGTTCGAGTGCGTGCGTCGGCACGATCGTCACGCGCGACGCCCGGCCGGGCGCGTGGCCCGAGCGGCCGGCGCGCTGCATCAGGGGCGCGACGCCTTTCGGCGAGCCGATCTGGAACACGCGCTCGACGGGCAGGAAGTCGACGCCCAGATCGAGGCTCGACGTGCAGACGACGGCCTTCAACTGTCCGTTCTTCAGACCCGTTTCCACCCACTCGCGCACTTCCTGATCGAGCGAGCCGTGATGCAGCGCGATCAGCCCGGCCCAGTCCGGCCGCGACTCCAGCAACGCGCGATACCAGATCTCCGACTGCGAGCGCGTGTTGGTGAAGACGAGCGAACTGCGCGCCTGTTCGATTTCATTAGCGACCGGGCCGACCTGCCGCACGCCGAGATGACCGCCCCATGGAAACCGCTCGATCGTGTCGGGGATCAGCGTGTCGACGATCAGCGTCTTCGGCTGCGCGCCGCGCACGGTCACGCGCGGCGTTTTCACGGACGCAAGCAGCGCGTCGTGCGCGAACGCGAGATTGCCGAGCGTCGCGGACAAACCCCACACCTGAATGCCGGGACGCCAGCGTGCGAGGCGCGCGAGCGCGAGCTGTGTCTGCGTGCCGCGCTTGTTTCCCAGCAGCTCGTGCCATTCATCGACGACGACGAGCCGCACATGCGCGAGTTCCTCTTGAGCGTCGGCGCGGGTCAGCATCAGCGTGAGGCTTTCGGGCGTCGTGACGAGCGCCGATGGCATGCGGCGGTTCTGCCGCGCGCGCTCGGCAGACGGCGTGTCGCCGGTGCGCAAGCCGACCGTCCACGGCACGGCGAGCGCGGTGACGGCCGACTGCAACGCGCGGGCGGTATCGGCGGCGAGCGCGCGCATCGGCGTGATCCACAGGACCGTGAGCGGCGCGGGCACGGCGCGGGCGCCGCTTTGCGCGAACGTCGCGAGCGCGCCGAGCCAGACCGCCCAGGTCTTGCCCGCGCCGGTCGTCGCGTGGAGCAGGCCGCTCGATCCGTGCGCGATCTCGCGCCACACTTCGCGCTGGAAATCGAACGGCTGCCAGCCCTTATCGGCGAACCAGTGTTTCAGGCGCTCGTCGAAGGGGCGGCTTGCCTGTTCGGCGTCGATGGCGAGCGGCGCGGGGCGAAACAACTCGGCCACGGCATCGGCGCGGGCTTGCGCCGCGCGCGTTTTCGGCACGCGGCGCGGACGCGGTGGCCGATGCTTCGCGTCGTCCGGCGCACTCATGGCGCCGACCCGCCGAGAAACCCTTTGAGCATCGCGAGCGTATCGGCGTCTTCGATCCGCTTGTCCGTGCGCCAGCGCAACATGCGCGGAAAGCGCACCGCGATCCCCGACTTGTGGCGCGGGCTCGCCTGAATGCCTTCGAAGCCGATCTCGAAGACGAGCGTCGGCGTGACGCTGCGCACCGGTCCGAACTTCTCGACTGTCGTCTTGCGCACGATCGCATCGACCTGGCGCATCTCTTCATCCGTGAGGCCGGAATAGGCCTTCGCGAACGGCACCAGCGTGCGCGTGCCGTCGGCTTCGTCCCAGACCGCGAAGGTGAAATCGGTGTAGAGGCTCGCGCGCCGGCCGTGGCCGCGCTGCGCGTAGAGCAACACCGCGTCGATCGCATACGGGTCGATCTTCCACTTCCACCACGTCCCCGACGCCTTCGTGCGCCCGACGCCGTACATCGATTGCCGCTCCTTCAGCATCAATCCTTCGACCCCGCGCGCACGGCTTTCGTCGCGCAACGCGGCGAGCGCATCCCAGCCGTCTGCCTGAACGAGCGGTGAGACGCGCAGCAAATCGACGGCGAGCGTTTGCCCCAACTCCGCGGCAAGCGCATCGAGCCGCGCGCGGCGTTCGCCGAGCGGCGTCGTGCGCAGGTCGACGCCATTTGCTTCGAGCAGATCGTAGGCGAGCAGCGCGGCGGGCGAATCCGCCAGCACCTTCTTGGTCAGCGACTTGCGCGTGATGCGCGGTTGCAGTCGCGCGAATGGCAGCGGTGCGTCGGCGCCCGGCTCCCACGCGAGAATCTCGCCGTCGATCACGGTCCCGTCCGGCAGCGCCGCGCCGAGCGACGCGAGTTCGGGAAAGCGCTCGGTGATCAGGTCCTCGCCGCGCGACCACAGCCACACGCGGCCGCCGCGCTTGACCAGTTGCGCGCGAATCCCGTCCCACTTCCATTCGACGAGCCAGTCCGATGTCGCGCCGAGCGTCGCCGGATCGGCCTGCAACGGATGCGCGAGAAAGAACGGATAGGGCAGGCCGAGGTCGCTTTCGTGCGGCGTATCGAGGTCTTCGCCGGCGCTGTCGGGCGCGATCAACCGCAGGTAGCGCGCGGCGCTCGGCGCGTGGCGCGAATCGGTCCAGCCGACCATGCGTTGCGCGATGCGCTTGTGGTCGACGCCCGCCACTTCGGCCAGCGCGCGCACGACGAGTTGCCGCGCCACCCCGACGCGAAACCCGCCGCCGATCAGCTTCGTCAGCAGGAAGCGTTCGCTCCAGTTGAGTTCGTCCCAGTAGCCGAGCAGGCGTTCGCGCAGCGCCGGGGGACTCGCGCCGCGCAGCGTCAGCACGCGATCCTCGATCCATTGTGCAAGCCCCAGTTCGGATTCGCGTTCGGCGGGCGGCAGGACATGCGCGATGGTTTCGGCGAGGTCGCCGACCGCTTGATACGACTCGTCGAAGAGCCATTCAGGCAGGCCCGCGCGCTCGCGGGCGAGTTCGGTCAGCATGCGGGTGGGCACGGACTGGCGCGGCTTGCCGCCCGCGAGGAAATAGGCGGCCCACGCGGCGTCTTCCGGCTCCGCCACCGAGAAATACGCGGTCAGCGCTTCGAGCTTTTCGTTCGTCGATGTCGTGGCATCGAGCGCCGTGTAGAGCGTGGCGAAGCGCTTCATTGCTTGTCGCTCTCCCGGTTCGCCGTGTTCCCCGCGTTCACCACGTTCCCAGCATTCGTCGCATCGGCCGCGTCCCGCGCGTTCGGCGCGTGCCCTTCGCTCGCAGCGCTCTCCGTGCTGTTCGTGTTCTTCACGCTCTCGGCGTTCCCGACACTCCCCACAGCTTCAGCCGCGTCGGCTTCGATGGCATCGTCGCCATATTCGGTCTTGAACGCGCCGGCTTCGAGACCCTGTTCGCGCAGCCACCGCACCATCGGCTCGATCTGCCCATGCGTGACGATCACGCGTTCGGCCCCCGTTGCGCCGATCGCGGTTTGCAAGCCGGGCCAGTCGGCGTGATCGGACAGGACGAAGCCGCGATCCAGCCCGCGACGCCGCCGCGTGCCGCGCAGCCGCATCCAGCCGGACGCGAACGCATCGCTGTAGTCGCCGAAGCGGCGCATCCACGCGCTACCCTGCGCGGACGGCGGCGCGATCACCAGCGCGCCCTTGAACGCGGCCTTGTCGCGGGCGGCGATGTCGGAGACGAGCCGCGTCGGCGGCAGCGCGACCCCGGCTGCGCGATACGCGCGATTGAGCGGCTCGACCGCGCCATGGCAGAAGATCGGCCCGATCCCGCTGTCGACGCCCGCGAGAATGCGCTGCGCCTTGCCGAACGAATAGCAGAAGAGCACCGACGCGCGCCCTTGCGCCGCGTTGTGCCGCCACCAGGAATCGATGCCGTCGAACACCGCCTGCGACGGCTCCCATCGATAGATCGGCAAGCCGAACGTCGACTCGGTGATGAACGTCTCGCAGCGCACCGGTTCGAAGGGCGCACAGGTCGGGTCCGGCTCGATCTTGTAGTCGCCCGAAGCGACCCATACGCGCCCCGCGTGCTCGACGCGCACCTGTGCCGAGCCGAGCACATGTCCCGCCGGATGCAGCGACACGGTCACACCGTTGATCGCGATGCGCTCGCCATACGCGAGACCCTGAAGGTCGATGCCGGGCAACCTCGACAGCAGCACGCCGGTACCCGGCTCAGCCGCCAGATAGTGCCGATGACCGAAGCGCGCATGATCGGCGTGCGCATGCGTGATGACGGCGCGTTCGACGGGCCGCCATGGATCGATATGGAAGTCGCCCGCCGGACAATAAAGCCCTTCGGGGCGCGCGACGATGAGGTCGGCGTTCGCGTTCGAGTGTGCGTTCAACCCGGCTCCGGCTGGTCTCGCGGATGAAGTAGTTTGATTCTTGCAACAGAGCACATGCTGTGCCCGTCATGAGTCTTTCACGATCGGCCGCTAGGGTGTACAAGTTTTACTCGTGAAGCGCGCGCATCGAGCGCGCGCAGCCTGGTTCCTGGTTATGGCGAACAACGCTTCGATGAGTGCCCCGGCGCTGGCGGAAACGGTCTGGATCGTGCGGCTGCAAGGCCACGCGCACTTCGACTTCGTGCGTCTCAAGCGCGTCTTTGGCGAGGTCGGCTCGCGCCATCAGGTGGTGCTCGTCGATGTGAAGAAGCTGCTCGAGTGTGCCGATCGCGACGACACCGACTATGTGCTCAAGTCGGTCAGCGACTGGCATGCGGGCAAGGTGAAAGGCATCCGCGAGTTTCTCGATCCGGACAATCCGCGCGTGCCCGAGATGCCCTATGTGACGATCTCCGCGCGGCGCGCGCACGGCCTGCTCGGTTTGCTCGGCGTGAATCGCGATGGCGTGGTGGCGTTTCGCAACGGTCAGCATCGCGCGCGCTATCTGGCGCACGCGGGCGCGTTGTGCATGCCGGTGGAAGTGCACGAGCGCGAAGCGGAGCTGCTGCGCCAGATGTGCGCGGCGCCGGGCGCTGCGTCGGCCGAATACGGCGAGACCTGAAGCCTCGTCGCCTCCGGTCGGTTCAATCGTCGATGGCCGAGCGCGAGGCGTCCCGACTGGCCGCTTTTCAGCGCGCCGATCAGTGCATTGCGTTCGACGAGTCCGCCGCGCCCCGTGTTGACCGCATCGCGCCGGCTTTCATCTTGCCGAGCGCGCGTTCGAGAGAACCACGCGGCCCGGCACGGCGGCTAGCGTTTTGTCTCGCTCAATGAGTGGGCCTTTCCGCGTGCGACGAGGCATGCGACATGCCCGCGCCGGTGGAGGCCATGAAGCCCGGCACCCGCGTCAACGCGGCATCCGGGCGGTCGATTCCCGCGTTCACTTGCGGAGCCAGTTTCTCGAGCGCGTAATCGATGAAAAGGCGCGTCTTGGCGGGCAAGTACTGGCGGCCCGGATACACGATCGATACCTTCATGTCGGGGTCGTCGATCGTGTAGTCCGGCAGAATGCGCTCGAGCGTGCCGGCTTCGAGGTCCGCGGCGACGAGGCCTTCGGGCAGGATCGAGAAGCCCATGCCGGCGAGCGTCGCGAGCCGCACCATCAGCGCGTTGTTGACCGTGTAGACCGGCGTGAGCGTGAGCTGGTCGGAGGAGCCCTGGCGATGGCGGAAATGCCAGGTCGCACTGCGTATCTCATTCGGCAGCGCCACCGACGGGCAGCCTTGCAGATCGACCGGCGCATGCGGGACGCCATGCTCGGCGAGGTAGGCAGGGGTCGCGACCGGAATCAGCGGATTGGTCGCGACGGGCCGCTCGACGAGCGCCGTGCTCGACACCATGAACGCCGTGACGATGCCGACGTCGAAGCCGTCCTCGACCAGGTCGATATGACGCTCGGCGAGCGTGAGGCGCACGTTGACCTTGGGATAGTGTTTGCGGAACCCGTCGATAAGCGGCGTCAGCATGAGCAGCGACAACGAACTTGATGCGACCACGCGCAGCGTCCCGCTCGGTTCACCTTCGGTATGGGCGAGGGCCGTTTCGAGGTTGTCGAGTTCTTCCAGCAGCGCACGGCAACCTTCGAGATAGCGCGTGCCGGCTTCTGTGAGCGACAAGTTGCGGGTGGTGCGATTGATCAGGCGGGTGCGTAAATGCGCTTCCAGCATGGCAATCGATCTCGTAACAAGCGCGTTCGACACGTCGAGTTGCTGTGCGGCGCGCCGGAAACTCTCGGTCTCGGAAACGCGGACGAATACTCGCATTGCGTGGATCTGGTTCATCGCGGTGCCCTCGGATATATGCTTTACTTGTCGGCGTCTGATAAACGTCGCGTATACATCGGACTTTTGCAAGCTGCCTGAAAAGCATATTGACACTCGGGCAGAATTGCAATATTAAAATTTATTCCGGCAATTGTTATCGGTGGCGTGCAATTGCGGTCTGAAATCTCGCATAAATAAGTCGGGATGCTGCGTGGCGGCGCGCAAGAAGGGGCGCGCGATTGATCTTCAATCTGAGTGCGGTGGCGAGAGCCAGAGTCGATAAGGCTTGCGCGGGTCGCGGAGTTCGGGGCTTAATGTGGCGGATACTTAAAGCGTGTTTTTTTGGCGATTTCGTCATTTTGGCGTCATCTAAGGCGCATTGGGACAAGCTGCGATCGGTGATTCTTCAAGATGAATTTATTTATCAGTCGCCGCTTCTTCATAATTATTATTGTTGGCGTGCGTAATCGATCCATTTCTGAATTGGCGCGATAACCAAACGGACAAATAACCATGCTCTGGCATCTACTCGCAGCACAGCCGGAAATCGCGTTGTTTGCCAGTCTCGCTATCGGCTATTTCATCGGTTCCTTCAAGATCGGCCCGATTCAGCTCGGCGGAGTTTGCGGCACGCTGATCGTGGCGCTGATACTCGGACAAAGCGGCGCGCGCATTTCACCGGACCTGAAAAACATCGCGTTCGCGCTATTTATTTTCGCGCTCGGTTTTACGGGCGGCCCGCAGTTTTTCGCCAATGTCGGCCGTGGCTGGCGCTACGGCATCCTGTCGCTCATTGAAATGGCTGTCGTGATCGCGCTCGTGCTTGGCTTTGTCACCGTGCTCAAGCTCGACCAGGGCACGGCAGCGGGCCTGCTTGCGGGTGCCGCGACCGAATCCGCGGTGGTCGGCACGGCGTCGGAGGCAATCGGCCGGCTCGGCCTCTCCGCCGCCGATACCGCGCGCCTGCAAGCGAACATCGTCACCGCGTACAGCGTGAGCTATCTGTTCGGGCTCGTCACCATCGTGCTGTTCACGAGCCAGTTCGCGCCGCTCATCCTGCGCGTGAATCTTCGCGACGAAGCCGAGCGCCTCTGGCGCAAGCTCGGCGGCGACGGCGCGCTGGGCGAGGGCCAGAGCCTCGCGGCTCCGCCGCTCGTCGGGCGCGAGCTGAAGGTGACCGGCGGCGCGGGGCAGACCATCGGCGACATCGAACAGCGTCACGGGCACAACATCAGCATCCAGCGCGTCCTGCGCAGCCGCTCCGTGATCCGGGCGCAACCGGCCGTCGTGCTGAAGGCGGGCGACCGCATCTTGATCGGTGGACGGCGCGAAGCGGTCGTGCAGGCGATTCCCGAGCTCGGCGAGGAAGTGTTCGGCGCCGACCTCGCCGACGCCTATGCCGACAAGCTCGACGTCATGCTCACGCATCGCGGCGTGAATGGCCTGACGGTCGCACAGGTGCGCGAGCGCGCGTCGCCCTCCGACGCGCGCGGCGTGTTCATCGCGGCGGTGACGCGGCTCGACAGCACGATTCCCGCGTTGCCCGGCACGGAGCTGCATCGCGGCGACGTGCTGACGCTGGTCGGCGCGCGGGAGGACGTCGCGCGGGGCGCGGCGAAGCTCGGCTACGTGGTGCGCGCGACGCAGAAGACCGACTTCGTGTTCCTCGGGCTCGGTGTGCTGGTGGGCATCGCGTTCGGGCGGCTCAGCGCGCGGCTCGGCGGTATCGACGTGACGCTCGGCACGGGCGGCGGCTGCCTGCTCGCGGGTCTGTTGTTCGGCTGGATCCGCTCGCGTTATCCGCTGATAGGCTCGCTGCCGTCGGCTGCTGCGCAAATCCTCAAGGACTTCGGCCTCTGCACCTTCATCGCGGCGGTGGGGCTGTCGGCGGGCTCCGACGCGATCCGCCTGATCCGTGAATACGGCGTCGCGCTGCCGCTCGCGGGCATCGTCATCACGCTCGGGCCGGCGCTCGTGTCGCTCGTCGTCGGGCGCTGGCTCCTGAAGCTCGAAGTGCCGATGCTGCTTGGCGCGATCGCCGGTCAGCAGTGCAGCACGCCGGCGATCAGCGCGCTCGTCGGCGTGACGGGCAATTCGACGCCTGTCATCGGCTACACGATCACCTATGCGCTTTCCAACGTGCTGTTGCCGCTGATGGGGCCGCTGGTCGTCGGTCTCGCCGGCCGGGTCGGCTGAGACTCCCGCAAAAAGAAGAGGTCCCGATGGACTGGCTACACCCGATATTCCAGAAGTCGCCGGAAGTCGCGCTGTTCATGTCGCTCGCCATTGGCTACTTGATCGGCCAGATCAACTTCGGCAAGTTCCAGTTGGGCGGCGTCGGCGGCTCGCTGCTCGCGGCGGTCGTGATCAGCCAGGCAGGCGTGCAGATCGACAACGGCGTGAAATCGGTGATGTTCGCCGTATTCATCTACGCGGTCGGCTATGACTCCGGGCCGCAGTTCTTCAACTCGATCAACCGCAAGACGCTGCGCGAGATCGCAATGGCTGTTTTTCTCGCGGCGACCGCGCTCGTCACGGTGCTCGTCTGTGCGCGCTTGTTCGGGCTGAACAAGGGGCTCGCGGCGGGCCTCGCGGGCGGCGCGCTCACGCAGTCGGCGATCATCGGCACCGCGGGCGACGCGATCGCGCGGCTCGGCCTTCCGGCCGCGGAAACGAAGGCGCTGCAATCGGACGTCGCGATCGCCTACGCCGTGACTTACGTGTTCGGCTCGCTCGGCGCGATCATCGTGTGCGTGAACATCCTGCCGAAGTTCATGGGACAGAGCTTGCGCGACGCTTCGATCGAAGCGGAGAAGTCGCTCGGCGGCACGACAGGGCCGGGCGAGGGCCAGATCTCCGCGTTGCCGGTGCTCGTCGGGCGCGCGTTTCGCGTGCGCGGCGCGGCGGGACGCACGGTCGCGCAGGTCGAGACGGCCGAAGCGGACATGATCACCATTGAGCGCATCCGCCGCGCGGGCAAGGTGCTGGAGCCGGGTCCCGAGGTGATGCTCGCGGCGGGCGATATCGTGCTCGCCGTCGGCCGCCGCGAGGTGATGGTGAGCGCCGCGTCGCAACTCGGCGAGGAAGTCGGTGACACCGACGGCATCAGCATCGTGATGCAGCGCCGCCAGGGCGTGTTCACGCGGCGCGGCATGAATCACAAGACGATCGCCGCCGTGCGCGCGAGCGTCGACCGCGAGTTGCGGCACGGCGTGTACATCCACGAGATCCGGCGCGTCGACCGTCCGCTGCCGGTCCTGCCCGAGACCGAGTTGCAGCACGGCGACGTGATCACCTTCTTTGGCTCGCCGCAGGACACGAAACGCGCCGTCGATACCGCCGGCTACGAGTTGCCCTATACCAACAAGACGGACTTCATCTACATGGGCGTCGGCATCGTGCTGGGGCTTTTGATCGGCCTGGTCGTGGTGAACGTTGGCGGCATTCCGCTCACGCTCGGCTCGGGCGGCGGCTGCCTGCTCGCGGGCCTCGTGTTCGGCTGGATGCGCGGCAAGCACCCGATGTACGGCGTGATGCCGTCGGCGGCGTCGCAGTTGCTGAAGGACTTCGGTCTTGCCGCGTTCGTCGCGGTGGTGGGGATCAATTCGGGCCTGCAGGCGGTCGTGACGGTGAAGGAAAGCGGCATCACGATCTTCCTGCTCGGCGTGTTCGTCACGCTGTTCCCGCTGCTGGCGACGATGCTGTTCGGCCGCTACGTGCTGCGCTACGACAACGCCGCGTTGCTGGCCGGCGCGCTGACCGGCTCGCGCAGCGCGAATCCGGCGTTCGGCGGCGTGCTCGACAAGGCCGGAAGCGCCGTGCCGACGGTGCCGTTCGCGATCACCTATGCGCTCGCCAACGTGCTGCTGACGCTGCTCGGGCCGCTGATCGTGGGGCTGGTCTGACGGCCGCAGGAACCCGCACGCGCCTTCGTGGACCAAGGTATTTTCGAGGTTTCACCGAGGACTCGCGATGAACCGATCGATTGCAACTGTCACCTTGCCCACCGGCGAGCCGATTCCGAAGCTGGGCCAGGGCACCTGGGAAATGGGCGAGCGCCCCAACGCGCGCCGTGAAGAGATAGCCGCGCTGCGTGCGGGCGTCGAACTCGGCATGACGCTCATCGATACCGCCGAAATGTACGGTGACGGCGAAAGCGAAAAGCTGATCGCCGAAGCGCTCGCGGACTTGCGCGACGATGTCTTTCTCGTGAGCAAGGTGTATCCGCACAACGGCAGCGAGCGCGGCGTGCAGGCCGCTTGCGAGCGCAGCCTGAAGCGCCTGAAGACCGACCGGCTCGACCTGTATCTGTTGCACTGGCGCGGCGGCGAAGATCTGGAAGGCGTGGTCGCGGGCTTCGGGAAGCTCAGGCGCGACGGCAAGATCCGCCACTGGGGCGTGAGCAACTTCGATACCAACGACCTCGAAGAACTCTTCGATCTCGACGGCGGCAACGCGTGCGCGACGAACCAGATTCTTTACAACGTCGCGCGCCGGGGACCGGAATTCGATTTGCTGCCGTGGTTGCGCAAACGCGGCATGCCCGGGATGGCTTACAGCCCGGTCGATCATGCGCGTCTGCCGAAGGACAGCGTGCTCGACGAGATTGCGGCGGGGCGTGGGATGTCGGTGGTCCAGATCGCGCTCGCGTGGGTGCTTCAGCAGCCGGAAGTCTTTGCGATTCCGAAGGCTTCGAGCGTGGCCCATATGAAGGCGAATCGCGCGGCGGCGGATATCGCGCTATCGGCTGACGAACTCGCGAAAATCGATAGTCAGTTCAAGCCGCCGAAGGGGAAACGTTCGCTTGAAATGCTGTAGGGATTGGGTGCGGGAGAGGTCGGGCGAGTAAGCACGTACCCGCCACCGGCCTTTGAAGTTCATATGTTTTGCAGCGCACGGACACATCGCCCCACCGGGTGTCTCATTGAGCTATCCCGACAGCCATCGAAACCTGGATTGTTCCAGCGTGCACGCCGACCGCTGTCGGGTCAGGCGCAATACCGCACGCGCGCTGCTTGCCGGCATCACGGCATCACGGCATCGAGGCATAAGCGCCGGCAGCAGCAAACGCGGTGACACTATCGGCTCCCCGACGAGCCGCGGCAAGGAGCAATCGATGTTGAACCGGCTTACCCGTGCGAGCGCGCAATTGAATGGAACCGCGGCATGCGCCGACTTCGATCGTGATACCGGCCGGCTGCGCATCTTCGAAAACGGTGCGCTCCGCTTCGAATGGTTCCCGCCGCATTCATGGTTCATGATCTCGTCGGCGGCGGGCTTCAGCAAATGGGGTTGTCATCCCGGCGAAAAGGAACTGGAAGCGGTGCTCCATGAAGTGCTGTCGCGCCGCCCGTGGGTCGAGACCGCCGACGCCAGTGTCTCTTGATGCCTGCGTGCCGCGCACGTGACGGCGCGCAGCATCGCTTACCTGTGGCTATCCCTGTCTCTGTCTCCGGGGCCCGAACGCCGCGGCGATGACGTACGGTCGTCGCCGTGCGACCCGTCCGAATGCGTCCGGCGATTGGTCGGCGGCTTGCCGGTGTCGGGCTGGATCGTGGAGATGGCGTGCTTGTAGACGACCTGCACGCCCGTCGGCGCCCGCAGGATCACGACGTGCCGGTCGAACGACTCGATGTAGCCGACGAGCCGTATTCCGTTGACGAGAAAAACCGCCACGCGCACCTGCTCCTCGCGGGCGGCGTTGAGCAGGTCGTATTGCGGTTCGTCGGGTTTCTCAACCATTTGCGCTCACCTGATATTTGAATGTGTTGTAGTCGATGTCGGGTTGATTCGGGCGAACACGGCGGTGCGGTCGCGGGAATCAGCGGCGTCGTGGAACCTGGGTTCCTTCGCGCGCGCAACTTCCATGAGGGTATCGCAATGTCGCCCGCACGGCTCACGCCGCTCGTTCGAATTTGACATTCGAACCACCGTTCGCTGTTACGTTCAGTTAATCGTTCAACCGTGCGCTTCAGCGTTCCGCTCCAGGGAGCGGCGGGTCGTCAGCGGGTGTCCGGTCTCAAGGATCGGGTACGGGTTGGAGTGCCTGCCGGTTGCTGCATTGCCGGCCGCTGCACGTCAATAGTTTCATCGCCACAAATCCATGTCCAGCGCGTTGTCTCGGGCGCTATTCGTGTGATGGATGGCGCGACGTTCGCGAGCCACACAGCGATGTTTCAATGACGGCGCGGGGCGCTGCTTCCACGTCCGAATAGCGCGTGGCCGCATCCGCGAGCCAATAAAAAACGCTCACCGAAGCGAGCGTTGATTGTCCATCCGGGCCGGAACTCAAACAGTCGCCGGCCCGCCGACGCCGCGCGCCGTGCGCATATAAAGCGCGGTCGACAACGCGACAGCCAGCGCCGCCGCGACGGCCGCGAACAGGAACACCGATCCATAGCCAAGCTCGCCCGCGACATAACCCGCGAGCGGCCCGGTGAGCCCGAGCGACAAGTCGAGAAACACCGAATACGCCGACAGCGCCGCGCCACGGCTCGCGGGCGGCACCAGCCCGACCGCCTCGACGCCGAGCGCCGGGAACACGAGCGCGAAGCCGAAACCGGTCAGCGCCGCGCCGGCGAGCGCAAAAGTCGGATCGGCGGAAAGCCAGAGCATCAGCAAACCCGCGCATTCGAACGCAAACGACACGATCGCGACACGAAAGCCGCCATAAGCCTTGATCGTGTTCGCGAACAGGAGGCGCGCGCCGACGAACATCGTGCCGAACACGGTGAGCGAGAGCGCCGCGTTCGGCCAGTTGTGCGCGGCGTAGAAGAGAGTGATGAAGGTGGCGATCGAACCGAAGCCCACCGAGCCGAGCGCGAGGCCCAGACCATGCGGCAGCACGCGGAAGAACACGCTGCGATACGACATGCGCTCGCCGTGGACGACCGGCACCGGCGCCATGCGCGTCGCGAGCCAATAGCCGAGCAGGCCGAGCGCGATCACGATGAAGCCGAGCGCGGCGAAGCCGAGCGAATGGTCGATGGCAACGCCGAGCGGTGCGCCAATCGCGAGCGCGCCATAGGTGGCGATGCCGTTCCAGGAGATCACCTTCGCGTTGTTCGACACCCCGACGCGCCCGATGCCCCACGTGATCGCACCGGTGCCGACCCAGCTTTCACCGAATCCGAGCACGAGCCGCCCGACAATCAGCAACGCGAGGCTGAGCGCGTGCCACTGCGCCGCGAGGGCCGACGCGAGCAGCAGCACGCCGCTGATCGCGCACGCCGTGAGGCCGTACAGCACCGTCTTCTTCGGCCCGAGCGTATCGGCGGTGCGGCCGGCCAGCGGGCGCGAGGCGAGCGTCGCCAGATACTGGACGCTGATCGCCGCGCCCGCCATCACCGATCCGAACCCGAGGTCCGTGTGCACGAAGCCCGGCAGCACCGCGAGCGGGATGCCGATGGTCAGGTAGCAAAGGAAGGTGAAGACGACGACGGACACAATGCGTCCGGTGGTAGCGAGGTCGCTGCGACGCGTGGCGGAAGAGTCGGTAGGCATAGGGTAACTGCGGGTTGAATTCGGCCGGGAGTCATGATTCTCCCATATGTTGCGGTGCAGCGTTCGCTGGTTTTTGTAACCAGATGGATCAAATCACGCATTTCCGCGTACTGGCGGGTGGCCGCAAACCCTTGACGCCAAAGGCTTTGAGAGGATATTGGGACAGGAGTATGTCGTTCATCCTGGGCTGCCTATGGGTTGTGGTTTTTTTCGATGTTAATTTTCCGACCATCGCCACAGGCTGCGCGAGCCCTGCGCAACCAGCCAATCAGTACCCACGCCCCCGCGAGACATCAACCATGAGCCAGCCGATCCGCTTCTACCACCGCAACGTGATCCGCGAAGTGAGCGACGCATCGACGACCCGCACCGTCCTCCAGTATCTGCGCGAGGATGCGCGCTGCACCGGCACCAAGGAAGGCTGCGCGGAAGGCGACTGCGGCGCGTGCACCGTCGTGATCGGCGAGCCGGACGCTCAAGGCGGCGTCGCGTTCAAGGCGGTGAACGCCTGCATCCAGTTCCTGCCGACGCTCGATGGCAAGGCCTTGTTCACCGTCGAGGACCTGCGCCAGCCGGACGGATCGCTGCATCCGGTGCAACAGTCGCTCGTCGATTGCCACGGCTCGCAGTGCGGCTTCTGCACGCCGGGCTTCGCGATGTCGATGTGGGCGCTTTACGAAAAGCACGGTCATGCGACGAAATCCACGTGCGCCACGAGCGCCACGACGCAATGCGCGCACAAGACCGTGCCGTCGCGGGAAGAGATCAGCAACGCGCTGACCGGCAACCTGTGCCGCTGCACGGGCTACAAGCCGATCGTCGATGCCGCCGAGCAGATGTTCACCGCGCCCGCTCCGATCGCGCCGGTCGACGTCGAAGCGCTGGCGCAGAAGCTCGCCGCCATCAAGCGCGATGACACGTTCCAGTACGAACACGCCGGCCGCCGCTTCGACGCGCCGCGCACCGTCGAGGCGCTCGCGCAGTTGAAGGCCGAGCGGCCCGCCACGCGCATCCTCGCGGGCAGCACGGACGTCGGCCTGTGGGTGACCAAGCAGATGCGCGATCTCGGCGATATCGTGTATGTCGGGCAGATCGCGTCATTGCAGCGCTGCGAAACCACGGACGAATGGATCGAAATCGGCGCGGGCGTGACGGTCGAGCGCGCGTACGCCGAGCTGGCCAAGCAATATCCCGAACTCACCGAGATGTGGCTGCGCTTCGCCTCGCTGCCGATCCGCAATGCGGGCACGCTTGGCGGCAACATCGCGAACGGCTCGCCGATCGGCGATTCGATGCCCGGCTTGATCGCGCTCGGCGCGCGCGTCGTGCTGTACGGCGCGACCGGCGAGCGTGAGATGGCGCTCGAAGACCTGTATCTCGCGTACCAGAAGAAGGACATGGCCGAGCACGAGTTCGTCGTGGGCCTGAAGGTGCCGACCCGCACCGGCGTGCGCGCGAAGTTGCAGTTCCGCACCTACAAGCTCTCGAAGCGTTTCGACTCCGACATTTCCGCCGTGTGCGCGGCGTTCTCGTTCATCGCCGATGGCGAGGAGATTCGCGAACCGCGCGTTGCGTTCGGCGGCATGGCGGCGACGCCCAAGCGCGCGGCGCATGCCGAAGCCGTGCTCGCCGACGCGCAGTGGCACGAAGCCACCGCGCAGGCCGCGATGCTCGCGTTGGGCAAGGACTACGCGCCGCTCACCGACATGCGCGCCAGCAGCAACTATCGCCTCGACACGGCGAAGAGCCTGATGTATCGATTCTGGCTGGAGACGCGTCCGCACGACCCGCTGCCGAAACACGCGCTCGACGTCCGGGCAATCCAACTGGTCGAAGTGCAGTAAGAGGAGAACAAGAACATGAACCAGCAAGCCGAAGCCTTCCTCGCCGACGCCCAGTCGCTCGCCAACGAAATCGATGCGTTCAAGCAGGTCCACGTATCGCGTCCGCATGAATCGGCGCATCTGCACGTGAGCGGCCGCGCCAGCTACACCGACGACATTCCCCTCGTCGCGGGCACGCTGCACGCCGCGCTCGGGATGAGCCCGAAGGCGCACGCGAAGATCGTGTCGATGAACTTCGACGCGGTGCGCGCGACGCCCGGCGTCGTCGCCGTCTTCACCGCCGAGGACATCCCCGGCGTCAACGATTGCGGCCCGATCATCCACGACGATCCGGTGCTCGCGAGCGGCGTCGTGCAGTACGTCGGACAGCCGATGTTCATCGTCGCCGCGACCTCGCACGATGCCGCGCGGCTCGCCGCGCGCCGCGCGCAGATCGAATTCGAGGACTTGCCCGCCGTGCTGACCGCGCAGGACGCGCGCAAGGCGGAATCGTATGTGCTCAAGCCGCTCAAGCTTTCGCGCGGCGACGCCCCGGGGCGCATGGCGCGTGCCGCGCATCACGAGCGCGGCGAAATGCTGCTCGGCGGCCAGGAGCAGTTCTATCTGGAAGGCCAGATTGCCTACGCCGTGCCGAAGGACGACGACGGCATGCACGTCTACTGCTCGACGCAGCATCCGACCGAGATGCAGCATCTCGTCGCGCATCTGCTGAATGTGGCGTCGCATAACGTGCTGGTCGAATGCCGGCGCATGGGCGGCGGCTTCGGCGGCAAGGAATCGCAGTCGGGCATTTTCGCGTGTTGCGCCGCGCTCGCCGCGTGGAAGCTGCTGTGCCCGGTCAAGCTGCGCCCGGACCGCGACGACGACATGATGATCACCGGCAAGCGCCACGACTTCCACTACACGTTCGAAGTCGGCTATCGCGACGACGGCGTGATCGACGGCGTTGCCGTCGACATGACCTCGCGCTGCGGCTTTTCCGCCGACCTGTCCGGCCCGGTGATGACGCGCGCCGTCTGTCACTTCGACAACGCGTACTGGCTGCCCGACGTCCATATCGAAGGGTATTGCGGCAAGACCAACACGCAGTCGAACACCGCGTTCCGCGGCTTCGGCGGACCGCAAGGCGCGTTCGGCATCGAGTACATCATCGACAATGTCGCGCGCTCGGTCGGCATGGATTCGCTCGACGTGCGCCTGAACAATCTGTACGGCAAGACGGACAACAACCGCACGCCGTATGGTCAGACGGTCGAGGACAACATCCTGCCCGAACTGCTCGCGGAGCTTGCCGAGACGAGCGAGTACCGGCGTCGTCGCGAAGCGGTGCGCGAGTTCAACTCGAAGAACGAGATCCTGAAGAAGGGCCTTGCGTTCACGCCGGTCAAGTTCGGCATCGCGTTCAACGTCACGCATTTCAACCAGGCGGGCGCGCTCGTCCACATCTACACCGATGGCTCGATTCTCGTGAATCACGGCGGCACGGAGATGGGGCAGGGGCTGAACACCAAGGTCGCGCAGGTGGTCGCGCATGAACTCGGCATCAATTTTTCGCGCGTGCGCGTGACCGCCACCGATACGAGCAAGGTCGCGAATACGTCGGCGACGGCGGCATCGACCGGAACCGACCTCAACGGCAAGGCCGCGCAGGACGCCGCCCGTCAGCTTCGCGAGCGGCTGGCCAAATTCGCTGCCGAGAAGTTCGGCGCGGGCGAGGTGTCGGCGGCGCAGGTGCGCTTTGCGAGCGACCGCGTGATCGTCGGCGACGATGCGATTCCGTTCGAGGAAGTCATCGCCAAGGCGTATCTGGCGCGCGTGCAACTCTGGTCCGACGGTTTTTACGCGACGCCCAAGCTCTACTGGGACCAGGCGACGCTGCAGGGCCGGCCGTTCTATTACTACTCGTATGGCGCGGCGGTGTCGGAAGTCGTGATCGACACGCTCACCGGCGAGATGCGCGTGCTGCGCGCCGATGCGTTGCACGACGTGGGCGATTCGCTGAATCCCGCGCTCGACAAGGGTCAGGTGGAAGGCGCGTTCGTGCAGGGCATGGGCTGGCTCACGACGGAAGAACTGTGGTGGAACGCGGGCGGCAAGCTGATGACGCATGCGCCGTCGACCTACAAGATTCCGACCGTCAACGATACGCCGGCCGATTTCCGCGTGAACCTCTTCAAGAACCGCAACGTGGAGGACAGCATCCACAAGTCGAAGGCCGTTGGCGAGCCGCCCTTGCTGCTGCCGTTCTCGGTGTTTTTCGCGATCCGCGACGCGGTCGCGGCGGTCGGCGACTACAAGGTCAATCCGCCGTTGAACGCGCCGGCCACTGCCGAGGAAATCCTGAAGGCGGTCAACGCAGTCAGGAGCGCACGGTCATGATGCACGTCGTGTTGTTTGGCGCGGGGCATGTGGGGCACGCGCTCGTGAAGGTGCTTGGGACGTTGCCGTGCGTCGTGCAGTGGGTGGATGCGCGCGATGAACTCTTCCCCGACGAAGTGCCGGCCAACGTGCAGATCGAGCCGACCGATTTGCCGGATGCGATCGTCGATGAGGCGCCGGCGGGCGCGTATTTTCTTGTGATGACGCACGATCATTCGCTGGATTTTTCGCTTGCTCAGCGCATCATGCGGCGCGACGACTTCACGTACTTTGGGATGATCGGCTCGAAGACGAAACGCGTGAAGTTCGAGCGCCGGCTGATGGATCGGGGTGTACCCGTGGAGCGGCTTGCGGAGATGACGTGCCCGATCGGCGTGGAAGGGATCGTCGACAAGGCGCCGGCTTCGATCGCGCTGGCGGTTGCGGCGCAGTTGCTGCGGGTGAATTGTGCGCAGGAACGGACAGTGGGAGCGATGCGGTTGGTGGTGTGAAAGGCTCGGCGGTTCGCTGCGGCTTTTCGCTGGATACGACTTGGGTGTGGAAATTTATATCCAATTGGATATAATGAGGAGATGAAGCCGATTCGATTCCTTGGAGACGCGCTCAAATGCTTGCGCGATTTCCCCGAGGACGCGAGGCACGACGCCGGATTCCAGCTAGACAAAGTGCAACGCGGTCAGCAACCGGACGACTTCAAGCCCATGCCGTCCATCGGCAGAGGGGTCGAAGAATTGCGCATATGGGATGAGTCGGGCACCTACCGAGTCGTCTATACGGCACGCCTTGCTGACGCGGTTTACGTATTGCACGCCTTTCAGAAGAAAACTCAGGCCACGTCAAAACGCGACATCGATCTGGCAGCCGCCAGATTCAACGAATTGATGAGAGGTTTGAAATGACCCAGGGCAAAACGGAACCGGATACCTACGCGAGCGTCTGGGACGCTCTTGCGGACACGCCCGAACAGGCAGCTAACCTGCAAGCGCGCGCTGAACTGATGCAACAGATCGCGACCGTCGTCGGCAGCAGCGGATGGACACAAGAAGAGGCCGCGCGCCGCTGCGGCGTCACGCAGCCGCGTATCAACGACCTGCTGCGCGGGCGCGTGTCGCGCTTTTCGCTCGATGCGCTCGTCAACATCGCGACCGCGCTCGGTCGGCGCGTCCACATCGAACTACAGGCGGCTTAACCCCCGACCGCTCCCGCCTTCTTCCCCGTCAACCTCTCCGATACCTCCGCCATCAATCCCCGCAGCCATGCGACATCGGTCGGTTGGTCGGGCTGCGGCAGCGAAAGCTGATAGCACTTGATGCGCGGAAACGGCACCGGCGATTCAAGAACCGCCAGCGGCAGCACCGCCGCGTAATGCTGCGCAAACCGCCGCGGCGCCGTAAAAATCAGATCCGACTTCAGCAACACCTGTGGTACGAGCCCGAAGTACGGGATCGTCGCGACAACACGCCGCCGGACGCCCGCGCGCTCCAGCCCGATATCGATCGGATGGCGTTTCGCGCCGCTATAAGGCGTCGGCGCGAGATGCGCGGCGAGCGCATAACGCTCGGCCGTCAGCGGTTCGCGAGCAAGCGGATGATCGGCGCGCATCAGGCAGACGAATACATCGGTAAAGAGATCCTGACGCTCGAAACGCGCTTCCGGCTTCGTCCAGTTGGCGACCACCAGATCGATCTCGCCTTCGTCGAGCGCGCGTTCGTGATCGCGCATCGGATTGAGCGACTCGATCTCCAGACGCGCATGCGGCGCCGCTTCACGAAACGCGCCGACGAGCGTCGGCATGAAGAAGTCGTTCAGGTAATCGGGCGCCGAGACGCGGAAAGTGCGGCGCGAACTGGCGGCATCGAAATCGCCGTGCGGCGTCGCGACGAATTCGACTTCGCGCAGCGCGCGCTGCGCCGGATCGAGCAGCGACTCGCCATATTCCGTCGGCACCATGCCCTGCTTGCCGCGCACGAGGATTGGATCGTTCAGGATCTCGCGCAGACGCCTGAGCGCGGTGCTGATCGCCGGCTGCGTCTGGTTCAGCCGTTGCGCCGTCTGCGTGACGCTGCGCTCCAGCAGCAGCGTGCGCAACACGCGGATGAGCCAGATGTCGAGAGAGTCGGCGATTTCGTTCATGAGCGGCGATTTGGTGGCGGACGGTGCAACGGCTGACCGGCACGCGATCGGAAACGGGGATATGCCAAGTTAAGCCGTTCCGGCCCGCAAAGCCATAGCGGGTGCGCTATGCGTGGCATAGGCGGGGTGGTTTGCGCGCGGTGATCCGCGTTGCGGGACGAAGCGATCTACCCGGCGAATGCGGCGCGGCGCCTACGTCCCGCAGGCGCCCATGGCGCGCCAAGCCCAGCAAGCCATGGCTGGCGCCCCCGTTCGCCCGCGGCTCAGCCAACCGCCCCGCGCCTTCTTAGCTGAAATCCGCGTCGGACGGCGCCATCGGCAGATTGCTGATGCGGCGCACTTCGGTGCCGTCGAGCCAGTTCGGCGAGCGCGCCACGTAAAGCACCATCGGCAGCGTGTCCTCGCCCCAGAACAACTGGTCGTTCACCACGAAGCTCGGCACGCCGAACACCCCGAGCGACACGGCCAGGTCGTTATTAGCCCGCAGCCTGGCCTTGACGTCCTCCTGTTCGATCAGCTTCTCGCCATCGGGCAGCCCGACGTGGTGGCACAGGTCGCGAAAACCCTCGGGCGTCGACGGATCGCGCCCGTCGCGCCAGATGAACCGATAAATCTCGCGGATGCAGCCGATTTCGCTGCCCGCCGCCACGGCGAGCCGCAGCGCCTTGCCCGGGTCGAACGGATGCACCGGCGGCATCCTGAACGGAATGCCGAGTTGCTCGGCGCGGAAGAGCGCGTGCCGATAGGTGAAAACACGCTTCGACGGGATCGTCGCGGCGTGTGGCTGGCCCCATCGATCGAGCAATTTGTACAACTCGACCGGCGTGATCTCGAAGGGCATCGCGGGCCATTTGTCGTGCTGTTCGAGCAACAGGTACGAGAACGGCGAGATGAAATCGAAGAAAAAGTACGGTTGGCCGTGACCGGCGGAACGCGAGGCGCTCATGTTTGTTCTCCCTGACTCTGCTGGCGCGCTGTTATTCGATCTGTGTCATTTGATATTAGGTGTTGCGTCACGCGGTGTCTGCCCGCGACGCGACATCCTGCGATTGCGCCGCCGCTTTCTGCAATAAAGCCGCCGCGTGGCCTTCGTGGGCCTCGCGCGCGACCGCCTGCTCGTGCGTGAGCCGCTGCCGCACGAAGCCGATGTGCTCGCGCAGCACGTAGAACTGGTCGGCGAACGCGAGCGGCATCTTCATCCGGTTGACGGCGTTTTCGATCGCATCGACGCGATCGATCAGCGCTTCGCGCTGTTCGTGGTCGGGATCGCCCATCGCTTCACGTTCGATTGCAATCAGCGCGCCATACCAGCGGTAGATGCGCGATTTCACGCGCCATCGGTACAGTCCCGGCACCAGCCGCAGGCCCGGAATCAGCACGACGATGATCGGCACCAGCAGCACGATCACGCGATCGGCGAGACTCGCGACCCAGAACGGCAGCGTGCGATACAGGAAGCTCTTGCCTGATTTGTAATAACGCTCGGCGTCGTCGCTGATGCGGAAGTCGTGGACGAGCGGCGCCGGGAACTCGTTCGCGTGCTGCATCAGGTTCGCGCGCCCGTGCACCTCGCGCGCGGCTTCGATCAGCAAGTCGGAGAGCGCCGGATGCAGCCCGTCCCGCGCGACGAGTTCGGCCGTCGGCGCCACCATGTGGATCGGGCGCGGCGGCAGGTTCTTCGCGAAATCGAAGGCACCCATCGGCAGTTCGATCACGTTCAGGTACGGAAAGCGGCGCGAGTACGCTTCGGCCTGCGTGAAGTCGAAGAAGCGCACGCCCGGCGTGCGGAACAGCTTGCCCATCGTCGGCGGCTGGGCGGAATCGCCGGTGAGAAACGCCGCGTCGACGTCGCCCTTGGTCAGCGCGGCGGCGGCTTCGTCGCCCCCGAGCGGCAGCAGTTCGGTGTCGCCGCCCGGCTCGATGCCGTTCGCTTTCAAGAGCGCGAGCGCCAGCGCGCGCGTGCCGCTGCCTTCGGCGCTGATCGCGAGGCGCTTGCCCTTCAGCTCCGAGAGCCGCGTGATGACCGGGCCGTGATAGAACACGGCGAGCGGCACATAAGAGACGCTGCCGAGCGACATCAGGTCGTCGTGCGTCGCGCCCGGCGGGCTGATGCCGCCCTGCACGAAGCCGACGTCGACCTTGGCCTTCGGATCGTCGAGACGGCGCAGGTTGTCGAGCGAGCCTTGCGTCTCCAGCACGTTCAGCGTGACGCCGTTGCGGGCGAGGATCGTCTTGTACTTCTGCGCGCTGGTCCAGAACGAACTGCCCTTCGTGCCGGCGGCGATCGTCAGCGTGCTTGGCGGAGCGGGCTGGATCAGGCGCACAGCCAGATAGATCGCCGCCGCGCTCACGACGAGGATCGGCCCGAACGTCAGCGCCAGGTCGCGCCAGGAAATCGCGACGAAGCGCGCGACGATGCGCGGCGGGGGTTTGCGCCCTGGATTGCGTGATTGAGGTCCGGGGCCGGGCGCTGAAGGCTGGGTCATCTCGTAGTCGGTGGTCGGGAAAACGCGCGGAACGTGTGGAACTGCGGGATCAGGCTGTCTCGCGCCGCATTCAGTAATCGATTCGTAAAAAGCGCCTTCGTTCGCGGAAACGCCGGAAGAGCGCGGCCAAGCATCGTCGAGCGGCGTTCAATGCCGGTTTCCGTCGATGGTACATGAGATCGAATCGGCGCCGGACCGTCGCAACGGATGCACGGGCGCCGCGCGACGTGACAATCGCGTGTCGTTTGCGTTGGACAGACGGCAACGCCCTGTCGCTAAAAGCTTTGCGCTTATCGGCGTGCTGGATTAAATTGACGTTCGCCGTCGTGCGACCTGCGCGCGCTTGCGCTTACCCGGCATTTGGGCAATCGTGGGCGAGGCGGACGGGACGCGCGCAATGCAGCAAAATGAACATCAGGCAGCAGATAGAACGCACGCGGGTAACATGCAGGAAGCAGCACCCTATATTTGAGCCGCCGGGCCACGCCCGCAACCGGCCGAGCATTCGTTTCATTCGCCAGTCTCTCGCAGCACCGTGTCGCCACATCCGCCGGGTCGCCGGCCGTCAGGCATGCGCCACGCCGCGCCATGCGTACGGCCGAACGTGCGATCCGCACGATGTCGTAGCCAAGCCGCTAGGTAGATGCGGTCCGATTCAAGAAGCAACTGTGCGAAGTCAATAAGCGAAGTAAAAGGAGAAATTATGAAAGCTGTCGATATGTTGAAGGCGCTGGGCGTGGTGGTATGCGTGGCGGTGGCCTCGAGCGCCTATGCCCAATCGAGCGATGCCACGGCAACCGCCGACTCGGCCGCCTCGGCCCAGGCGGCGAAGACCACGGCCAAGAAGACCGATCGCAGGCTCGGCCTCGACGTGCGCAAGGCATTGTCGAAGGCGCAGGGTTTTGACGTGTCGAACGTCTTTGTGAAGGCACGCGGGGGCGCGGTCGTGCTGACAGGCACCGTGCCGGACGGTGCCCAGATCGGACAGGCAGAGGAAGTTGCGAAGGGCGTGCCGGGTGTCAAGTCCGTGTCGAACAAGATCACGCTCGGCACGCAGGGCGGCGGAGGCTAAGCAGCCGATGGGCGTCGTCGTGCGAAGCGCGGCGTCGCCCGCACGCATGTCCTGACGGGTTCCGGCGCTCATGCGCCGGAACCCGTTTTTATTGGGCGTCCGTTTGGCTGGGCGCGGCGACGCCGTGTCGTCGGCGAGGCTGCTTTTTGCGGCCGTTTGCAAAAATGCCGTGCGGCGCGCTTTCTGTTCGGGGTGAAATCCAGGCGAAGGAGCCTTGTGCTTCATGGCTCGCGGCAGCGCGCCCGGCTGGGCGCGGAATTTGCGTTGGCCTCATCGTTTTTTGCGTTCTGCGAAAACGCTCACCGGGTTGCTCGACCCGGCCGGTATAAAAATCATGACGGAGACTGAGCATGAAAAAAACGCCCCGGGTTCGTGCAGGGATGGCATTGGTCGTGTCGGGCACGTTCGCGCTCGCCGCCTGTCACGGTGACGACGACGACAACAACATCAATAACGCCCTCGCGAACAACACGCTGCCGAACTTCATCGCGGGATCGGTGAAGACGCAGACCTACGACGGCTCGACCGACGACCTCCTGACCGCCGGGCTCGGCAAGACCGGCCTCGCCTCCGCGACGCCGCCCGCGATCGCCAACGCCGCCCAGCCGACGGCCGCCGAACTGCGGCGTCTCGCGATCTATTCGAACTATCGCGCGCTCGTCGACATGTCGGCGAATGGCGGCTACGGGCGCTTCTGGGGGCCCAACGTCGACCTGAACGGCAACGACACGCTCGGCGAAGGCAAGATCGCCGGCAAGGAATACCTCGCCTTCGCCGACAACGGCACCGGCACGAAGAACGTGAGTCTCCTCGTGCAGATTCCAACGAGCTTCAACCCGGACCAGCCGTGCATCGTCACGGCGACGTCATCGGGCTCGCGCGGCGTGTACGGCGCGATCTCGGCGGCGGGCGAGTGGGGCCTGAAACGCGGCTGCGCGGTCGCCTACACCGACAAGGGCAGCGGCAACGGCGCGCACGAACTCTCGACCAACCTCGTGACGCTGATCGACGGCACGCTCACGGGCGCGAACCTCGCCGGCCGTGGCAGCATTTTCACGGCGAACCTCGGCTCGACATCGCTCTCGACGTTCAACACGAGCTTCCCGAACCGCTACGCGTTCAAGCACGCGCACTCGCAGCAGAATCCCGAGAAGGACTGGGGCACGAACACGCTGCAGGCGATCCAGTTTGCCTACTGGGCGCTCAACGATTCCTACGGCCCGCTCGACGGCACCACGCGCAAGGTCCGCTATACGAAGGGCAGCGTGACGACGATCGCGGCATCGGTGAGCAATGGCGGCGGCGCGTCGCTCGCGGCCGCCGAGCAGGACACCGACGGCTGGATCACGGCGGTCGTCGTCGGCGAGCCGCAGATCAACCTGAACCTGCCGTCGCAGGTGTCGGTCAGGCAGGGCGGCGTTTCGGTCGGCGCGTTCGGCTCGCCGCTCGCCGATTACACGACGTTCGCCAACCTGATGCAGCCGTGCGCCGCGCTCGCACCGGCCGCCCTCGGCGCGCCGTATCTCACGGCGCTCCCGCTCGCGACGACGCTTGCGATCCGCACGGCGCGCTGCGCATCATTGGCGGCGAGTGGGCTGGTGTCCGGCGGCACCACACTGGAGCAGGCGAGCGACGCGCTCGCGAAGCTGCATCAGGCCGGCTACCAGAGCGATTCGGACACGCTGCAGGCTCCGATGTGGGATTCGCAGGCGGTGCCGGCGGTGGCCGTCACGTATGCGAACGCGTACATGCAGGCGAGCGTCGCCGATAACCTTTGCAACTTCAGCTTCGGCACGACGAATCCGCTGACGGGCGCGGCGGGCGTGACGCCGCTCGTCTCGCCGATGCCGACCGTGTTCGGCAATGGCAACGGCGTGCCGCCGACCAACGGCGTCAATCTCGTCTACAACGCGGGGACTTCGGGCGCGGCCGATCACCGGCTGGCGACGGCCGATGCGAGCTTCGCGGGCGCCGTCTGCATGCGCACGCTCTGGACCGCCGGCAATCCGACGATGGCGGCGAACGTCAACGCGATCCGCGTGAATGGGAACCTGCACGGCAAGCCCGCGATCATCGTGCAGGGACGCGCCGATGCGCTCGTGCCGATCAACCATGCGTCGCGTCCGTATCTCGGCGCAAATCAGGTGGTCGAGGGCAAGTCGAGTCAGTTGTCGTTCTACGAGATCACGAACGGCCAGCACTTCGATGCGTTCCTGAGCGTCGCGGGGTTCGATACGCGGTTCGTGCCGCTGCATTACTACAACATCCAGGCGCTGAACCTGATGTGGAACCATCTGAAGAACGGCGCGGCGCTGCCGCCGTCGCAGGTGGTGCACACGGTGCCGCGCGGCGGCACGGCGGGCGCGGCGGCGCCTGCGCTGACGACGGCGAATCTGCCGGCGATTTCGGCCAGCCCGGGCTCGAATGCGATTTCGGTTGTCGGCGGAGCGGTCAACGTGCCGAATTGAGGGCGTCGTTACTGCGCCGGCCGCGACGCCGCCACGGACGCCGATGCTGCCACCGCCTCGGCCGCACGCGTCGCGGCGGCGGCCTCGTCCGGGCTTTTGATCGCCGTCGCGGCGGCGGGCGCCTGCACGACGATGGGCGTCGGCGTCACGTCGGGCGAATTCAGGATCAGCGATGGGGCGAGCGTTCGCATCTTGATGTCATCGTCGGGGACGGGCGAACTGCGCGGCACGGATTGCAGATAGTGGCTCATCAGCGCGAAGAAGCGGTCGTAGAACTTGCCCGCCGGAACCGTTTCGCTGGAAATCTTGACCATCGCATCGCTGTTCGAGCGGATCGGCAGCGACAGCGAGCCCAGAATGCTCAAACCCACACTTGCCGACGTATCGCTCTTCTTGAGCGTGTAGCCGTCCTGCACGGCGTTCACGTAGGCGATGCTCGTGTTGGTCGTGTTCTCGCCCGGCGTGCACACCACATGGAACGACACCACGACGTGCGTGTCCGCCGACGGCTGGAAGTTCTTGTTGGCGTCCACCGTATCGGGCTGGACCATTGTCGTCATGAAGCCCTGTGAAAGCAGCGCGCGGCGCGCGGCTTCGCAGGTTTCCTTCGTCGGGGCGTCGAAGTTGTGCGCGTAAGGGCTGGCGCCGGTGCTGAACATCTCCTGCTGATAGCTGGGCGTGGTCGTGGCGTTGCCGCCGCAGGCGGCGAGGGCGATCAGCGGAAGACCAAGGACGAGTCGACAGCAAAAACGGGTGCGCATGGAGAAAGGAAGCGAGTGATAGCGGCGGATAGATTGTAGTGCGGGTGGGGCGGTGGAGGTAAAAGCGGGGGATTTCGGGCGCAGGCCGACGGGTTTGGCCGCGAAACAGGGTCGGGAGATGCCAACGGCCACCGGGGACGCCGGTGGCCGTTGGTTCCCCGGCCGCGCATTGCACGCGGCCGGGGTTTTAGTGCCTACAGCTTACTGATGCACGGTCGTGGCGATACCCTGCTGAACCAGCAACTCGACATGCGCGCCCGAATGCTCGAAGACCGCATACGTCACACCGCCGACCTGCGCGGTGCCGTGTTGCGCCCACTGACCATCGGCGACACCGGCGACGTGCGCGTTCGACAGATCGACCGTGTCACCCGCCGCGCCCTTGACGGCGACCTGCTGCTTGCCGTCGTGCATGAACAGGTCCTTCTCGCCCAGGTTCAGCACGTCGAGCAAGGATATTTTCAAGGTGTTCTGGTGACCGCCGAGGTCGAACGTTTCGACGCCCGAAATCTTCGTCGCCATGGTCTTGCCGGTGAGCGAGGTGAGATCGAGGACCTGGTGAGCGCCGATGAGGGCGACGGCATGCCCTTGATCCGTGTAGCAAACAGTATCAACCGTGCCGGGCACAAACGGAGGCGCCACTATTTCGACGGTGTAGTGGAACGCGTCCGACATTGCGCTGGACACGCCGGTGCTCGACTTGGTCGCGGTGAAGGTGATGTCGTGCTCGCCGTTGGCCATCGGAAGGGCGGGTGCGAAACTCCAGTTGCCGTTGCCGTCGGCGGTAGTCGAGCCGACCAGCGTACCGTTGTCGAAGACCTTGACGGTATTGCCCGGAGCGACGCCGTTGCCGCGG
Organism: Caballeronia choica; assembly: GCF_001544535.1. Classification (GTDB taxonomy): domain Bacteria; phylum Pseudomonadota; class Gammaproteobacteria; order Burkholderiales; family Burkholderiaceae; genus Caballeronia; species Caballeronia choica. Next base: position 33,114 of record NZ_FCON02000005.1, on the reverse strand, counting down.
AACAGCGCCTGGGAATCGTCGGTGGTGGAACCGGCTGCGATCGCACCTTGAATCGAGCCCACGTGATCGTCGACCTGGATCAAATGCGGAGCGCTCGGAGCCGCCGTATCGACGCTGATCGAAACGGCGATCGAAGCCGGACTGGTCACGCCGGTCGACGGATTCGTCTCGGTGGCAGTGAGGCTGTGCGAACCGTCGGCGAGCGGATTGGCCGGCGTGAAGCTCCAGGTGCCGTCGGCCTTGACGGTGGCCGAGCCGATCGCCGTGCCGTTGTCGGAGACAGTGACGATGTCGCCGGCGTGGACGCCCTTGCCGGAGAGGGTGGGACGGGGTATCGTCGGTGGCGCCGCCCGGGGCGATGTTGCCCGTGACGGGACCGGCGTGATCGACGATGGCGTCGATGGTCGGGGCCCCGGCTGCAGGCGTGCCAAAGGTGACGGGGAACGTGGCGGACTCGGCGCCGCCCTTAAACGACACGGCGTGGAAGCTGTGCGTGCCCGATGCCATGTTGTTGAGCTGGAACGACCACTCGCCGGCGTTCGAGACCTGGACGGCACCCAACAGCGTGACGCCGTCATAAATCTTGAGCACGTCCCCCGCTTGGCTGTGGCCCTTCAACACCCCGTTGACGTCGTCCGTCACGCCACCGCTGCTGACGTTACCCTGCACGGCGCCCACTGCGTCGACGAGGTAGTCGATGGTCGGGACATCGGTTGCGCTGCTTTGGAGGTGGTAGACAAACGGGTCCGAAGAAGCGCCGCTGCTCGAGCGAGTCGTGATAGTCAGGTTGCCCGGGTTCAGGTCCTTCAAATGAATCGTGTACGTGCCGTCGCTCTCCACCCTCACGCCGTTGACGAGCGTGCCGTTGACGTAGCACGAGATCATGTCGCCCGGCGTGCCGTGGCCCTTGAGCGTCGCGTTGCTGTCGTCGCCTGTTCCGCCGTTTTCGACGTTGCCTTGCACCGGGCCCGCTGCGTCGACCAGAAAGTCGATGGTGCGCTTGTCCGGTTGAACCGTGAAGGTGACAGGCGCCGACGGAGCGCTCGCCGGCTGACCTGCGCTCGAAGCCACCGCCACGATGTAGTGGTTGCCGTTGGCGAGCGGATAGCTGGGCGTGAACGACCAGTTGCCGTTGCTGTCGACGGTCGTCACGCCCAATGGCGTGCCGGCATCCAGTACGTTGATGACGTCGCCGGCGTGACCCGTGCCGCTGATCGTCGGATGGGTGTCGTCGGTCTGGCCGCCGGAAGCGATGTTGCCCGTGTGGTTGCCCACGTGGTCGTACACGCTGGTGATCGCGGGCGTTTGGGCCGTACCCGCGCTGATCGTCACGACATAGTCGGACGAAAACGCGCTGACGACGCCTGCCGCGTTCGTATCGGTTGCGTGGATGGTGTGCGAGCCCTGGCCAAGCGGCGCGGAAGGCTTGATCATCCACCGGCCGTCGCTGCCGGCGATGGTCGAGCCGATCAGGTGGCTGCCGTCGTACAGCTTGACGATGTCGCCCGCGTGGCCGGTGCCGAGGAAGGCGGGTTGCGTGTCGTCGGTCTGGCCGCCGTTCGCAATGTTGCCCTGGATCGCGCCCACTGCGTCGAGCGCGCCGATGATGGTCGGAGCCGCGGGTGCTTCGGGTGCCACAGGCGTGGAGGATGAACTGATGACGACCGAAACGCCGTCCGAAGGCAAACCGGTCAGGCCCGTGCGCGAACTCGTCTCGGTGGCGGTGAAGGTGTGCGGGCCGTTGGCGAGCATATTGGTGGGCGTGAAACGCCAGTTGCCGTTGATGTCGACAACGCCTGCGCCGATAAACACGCCGTTGTCGAACACGGAGATGGTGTCGCCGGGGATCGCGTTGCTGCCGGCGATGATCGGCCTGGCGTCGTCAGTGGTGCGGACGCGAAGGGCATGCGTTGCCATTCAGCGACGGGCATCCCTCGTTCGCCAGGAAGCTCATTGCACTGCAACAAATCTCATCACGCTCTTATTTCCGCCAAACCTGAATCCCTTCTTGAAATTGCCACCACCCGTCCATATAATTGGCACTCACCGCACGAGAGTGCTAACAAGTTTGCCGTCTGGCGGGCTCAGCCCCGCCAGTACGGGTTTTCCCGCGTTTCTTCAGTCTCAATTCAAGTGAGGAGTGTGTATGAACCTTCGTCCTTTGCACGATCGCGTCATCGTCAAACGTCTGGATCAGGAAACCAAGACTGCCTCGGGCCTTATCATCCCCGACGCCGCAGCCGAAAAGCCGGATCAAGGCGAAATCCTGGCCGTCGGCCCGGGCAAGCGCGATGACAAGGGTACGCAGAACGCCCTCGACGTCAAAGTGGGCGACCGCGTGCTGTTTGGCAAGTACGCCGGCCAGACCGTCAAGGTCGACGGCCAGGAACTGCTCGTGATGCGCGAAGAAGACATCATGGCCGTTCTGGTCAAGTAACACCCTTATTAGTGCGTTCGGCCTTCGCGGGCGCGGCGATCGATCGAAGATCTCGCCGCCGTCAATCGCAAGGCCCGATAAAACTGAAACGAATCAAGGAGTTTGGATATGGCAGCTAAAGACGTCGTGTTTGGCGATTCCGCACGCGCAAAGATGGTCGAAGGCGTGAACATCCTGGCTAACGCAGTCAAGGTCACGCTGGGCCCGAAGGGCCGCAACGTCGTGCTCGAACGCAGCTTCGGCGGCCCGACGATCACGAAGGACGGTGTTTCGGTCGCGAAGGAAATCGAACTGAAGGACAAGCTTCAGAACATGGGCGCGCAAATGGTCAAGGAAGTGGCTTCCCGGACCAGCGACAACGCAGGTGACGGCACCACGACGGCTACCGTCCTCGCGCAATCCATCGTTCGCGAAGGGATGAAGTACGTCGCATCGGGCATGAACCCGATGGACCTGAAGCGCGGCATCGACAAGGCCGTGACGGCCGCCGTCGAAGAACTGCGCAAGATCAGCAAGCCGTGCACGACGAACAAGGAAATCGCTCAGGTTGGCGCGATTTCGGCGAACAGCGATGAATCGATCGGCGATCGCATCGCTGAAGCGATGGACAAGGTCGGCAAGGAAGGCGTGATCACGGTTGAAGACGGCAAGTCGCTGGAAGACGAGCTGGACGTCGTGGAAGGCATGCAGTTTGATCGCGGCTACCTGTCGCCGTACTTCATCAACAACCCGGACAAGCAAGTCGCCCTGCTCGAAAACCCGTTCGTGCTGCTGCACGACAAGAAGGTGTCGAACATTCGTGACCTGCTGCCGGTACTGGAACAAGTCGCGAAGGCAGGCCGTCCGCTGCTGATCATTGCTGAAGACGTCGAAGGCGAAGCGCTGGCTACGCTGGTCGTGAACAACATCCGCGGCATCCTGAAGACCGTTGCGGTCAAGGCTCCGGGCTTCGGCGACCGTCGCAAGGCGATGCTCGAAGACATCGCGATCCTGACGGGCGGCCAGGTGATCGCCGAAGAAACCGGCCTGACGCTCGAAAAGGCGACGCTGGCTGAACTGGGCCAGGCGAAGCGCATCGAAGTGGGCAAGGAAAACACGACGATCATCGACGGCGCTGGCGAAGCCGCGAGCATCGAAGGGCGCGTGAAGCAGGTTCGCACGCAAATCGAGGAAGCGACGTCGGACTACGACCGTGAAAAGCTGCAAGAACGCGTGGCGAAGCTGGCCGGCGGCGTTGCGGTGATCAAGGTCGGCGCTGCGACCGAAGTCGAAATGAAGGAAAAGAAGGCACGTGTCGAAGACGCGCTGCACGCCACGCGCGCAGCCGTTGAAGAAGGCATCGTGGCAGGCGGCGGCGTCGCGCTGATCCGCGCCCGCAAGGCAATCGAAGGCCTGAAGGGCGCGAACCCCGATCAGGACGCAGGCATCAAGATCGTGCTGCGCGCGATGGAAGAGCCGCTGCGCCAGATCGTCACGAACGGCGGCGAAGAAGCCAGCGTCGTGGTGGCAGCCGTGGCCGCTGGTCAGGGCAACTACGGCTACAACGCAGCAACCGGCGAGTACGTCGATCTGGTCGCTGCAGGCGTGGTCGACCCGACGAAGGTGACGCGCACGGCGCTGCAAAACGCGGCATCGGTGGCGGGCCTGCTGCTGACGACGGATGCCGCAGTCGCCGAACTGCCGAAGGAAGATGCTCCGATGGGCGGCGGTATGGGCGGCGGCATGGGCGGCATGGGCATGGACATGTAAAACCGGCTCACGCCGGCTTGCATGGACGGACGCGGGTTCTGATAGAACCCGCGTCCGTCAGAAAAAAACCCGCAGCGATGCGGGTTTTTTTATGCGCGTTCGGTTTTACTTCGCCTGCGAACGCATCTGCTCGGCAACCGCCTTGTAATCGTAGGTCGGGTAAAACTCCGTGCGATAACCGCCCCAGGCGGTGTTCTCGATCGCACGGTTCACGTCGCGCAAACGCTCGGCCGGCACGCGCAGCGTGACCACCTGGCCGATGCCCATCATCCGTACCACGACACCACTTGCACACCCGGCGGCGGGAACGCCTTGAAGAAGCCTTGCTCCTTCAACTGTTCGTTGATTTTCGGCAGCGTTTTCGACTGGTCGTGTTTCAGGAATATCGTCAGGAGAAAGGTGCCGTCGCCGGCGGGTGTGGCGTTGGGCGGCGGAGGCGTCGGGTCCGACTGAGCCATCGCGGGCAGCATGGCGCACAGCGTCGCGGCGAAACTCAAAGCTCGTGTCCACTTGCGCATCGGTTTCTCCTCATGGACGAAGGGACGAATCGAGACGTTGATCGAGACGCTATTTATGATGCAGCCGCAAGCGTTCCATCAGATGCAGGCCGTTCGGCTGCGCGGCGCCCTCGGCGGTGTTGTCGAAGATGCACCAGACTTGCGCGCCTTTCTTCGCGCGCTGCTGCAGCGTGTGCGCGACGTCGTCGAGGTACGTGTAGTCATAGGACGATTTGTACATTTCCGGCGAGCCATGCAGCCGCACATAAACCAGCGACGTGTCCGCGCGATGCTTGATTTCGCAATCGTCGGGGATCGGATCGGCATCGACATACGCGATGTGCTTCGACTTCAGCAGCGACGCGGCCTCGGTCGTGAACCAGCTCGGATGCCGCGCCTCGCACGCCAGCGGCAATTGCGTACGCTCGCGCAGCGCGGTGAAGAACGCCTGCGCGACCTCGTGATCGAAGCCAAGACTCGGCGGCATTTGCATCAGCCAGCAGCCGAGCCGGTCGCCGAGTTGGCCCGCAGTGGTGAGAAACTCGTCGATGAGCGCTTCGCAGCCGACGAGCCGCGCATCGTGCGTGATCGCTTTCGGCATTTTCACGGAAAAACGGAACGACGCCGGCACGCTCTGCGCCCAGTTCGCATAAGTCTCCGGGCGATGCGGCTTGTAGAAACTGGAGTTGATCTCGACGCAAGTGAACACGTGCGCGAAGCGTTCGAGATGCGTGCCTTCGGCCGGAAAATGCGCGCCGACGGCGCTCGACAACCCCCAGCCCGCGCAGCCGACGCGAATCGCGCCGTGTTGGATTGCCTTGTGAAGGTGGGGCAGTCGATACGGCATGCGCTCTCAACGCCTCGTGGTGATTGGTTAATGATCAGTGACGCGCCTCGCCGGGCGCGGCCGGCGGCAGGTCGGTGATGATTTCGGGACTGCCGGTGCCGTCGGTTTCGTCATCCGCGTCGTTCGAGCGCGCCCAGAAGAAGCGGTCCGGCAAATACGCGCCCATGCCCGGACGGAACGCGGCGCGCGTCGCCTGGAACAGGTACTCCTGCGCCTCGCGCGCGGCTTCGGCCGGTTCCTGGCCGTTCGCGAGCAGGGCGGCGATGGCCGAGCCGAGCGTATCGGTCAGGCCCATGATGCGGTTCGGCCCGCGATCCCACGTGTCCTGCCGCACCTGGCCTTCCTCGCTGTAGAGCGTGTTGACGTGCCGATGCGTGCCCGTCTCCGTCGCGAGGATGTATTCGCAGCCCTGTGCCAGCAAATGGGAAATCGCGGCGTCGAGGCTCGGCGCTTCGGCGTCGCCGTCGGGTTGCGCGAGCTGCAGCAGCGTGGCGTGATCGGCGACCAGCATGGTCGTCTGCGGCACGAGCAGGTCGGCAAGCGATTCGCGCAGTTCGTCGGCGGAAAGGACGTGTTCATCGTCGAGCGTGAAGTCGGGGGCGAGGATCAGCGGGATGTCGTCGTAATCGGCGACCACTTCCGCGATCGCGCTTACGACTTCCGCCCGGGTCGCCGCGCCGATCTTGAACGCGGCAATCGGCATATCTTCCAGCAACATGCGCGCCTGGGTCGCGACGGTGTCGGGATCGAGGCCCGTGACCTCGTCGGTCGTGGCGGAGTCGCGCACCGTGTAGCCCGTCAGCACCGACACGCCGTGGCAGCCCATGCTCGCGAGCGTCAGCAGGTCGGCTTGCAAGCCGAAACCGCCCGTCGGGTCGGAGAGGCCAAAGGTAAGAACGATCGGAGGCGTGTCGCTGGGCATGACAAAAACAGACATGGAGGGTGGAAAAGCGTAAAAAGCTAGCTTGAGGAAACGCGTAGCCACGAAGGATTCAGGGCGACAGGGAAGCGCTGAAGCGTAATCCAAAACGGTGCAATCGGTTCGATTATGCGGCCTAACGACGCGACGGGGCATTCTTTGCGGACATTTTCCCGAAGAATCCACCCGGCGCGCCGGAGACAAGCTTTCATGCGCGGCTCAGCACGCATCGGCCCGCGCTCGCGGTATGATTTTGCGCCGCGCACGTTGGAAGTTGTGCGTTGCCGGCGCTTGCCCTTGGCGCCTGGCGCCCCGGTCCCGGCGCGGCCGCCCGTCGCTAGGCATCGCGGCGGCAACACGGTACCATCATGTCCTTAAATTTCAACCGACCATTCGACTCGGCATAAGCATGGAATACAGAAGCTGGATGTGCCTGATCTGCGGCTGGATCTACGACGAGGAAGCGGGCCTGCCCGAAGAAGGCATTGCGCCCGGCACGCGCTGGGAGGACGTTCCGATCAACTGGACCTGTCCCGAGTGCGGAGCCCGCAAGGAAGACTTCGAGATGGTCCAGATCTGAGCCGGCACCCATCACGCGCCGCATGACTTCACCGTCATGCGGCGCGTGTTTTTTGGCGGCCCGCTTTTGTTGCGATGATGGCAACGTTCCCCGCGTGCGGCCGCAAACCGTCGAACCCCGTTCGACGCGTTAGGCTTACTGCTTGAGTGTGGGCCTGTTCTCGTTGGAGAGGGAGCCGGCGGCCGAGCCCCGGCCGCCTCGGCTGGCCTGTCCGATCCGGGCTCAGCCATGATTCTGAGCGGCAAACCTTCCCCGCCCTGAAGGCCGAGGGATGGCCTGGACGGCGTAGCCGTCCGCGGGTAGCTCAGTGAGGCGTCTGCTGCTGCTCAATGTACTGCCGGATAGCTGCAATTGGTGCGCCGCCACAGCTACCAGCGAAGTAGGACGGCGACCAGAGTGCACCGCCCCACAGCTTGCTGCGGATGTTCAAATGGTTTTTCTTACGGATCATCCGGCTCGAGACGCCTTTCAGGCTGTTCACCAGTGCGGCCACCGAAACCTTGGGAGGGTAATTCACAAGCAGGTGTACGTGGTCGTCCTCGCCGTCGAATTCAGCGAGTTCGGCCTCGAAGTCCAAACAGACGCTGGTGAAGACGACGCGCAAGTCGTCCAGAGTTTCTTTCGTGAAGACGCCGCGCCTGTACTTGGTTACAAAGACCAAATGGACGTGCATAAGGAAGACGCAGTGCCGGCCGCGTCTAATGTCGTTGTTTGTAGTCATAGACCAAAGTATGCTCTCGCCTATGGAACGACTCCAAGCCTTCAAATTCGAACTGATGCCCACGGGCGCGCAGGCGCGCAAGATGCGTTGTTTTGCGGGCGCGTGCCGGTTCGTCTATAACAGGGCGTTGGCGTTGCAGAAGGAAAATTACGCGGCGGGCGGGAAGTTCATTGGCTATGTGGCAATGGCGAAGCATCTGACAGCATGGCGCAACAGCGCGGAGACGCCTTGGCTCGCCGATGCGCCTGTGCATCCATCGCAGCAGATGCTCAAGGATCTGGATCGGGCCTACACTAATTTTTTCGCCAAGCGCGCGGACTTTCCGCGCTTCAAGCGCAAGGGGGGCGGCGATAGTTTCCGCTTCCCGGACCCGAAACAGATCAAGCTAGAGCAGGACAACAGCCGTCTGTTTCTGCCGAAGCTCGGCTACATCCGCTATCGCAACAGCCGCAACGTGCTGGGCGAGGTGCGTAACGTCACCGTCAGTCAGTCAAGTGGGAAGTGGTTTGCGAGCATCCAGACCAAGCGCGAAGTCGAAATGCCTTTGCCGACCGCAATCAGCGCGATTGGCATCGACGTCGGCATCTCGCGTTTCGCAACGTTGAGCGACGGCTCGCACGTCGCAGCGGTCAACAGCTTCAAGAAGCACGAGAAGCGACTCGCCAAGTACCAGCGACGCATGTCGCGCAAGACCAAATTCAGCAATAACTGGAAGAAGGCGAAAGCCCGCGTCCAGCGCATTCACTCGGACATCGCCAACGCCCGCAAGGATTTCTTGCATAAATCCACGACCACGATCAGCAAAAACCACGCGATGGTAGTCGTCGAACAACTGCAGGTGCTCAACATGAGCAAGTCGGCAACCGGCACCATGGAGGCGCCGGGCAAGAACGTGCGGGCGAAGGCAGGGCTCAATAAGTCTATTCTCGACCAAGGCTGGCGCGAATTCCGGCGCCAACTTGAGTACAAGACGGCTTGGTCCGGGGGCATGCTGCTCGCGGTATCGGCGCACAACACGAGCCGCACGTGCCCGTGCTGCGCACACGTGGCGAAGGAGAACCGGAAGACTCAAGCCCGGTTCGCGTGTGTGTCGTGCGGATATGAGAATCACGCCGATGTCGTCGGTGCAATCAATATTTTAGAGCGCGGACAGCGCTCCTTAGCCTGTGCAGAATCTTCGCCTGATGTAAGGGCGTCGTGGCAGGAACCCACTGAAGCGACCCAGGCTGTTCTAGCTTGGGCGCCGTAGGAATGCTCGTCCTTTAGGACGAGGAGGATGTCAAGCAGTTCAACCCGCGCGCTGTCACTCGGCCGCGAACCGGCTACTGAGCGCTTCCATGACAACTCGATCCGACCTGCCTAATTCGTTCGAAGCCTTGCCCAACCCCCGCGGCGGTTCGGTGCGTATCGCGGAAATGGCGCTCGCCGACGCGTTGCACGCGTTCCAGCGGCAGGGCGACTCGGCCGCCGCATTCAAGCGCGCGATCAACGGGCTGCATTCGGCGGGCTGGCTGCCGGCACAGCGGTTCGCGGAAACGCTGGCGCTGGTCGCGCCGCTCGGCGAGGAAACCGACGCGAACCACGCGCGCATCGCCGATACGCTGCGGGTCTTCGGCACGGCGGTCGAGCGGCGCAATCTGCGCGAGCTCGCGTGCTCGACGGTCCTGTTCGACCACTATCGCGCGCTGCATGCGCTGCTCGCCGCGCACACACGCGTCACCCCGGTTTCCTTCGATGACCTCGCGCTCGCCGGCCGCGCGATCCCGCCCGCGACGCTGCGCGCGATCGCGCCCGAACGTCTCGCGCGAGTGCGGGCGCATTACGAAGAGGCGCTGCTCGGGGTGCTGCGCGCGCCGTCGAACAATGGCGACGACGCGTTCTCGCGCCTCGACGCGTGTCTTGCCGATCTCGTCGGGCCCGATCCCTACGATTTCTGGCGTCTCGCGGTGGCGGCCGTGCGCGCATTGCGGGAGCGCGCGCACAGTACGCCGTCCGATGCGCCGGCCGCCGACGCTCGCCGTCTCTACGCCCGCTTCAACCTGGTGCTGGCCGATCAGGCGCATGCATCGTCGTATGCGCCGAAGTCGCTCGTGCGCGCGACGCTCGCGCTGCTGTGGCGCGATTTCGCGCTGTTCGGCGCGGCGCCCGAGGACACCGCCCACGTCGATGTGCTGCGCGACTACGGCCTGACGGTCGCGTGGCACGTGGCCGCGACGCAGGCATCGGAGACGGTTTGGGAGCAGGGCGCGGCGCAAGCGGGCGAAGCGGCCACGCGCGATGCCGTCACGCGCGATCTCGGCGTGCTGCGCGTGAACGCGGCCGCCTACGAGGATTTCCTGCAGAGCGCGGAAGCGTCGATCGACGGTCTTGTCGAGCGGGGCGGCGCGGCGCGCGAATCGGAGAGCATCGACACGGACGCAGCGCTGCACGCCGCCGATGCGTCTTACCGGTTGGGCGCGGCGGCTTGTTCGCTGGGACTGGGGCACGTCGCGCTGCTTGCGGATACGCTCGGGCTCGCGTGGCGGCGCATCGCGTATGAGTTCCAGACGCATACGCTCGACGCCGCGATTCCCGAACGCGCGGCCGAAACGCTGCGCTCGATGCTGCATCAGGCGGCGGCGGGCATTGCGCCGGCGGAGGGGCGCGGGTCGGTGCTTTCGCTGATCGCGATGATCGAGCGGCAGACGCCGGTTGCGCGCTAGTTCGCTTCGGACGCCTGTTTCACCACATCATAGCGCGCCAGCGTGAGCTTGCGAGCGACTTCGTGATCGACCAACGGCAGCGGGTAATCGGCGCCGAGCGCGATTTTCGCGGCCTTCAGCGCGTCAGGCTTCGCGCGCCACGGCGCGTGAATATCCTTCTCCGACAACGCCGCCAGCTCCGGCACATAGTGGCGGATGAACTTGCCGCTGGCATCGAATTTCTCCGACTGCGTCACCGGATTGAAGATGCGGAAGTACGGCTGCGCATCGCAGCCGCTCGACGCCGCCCACTGCCACCCGCCATTGTTCGACGACAGCTCGAAATCGTTCAACAGCGCCTCGAAATACGCTTCGCCGCGCCGCCAGTCGATGCCGAGATCCTTGGTCAGGAAGCTCGCCACGACCATCCGCAAGCGGTTGTGCATATAGCCCGACTGGTTGATCTGGCGCATCGCGGCGTCGACGAGCGGGTAGCCCGTGTGCCCCGCGCACCACGCGGCGAAGCTCGCCTCGGCGGCGTCGCCGGTTTCCCATTTGATGCGATCGTATTCCGGCCTGAACGCGCGATGGTCGCCCGGCACGCCGACGTACGGGAAATGGTGCAGCACAGAAAAGTAGAAGTCGCGCCAGATGAGTTCCGACAGCCATGTTTCGGCGCCGTGGTCGCCGTGGCGCTGGGCATCGTGAGCGGTGCGGGCGAGGGCGCGTATCGAGATCGTGCCGTGTCGCAAATGCACGCTCAGGTAGCTCGGGCCTTTGACTGCGGGAAAATCGCGCGTGCGGTGATAGTTGGGCATGCGGTCGCGGAAGTCGTCGAAAAGCCGCAACGCGCCGCTCGTACCGGCCGGCAGCGCAGGCGCGTGGTCGGCGCTGAAGCCCAGTTCGCCGAGCGCGGGAATCGCACGCTTCACGTTCGACGGCGGTTTTGCCAGCGCGGAAAGACGATCCTCCGACGCATACGGTTCAAGCGCTTCAGGCGTGAGCGACGCGAGCCAGTTGCGTTTGTACGGAGTAAATACGGTGTACGGCTTGCCGGCGCCGGTTAGCACATCGTCGTGATCGAAAACGGCTTGGTCCTTGAAGGAAAAAAACGCGACGCCCGCGCTCGCCAGCTTGGCCGAGATGGCGTCGTCGCGCGCTTTCGCCGACGGCTCGTAATCGCGGTTGGCGAACACCGCCTGGACGCCGCATTCCCGGGCGAGCGCCGGAATTTCCCGAAGCGGCACGCCATGGCGCACGATCAGCTTGCCGCCCGCGTCGCACAAGGCCTGGTCGAGTTCGACGACGCTCGCGTGAATAAACGGCACGCGACGATCATTTTTCGGCAACGGCGCGAGGATTTCACGGTCGAAAATGAACGCGCACAGGACCCGGCGGCAGCGTGTGAGCGCGTGATAGAGTGCAGCATGGTCTGCCACGCGCAGGTCTCGCCGAAACCACACCAGCCCCAGATCAAAGTCGGCCATCAAGCAGCGCCTTTGGTAAAATCCCGAATTATGTCCAAGACTTCCGATCGCATCAATTTGACGAATCAGTTCCTGATCGCCATGCCCAACATGGCCGATCCGACGTTCTCGGGGACTGTAGTCTACCTTTGCGATCACAGCGAGCGCGGCGCGCTCGGCCTTGTCATCAACAGGCCGACCGACATCGACCTCCAATCGCTTTTCAATCGCATCGACCTGAAACTCGAGATCGAGCCGCTCGTGCATCTGCCCGTCTATTTCGGCGGTCCGGTGCAGACCGAACGCGGTTTTGTCCTGCACGAAGCGGGCGACGGCGAGCCGTACACGTCGTCGATGAACGTGCCGGGCGGCCTCGCGATGACCACCTCGAAGGACGTGCTCGAAGCGGTCGCGAGCGGCAAGGGGCCCGAGCGCTTCCTGCTCACGCTCGGCCATTCGGGCTGGGGCGCAGGCCAGCTAGAAGAGGAAATCTCGAAGAACGGCTGGCTCACCGTCGAAGCCGATCCGCGCATCATCTTCGACGTGCCCGCCGAAGAACGCCTCGAAGCGGCGCTTTCGCTGCTCGGGGTCTCGCGCTCGATGCTCTCCGGCGAGGCGGGGCACGCATGAGGGGCGGCGAATGACCCGGGCAGCGACGCTGCTGGCATTCGATTATGGCGAGAAGCGCATCGGCGTCGCCGTCGGCAACACGCTGACCCGGCAGGCGCGCGCGCTCCTCGTGCTTGAAAACCGCAATCGCGAATATCGCTTCGAAACGGTCGGCAAGCTGATCGACGAGTGGCAGCCGAACGCGGTGGTGGTCGGCCTGCCGCTCCATCCCGACGGCACGCCGCACGAAATGACGCAGCAGGCGACGCGCTTCGGCAATCAGGTCAACGGACGCTTCAATGTGCCGGTGAGCTGGGTCGACGAGCGCTATTCATCGGTCGATGCGAAAGCCGAACTGAAGGCGAGCGGCGCGCGCACCAACGCGCGCGGCCGCTACGACGAAATCGACGCCGAAGCCGCCCGCGTCATCCTTCAACAATTCCTAGACGGACTGTCCGACGATCATGAGTTCCATTGACGCCGAAGCGCTCTATCGCGTGCTGCTCGACCAGATTCGCGCAGCGTATGGCGAGTCGCTCAGAGAAGCCGATGGCGCCGTGCTCGCGGGCATCTACAGCGGCGGCGCGTGGCTGGCCGAGCGTCTGGCGAAAGACCTGGACGTGAAGGAATTCGGCGTCGTGAACGTGTCGCTGCATCGCGACGACTACGCGAAGAAGGGCCTGCACAGCCAGGCCAGCCCGACATCGCTGCCGTTCGAAGTCGACAACCGCAGGATCGTGCTGATCGACGACGTGCTGTCCACCGGGCGCACCGTGCGCGCGGCGGTGAACGAGTTGTACGACTACGGCCGCCCGGCATCGGTCGCGCTCGCCGTCCTCGCCGATCGCGGCGGACGCGAGCTGCCGATGGCGGCGCGCTTCACCGGCGGCATGGTCGAGGTCGCCGCCGATCAGGACCTCGTGCTCGCCAGGCAGGACGACGGCACGTTCACCTTCACGACCGAAGCGCGCGCAGGCTGAAGGCCGCGCGGCTGCATCATCATCGAACGCAATCCCCAGGATCGAAATGAACACCGCCACTCAGGGTTCTGCCGAAGGCAGCACGCCGGACAACGAATCCGCGCGCGCATCCGACAAGTTCAGGTACGGCTTTCTCAAAGGCAATCCGCAGCTCACGAAGAACGGTGAGTTGAAGCACCTGCTGACGATCGAAGGCCTGCCGCGTTCGATCGTCACGCATATCCTCGATACCGCCGAGCAGTTCGTGAGCGTCACCGACCGCGAAGTGAAGAAGGTGCCGCTGTTGCGCGGCAAGTCGGTGTTCAACCTCTTCTTCGAGAACTCGACGCGTACGCGCACGACTTTCGAAATCGCCGCCAAGCGGCTGTCGGCGGACGTGCTGAACCTGAACATCAACGCATCGTCGACGAGCAAGGGCGAGTCGCTGCTCGACACGATCAACAACCTCTCCGCGATGCACGCGGACATGTTCGTCGTGCGCCACGCGTCGAGCGGGGCGCCGTATCTGATCGCCGAGCATTGCGCGCCGCACGTGCACGTGATCAACGCGGGCGACGGCCGTCACGCGCACCCGACGCAGGGCCTGCTCGACATGTACACGATCCGCCATTACAAGCGCGACTTCACGAAGCTGCGCGTGGCGATCGTCGGCGACATCCTGCATTCGCGGGTGGCGCGCTCGGACATTCACGCGCTTACCACGCTCGGCGTGCCCGAAGTGCGCGCGATCGGGCCGCGCACGCTCTTGCCGGGCAACCTCGAACAGATGGGCGTGCACGTCTATCACAACCTCGACGAAGGCCTGAAGGGCGTCGACGTGATCATCATGCTGCGGCTGCAGAACGAACGCATGAGCGGCGCGCTCTTGCCTTCCGCGCAGGAGTATTTCAAGAGCTGGGGCCTCACGCCAGAGCGGCTTGCGCTCGCCGCGCCCGATGCCATCGTGATGCATCCGGGGCCGATGAACCGAGGCGTCGAAATCGATTCGCAAGTGGCCGATGGACCGCAGTCCGTGATCCTGAATCAGGTGACATTCGGCATCGCGGTGCGCATGGCGGTGATGGGTATCGTGGCAGGCAATAGCGACTAAAGCGATTAAAGAAGACACCATGAAGATCCAGATTCAGGGCGGCACCCTCATCGATCCTTCCGCCGGCACCGAGCGCCAAGCGGATGTGTTCATCGCGGCGGGGCGCATCGTCGCCATTGGCGACGCGCCCGCCGACTTCAACGCGGCGAAGACCATCGACGCGAAAGGGCTGTCGATCGCCCCCGGCCTCGTCGATCTCTCCGCGCGGCTGCGCGAGCCGGGCTTCGAGCACAAGGCGACGCTCGAATCCGAAATGGCCGCAGCGATCGCGGGCGGCGTGACGAGCCTCGTGTGTCCGCCCGACACCGATCCGGTGCTCGACGAACCCGGCCTTGTCGAGATGCTCAAGTTTCGCGCGCAGAAGCTGCATCAGGCGCATGTGTATCCGCTCGGCGCGCTGACGGTCGGGCTCAAGGGCGTCGCGATCACTGAAATGGTCGAGTTGACGGAGGCCGGCTGCATCGGCTTTTCGCAGGCCGATTCGCCGATCATCGATACCCGCACCTTGCTGCGCGCGCTGCAATACGCGACCACTTACGGTTACACCGTGTGGCTGCGTCCGCAAGACGCGTATATGGCGAGTGGCGGCGTCGCGGCGAGCGGCGCGGTGGCGTCGCGGCTCGGGCTGTCGGGCGTGCCGGTGACGGCGGAAACGATCGCGTTGCATACGATCTTCGAACTGATGCGCGTCACGGGCGCGCGGGTTCACCTGTCGCATTTGTCGTCGGGGGCGGGGGTCGCACTCGTGCGCGCCGCGAAAGCCGAAGGGCTGCCGGTGACGTGCGACGTCACGGCCAATCACGTGCACCTGACCGACGTCGATATCGGCTACTTCGATTCGCAATATCGGCTCGACCCGCCGCTGCGCTCGCAGCGCGATCGCGAAGCGATTCGCGGGGGCCTCGCCGATGGCACCATCGACGCGATCTGTTCCGACCACACCCCGCTCGACGAGGACGAAAAGCTTCTGCCGTTCGCCGAAGCGACGCCGGGTTCCACCGGCCTCGAACTGCTGCTCTCGCTGACGGTGAAGTGGGCGCGCGACGCAAACGTGCCGCTTGCGAAAGCGCTTTCGCGCATCACGTCCGCGCCCGCCGACGTGCTGAAACTGCCCGCCGGGCGGCTCGTCGCGGGCTCGATCGCCGATCTCTGCATCTTCGATCCGCGCGCCGAATGGCTCGTCGACCCGAGGAAGCTCAAGAGCCAGGGACGCAACTCGCCGTTCCTCGGCTACGAGTTGCCAGCCCGCGTGCGCGCGACGATCGTGTCGGGCCACGTTGCCTACGAAGCCCGCTGACGATGCGGCTCGCATGGCGTAAGGCTCGCCTCGTCGGCCACTTGCTGCATGGAATGTGGACCGTCGCGACGCGCTTTCCGCGTGCGTCGGCGAGCGAACGGCTCGAGCTGAATCGCGCGTGGTCGCTGAAGATGCTGCGGCTCGCGGGCATGAAGCTCGTCGTTCACAACGACGAAGCACGACTCGACCGCGGCGTGCTCGTGGTCGGCAATCACATCTCGTGGATCGATATCTACGTGATCAACGCGTGGCGGCCGACGCCGTTTGTCTCGAAGGCGGAGATTCGCAACTGGCCGGTCGTCGGCTGGCTCGCGCAGCAACTGGGGACGGTGTTCATCCAGCGCGAGAAACGCAGCGACGCGAAGCGGATCATGCATGAACTCGCGAGCCGGCTGATGGCGGGCGAGATCATGTGCGTGTTTCCCGAAGGCACGACGTCGAATGGAGAAAAGCTGCTGCCGTTTCACGCGAACATGTTTCAGGCGGCGGTGTCGGCGTCGTGTCCGGTGCAGCCGGTCTGCCTGATGTACGAGGACGCGCTCGGCCGGCAGTCGACGGCGCCCGCATATATCGACGACATGACGCTCGGCGATTCGCTCGACATGCTGCTGCGCGGCACGCCGCTGACCGCGCATCTGTACGTGTGCGACGCGCTCGCGCCCGGCGCGGACCGGCGTGTTCTGGCAAGCGAGGCGCAGGCGGCGATCGAAGCGGCACTGCACCGCATTCGCGGCGAAGCGCCGGTGCAGGCCGCGGCGCAAGTTTCGATGGATCGCGACGAGGACGCGCTGCCATCGCAGCGGCCGGCGTGATCGTTACGGTTTCATCGAGCAACTGACCTGCGTCACGACGCGCTCGGCCGGATCGGCCGCGAGTCGTACCGCCGACAGCTTGTTGCCCCACACGCAACCCGAATCGAGGCACAGCACGTCGTCGCGGATCATCAGGCCCAGTGCGGCCCAATGGCCGAACACCACCGTCACGTCCTGCGTGCGGCGCCCTGGCACGTCGTACCACGGCATGAAGCCGGGCGGCGCCGCGTCCGGCCCGCCATTGTTCGCGAACTCCATCGCGCCGTCGGCCGTGCAGAAGCGGATGCGCGACAGCGCGTTATACGTCACGCGCAGGCGATCGGCGCCGGTCAGCGACTGGTCCCAGCGATGCGGCTCGTTGCCGTACAGCGAGGCCAGCGTCTCCTTCCACTTCGGCCCGCGCAGCGCCTGCTCGAGTTCGTGGGCGAGTTCGAGCGTCTTCGTCACGTCCCATTGCGGTAGCACGCCGGCGTGAACCATCAGCATGCCGTTCTCGAAGTGCGCGAGCGGCTTGTGACGCACCCAGTCGATGAGATCGTTCGCGTCCTTCGCCGTGAGGATTTCGTCGAGCGTGTCGCCTTTCTTCGGCTTGCGCAGACCCGCCGCGACCGCGAGCAGGTTCAGGTCATGATTGCCGAGCACGACCGTGGCCCGGCTGCCGAGCGCGATCACGTCGCGCAACGTGGCGAGCGATTCGGGCCCGCGGTTGATGAGGTCGCCTGCGAACCAGAGCGGGGTGTCGTCGGTGGGAGCCAGCTTGCGCAAGAGGCGTCTGAAGGGGTCGCGGCAGCCTTGCAGGTCGCCGAAAGCGAGAGGGGGAGCGGCGAGAGTGCTTGCGTCGGTCATCGGAGCGTATTTGAGGTATTCAAGGCGTGGCGGTCATTATGGGGCAGAGCGTGCGGCACCGTCGGCGCGGCCTCGAAATGGCACAATGCGCTCCGTTACAAGTTTGCAACCGATGACATTTACCTGTTTCAAGTTGTTAGGCATGTAGTCTTTGCACTCGACGGCTTTATAATCAGTGTCCAATCAAGACGGCGACACCGCGCCCGGCTTCCGGTCGGATTTGCCATGTGTCAAGCCGCGAGCGCGAGTTTTCGCGCAATTTTTTCCACGTCTACGGGCGGTTTTTCGACACGATCGTCGAAGAACTGCAAAGAGGGCTTCTATGATTCTCGTAACGGGCGGTGCCGGCTTTATCGGCGCCAACTTTGTGCTTGACTGGCTGCAGGGCTCCGATGAAGCGGTTCTCAACGTCGACAAACTGACGTACGCAGGCAATCTCGGAACGCTCAAGCCGCTGCAGGGCAACCCCAGCCACGTGTTCGTGCGCGCAGACATCTGCGACCGCGCCGCGATGGATGCGCTGCTCGCCGAGCACAAGCCCCGCGCCATACTCCACTTCGCGGCGGAAAGCCACGTCGACCGGTCGATTCACGGGCCGGCCGATTTTGTGCAGACGAATGTCGTCGGCACGTTCACGCTGCTCGAAGCGACGCGCGCTTACTGGAGCGCGTTGCCTGAAGCAGAGAAGCAGGCGTTCCGCTTCCTGCACGTTTCAACGGACGAGGTCTTCGGCTCGTTGTCCGCCACCGATCCGCAGTTTTCCGAGACCACGCCGTACGCGCCCAACAGCCCGTACTCGGCGACCAAGGCTGGCTCCGATCATCTGGTGCGCGCGTATCACCACACCTACGGCCTGCCGGTTCTCACCACGAATTGCTCGAACAACTACGGCCCGTACCAGTTCCCCGAGAAGCTGATCCCGCTGATGATCGCGAATGCGCTCGGGGGCAAGGCGCTGCCGGTGTACGGCGACGGCCAGAACGTGCGCGACTGGTTGTACGTGGGCGATCACTGTTCCGCGATTCGTGAAGTACTCGCGCGCGGCACGCCGGGCGAGACGTATAACGTCGGCGGGTGGAACGAGAAGAAGAACCTCGAAGTCGTGCATACGCTGTGCGATTTGCTGGACCGCGCGAAGCCGAAGTCGAGCGGCTCCTATCGCGACCAGATCACGTACGTGACGGATCGCCCGGGCCACGACCGCCGTTACGCGATCGATGCCCGCAAGCTCGAACGCGAACTCGGCTGGAAGCCCGCCGAAACCTTCGAGACCGGGCTTGCGAAGACGGTCCAGTGGTATCTGGACAACCAGGCATGGGCGGACGAAGTGGCTTCCGGCGAGTATCGGAAGTGGGTCGAGACCAACTACGCGCAGCGCGCGTGAAGGACTGACGATGGCGCGCAAAGGTATCATTCTGGCCGGCGGTTCTGGCACGCGGCTTTATCCAATCACGCACGTCGTGTCGAAGCAGCTGCTGCCGGTCTACGACAAGCCGATGATCTATTACCCGCTGTCCACGCTGATGGTCGCGGGCATCCGTGACGTCCTCATCATTTCGACGCCGCAAGACACGCCGCGCTTCGAAACCATGCTCGGCGACGGCAGCCAGTGGGGAATGAACATCCAGTATGCGGTGCAGCCGTCGCCGGACGGGCTGGCGCAGGCGTTTATCATCGGGCGAGAGTTCGTTGGGAATGATCCGTCGGCGCTGATTCTCGGCGACAACATTTTCTACGGGCACGATCTGGCGAAGCAGCTCGAGAGCGCGGATTCGCGCACCGACGGCGCCACCGTGTTCGCCTATCACGTGCACGATCCGGAGCGCTACGGAGTCGTTGAATTCGATGAAAAGTTTCGCGCGCTATCGATCGAGGAGAAGCCCGCGAAGCCGCGTTCGAACTACGCGGTGACGGGTCTTTACTTCTACGACAACCAGGTATGCGACATCGCCGCCGACATCAAACCGTCGCCGCGCGGTGAGCTCGAGATCACTGACGTCAACTCGCGGTACCTCGAGCGCAAGAAACTCGATGTCGAGATCATGGGCCGCGGCTATGCGTGGCTTGATACCGGCACGCACGATTCGTTGATCGAAGCGGCGACGTTTATCGCGACGCTGCAGAAGCGGCAAGGGCTCGTCGTGGCGTGTCCTGAAGAGATCGCTTATCGCCAGGACTGGATCGGCGATGAGCAACTGCTCGCGCTGGCGAAGCCGCTCGCGAAGAACGCCTACGGTCAATATCTTCTCAATCTTCCGAAGGACCAAGTCGCATGGCCATCCAGGTAACTACAACGGCATTGCCCGAAGTCAAGATCATCGAGCCGAAGGTGTTCGGCGATGCGCGCGGCTTCTTCTACGAGAGTTTCAATGCTCGCGAGTTTGCCGAGCAGGTCGAGGGCGGTGTCGAGTTCGTGCAGGACAATCATTCGCGCTCGGCGAAGGGCGTGCTGCGCGGGCTGCATTATCAGATTCAGCATCCGCAGGGGAAGCTCGTGCGGGTGGTCGAGGGCGAGGTGTTCGATGTCGCCATCGATGTTCGCAAGAGTTCGCCGAACTTCGGGAAATGGGTGGGCGTGAATCTGTCGGAGGAAAATCACCGGCAGTTGTGGGTGCCGCCGGGATTCGCGCATGGTTTTGTCGTGCTCTCGGAGACCGCGCAGTTTCTCTACAAGACGACCGACTACTGGTATCAGGCGCACGAGCGCAGCATTGTGTGGAACGATCCGGAGATCGGCATCGAATGGCCGATCGATTTCGAGCCTTTGCTCGCGGCAAAGGATGCGGCGGGCAAGCGGCTCGCCGACGCCGATGTGTTTGCATAAGGCCAGGGACATGACGAACCAATCAACCGAGCGAACGATTCTGGTCACAGGTGTGAACGGGCAGGTGGGTTTCGAACTCGCGCGCAGCCTGCAGGGTCTGGGCCGAGTGGTCGCCGTCGACAGAAGCGCATTGGACCTGTCCGATCTGGACGAGATTCGCCGGGTGGTCCGTGACCTCCGGCCCGCACTGATTGTTAATCCCGCTGCCTACACGGCGGTCGACAAGGCTGAAAGCGACGTCGATGCCGCAATGCGCATCAACGCAGAAGCGCCGGGTGTGCTGGCGGAAGAAGCGAAGCGCCTTAATGCCGCGTTGATTCACTATTCGACTGACTATGTGTTCGATGGCACGAAGGACAGCCCTTACGTCGAGGACGACGCGACCAATCCGCAGAACGTCTACGGCGCGAGCAAGCTCGCGGGCGAGCGTGCGATCGCCGATGTCGGTGGCTCCCACATTGTGTTTCGGACGAGCTGGGTTTATGGGCGACGCGGCAAGAATTTTCTGTTGACGATGTTGCGTCTCGGCGCCGAGCGGCCTGAACTGCGCATCGTGGGCGACCAGTTTGGTGCGCCTACATGGAGCACGACGATCGCTACGCTGACCGCGCACGTGGTCGCGCAGGGACTGGCGGCCAGTGAAGGCGACGCAAGCTGGTGGCAGGAGAAAACAGGGGTGTACAACTTGACCGCATCGGGATCGACGTCCTGGGCCGGATTTGCTGAAGCCATCTTCGAGCAGGCGAATCCCGCCTTGAAGCCGAAGGTCACATCGATCGCTGCGGCCGAGTATCCTGTGCCCGCCAAGCGCCCGTTCAATTCGCAGTTGTCTGGCGACAAACTTGCAAAGACGTTCGGGCTACGCGCGCCGAATTGGATTGACGCGTTGAAGCTGTGTTTTGGCGATGGCCTCAGCGTGTGACGAGTCGAGCGCGCACCACCGAAATATCATTTGCCATTCGTTCAGAAGCCATTCGGAAGGCCAATGAGAATGGTGTAGACGCGCCACTACAAGAAACAGGTGCGCGCACTCGCGTTCCTGCGAAACATCGGAAACGGGTTGTGTTGGCCCATGATGCGGCGGGATGGGGCGCATGAGCGCCCTTCAGATGCGAATGTGTCCTTGTCGCAGCGTCGATGCGCGCGATGGATCACGATTCGCCCCAACTCTAATTTTTTCGACATCTGCTTACGATGCTTAATTCGATTTTCGATGATCTGAGGGCCAGCCTCGCCTCCTGGCGCCTGTGGACCTTGCTTGGCTGGCTGGAGGTGCGTCAGCGCTATGCTCGGTCATTGGTGGGACCTTTCTGGCTGACCATCAGCATGGGGGTCATGATCGCTTCCATTGGGTTGGTGTACGGCACGCTGTTCGGTCAGAATATGAGCGAGTATCTGCCGTTTCTGAGCAGTGGCCTGGTCATGTGGACGCTGTTTGCACAAACCGTGAACGAGGGCAGCAACGCCTATATTGCCAGTTCAACGTACATTCGCCAGGCAGCGACCCCCAAGCTTCTCTACGTGCTTCAAGTTGTGTGGCGCAACGTCGTAATCCTCGCGCACAATATCGTAATCGTCCTCGCGCTCTTCGTGATCTTCGGAGTCAGAAACTGGGATGTCTTGCCCCTGTTTGTGCCGGCGCTGCTTATTTACTTGCTCAATGTGACATGGATCGCAATGGTTGCGGGTTTGCTTTCCGCACGTTTTCGCGACCTGCCGCAAATTGTGGCGGCGCTTATCCAGGTCGCTTTTTATGTTACGCCGATTATGTTTCGGCCCGATGCGCTAAATCGATTCTCTTGGATCGTCCGATTCAATCCTCTTTCATATCTGATTGAAGTGGTTCGCGCGCCGTTGATCGGGCAGGCCCCAAGTGCCTTGGCATGGGGTATCACGATAGGCATGGCAGTTGTAGGCTGGATCGTTGCGCTGTTGCTGACGGCCCGCTATCTGAAACGTATTCCTTTCTGGGTTTGACAGGGGCGCCCATATGACAGCCTATATCCACTTGCAGAATGCAACGCTCGACCTGCCGATTTATGACGTGCAGGGTAGATCGCTGAAAAAGCAAATGTTGCGGATCGGACGGCGCAACCGCATTGCTGAAGATAACGACGGCGTGATTGTGGTACGCGCCTTGGACTCTATCGATGTGTGTCTGGAGGCGGGTGACCGAGTCGGCCTTATCGGCCGGAACGGCGCTGGAAAATCCACGCTGCTGCGCGCTATGGCGGGCATTTACTCACCGACCGCGGGAATCATCGAGCGCAAAGGCACGATTGTGCCTTTGCTCGATATCACGCTCGGGATGGACGAGAATTCCACGGGGCGGCAGAACATCCGCCTTCGAGGCTTGTTGCTCGGCATGACCAGTTCGGAAATCATTGCGAAGCAAGATGCAAT
Organism: Caballeronia choica; assembly: GCF_001544535.1. Taxonomy (GTDB): domain Bacteria; phylum Pseudomonadota; class Gammaproteobacteria; order Burkholderiales; family Burkholderiaceae; genus Caballeronia; species Caballeronia choica. Next base: position 10,356 of record NZ_FCON02000005.1, on the reverse strand, counting down.
TGCCGAATTTTCTGATCTTGGCGACTACCTTGATTTGCCTCTACGAACCTATTCGAGCGGAATGCGTGTGCGACTCGCTTTTGCGGTCTCGACCGCGGTGGATGCAGAGATCCTCTTACTAGATGAGGTCATGGGGGTCGGTGACGCAGCGTTCAAAGGAAAGGCGAACAGGAGACTGCGGGACCTTCATAGTCGTGCCGAAATTGTCGTTTTGGCGATACATGCGAATGACGAGATTCGCAAGACCTGCAACAAGGTCATCTGGATGGAGCAGGGCCGAGTTCGGGCATTCGGGCCCGTTGAAGAGGTGCTCGCTGAATACGAGGCTTTGACCGATTGAGCAGCTTTGAGCTGGGTAAGCGTGTCCTTTCGTGCGAGCGAGATGCTCCGCGATTTCCGTCTGGGCGTTGCGGAAGCGTCCAGCACGTGCGACAGACAGCGCAGAACCTGTGCCCCATGTCGATAGATCCGTTCAATGTGATTAGAGATCAATGGGCAGACCCATTGTTCATACCATGTGGTGCACAAGTACGCTGCGCGTGGTCAGGCAGGGCTCGCAAAACATTCGGTTGGGGCACGATCGCTCATTCGCTGCGTGACGTCTATGGGCAATGAAGTCTGCCAGCGTTGGCACGTATGAGGGCCGATGGAATTCGCGGAATCGACCGTCGCTGAGTTTCGACGGATCGTTTGGTAATGTTTATTGAAGAGCAAGCAACAGAGGCTGCTAATGATTGATCGAGCGTATAGGGTTTATTGCTATTGGAAAAGCCACGGGACGGCCGCCTTGCAGCAGATTGTTTATCGTAAACTGGCTAATAGGCTTCATAAGTCCTCCGACTCGATGGGGACGAGTGAGGCCGAGAAAAAGACCGCCGCGCAAATTTCCCGCGTCCGTTTCGAGACTATCACACCTCTGAAGACGTACTCAATCCCTCAGGCAGGCAATCGTCGCATAAGTATCGTCACGGATAGCGTCGGAAGCGGAAGTTTATTCGGCGGCGTGGGTACGTCCCTGATTTTTGCGGCGCTCTTGGCCAACAGGCTGGACGCGCAATTGCGGATCATCACTCGCACTCATCGTGCTCAGCCGGAAAACGTCAATCACGTCCTCTCGCTCTATGGGATTAGCCTAAAGCACGACCCGCAGTTCAAGTTCGCCGCGTTTTTCGACCAGAAGTCCGAGATCGACGTTGTAGACGACGATATTTTCATCACGACTTCGTGGTGGACCACCGCGTCGGCCTTGCCCAGCGTCCGTCACGACTCGATTATTTATCTGCTGCAGGAAGACGAGCGGATGTTCTATCCTTTTGGCGACGATCGTGTTAAATGCGAGTCGATCCTCCGGAACACGGATATTCGTTTTCTGATCAATACAAAGTTGCTGTACGATCACTTTGTCCAGGATGGTTTGGCTAATATTGAGGCCAAAGGCGCATGGTTCGAGCCGGCCTTTCCTGCCAATGTCTTTTATCCACGCAGGAAGGATGCAACGGAAAAGAAAAAGTTTTTTTTCTACGCGAGGCCGAATAATTTTCGTAATCTTTTCTATCTTGGTATAGAAGTTATCGAGAGTGCGATTACTCAAAGGGTTCTTGATCTTGACCGCTGGGAAGTTTTTCTGGTCGGTAAGGATATTCCTGCTGTCGTCTTCGACGGCGGCTATATGCCAAAAAAATGCGAGAATCTTACCTGGTCGGAGTACGCCCAGTTGGTCGGGACGGTCGACGTGGGCCTCAGCCTGATGAGTACCCCACACCCAAGTTATCCTCCTTTGGATCTCGCTGCGAGTGGCGCTGTAGTCGTAACGAATCGCTTCGGCAACAAGACCGATTTGAGTGGCTATTCGCGTAATCTGATTTGCGCGGATCTTGAACGTGGTGCATTGGTGGACGCCCTTAAGTTGGCCATAACGCTCGCGCTCGAATCTCAACTTTGCGAGGAAAATTTCCGTGGAAACGGACTCCTCGTTGATTGGCAGCAGGCATTCGGCGGCATAATCCAGCAGCTATCTGAAGAAATTTAATGTTTAAAATTGACAATCAGGTAGTTCCTTATTCCGACCCCTGGAATATTCCTCTGTCCGAGCGTATCCGAATGCTCGTGGCGGGAAGGCAGAAGGTTGCTTACTTTTATGAGGCTCCGAATAACAGCACTTTCCGCTACCGTGCTTACAACATGGTGCAGGTGCTCAATGACGGAAAGAGCCGCGATGTTTCAGCCAGCTTTTTCTTTTTGGAGGATTGGGCCCGAATCGATGAAGTCGTCGACTATGCCGATGTTCTTGTGATATGCAGGTCACGATATTCTAACCGAATCAATCAACTCGTGATGAAGTTCCGGGTTCAGGGAAAGCGAGTCCTTTTCGATATCGATGATTTCGTTTTCGATTCGAGCTATGCGCATCTGATCATGAGTACGCTTGACCAGGATGCCAGTGATCCGGACAGACTGGATTATTGGTTCTCTTATATCGGTCGGTTGGGCGGGACACTGAACCTTTGTGATGGTGCTATAACGACCAATCAGTATCTGGCAAAAAAAATCGCAAATTTTTCCGGATTGCCCGTGAGCGTGGTCCCCAACTTTATGAACAAGGAGCAGGTGAGTTATTCCGACGATCTGTTCCGCGGCAAGGAAATGTCAGGATTCGCGCGAGACGACAAGATCCATTTGGGCTATTTCAGTGGCTCCCCATCGCACAAGTTGGACTACGCGATCATTGAGCCGGCCCTGGAAGAAATCCTGGAAATAGATCCTAGGGTTGAAGTGATGGTCGTAGGATATATCGAGTCGGGACCAAATTTAAAAAAATTTGGAAACAGAGTAACGCGTCAGCCTTTCCAAGATTACGTGAATTTGCAGCGTGTTATCAGCAGCGTGGAGTTTAATTTAATGCCGTTGCAGGCGAATGATTTCACAAACTGTAAATCTGAGCTTAAATATTTTGAGGCGGCCGTGGTGGGTGCGGTGAGTATTGCTTCGCCTTCTTACACTTACGCTGCCGCTATCCACGACGGTGAAAATGGTTATATTGCTCGGGCGCACGAATGGTTGTCGGTAATCAAGGAGGCGATTGAAGACACATCGAGATATCGCAGAATCACTGAAAACGCACGGGAGGATGCTCGCGCGAAATACGCCTGGTTCAATCAACGAGAAAACATTCTCGAGGCGCTGCATCTTGAATAGAATAAGTTCGGATATTTTCGTGGTTCCGCAATTGGCGACGTTGCCTCGCTTCCGCGCGGAAACATGTAATTTTCGGGATCGTACACAGCCTGAGCCGATAGTGGGCGTGCGTCTTCACGACCTCGTGGGTTCGAGCGCTTCATTGAATGCAACGATATGAATCGTGATTGTGCGCAATCTCGTGAGGCGGGCGTAATCGCCATCGTAGTGAGCTATCACCCTGATTTGACTCGACTTTCGGAGTTATTCAAGGCGGTGGCGCCCCAGGTTGAACGAGTGGTTGTGGTGGACAACGGATCGCCTCAGGACGTGATCCTTTGGCTAGCGGGCTTGGACGACGCGAGGCTGCACGTTTTGCCTCTGGGCCAGAATCGCGGGATAGCCGCCGCCCACAACGCGGGTATCCGTTGGGCGCGAGAGCAGCGCGGGAAGTATGTACTGCTAATGGATCAGGATAGCGTCCCGGATCCCGGCATGGTGGCAGATCTGCGATCGGCCTATGAAGAGCTAATCGCTCAAGACAACAAGGTAGCGGCGATTGGCCCTCGATTCAGGGACCCCGACAGTGGTCGCCTTTCACAACATGTCCGTTTCGGAAGGCTGTGGATAGTACCCGTCGGTTGCCTGCCAGGGCAACGGGTCTCCAAGACAGATTTCCTGATTTCTTCAGGGTCGCTCATTTCCATGGACGTGCTGGATGCTATAGGGGAGATGGATGAGGAACTCTTTATCGATCAAGTTGATACTGAGTGGGTGCTTCGCGCTCTTGCCAAAGGCTACTCGCCCTGGGGGCACTGCATGGCCGTGATGAGCCATTCCTTAGGAGAAACCCGCCGGCGCGTGTGGTTTGGTCGCTGGCGTGAGGTCCCGTTTCACAAGCCGTTTCGCTATTACTACATTTTTCGGAACAGCGTGTTGCTTCACAGACGAGGCTACCCGTGCTGGGCATGGAGGCGCGTGGATGCGATCCGACTCTTGCAAATGCTTGTGTTTATGGTGATATTCCACCCCGAACGGTTCAAGGCGCTGCAGATGATGCTGCGAGGATTGTGGGATGGATTGCAGAAAGGCCAGTAGCGATAACCGGGGGACACCATCGTTATCAAACGTCACATAGTCTGTCTGTTTGCTGTAAATCGTTAAGCGCCTGGGTTTTTCAGAACGACGTCAGTGTGGTCGTCGATAATAATAGGTCGAGCTTCCCTCTGTTTTTCGCCTTCCAGATGCCCCTAGCTAAGTTAAGATACCTCCGACGCGCGGTGGACAGCGTTCACTTCCAATTTTCCCAGCGGTACTTTCGATAATATCAATCCTTGATCTGAGCAGTTGGGGCAGTCAAGGCCGAAGAAAGAAAGTAACCATTCGTCACGAATCGCTATCCGTATCGAGGTCATGATTTCAGTGTGCTGCGAGCATCGCAACCGATGCCGAATTTATGACGAATGAAATCGCGTTCGAAGTGTGTGTCGCACTCAGGCGTGGTGTCCGCAACTGGTAAATTAAGCGCGCTCAAAATCGCATGCCAAAAGGCCGACGTATGGTACTCGAACATGACCGGCACATAGCCTCTGATCGGCTGCCGCGTTGAAATCCAGTGAACGGGCTTATGAAAGGATTCCGCCTCATGCCCTGTAGACGACGAGAATGTGATAACAGCGGATACACGACTCGATGACATGAGTCGTACACGTTTTCGTCGGTTAAGCGGGAGTTGGGAAGCGTCAACAATGCTTTGACAACATCGCAATCAGGCTCCAGAGGGTGCGGCTTAATGAGCAGGTTGGTCGAGTTGTAGGAACCGACGATATTTTGTACGCGTTCAAGATAAGGTCGTGCATCGAAGAATCCGCCGTTCGGCAGAATGACTGACGAATCGTACTGTGTCTGGGCCAGGAACACGACGGCTCTCTCTGGAATGTCGTCCCGAGATGCGATGATCGAAAACCCACGCCGAAGTTTGTTGCTCATGCGCTCAAATTCTGCGCGAGGATGCTCGTACGCCTTCAATGCATTACGCGCTGCCGGAGAATTCGAGATAAATGCAAGCGGCAGGTCATCCATGAATCTCTCGGAATGCGCTCGCACATCGATGTATGCAATGGCGCAACGTTCAAAGACTCGCTTGAGCATCGGGGACGCTTCAAACGCGATGACAATCGAATCTGAAAAAATTTCTTTTAGCAGATCGACCATACGCTGTTCAGCATATGGGAATGTGTATAGGCTGGAGACGTGGTAAGTGCGAACCCATGATTCTAGGGACGGCGTCAAGCCAAAGCCGGCATACGCAGAGCGCACAACCTGTTTGTAGTCGTCGTCAGGAAGATCGGGAAACAAGGATACGGGCCAGATCGTTGAGGCGTGGATGTGCGGCGCCACGATCTCAAAGATCTTTTCGATGTTCGGCTTCTGATTGAAGTCCAACCTTTCGCTCGTGCGCACGAAATCCCACGTGAAAATGATCTTTAACGGATTCGTTGAGCGGGGTGTTGATGTCCGGCGACGGGTTGCACGGTTACATATGGAAGCCGCACGCGGGCGGCTTTTTTACGCCTGCACAAAATCATACCAACAACCGCCACCGAGCGGCTTTTTTACTTTCCGGACGCCCATGGAAGGTCAACAGGAAGTCGTCGCGGCGATTTTGTCGCTGCAAGCGGACCTCAATCAGCGTCACAGCGAAAACGTGACGCGCCACGACGTAACGGACAAGAAGGTCGAAGAGGCGATTCGTCGCATCGACGACCTGCACAAGGCTTTTCCTGGTGGGGACTGGGACGGCCATCGCAGGTATCACGAGGCCGTGATTCAGAAGATCGCGGCGCGCGGCCGGCCTTATCAGGATCTGCAGGCGGAGTTGGCGAAGAAGGGCCTTTGGGCTTTCATCGTCGGCCTTGCTGCGGCGGTTTGGTACTACACAAAAGCGAAGGTGATTTCATGATTCTTTCCCCAAATTGGGCCAAGGCGCACAAGCGTTACTCGGTCTGGGCGCTTGCCGCGAGTACGGCGCTTCAGGTGCTGTGGGCGGCCGTGCAAGATCCGCCGCTATGGGCCGTGCTTCTCGCAAATGGCGTCATTGGCGGGCTCGTGATTGCGTATCTCGCCCAGCCCAGCGTCACCGGAGAAAGCGATGCGGACGCTTCCGAGTAGACCGGGCAAGAAGTCACTTGCCGTCATCGTCGGGACGGTCGTTGCTTCGATGGCGATCTCGTTCACCTCGTCACGTGAGGGCGTTTCTCTGAAGCCGTACGACGATCGTCTCGCCGGAAGTCTGCAGACGGTGTGTTATGGCGAGACGAACGTCGGGATGCGGAATTACAGCCTCGACGAGTGCAAGGAAATGCTCAGCGAGAGTCTCGCCGGGTACGCGATGGAGGTGCGCCGCCTCACTCCCGGATTCGACGATCTCACGGACGGTCAGAAGGTCGCTGTGATCGACATGGCCTACAACAACGGCGTCGAAGCCTACCGAACATCGACGCTCCGGACCACGTACGGAAAAAGAAGCAATTCCCGGCCGCGTGCGAGCAGTTCCTGCGCTGCCGCGTGGTCACCGTGCGCGGGGTGAAGCTGGACTGCTCGATCGCGGCGAACCGCTGTGTCGGGAAGTGGACCCGAGCAAAGCTTCAGCGCTCGGCGTGCCTCGGATAAAACAAGACTGTCTCGCCCGCCTCGCGCGGGCTTTTTAATTCCTGGAGCCTCTCTATGAACATTGGTCTTTCTGTAGCCGTGCGCAATGCGCGCCTGACAGCCATCGTGACGGCCGCAGGTGCGAGCGCGATTCTCACGACCTACAACGGCACGCTGCCCGCAACAGTCGGCACGGCCACGACCGTGCTCTCGGCGCACGCCTGCGCGTCGGTGCTCGGCACGGTTGCAAACGACGTGCTGACGTTCAACGCGATCGGCAACGCAACAGCCTCTGCTACCGGCACGGCGACCTGGGCGCGGCTCACGACATCCGGAGGCACGTTCATCGCCGACTTCGACGTGAGCACCACCGCGGCCGGTACGGGCGTGCTCCAGATGGCGACCACTTCGATCGTCACGAATGCGACCGTCCAAATCAGCTTGGGCCAGTTCACAGAAGGCAATGCATAAGGCGTAGTCCGTGGGCTCTCTCTCCGGCTCTACCACAATCCTCGCGGGCACGGAGACGTTCAACTTATCGCCGCCCGCACAGACGGACTGGATCGAGTTTCACTCGGCAACGACACCGAACCGCAAGAGCGGCGCGGGGTCGACCATTGGCTTGCCGACGTTGCTCGGTTCTGGCGTCTCGTGGGGAACGCATTCTCCGATCGCGAAACGGTCCCGGCAACAGTCAGCGGGGCACTTTCGGGCGTAAGCGGGTCGTTCTCGGGAACTGAGTCGATCCCGGCGTCGGTTGGCGGCACGCTTGCCGGCGTCGTCGGCAGCTTCGCTGGCGCGCAGTCGATTCCGGGCATCTTCAGCGCGACGCTCGCGGGTGTCTCCGGATCGTTATCTGGCGACGAAACGCTGCCTGATGCCATATCTTGCACTTTGGCCGGCGTGTCCGGCAGCTTCGCCGGATCTTCGTTGCTGGGTTTGACAGATGCAATCGCCGGGCGCCTGGACGGTGTGAGCGGGGCATTCATTGGTAACACCATCGAGAATCCGGCCGGCGTGATTGCTGGCACGTTGGCGGGCGTCACAGGCGCGTTTTATGGCGTGGCCTATGCCAATTACTCCGCGGTGATCACGGGTGCGCTTGATGGTATCTCGGGCCGCATGCTTGGCGCCGTCGTCAACGTGGGCGTGCCGAAGCCGATTCGTTGTCTGGTCTCCGGCCGAATCGCGAGAAGCATCAATCCCGGGCGAGGAGAGGTGCGCAGTTGTTCGGCCCGAGGTCCGAATCGATCAAATCAAACCTGAATCGCGCCGGCTCGTTGTTCGAGCTGAGAAGCGATTGTCTGTCGTCGCCTGATGGCGACCTTCGAAGGGAGATCCAGATGGCGAATTACCCGGCCGCGCCCAGCTTCGTGAAAGACCCGGTGTCCGTGCTCGATTTTCAATGGGATTGGTCCGAGTGGCTCGGCGAAGGCGAAACGCTCAGCGACAAGGACGTCTCTGCTGATGACGGCGTGACCGTCAACTCGTCTTCCATCGATGGCCCGGTCGTGTCTGCGTGGATCGCCGGCGGCACATCAGGGAAGTCGTACAACGTCAAATGCAAAGTCACGACGTCATCCGGCCGCGTCGACGCGCGGACGATCTCGATCGACGTCAGGAATCGCTAACCGGACAGGAAAACTGCAATGAGCCCGTATTTCATCATCGGCCTGGCGGCCGCCGCGGTCGGCGCGGCGCTTGGCTTCGGCACCGCGTATGTAATCGACGGCCGCGCGATGGCGCCCGAGCAGGCGGCGCATGCAGCGGTCATCGCATAGATCAACGCAGCCTCAGCGAAGGCGCTCGCCGACGCTCTGAAGAATCAGCAGGCCGCAGAAGGGAAGGTCGCGGCCATCGAAAAGTCGTTCACCAATGAGGTATCGAAGCATGCGCAAGATCCCCTTGATTACCGCGCTCGGCACGCTGCTGGCACTGACCGCGTGCGCGTCCGGATCGCCGCTGTTCTGCCGCAGCCTCAGGTGAAGGCACCTCCATCGCTGTCAGCGCTGATGGTGCCGCCGCCTACGGACACCTCGACGGCCAGGTTGCAAGCAGCGTTTTCTGAGTAGCGGCCGACGATCAAGTCGGGATCGGTAAGCTTTCGGCGCTTCAGGCCATTGTGCGAGCGATGCAGGATCAAGGGGTATATCTCGAAATGAACCGATACGTATTCGCTACGATCCTGCAGGTGCTGTTCACCTACCATGCTCGCCGCGCCGCTCGCGCAGATCATCGCGATGTTCTGCAGGGCGGACAGCTAGTACGTGCTCGACCTCAACTTGAAGCGCAGGCAGCGAAAGTTTTGGTAATATCTGGTAACCAATAGATCGGCGTTTCCCGTGCTTTGAGAAGTCGGTATGCCGAGGGTGCCGGGCATATATCCTTCGGTATCAAGAATGCCATTAAGGCAAGAAGAACGGAGAAGGTATGTTTGAAAAGTTGTCGGCTGAAACTGACCCAGCGGTTGCTCATGCGAGGGCGCAAGGCATTAGTTTTTACATGGACATTGCCCGCTACCTTGTGCAGAGGTTCCCCGGGATGAACTCTATGTCGCTCCTAGACATTGGATCCAGAACCGGGATCGGGCCTGGCCTCCTGCGTGCGATGTATCATCCTGCGTCATATTCATGTCTGAAGCTCGACCCCGTCACAGCGATCGAAATTGACCCAACTTTTCAGCCGGCCGCCGAGCGAGATTTCCCTGATATTGAAGCCCTGACCGGAGACGCCTTTTCGCTTGGCGACGGAAGAAGGTGGGATATTGTCATGTCGTCTCACACGATAGAGCACGTCGAAGACCCACGGGCTTTTCTGCGCGGCATGCAGTCGATATGCAACAAAATGGCAATAGTTGCGTGCCCGTTTGAAGAAGAGAACCTAATCAGATGGCATCGCAATCGAATCACTTACGGGATGCTCAGCGAGGCTGGCTTCCACGACATCCACGTCTACAGATCAACGCATTGGTTCAACAGCATGTGCGTCATCGCATCTTGGCGCAATTTTTAGGGCGGTCTACGGACGGCTGCCTAGCTCGCTAGCGCAAATAGGCGACCTCCTACCTTGATTGGAGGATTGCTTTGTTGTAGTCTCTCGCCGCCTAGTCGAGAGGGGTCCAAATTCCCTCAAGATTGTTGTAATGGCAGGCCGGGGCGCTCCGCAGCGTCACCGGCCTTTTGCATGCCATCGTCATCGGCGCCAATCGCTCGCACCCAAAACGCACAGCCGAACTCGGGGCGTGCGATCACCTGAGGCCTCGCGTCTCGCCCGCAGCGCGCGTGTGATCCCCCTGTAATATCTCCGACCCAGTGCTCGCAATGCCGGCACGCATTCGCGTTTCCTTCTCTCTCGAAAATAGATCGAGAAGGCTATTTTCACCGACCAATCGGCCGAGCTTGATGAAAGGCTTCTCGATCAGAAACGTAAGCAGCCGGCGAAGGCATCTTGATCTGCAAGTCGAGTAGCCCGACGATCATGTCCATGCAAATTTTAAATGGACATGTGTACATGATGGACGAAGTCGAGGTT
>NZ_FCON02000004.1 GCF_001544535.1 Caballeronia choica | reverse complement strand
ACCGCAAACCGCAAACCGCAAACCGCAAACCGCAAACCGCAAACCGCAAACCGCAAACCGCAAACCGCAAACCGCGAACCGTGGCTGCGGTTACTGTGGCGTCAAAACCTGCCCCGACTGCCCCGGCTGGGCTTCCAGCGCTGGCGGCATCGGCTGCACCGTCGGATTCACCTGCGCCCTCGCTGGCGCGGCGGGCGTGACGGGTGGCAAGGCGCTCCCTTCGTTCGTCGTCGCTGCCGCGCCGGCTTGCGGCGACGCGCCGCCGCGCACGAACTGCTTGAAATCCGCGCCCGCTTTCCACGGATTCGGCTCGCAGCCGAGCATGTTGTCGCAATGCGCGGCGAAGCCGATTGTCGCGGTGCCTTCGTTGCTCGGCGTCTTGGTGATCTGGTAGGCAAGCGACCGCTTTCCGCCCGACGGTCCGGCCGTCTGGATGATCGAATCGGTGACGGTTTGCAGCTTGTAGTCGGAGTGATTCGTCACCCAGACTTGCGCGCGGCCCCACCACGCGTCGCATTCGGCCTTGCTCATGCAGGTGAGCGGCGCGGTGGCCTGTTCCATCGTTTCGGCGCCGACTTGCCCTTGCGTCGAACAACCGGCGAACAGCGCGATCGACGCTGCGGCCGCCAGCGTCGATGCGCAGAACATTGTCCTTGTCATTTTCTTCTCCTCTCCAACAGTGAGCGTTCAGGTCGATAGGACACTATTTTTCGACCCGTGCGCGGCCCGCGTGTTTCGAGAGGTAGCGCTCTGTTGCAAAAGGAGTAAGCCTTGCCGCTTTCCCGACGCCGCGGCGAGGGAAAAAAGACGTCAGACGCTGATCCGGTTCAGCGTGTAGGCGCGATAAGCGGCGACAAAGGCATCGAACGAGCCGGCTTCATCGCGTTCGATGTCCGCCTGCTGCGCGAGCGATTTCGCGGCAAGCTCGTCCATCTCGCGCGTTTCATGCTCGTCAAGCGGACGATTGCGGAAGAAATCCGCATGCTGGCGGCTGAGGTCGAGTGCGAAATCGCCAAAACTCTGCTGTTTGTCCCGCATCGTCTGAAGCACCCGCGCCGACGGCGTCAGCGATACGTCCGCGAGTCGCGCCCGCTGGGTCGCGAGCGCCTGCAAGTGCTCATCGGTGCCGGCGAGCGCGTCGAGCGCCCTCGCGACCGGCTCGATCCGGTCGAGCAATTCGACGCCCCAGGCCTGCATCGGCACGTCGCGTCCTTCGCGCGACAACGTGAGCCCCGGCTTGCGTCCTTCCTTCGCAACGCGGCTGAAGTTGTCGTTTGCCTCGGCGCTCGCGTCGACCGGCAGCAACGGGCTGTCGTCGAGCGCGCAGTACAGCAGGTAAGCGTCGAGGAAGCGCGACGTTTCGAGCGAAATGCCGGTCGGTTCGAACGGATCGATATCGAGGCAGCGCACTTCGATGTACTGCACGCCGCGCGAGGCCAGCGCATGCAGCGGCCGCTCGCCCGGCTGGATGACGCGCTTCGGGCGGATCGTCGAGTAGAACTCGTTTTCGATCTGCAGCACGTTCGTGTTGATCTGGATCCACTCGCCGTCGCGCTGCGTGCCGATCGCTTCGTACGGCGGGTACGGCTGGCTCACGGCCTTCGCGAGGACGTCGAGATAGGCGTCGAGGTTGTCGTAGCTCGGCAAGAGCGCCGACTGCGCCGGATTATTCGTGTAGCCGAGATCGCTCATGCGCAGGCTGGTGGCGTGCGGCAGATAGAGCGTATGGGCGTCGAAGGTTTCGAGCGTGTGGCGCTTGCCGCGCACGAAGCCCGCGTCGAGCGCCGGCGACGCGCCGAACAGGTACATCAGCAGCCAGCACGTGCGGCGGAAGTTGCGGATGAGCGCGAAGTACCGCTCCGACTGGAAATCGACGGCCGACAGCGTATTGCCCTGGTCGAGCGTCTGCCAGGCGCGCCAGACGTCCTCGTGCAGCGAATAGTTGTAGTGAATGCCGGCGATGCATTGCATCGTGCGACCGTAGCGTAGCGCGAGACCACGCCGATAGACGTGCTTCAGCATGCCGATGTTCGACGTGCCGTACCAGCCGATCGGGATTTCGTCGTCGGGCGGCAGTTCGCAGGGCATCGAATCGTTCCACAGCAGTTCGTCGCCGAGTTTCGCGTAGACGAAGCGATGCAGGGTGTCGAGATGCGCGAGCGTGTCCGCCGCGTCGGTCCTGGCGTCCGTGATCAGCTCGACGAGCGCCTCCGAGTAATCGGTCGTGATGAGCGGGTGCGTCAGCGCCGAGCCGAAGGCGCTCGGATGCGGCGTCATGGCGAGCTTGCCCTCGGGCGTGACGCGCAGGCTTTCCCGCTCGATGCCGCGCAGACCCTGACGCAGTGCGTCCGCGTGAGGGCCGGCCAGGAGCGCCGAGAGGCGGTGCAGGAAGGCGTCGTTGTCGAGGTTTGCGGATTTCTTGGTTGGCATCTAGGCAGCACGTGCGATCGAGCGCAACGAATGTGCGCGCGATTCGATATTTTGAGTAGCGGGCACTTTAACATCTCGGTGTCGAGCGTGCTTGAAGCCAATACCAGCAAGGTTTTGCGGGGTTTTCGGGGCGCTGCCGCGGGGCATTTTTCCGGCGGGATTGGCGGGTTTGATGCGGGGCGCGGCGCGAGGTCGTCGCAAGTTGCCGCTATCCGCCCCGGGCCGTGCCGGCCTGGTCTGCGATCTCGTTCCACAAATGCAGTGCCGCGTAGGCCCGATACGGGCGCCACGCCTCGGCCCGTGCGCGCAAGACAGCCGCCTTGGCCATCGATGGATCGCGCGCCGCGAGCGACTGCATCAGGATCAGATCGGTGCCGGGCCACGCGTCGGGATCGCGCAGCGCGCGCATCGCGACATATTCGACCGTCCACGGGCCGATGCCGGGCATCGCGAGCAGGGCGGCGCGCAATGCGTCCCGGTCGGCGCGCGAGTCGTCGAGCGGCAGCGCGCCCGATGCCACCTCGCGCGCGAAGCCCTGCAACGCCGCGACCCGCTTGCCCGGCATGCCGATCTTCTCCATGTCGGCGGCGGCGAGCGCGGCGGGCGAGGGGAAGCGCCAGGCGGTATCGGCATGTGGATGATCGGTGAGCTGCGTGCCCGCGCGCTCGACGATGCGCCCGATGATCGTCGAAGCCGCCTTCACGCTGACCTGCTGGCCGACGATCGCGCGCACGACCAGCTCGAAGCCGGACCACGCGCCGGGCACGCGCAGGCCGGGCGCGGCGTCGACGAGCGGGGCGAACCACGGATCGCGCGCGAGATGCTGGCCGATGGCGGGCGCATCGGCCAGCAGGTCGAACATGCGGGCGAGGTGCTTGCCGATCGCTTTGCCGTGGCGCGCGACGTCGCCTTCGAGTGTCACGACGAGGCAAGCTTTTTTCGGATGGCGCGTGACGCTCAGCGTGCCTGCGACGAGCGCGCCGTCGTCGTCCGGCCATTCGATCGCCCGACGATACGCGCCCGCTTCGACGGTTTCGACGCCGCGCGTCGCGCGTCCCGCGAAGAAGCGCAGGACGCGCGGCCAGTCGTAGGGCTCGACGAACGGCAGGTTGAGTGTGACGAGGCGGTTTTTGTCTACGGCGCTCACGCGAACTCGTCCACGTCCGCGGTGCCACGGGGCCCCGCTGCATCGTGCGCGCGCTCCGCTTTCAACAACGCGGCCTTGCGCGGCGTCCCCCAGCGATACCCCGACAGCCCGCCGCCCTTATGCACGACCCGATGACACGGAATCGCGAGCGCCACCGGATTCGACGCGCACGCGTTCGCCACGGCCCGCACGGCGCGCGGCGCGCCGAGCGCGTCGGCGATGTCGGAATAGCTGCGCGTCTCGCCGTACGGGATACGTCGCAGCGCATCCCACACGCGCTGCTGGAACGCGGTCGCGCCGATGTCGAGCGGCAGGTCGAACCGCTCGCGCGTGCCTTCCAGATACGCGCGGATCTGCGCGATGAACGGCTGCACGCGCCCGCGATCCTCGATGCGCTCCGCCTGCGACAACTCCGCCGCCAGTTCGCCCTCGAGCGCTCGCGGATCGTCGCCGAACGCGATCTTGCAGATGCCCTTGTCGGTCGCGGCGACGAGCACCGAGCCGAGCGGTGTGTCGGCGGTGGCGAAGTGCACGGTAAGCCCGGCGCCCTTCCTCCGATACACCGACGGCGTCATGCCCAGTTCCGCCGATGCCGCTTCGTACATGCGCGACGGCGAGCCGAAGCCAGCGTCATGCGTGGCGCGCGTCACGTTCTGGCCGCGTTGCAGGCCGTCGCGCAACGCTTCGGCACGGCGCGCGGCCTGATATTGCCGCGGCGACACGCCGACCACGCGCGTGAACAACCGCTGCAAGTGAAACGGGCTGACGTGGACGGCGTCGCTCAACTGGGCGAGCGTCAGGCGTTGCTGCGGATCGGCGTCGAGCGCCTTGCACGCGCGCTCGACGATCGCGAGTTCGCGCGGGAGGCTCGTCGGCTGGCAACGCTTGCACGGCCGATAGCCGGCGGTTTCGGCCGCGTTTGTCGTCGGGAAGAACTCGACGTTTTCCCGGCGCGGCGCCCGCGACGCGCACGACGGCCGGCAGAACACGCCCGTGGTGCGCACAGCGAAGAAGAAAGCGCCGTCTGCGTGCGGGTCGCGCTCGACGACGGCTTGCCAGCGGCTTTCATCGGAAGAAAACGTGTTTTCGGACGGGATTTCGAATGCGATGTTCATGGCAACCTCGATTGGCTCTGGGT
The DNA here is from genome assembly GCF_001544535.1 of Caballeronia choica. Lineage (GTDB taxonomy): Bacteria > Pseudomonadota > Gammaproteobacteria > Burkholderiales > Burkholderiaceae > Caballeronia > Caballeronia choica. Next base: position 145,845 of record NZ_FCON02000004.1, on the reverse strand, counting down.
ACGTGACCACTGTAGAGCGCTGCCTTCGAGCGTACGCGCCGCTTCTTGCGCTGTCATTTCCCGGATTTCGGGCCGCGCGGCCACGAAATCGCCCTGAAGCGAAAATTTGGCGCCATAGGGGTTTGCACTAAAATTTCTATTGCGTCGCACCAACCTGCTGTGTATTATTGGAACTGTCTCCTCCATGTCTCCTCCTGATATGGATTCAGCCCGCTCCGCAACGAGCGGGCTTTTTTTTGCCCGCTCGCTTTGCCGTGAGCCGTTCCCCGGACGGCAGTACACTCGTTTGCGCCATCCCTGAAACGAGGAGCGACGATGCACTTCACCATCCGCGAAATCGATCACGTCGTGATTCGCTGCGCCGATCTCGACAACATGGTGCGCTTTTACGGCGCCGCGCTCGGATGTCCGGTCGAAAAGGAGCAGCGCGATCTCGGTCTCGTGCAGTTGCGGGCCGGCCGCTCGCTGATCGACCTGTTGGCTGTCGGCGCAAAAATCGACCGGCCGGATAGCGGCGCGCCCGGTGCGGGCCGCAACATGGATCATCTCTGCCTGCGCGTCGAACCTTTCGATCCGGCCGAGCTGTGCCGGCATCTCACGGAAAGCGGCGCACGCATCGGCGAGGAAGCCAATCGATACGGCGCCGAGGGCTACGGTCCTTCGCTTTACCTGTTCGATCCGGAAGGGAATCTGATCGAGCTGAAGGGACCGCCCGACGCCTGAGTGTTATTTCCCGGGCGGCTTCAGCACCGTCCAGTGGAGGGCCACCGGGTCGACCGTTGCGCTGCCGAGCGACGCCTCGCCGTCCTGCATCGTCAGTTGCAACCGCATCGTGCGTTCGGCCAGTGCGCCGAGCGCCTCGCCTACACCGTCCTTCAGCGACCAGACGGTCACGTTCTGCATCCGTTCGACCTTGCCCTTCACGCCTTGCCACCAGATATCGGCGGTCCGGCCCGCATAGGCGATCACGATCACGCGTCCCGCGCGGCCGCTCGCCTTCGCGATGCGCCGCTCGTCGGGTTGGCCGACCTCGATCCACGTCTCGATTTGCCCGGTAAGGTCTTTTTGCCAGAGATCGGGCTCGTCCGTGTCGGACAAGCCCTTGCCGAACTCGAGCCGCTCGTCCGCGAACAGCCCGAACGCGGCGACGCGCACCATCATCCGCTCATCGGTTTCCGACGGATGGCGCGCGATGGTCAGCGAGTGATCGCCGTAGTAGTGCCGATCCATGTCGGCAATCTGGAGTTCCGCTTTGTAAATCGTCGATTTGAGGGCCATGCAACACCAAAAGGCCGGCTGTTCGAGCCGGCTTGAGTAAGAGGTTTCAGGCGGTCGAGGGTTCGAAAGACGTGCCGTACACCTCGACGGCCGCCTCGCGCAACGCGTTGAGCACGACGGTCGCCGCCGGCGACAGCAATTGCGTTTGCCGCGTGATGATACCGAAAGCGTCCATCCGGCAAGGCAATTCGATCGAAAGGCGCTTGAGCACGCCGAATTCCTCGTATTGCCGCGCCACTTCCTCGGGCACGACCGCGAGCATGTCGCTTTGCAGGAGCAGGCTCGAAATTGCCAGGAAATTGTTGGTATTGACGACATTTTGCGGCGGATTGAGCCCGATCTGCGAGAAAGTCAGGTCGAACCGATGCCGCAACACGCTGCCCGGCGGATGCAGGACCCAGCTTGCATTCACGATGCCACCCAGCGTCAGCCCGGTCGCGTTTTCCATCGGATGACCGGGTCGCGCGACGACACAAAGCGGCTCGTCGGCGAGCGGCTCGTAGCGCACGGTGTCCTTGAACTGACCCTGCCGTTCGAGCACGCGTCCGACCATGATGTCGAGTTCGCCTTGCGCGATGCGCGGCAGCATCACGTCCGAAGTCTCCACTTGCAGCCAGATCTGCAACTGCGGATAGCGCGCCTTCACGCGCGAGATCGCCAGCGGCACCATCGTCGCGGCGGCGGTGGCGATCGTGCCGATCTGCACCTGACCGGCAAGCCCCGAGCGCAGCGCCGAGATTTCATCGTGCGCCTGGCTCAGATTCGACAGCACCATCCGCGCGTGGCGGATCATCACTTCGCCGTAGAGCGTCGCGTGCATGCCGTGCGGCGTGCGGTCGAACAGGCGCACGTCCAGCACATCCTCCAGTTCCTTCAGCAGCCGCGATGCCGCCGGCTGCGTCATGCCGAGCACGTCGGCGGCGCGGCGCACGTTGCCTTCTTCCTCCATCGCCGCGAGCAGCAACAACTGGCGCGTCTTCAGGCGTGCTCGCACGAACCAGTTCGAGTAACTTTGCGGCATCGCGTGCGGGTCCGGTGTTTTCGGGATACTCGATGATGCCATACCGGTTTTGATATTGCGATCGGCCGAAAACTGATTGGAAAGTCATCGCGGGACTGGTTACGCTCTGCTCGACCAGTGCCGCCTAGCCAAGCGTGTAGTCCGAAAGCGTGAGTCGGCCGGACAAGAACATTTGGAGGAGCAACGATGGCTGATTCGAACAAGAAGCCGCTGCGCAGTCAGGCGTGGTTCGGCTTGCAGGACAGGGACGGCTTCCTGCACCGCTCGTGGATGAAGAACCAGGGCATTCCGCACGACAATTTCGATGGCCGTCCGGTCATCGGGATCTGCAATACGTGGTCGGAACTGACGCCCTGCAACGCGCATTTCCGCGAGCTTGCCGAGTATGTGAAAAAGGGCGTGCGCGAGGCCGGCGGGCTGCCGCTCGAGTTTCCGGTGATGTCGCTCGGCGAAACGAACCTGCGTCCGACCGCGATGCTGTTCCGCAACCTCGCGTCGATGGACGTCGAGGAATCGATACGCGGCAATCCGATGGACGGCGTGATCCTGCTGGTCGGCTGCGACAAGACCACGCCCGCGCTGCTGATGGGCGCGGCGTCGTGCAATTTGCCGGCGCTCGCCGTATCGGGCGGGCCGATGTTGAACGGCAAATTCCGCGGCAAGAATATCGGCTCGGGCACGGGCGTGTGGCAGATGTCGGAGGAAGTGCGCGCGGGAACCATGACGCAGGAGGAGTTCACCGAAGCCGAATCGTGCATGAACCGCTCGCGCGGGCACTGCATGACGATGGGCACGGCGTCGACGATGGCGTCGATGGTCGAATCGCTCGGCATGGGGCTGCCGCACAACGCGGCGATTCCGGCCGTCGATGCGCGGCGCCAGGTGCTCGCGCACATGGCGGGGCGGCGGATCGTCGACATGGTTCGCGAAGACCTCACGATGGACAAGATCCTCACGCGCGAAGCCTTTGAGAACGCGATTCGCACGAATGCGGCGATCGGCGGGTCGACCAACGCGGTGATTCACCTGATCGCGTTGGCGAAGCGGATTGGCGTCGAGCTGAATCTGGCGGACTGGGAGCTGGGTTCGGATGTGCCGTGTCTGGTGAACCTGCAGCCGTCGGGCGAATTCCTGATGGAGGATTTCTACTATGCGGGCGGGCTGCCCGCCGTGCTGAGGCAACTCGGCGAGCAGGGCTTGCTGCACAAGGACGCGCTGACCGTCAACGGAAAGTCGATCTGGGACAACGTCAACAACGCGCCGAACTACGACGAAAAGGTCATCACGACGTTCGAAGCCCCGTTCAAGCCGAAGGCGGGCATCGCGGTGCTGAAGGGCAATCTCGCGCCGAACGGCGCCGTGATCAAGCCCTCGGCCGCGACGGCGAAACTGCTCAAGCATCGCGGGCGGGCGGTCGTGTTCGAAACCATCGAGGAACTGCACGAGAAAATCGACGACGAGTCACTCGACATCGACGAGAACTGCGTGATGGTGCTCAAGGGCGCGGGGCCGAAGGGTTATCCGGGCTTTGCGGAAGTCGGCAACATGCCGCTGCCGAAGAAGGTGCTGCAAAAGGGCATCACCGACATGGTCCGCATTTCCGATGGCCGCATGAGCGGCACGGCTTACGGCGCGGTGGTGCTGCACGTGTCGCCGGAAGCGGCGGCGGGCGGGCCGCTCGCGTTCGTGCAGACGGGCGACATGATCGAACTCGATGTCGAGGCGCGGCGGCTGCATCTGGAAGTGTCGGACGACGAACTCGAACGGCGGCGGCGTGCGTGGCAAAAGCCCGCCAGCCCGGCGCGCGGTTACTACAAGCTCTACGTCGATCACGTCCTGCAAGCGGACCAGGGCGCCGACCTCGATTTTCTGGTCGGTTCCAGCGGCGCACCGGTGCCGCGCGATTCGCATTAATCGCGATTCAGATTGATTGGACGAAGGTGTTGGCCGATGCGATTATGAATCGCATCGGCTTTTTTATTGCCGAATCAAACGCGCTTATTGCTCGACTTATTGCTCGATGAAGCGATCGGCAGTCCACATGCCCTGCGTGTCACTATTCGCCGCATTGACGAATTCGACATCGTGACCCACTACGCGCAATACGCGGAAATGCGAATCGACAGGCGTCGAGACACATTCGTAGCCTTCGAAGAATTGCTGCATCTTCTGTTGCTCGCCCGCCTGCGCGTGCTGGTCGGCGGAATCAAATTTGTCTTTTGAGAGGCAGCCGTACGAATTGGGCCTGAATTTGAAAGTCTGCTGGGGCTGGATCACGCTATCCGCGTGGACCGCCGACATCGCGGCGAACAAACCGACCATCACGACTAAAGCACTGGCGCGTTTTTTCATGTATTGCCTCCAAGCGGAAATGTCTCGGGAATTAGCTATATATTTAATTGGCTTAATCCGCAGCGTTTATCCTAGACGAGAATTTGCAAGTTACAAGCACATCTTGTGTGCGCTCGCAACACGACAGATTGTCGCAGGCGTGTTTTTAAAAAACTTACGAATAATCGTGAGAGCCATCAGAAGCGCTTGCGGGTCGACGACGGTTTTATGAACACTGTGCAGTTGAATTGATGCGCCGCAACCAAGCGGTCGTAAACAGGCTGCACGGAGGCTGAAATAACACGCTTTATTGGCGAAAATCGTGCTGTCACCCAAGTCGGCGGCGCGGAATAAAACGTGCCAATCGACGTTGGGACGTCGCATGAAGCGGCCATCAAATACCCGCATTCAACCCTCGGAAGGGCTTGTCAACACCGCGCCTTCGTGGATAAATCGGCGAATAAGATCAACGGAGGCATTTGATGACCCTCGCTCAATGGCTGCCTTTCGCAATCGCTTCGGCGATTCTGGTGGCGATTCCCGGACCGACCGTTTTGCTGGTCGTTTCCTACGCGCTCGGACACGGACGCAAATACGCATTCGCGACCACCGCCGGCGTCGCGCTCGGCGACCTGACCGCCATGACCGCGTCGATGCTCGGCCTCGGCGTATTGCTCGCGGCATCGGCGGAATTATTCATGGTGCTGAAGTGGATCGGCGCCGCGTATCTGGTTTATCTGGGCCTGAAACTTTGGCGCGCGCCCATCGTGAATGCCGACGAAATGAAGGCGCCCGAAGAAGTGCGCACCGGCCGCATCATGGCGCACGCCTACGCGGTGACGACGCTCAATCCGAAGAGCATGATTTTCTTCGTCGCGTTCGTGCCGCAGTTTATCGATCCGCATGTGGCCACGGTGTCGCAGATCGCGATTTTCGAGGCGACGTTTGTGGGCATCGCGGCGGTCAACTCATTCGCTTATGCGCTGCTGGCGTCCGGCGCGCGACGGGCGATTCGCCAGGTTTCGGTGCAACGCGCGGTCAACCGCACGGGCGGCGCGTTGCTGATGGGCGCGGGGATTTTCGCGGCGGCATGGAAGAAGGCGACATGAACGAACTCGACGATTGGACGGCGGCGGCGCGCCGGGTGTATTTCGCGCTGCTCGATGACTGGAACCGGCAGGACGCACGTGCAATGGCCGCGCGATTTGCCGAGCGCGGCAGCATGGTGGGTTTCGATGGAAGCACCATCGATTCGCGCACTGCCATCGACGCGCATCTCGCGTCGATTTTCACGCAGCACGCGACGCCGCTCTTCGTCGCGAAGGTGCGCGAAGTGCGGCGAATGGCAAGCGGACAGGTGCTTCTGCTGCGCGGCGCGGCGGGCATGTGGCCGCGCGGCGCGGATGACCTGAATCCCGAGCTGAACGCGATTCAGACGATGGTGCTCTCGCTATGCGATGGCGTGTACCGGATCGAGATGTTCCAGAACACGCCGGCCGCGTTTCATGGCCGGCCGGAAGAGGGCGGGAAACTGAGCACGGAGTTGCGCGGGCTTGGGCGGCCGGGAGGCCGTGTGTAGTCTCGTGACCGCAGTTGCGGTGTTGGCCGTCCGCTCGTGAAGCATGCGGCCAGTCCGGTCCGGCGCGCCAGCGGCGGGCCGGCCGCGCCGTTGTGCCGTCGAGTTCTTCGAACGCTGATAAGCGTCGGCGAAATCTGGGCGCGCCGGAGGTCGCGGCATCGTGCGCGGCGGTCGTCGCACTGCTGTGCGCGCGAATTCGTTTCCAGCCAAATGCCGGTTGACCGCCCGTGACCAAGACTTGTCAGAGGTGCGCGTCGATGAACCCACGCGGTCTTACATCCATGCGGACCTGAAAGACTTCAGCGCCCCCATCTTACGCAACGCCCCCGTCGGGCTGCCGATCCCGACCGTCCCGGCACGACACAATCCGCAATTCCCCGCGCGACCAATCCCTGTCGCCGCCCCGCCCTTCAAATCCGCCATCCGGCTTACTCCCCGGCCCTCCCGGACGGCCGTCTGAAACTATTTTGTAACGCCTTCCTCAAGTTCCCAGCCCACCCGCCGATGACCAATTGAGGGTACCCAACTCCCAAATCGGCCATCAAAGACGGCGGCGATTCCTAGCGATGCGGGCGAGACAAAACAATAGATTCACGTAAGGGGTAAAGCATGACGTCAATCGTATCGTCAATGTCAACGGCGCAAATCGCCGCATTGTCGACATCACAGATCCGGCAGCTGTCAACGTCGGACATCCAGTCGTTGAGCACCACGCAGATTTCCGCCATGCGGTCCGACCAGATCGGCGCGATGGCAACCTCGGACATCGTCACGCTCAGCACGGCGGCGATTGCCATTCTCAATTCCTCGCAACTCGGCGCGCTGTCCTCGGCGGACATCGCTGCGCTGAAGACGAACCAGATTGCCGCGCTCACGACCTCGCAGTTGCAGAACCTGTCGACCGGACAGTTGGCTGCCATGTCGTACACGCAAGTCGGCTCGCTGACGGCGTCGCAAGTGCAGGGCGGGCTGACGACCGATCAGCTCGGCGCGTTGAGCACGGGCCAGATCGGCGCGCTGTCGACCGCCGACATCGCCGCGCTGACGACCGCGCAGGTAAGCTCGCTGTCGACCAAGGACATCGCCGCGCTCAAGACGAGCCAGGTTGCCGCGCTGACGACCGCGCAGGTTGCCAGCCTGACGACCGGCCAGGTCGCCGCGCTCACGGCGGCGCAAGCCGGCGCGCTGACCACGGCGCAAGTCGCCGCGTTCGGCACGAACCAGGTCGGCGCACTGTCGACGGCCGACGTCGCGGCGTTGAAGACGAACCAGGTTGCCGCGCTGACCACCGCGCAGATCGCGAACCTGACGACGGGCCAGATCGCGTCGCTGACGGTGACGCAGGTTGGCGCACTGACGACGGCGCAAGTGCAGGGCGGCCTGACGACCGCGCAAGTCGGCGCGCTCACGACGGCGCAAGCCGCCGGGCTGAGCACGTCGCAATTGACCGCGCTGACCACCGCGCAAACCGCCGCGATCGCCACGAAGGACATCGCCGCGCTGAAGACGAGCCAGATCGCCGCGCTGTCGTCGTCGCAGGTCCAAGGGCTGACGACCGGCCAGGTCGCCGCGCTGACCGCGACGCAAGCCAGTTCCCTGTCGACGGCGCAACTGGTCGCGCTGGGCACGGGGCAGATCACCGCGCTGTCGACGGCTGACGTCGCTGCGCTGAAGACGAGCCAGATCGCCGCGCTGACGACGGCACAAGTGTCGAGCCTGACGACCGGCCAACTGGCCGCGTTGACCACCGCGCAAGTGGGCGCGCTGACGACGGCCCAGACGCAGGGCCTGACGACAGCCGAGATCGGCTCGCTGACGACCACGCAACTGGCCGCACTCTCGACCGCCGATGTCGCGGCGTTGTCGACCGCGCAGGTCGGCCAGTTGTCGACGAAGGACATCGCCGCGCTGACGACGAGCCAGGTCGCCGCACTGACGACGGCGCAGGTCGCGAACATGACGACCGGCCAGGTCGCCGCGTTGAGCGCGACGCAGGTTGCGGCGCTCACGACGTCGCAGGTGCAAAGCGGCCTGACGACCGATCAGGTCGCCGCGCTGACGACGGCGCAGGCCGCCGGACTCACGACCGCCCAGGTCTCGGCGCTCACCACGGCGCAGACCGCCGCGATCGCCACGAAGGACATCGCCGCGCTCAAGACCAGCCAGCTCGCCGCGCTGTCGTCGTCGCAGGTTCAAGGGCTGACGACCGGCCAGGTCGCGGCGCTCACGGCGACGCAAGCCAGTTCCCTGTCGACGGCGCAACTGGTCGCGCTGAGCACGGGCCAGATCACGGCCCTGTCGACGGCTGATGTCGCCGCGCTGAAGACGAACCAGATTGCCGCGCTGACGACGGCACAGGTATCGAGCCTGACGACCGGCCAGCTCGCCGCGCTGACCACCGCGCAGGTCGGGGCGCTGACGACGGCGCAGACGCAGCAGGGCCTGACGACGGCCGAAATCGGCGCGCTCACGACCTCGCAAGTCGCCGCACTCTCGACCGCCGATGTCGCGGCGCTCTCGACCGCGCAGGTCGGCCAGTTGTCGACGAAGGACATCGCCGCGCTGAAGACGAACCAGATCGCCGCGCTCACGACGGCACAGGTCGCGAACCTGACGACCGGCCAGGTGGCCGCGCTGACGGCGTCGCAGGTCTCGGCGCTCACGACGGCACAGGTGCAGAACGGCCTGACGACGACGCAACTCGGCGCGCTGACGACCGCGCAGGTGTCGGGCATGAGCACGGCGCAAGTCGCCGCGCTCAGCACGGCGCAACTGAGCGCGCTGTCGACGGCCGACGTTGCCGCGCTGAAGACGAGCCAGCTTGGCGCGCTGTCGAACACGCAGATCCAGGCTCTGACGACCGGCCAGGTGGGCGCGCTCACCGCGACGCAAGCCTCTTCGCTGTCGACGGCGCAAGTCGCTGCACTTGGCACGAACCAGATCGGCTCGCTGTCGACGGCTGACGTCGCGGCGCTGAAGACGAACCAGCTCGCGGCGCTGTCGACGGCGCAGGTCGCCAACATGACGACCGGCCAGGTCGCGGCATTGACGGCGACGCAGGTTGCCGCACTGTCGACGTCGCAGGTGCAGGGCGGCCTGACGACCGCGCAGGTCGGCGCGCTCACGACGGCGCAGGCGAGCGGACTGACGACGGCCCAGGTGTCCGCGCTGAGCACCGCGCAGACCACCGCGATCGCCACGAAGGACATCGCCGCGCTGAAGACCAACCAGGTCGCCGCGCTGACGACGGCGCAGGTCGCGAACCTGACGACCGGCCAGATCGCGGCACTGTCGGCGACGCAGGTTTCGGCGCTGACCACGGCGCAGGTGCAAGCCGGCCTGACGACCGCGCAGTTGGGCGCGATGAGCACCGCGCAGTTGTCGGGCCTGAGCACGGCGCAGGTCGCCGCGCTCAGCACGGCGCAACTCAGCTCGCTGTCGACGGCCGACATCGCCGCGTTGAAGACGAATCAGGTTGCGGCGCTTTCGTCGACGCAGATTCAGAGCCTGACGACCGCCCAGGTGGGCGCGCTGACGGCGGCGCAGGCCTCGTCGCTGACGACGGCGCAGGTGTCGGCATTCAGCACCGGCCAGATCGGTGCGCTGTCGACGGCCGACGTCGCTGCGTTGAACACCAACCAGGTCGCCGCGCTGACGACGAACGAGTTGCAGAACCTCACGACCGGCCAGTTGGCGGCCATGTCGTACCAGCAGGTCGCCGCGCTGACGACCGCGCAGGTGCAGAACGGGTTGACGACGTCGCAAGTCTCGTCGTTGACGACGGCGCAGGCAGCGGGGCTCACGACCGCTCAGTTGGGCGCGCTCACCACGGCGCAGACGGCCGCGATTTCCACCAAGGACATCGCCGCGCTGAAGACGAGCCAGATCGCGGCGCTGACCACGGCGCAAGCCGGCGTGCTGACCAGCGCGCAGGCTGCCGCGCTGACGGCCACCGAAACGGCGGCGTTGACGACGGCCGCGCTGGCGGCGCTGACGACATCGAGCGTGAGCGCGCTGTCGAGCGCCGATGTCGCCGCGCTGAAGACGAACCAGGTGGCATCGCTGACGAGCGCGCAGGTTTCGAGCCTCACGACCGGCCAGGTCGCGGCGATGAGCTACACGCAGGTGGCGGCGTTGACGACTTCGCAGGTGCAGAGCGGCCTGACGACGGCCCAGATCCACGCGATGAGCACGCGCCAGGTGGCCGCGCTTGAAACGGCCGATCTGGCGGCGCTGACCACGACTCAGGTGGGCGCACTGTCGACGCAGCAGGTGGCGGCGATGACGACCTCGCAGGTCGCCTCGCTCACGACCGCGCAGGTGCAGAGCCTGAGCACCGGTCAGGTCTCCGCCTTCACGTCGGCGCAGGTGGCCGCGCTGACGTCCACGCAGGTCCAGGCGATGTCGACTCAGCAGGTGCAGTACCTGACGCTGTAACGGCACGACGCGGGCCGTCGCAAGGCGGCCCGGACGACGAAGCATGCGAAAGCCGCCTTGCCGGAGCATCCGGCGGGGCGGCTTTTGTTTTTGTTGTTGCTTTTGCTAGCTCGACACTCTTTTCAAGGGCGCTCTCCTGCGCCGGCTCTGGATTCATCGGAAGCCGGCTCAGGAAAGCGCCCTTTTTTCGCATGGCCCGCCGCACCGGCCGCGCCGCGTTCCCCACGTCCTCCGACACCCGCGATTACCGCCCCAAAACGGGCGCTGTTCGCCGTTTTGCTTTTACGCGATCCCGGTAAGCTCATTGCAACATTCGGGCGTTCCATGCCGCGCGCTTCGGCTGGCCCGATCAGTCCACGAAATCTCAGAGTCAAGTCATGTCGTCTTCGGAATCCGGATTTGCTTCACACGTGCTGCTGGCCTGGCAACAGAAGCTCAGCATCAACGACCTGCTGAACAGCGCGAGCCAGCTCGAAGCGGCTCAGCAATACGAACTGGCCGCCGTGTTGTATCAGACGTGGCTCTCGCGCAATCAGACGGCCTTCAATCATTTCGCGTACTTCAACCTGGGCGCGGCGTTGTCGAACGTCGGCGAACTCGAAGGCGCGAAAAACGCGTATCTCCAGGCCATCGCGCTGTCGCCGACGTTCGTCCAGCCGCGCTTCAACCTCGGCTCGGTGTACGACCGGCTCGGTCAGCCCGACGCGGCCGTCGCCGAATGGACCTGGGTCGCCGACCATACGTCCGCCGACAATCCCGACGAACGGGCGATCCGCCTGCTCGCGCTGAACGGCCTCGGACGCGTTCTCGAAGCGCAGCAGCAGTACGCCCAGGCGCTCGCCCGTCTCACCGAGAGCCTGCGCATGGAGCCGAACCAGCCGGACGTGCTGCATCACTGGGTCTTCCTGCGCGCGAAGCAATGCGTGTGGCCGGTGTATGCGGACATCGACGGTGTCGATCCCGAGCTGATGCGCAAGTCGACATCCGCACTCGCGATGATCGCGCTGTCGGGCGACCCCGAAGCGCAACTCGCCGCCGCCAAGCACTTCGTCGCCAACAAGCTCAGAACGGATGTGCCGACGCTCGCCGCGTCGAAGGGTTATGGGCACAAGAAGATCCGCATCGCGTATCTGTCGTCGGATTTCTGCCTGCATCCGGTGAGCATGCTGACTGCCGAGCTTTTCGAGTTGCACGACCGCAAGCATTTCGAGGTCTACGGCTACTGCTGGTCGCGCGAGGACGGCTCGGCGCTGCGGGCGCGCATCGTCGGCGCGATGGACCACTTCGAGCGCATCCACGAACTGAGCGACGAAGCGGCGGCGCAACTGATTCGCGACCACGAAATCGACATTCTCGTCGACCTGCACGGCCAGACGCTCGGTGCGCGCCCCAACCTGCTCGCCTACCGGCCCGCGCCGATCCAGATCACCTATCTCGGCTTGCCGGCGACCACCGGGCTGCCCTTCATCGACTATGTGATCGGCGATCGCTTCCTGATTCCCAAGGCATCGGCGAAGTACTACACCGAGAAGCCGCTTTACATGCCGGACGTCTATCAGGTCAGCGACCGCAAGCGCGTGAATGCGCCGGTGCCGTCGCGCGAGATCTGCGGCCTGCCGCGTGATGCATTCGTGTTCTGCTCGTTCAACAACAACTACAAGTTCACGCCGGAAATGTTCGCGACGTGGATGAGCATCCTGAAGCGCGTGCCGGGCAGCGTGCTCTGGCTGCTGTCGGATAACCCGTGGGCCGAGGCCAACTTGCGGCAAGAGGCGTCGAAGCACGGCGTCGACGCGGAACGGCTCGTGTTCTCCGGGCGCGCGGCACCGGAGAATTACCTGGCCCGCTATGGCGCCGCGGACCTGTTCCTCGACACGTTCCCGTTCAATGCGGGCACCACGGCCAACGACGCGCTATGGATGTCGCTGCCGGTGCTGACGTGCTCGGGCCGCACGTTCGCGTCGCGCATGGCCGGCGCGTTGCTCACGGCAGCGGACCTCGACGAACTGATCACGCAGGATCTAAGCGAATACGAAGAGAAGGCGGTTGCGCTCGCCAACGCTCCGGAGGACTGCAAGCGCCTTCGCGATCATCTCGCGCAGGTGCGTGAAGACGGCGCGCTCTTCGATACGCCGCGCTTTACCCGCAATCTCGAAAAGCACTTCAAGCGTCTGGTTCGCGCGAGCGCGTGAACATCGCCGCTGTCCGCGGTGCGGTATCCGCACGTTCGCATTCTTTGGAAGGAACAGTCATTCATGCAGGTTCTAATCGTCGGCGCAGGGTTGTACGGGGCCGTTTGCGCGCATGAACTCATGCGCGAAGGCCACGCATGCCGCGTGATCGAAAAGCGCGACCATATCGGCGGCAATATCTTCACGCGCTACGTGCCCGAGGCCGGTTGCCACGAGCACGTCTATGGCGCGCATATCTTCCATACGAACTCGAAGCGCATCTGGGACTACATGAACCGGTTCGCCGAGTTCAACCACTACGTGAATCGCGTGAAGGTCTCTCAAGACGACGCGCTCTACAGCTTTCCGATCAATCTGTTCACGCTTTATCAGGTGTTCGGCGTGCGCACCCCGGAAGCCGCCCGCGAACGCCTCGCCGCCGATATCGTGCCGAACGACGCGCCCGCGAACATGGAGGAATACTGCTGCTCCGTGATCGGCCCGACGCTGTACCGGCTCTTCATCGAGGGCTACACGCTGAAGCAATGGGGACGGCATCCGCGGGAACTGCCGGCCGACGCCGTCAAGCGCCTGCCCGTGCGTCTCACCTTCGACGACAACTACTTCAACGACCGCTATCAGGGCATTCCGGTGGGCGGCTATACGGCGATCATCGAGAAGATGCTCGACGGGGCGTCGGTCGAGACCGGTGTCGATTTTCATGCGGACCGCGCTGGCTGGATGCAGGGCGCCGATCTCGTCATCTACACGGGACCCATCGACGCATTCTTCGACTACCGGTACGGCGTGCTCGAATACCGGTCGCTGCGTTTCGAACGGACGCTCGTCGAAACCAACGACTTCCAGGGCAATGCGGTCGTCAACTACACCGATGCATCCGTTCCGTTCACCCGCATCCTCGAACACAAGCACTTCGACATGAACCTGAAGGAGCCGGTCACGCTGGTGACGCACGAGTATCCGCAGGCGTGGACGAAGGGCGACATCGAGTACTACCCGGTGAGGAACGAAGACAGCGAAGCGCTGTTCACACGCTATCGCGATGACGCCGACCCGCTCTCGCCACGCGTTCACTTCGGCGGACGGCTCGGCGAATACCGCTATTACGACATGCATCAGGTGGTGGGCGCGGCGCTCGCCTTCTGTGACAACGTGCGCGGCTAAAGACCGCGAACAGGCCAGGCATCATGCACATGAACGAACACGACACCCCGACGGTCAGGATCTACCAGACCTTCCACAAGACGTTTCCCTACAATCCGGATTGCGGCTGGATCCAGCCGCTCGGCGTGAACGGCTACCGCAACACGCGGCTCCTGAGCGACAGCGACGGCGACAACATCTCCGCGCTGAACCCGTACTTCAGCGAACTGACCGCGCACTACTGGGTCTGGAAACACTCCGACGCGGACGTGGTCGGCTTCTATCACTACCGCCGCTACCTGAACTACGTGATCGACGGAACCTGGCAGCCGGGCATCACCGTCGGGCTGAAGAGCGACGAGGTCACGATCGGTTATCTGACGCACGACGCGCAGCTTGAACGCATCAGGCGCATTCTCGGCGTGTGCGACGTGATCGTGCCGAAGAAGACAGCCTCGGAGCGGTCGATCGAGGAACACTATCTGCATCATCATCCGCGCGAGCCTTGGGACGCGTTCGTCGCGGCGCTCGAGGCGCGTTACCCGGATCATCGGCACGAGATCGACGTGCTCAGGCTCACGCCGCTCTGCTCCATCTGCAACGTCTTCGTGATGCGGCGCGCGCTCTTCAACGAATACTGTTCGGAGCTGTTCGCGATCATCGATCCGATTTTCAAACAGATCGGTCATCCGTACGACGGCTACAACAACCGCTATCCGGGCTTTCTCGCCGAGCGCTTTCTCGGCTTCTGGCTGCAGATTCGCCGGCTGCGCAGCTTCGAAGTGCCGCTGATTCATCTTTCTTGACGGGCACGGCTTCCGAGACGGGAGCCTGCACGATAAAACCTGACACAGGATCTTTTCCAGATGATCTACATGCTCGGCATGAGCCATCTCGAGCCGGTTCTCGATGCGATCAGCGAAGACGGATTTGCCGCGCAGCGCGCCAAGATCAACGGCAGCGCGGAACCGTCGTTCGTCGACTGGGCTACGAAAACGGATGTCCTTCCGCAGAGTGTGAAGACCGCCAGCATCTACATCCGGCAGATCGGCCCGCACTGGGGCATGGTGCCGGCGGTGCGGCTCGAACCGACGGTCGTCGGCATGGCGCCCGGCTTTCGCAAGCTGCTCGAATCGATCGATCAGCAAGACGGACAGAGCACGCTCTTCACGTTCATGTATGGCGAGGAGCACATCTACATGGGGCGCCGCCAGCATGAAGCGCGGCACGACTTCGACATTCCGTGGCGTCCCGACCTGCCGATCCGGCCGCACCGGCAGGTGATCGCGCTCGACGTGATCGAGCGCGAAGTCGCGCATTACCTGGCGAAGGCGATTGCCAATTTCATGGCGATACGCGCTTGTTGCCCGACGCTTCGAGTCGTCAACGTAGTCTGTCCGCCGCCGGCGCGCACGGGGATCAGTGGCGATCCGGAAGACATCGCCGTGGAAGACGACCCGGTCGCCGCGCGCGATCACGATGCGGTGCGGCTCAAGTACTACCTGCTGTACGCGAAAGCGCTGATGGAAGCCGTGCAGCCGCTCGGGATCGAATCGGTGATGCCGCCGCCCGAGACCATCGGCGCGGACGGACTGCTGCTTCCCGAATACGCGCGCGACGGCGTGCACGGCAACGCGCTGTACGGCCGTCTCGTGGCGGCGCAGATGAACGAGTTGTTACCCGCAGGAGTGCACTGATGCATCCTTACTCGAAGTTGCCCGCGCGAAGCTTCTGGAAGAAGTTCGTGTCGGATTCGCCCTGGTTCGCCCTGCAACTGAACGACGAGCCGAAGTTCAGGCTGCATGTCGATGATCGCGTGGCCACCGCCGGCAGTTGCTTCGCGCAGCACATTACGCGGTATATGCAGCGGGCGGGATTGCCGCCGTACGTCGCCGAACCGGCGCATCCGCTGATGATCGAGCACGGCGGCAATGTCGAGAGCTATGGCGTTTTCTCCGCGCGCTACGGCAACATCTACACCGTGCGGCATGGCGTGGAACTGTTCGAGCAGGCGTTCGGCATCATTCCGATGATCGAGGATTTCGCTGAACATGAGGGCCGCTGGTTCGATTTGCTGCGGCCGAATGTGCAGAAGGAAGGGTATGCGAGCCGGCACGAAGCCCAGGCGGATCGCGCTTACCACCTCGAACGGGTCAGGGCGATGTTCGAGACCGCCGACGTCTTCGTTTTCACGCTTGGGTTGACCGAGTGCTGGTTCAATTCGGCGGCGGGCCACACGTATCCGGCGTGTCCGGGGACGGTGCGCGGGACGTACGATCCTGAGATCCATCATTTCCGGAATTTCACGCATGCCGAGGTGGTGGCGGATTTGGATCGGCTGATTGGGGAATTGGGTCGGGTGAATCCCCGCCTGAAATTGATTTTGACGGTGTCGCCGGTTCCGCTCGTGGCGACGCGCACCGGTCATAACGTGCTTGTAGCGTCGGCTTACTCGAAGGCGGTGTTGCGCGCGGCGGCTGGGGAAGTCGAAGCGAAACACGACCACGTGGCGTATTTTCCTTCGTATGAGATCGTCAGTCATCCGGCGTCGTTCGGGCAATACCTCGCGTCGGATTTGCGCGAAGTCACCGAGCGCGGGGTCGCGCATGTGATGCGCTGCTTTCTGTCCAGTTTCTATGGGATCGAGCCGCAGACGGGGCGTGGTGAGGTTCCGGTGGTCGCTGGAGCGGAGAATGCGGTCGCGGTGGCGCCGAGGGTTGAAGCACCGCTGCCGGAATGTGATGAGCTGTTTAATTCGGCGCCGTGAGGTGGTTTTGGCCTGGCTTGGCGTGCGCGGTGACAGGGGAAATCTCGGCCGCCGGTATGTTTCGTACGGGATGCGTGGAATCGGAGATTCCGCGCCTCGCTCCCGATCCAGGAAGGACCATTTTGGTGAATTCGCCGAAATGGTCTGGCTCCAGCAAATAAAGCAGTTCTGCGTGCTGTCTTGTCATCCGCTGGCGTCGCTTCGGCGACCGCCTACTTCCCAATACAAAACCGGCTGAAAATCACGCCGAGCAGATCATCGGACGTGAACTCACCCGTAATCGAGTTGAGCGCGTCCTGCGCAAGGCGCAATTCCTCGGCGAAGAGGTCGAGAGCCTGCGAGTTCTGCTCCGCGTGATCCGCAGCGAGCGCCAGATGCTCCTCGGCCGTGCGCAGCGCGATCAAATGCCGCTCGCGAGCCAGATAAACGCTCTCCGCGCCCGCCTGCCAGCCGGCGATCTTCAGCAACTCATCGCGCAACAACGCGATGCCATCGCCCGTCTTGGCCGACAACCTCACCTCCCGCGCGCTATCGCCGTCGGCTTGTGTGACCGACGCCGCCACGCCCGCGAGATCCGCCTTGTTCGACACACGCACGACCGGCACGCCCGCCGGAAATCGCGCGGCGATCACGACGTCCTCGGGCGTGCCGCCCACGCGTGCATCGAGCAGATGCAACACCACGTCGGCGCGTTCGATCTCGCCCCAAGTCCGCTCGATGCCGATCCGCTCGACTTCATCCTCGGTCTCCCGAAGGCCGGCCGTATCGATGACATGCAGCGGAATGCCTTCGATCTGGATCGTCTGCGTGACCTTGTCGCGGGTCGTGCCGGCAATCGGCGTGACGATCGCCAGTTCCGCGCCGGCGAGCGCGTTGAGCAGCGACGACTTCCCGACGTTCGGCTGTCCCGCGAGCACCACCGACAATCCCTCGCGCAGCAACGCGCCCTGGCGCGCGTCGGCGAGCACCTTCACCAGACGCTCGCGGATGCGCGCGAGCTTGCCGCGGGCGTCGGCAGCCTCGAGGAAGTCGATCTCTTCTTCGGGGAAATCGAGCGTCGCCTCGACCAGCATCCGCAGCGTGATCACGTCCTCGACGAGCGCGTGAATCTCGCGCGAAAACGCGCCGTCGAGCGAACGGCCCGCCGAGCGGGCTGCAGCCTCGGTGCTGGCCTCGATCAGATCGGCGACGGCCTCCGCCTGCGCGAGGTCGAGCTTGTCGTTGAGGAACGCGCGGCGCGTGAATTCGCCGGGCTCGGCAAGCCGCAGGCCGAATTCGCGGCCAGCTTCGATCGCCCGTTGCAACACCAGTTGCAGGACGATTGGGCCGCCGTGCCCCTGAAGTTCGAGCACGTGTTCGCCGGTGTACGAGTGCGGGGCGGGAAAGTACAGCGCGATGCCGCGGTCGAGCGCCTCGCCGTTGCCGTCGATGAAGGGCGCGTAGCTCGCGTGGCGCGCGACGAGAAGCTGGCCGCAGAGGGCGTGCATCGCGTGGGCCGCCGCCGCTTCGCCCGCGCGGCCGAACGACAGCCGCACCACGCCGATCCCGCCGCGCCCCGGCGCGGTGGCAATGGCGACGATCGGATCGGAGTCGTTGTTGGGCATGGTCGGCGGGGTTGAAGGCTTGGATTTGAAGGTGTCCGCATTGTATCGCGATGGTTTTTGCGGACTTCGGGCCTCGGCGAGCGTAAGAACTTTCTTGTTTATCTTAGTTGAGATACGCTGGGGTTTGAGAATTTCGGGAGAATGGCTTGGTTGTTGAGATCCATTGCCATTGCAACAGAGCGTTCTGTAGGCCGCGCATGCGGCATGACGATTTATCAGAAGATTGTCTTATGCGCGATAAAGTGACTAGGGTGTTCGCAAAATCTAGCGTAGGCGGTTGACTAGCCACCGCCGTTTGCCTCGCACAATCGCGACCATGCCAACCGCAAAAGAAAAGGCCGATTTCTCGGATCGCCTCAAATTCTCCATGACCCGCGCAACCGAGAAGATGCGGGGCGCGACTGACCTCGCGTTGCACTTCAACCTGCGCTATCACGGCGAGCCCGTCTCGCCTCAGACGGCGCACAAATGGCTCACGGCGCGATCTATTCCCACCGTCGATAAATTGCAGACGCTATCGGAATGGTTCAAGGTCGATCAGCATTGGCTCCACTATGGTCCGCCACCTAGCGGAACCCCGCAGACAGTGCCAAAACCACTCGCTCGTGATGAGCAATATCCGGCGTCGGAGGAAACGCTGGAACTGGCTTCGAAAATCGAGGCGCTGTCGCCGCATCATCGGTATTTGCTGGAGGAGTTGATCGATCAGTTTTACGGGGCGGGGAAGCGGTGAAGATTATCTTCTCGTGTTCAGCGGGGCAGCCTTATGCACGACCAGGTTCATTTAGCCCAAACGGATGAGAATTATCTTTAAAGGGATTTTAACGAGATATGCCTAATGGTCCAAGACAGCACGGGGCGGGAATCGGGCGGATATTTGAGATTGGATGGAAATACGGTTGGTAGTTTGACAAACCTCATTTCCACATTAGTTCGGCGTTCTCGCCGAAGATGAACGGTATGAACTCAAACATCAAATATCCCGATTTCAGGGACAATCTTCTCGACGCCATCAGGAGGCGTGCACCCGGAATAAATGCAACTCGAAAGAGAGCAGGGAAGTTCGAATTAATTTTGGAAAGGCCCGCGCATTTTAAAAATGGGGTTCAATGACTACGTCGGAGCCCCTATCCTCACGGAAAGAACGGCGGCTAACTGGCTCGCTGGGCGCACGCTCCCCCTGAAGCGACATCGTTCTCAACTGGCGTCGTTCCTACACGAGGATTGGTACTATCTCGAGCACACCGTAAGGCGGCGTAACGCCGAGGCATCCGATCCGGTGGCTAGAGAAGCCATCTCGAACTATATTGACCTTCCGGCCTCATTGCGTATCAATCCCGAGCTTGAAATGCTTGCGGTCGAGGAAAAAGGCCCAATCAAAATTATGCTCAATCAGATCAACATTTTGATTCACGAGATGTTGAACAAAAAACGCCCCGAATAAATTCGAGGCGTTTTTCAGAGTTCAAATACAACCAGCATCAAGCCGCCGCCTTCTTCCCCCCCATCATTCGCGTGATGTAATACTGCTGCGCAATCGACAGCACGTTATTCACCACGTAATACAGCACCAGCCCGGCCGGGAAGAAGAAGAACATGACCGAAAAAGCGATCGGCATGAACATCATCATCTTTGCCTGAACCGGGTCCGGCGGCGTCGGGTTGAGCTTCGTCTGCAGGAACATCGAAACGGCCATCAGCACCGGCAGAATAAAGTACGGGTCTTGCTGCGACAAATCGTGAATCCAGCCGATCCACGGCGCACCGCGCATTTCCACCGACGACAACAGCACCCAATAAAGCGAAATAAACACCGGAATCTGCACCACGACCGGCAAGCATCCGCCGAACGGATTCACCTTCTCGGTTTTATAAAGCTCCATCAACGCGGCATTCATTTTCTGCGGATCGCTCTTGAAGCGTTCGCGCAATTGCTGCATGCGCGGCGTGATTGCCTTCATGCGCGCCATCGACTTGTAGCTCGCCGCCGAAAGCGGGAAGAACACGGCCTTGATCAACAGCGTCAGGAGAACAATCGACCAGCCCCAGTTACCCACATAGCTGTGAATCTTTTCGAGCAGCCAGAAGAGCGGCTTGGCGATGATCGTCACCATGCCGTAGTCCTTCACCAGTTCGAGCCCCGGCGCGATGCCTTCGAGCATGCGCTCTTCTTCCGGACCGGCGAACAGACGCGCCTGCACGTCGACGCTCTGTCCCGGCGCAATCGTCTGTACCGGCTGCTGCACGCCCACGCGATACAACTGTGGATCGATCTTCTGCACGTAGATGTCGCGCTTCACGCCCTGCTGCGGAATCCACGCCGACGCGAAGTAATGCTGCACCATCGCGATCCAGCCGTTGTCGGCGGAAGGCTCGAAGGTCGCCTTGTTCTTGTCGATGTCGCTGAAATCGATTTTCTGGAAGTGATGCTGCTCGGTATAGACAGCCGGCCCGATGAACGTGTGCGAGAAGCGCGGCGTCTCGACCGGCGTGTTGTCGCGCACGAGTTCCATATAGAGCTTCGGCGTGACCGGCGCCGTGCCGACGTTCTCGATCTTCGTGTCGACGTTGATGACGTAGCTGCCGCGCGTGAACGTGTAGGTTTTCACGACCTTCACGCCGCCCTTCACCGGCGATTGGAACGCGATCGACAGCGTCTTGGCATCGCCCGACAGCGAAGTCTGGCCGGGAACCGGCGTGAAGACGTCGTTATGGTTCGGGAAATCGCCGCCGAGCAGGCCCGTGCGCGCGAGATACGTGTGCGTCGGGGTGTGATCGAAGAGCGTGATGTAGAGATCGGGCTGCTTGCCGTCGCCTTCCTTCACGAGCGAGAGCTTCGAGAGCGTGCCGCCGCGCGTGTCGATTTCGCCGGAATAGACGTCCGTCGAGAACTTGACGAGCTGCGCGGCAGCGGTTGCCGGCGGCGTCGCCGTGCCTGGCGCGGTGGCGGCGGCGCCGCTGGTTGCGGGCAGGTCGGCGGCCTGCGTGCCCGGCGTCGTGGTTCCCGGAGCGGCGGTGCCGGCCGTCTTGGTCGGGACGGCGTTCGGGAAGAACATCGACGGGCGCCCATGGTCACGTTGCCAGTTGTCGAACAGCATGACAGCCGACATGAAGAAGATGACCCATAGGACGGTACGTTTGATATCCATGCGTGTCTCAGTGTCGATCGAAAAGCGCTTTAGCGCCGTTTGGTAGTGAATTCTTCTGAAGCGGATTCGCCCGCCGGCTGGCAGACCGGCTCGGCATCGCGTCGTGAAGCCGGCGACGGTGGCGGGACCAGGTCGATCCCCCCAGCCGAGAACGGATGACAGCGGCACAGACGTTTCGCTGCGAGATACGTGCCGTGCGCGGCGCCATGATACTGGATTGCTTCGCGCGCGTAGTCGGAACAGGAAGGGAAAAAGCGGCAGCGGTTGCCGAGCAGGGGGCTCACAGCAAGCTTGTAAAAGCGCAACAACGCGATCAGTGCCGTTTGCATAAGCTTCGCGCCTTGGTTTCTTCCGGTCCGCGACGGTGAACCGGATACCGCCTGCGCATCATTGCCCGGAGGGCCTGGGTGAATCGTCGAGGTTCGACGGCGCTGCATCCGCCGGCGCCGCAGGCGGCGCCATTGCCGTTCGGCGCGCCGCTTCGCGCACCGCCCGGTCGAGCAGCATGTCGATCTCGTCGCGGCACAAAGTCCTGAGCGGCGGCGATTTCGCGCTCGGCATCGCCTTGCGGTCGATCTTCGTGTGCAACCTCAGAAGGATATCCCACCCGCCGAGTTCCGCGCGACGCAACCGGAACGCCTCGCGCGCGAGGCGCTTGATCAGGTTCCGCGTGACCGCGCGCGGCGCATGCTTCTTGCCGATGACGAGTCCGAGGCGCGCTTCGTTGCCGGTCGGCTTGCCATACAGGACGAAGTGCGGGGAGCGTCGCCAGGGCCGCAAACGAAAAACGGATGAGTATTCATCCGTTTTCAGTAGCCTTGCGGCCTTGGGGAACGCGGCCTGCGCTCGCAACTGAATGGTTTCCGTTTCGGAGCCTTCGATGCTGCGCATATCGGGTTCGCACGCATGCGGGCGTGTGCCTGTGCATGCCGACAAAAGCGACCTTAGACTGCCAGGCGCTTGCGGCCCTTCGCGCGACGTGCGTTGATCACTTTGCGGCCGCCCGCCGTCTTCATACGGACGCGGAAGCCATGGGTGCGCTTGCGGCGCGTCACGGAAGGTTGGTAAGTACGTTTCATGGTGCTCTCACTTGGGTGTTAATCGACCGCGCGGGCATCCGCAGAAAGCGCAATGGCCGGAGGTTCAGGAATTCGGGTTTCGCGGAACCCGCTATTTAAACCCTTTTCCTATTGACCGTCAATAGCTTAGGCGCGTTGTCAAGCGCTTCCGTGCCGCCTTCAGCGGCTTTCGGCGTGCTGATGTGTCCCTGTGGATAACTCGCGCTGCGTTCGAATTTGGCGTTAGAATCTCGCCTTAATCCCAAGAATCTGCCCGCTGCTTCGGCCCGCAATTCGCCCGCAAACGCTTGCGGCGTAAGCCTCCGGAGCATATTTGCTTGGCCGTGCCGGACCTTGTTGCGAATTTGCGACAAGAGCGGCCGCAGGCTGCGGCGCAACCATAACGACTGTACTCGATGAACGATTTCTGGCAACACTGTTCCGCATTGCTGGAGCGAGAACTAACGCCGCAGCAGTACGTCACGTGGATCAAGCCGTTGGCCCTGGTCGACTTCGATGCCGATGCGAGCACCTTGCGCATCGCCGCGCCCAACCGCTTCAAGCTCGACTGGGTGAAGAGCCAGTTTTCCGGCCGCATCGCCGACGTGGCGCGCGAATTCTGGCACACGCCCGTCGACGTTCAATTCGTCCTCGATCCGAAGGCGACCGCGCGCAGCGCGCTCGGCGGCGCGCCGTCGACGGCGGCGATGCCGCGTTCCCCGGCGCCACAGCCGCGTCCGGTCATGCCGGCCGGCGCGCCGGTGAATCACGCCAACGCAAGCGCGCACATCAACGCGCTGGCCGCCGAAGCCGCGCAACACGCGCAGGCGACCCACGACGATCACGCCGACCTCGACCTCCCGAGCCTCGACGCCAACGAAGCCGCCGCCGCGCGCCGGACGTGGCGCCCGGGCGGCAACGCGTCGCAGGCGGGTGACAACGATTCCGCGTACGAGCGCTCGAAGCTCAACCCTGTGCTCACGTTCGACAACTTCGTGACCGGCAAGGCGAACCAGCTCGCGCGCGCCGCTGCGATCCAGGTTGCCGACAACCCCGGCATCTCGTACAACCCGCTGTTCCTGTACGGCGGCGTCGGCCTTGGCAAGACGCACCTGATCCACGCGATCGGCAACCAGTTGCTGATGGACAAGGCCGGCGCGCGCATCCGCTACATCCACGCGGAGCAGTACGTGTCGGACGTGGTGAAGGCGTACCAGAGGAAGGCGTTCGACGATTTCAAGCGCTATTACCACTCGCTCGACCTCTTGCTGATCGACGATATCCAGTTCTTCTCCGGCAAGTCGCGCACGCAGGAAGAGTTCTTCTACGCGTTCGAGGCGCTCGTCGCCAACAAGGCGCAGGTGATCATCACGAGCGACACGTATCCGAAGGAGATCTCGGGTATCGACGACCGCCTGATCTCGCGTTTCGATTCCGGCTTGACGGTTGCGATCGAACCGCCCGAACTCGAAATGCGCGTCGCGATCCTGATGCGCAAGGCGCAGTCGGAGGGCGTGAGCCTGTCGGAGGACGTGGCCTTCTTCGTCGCGAAGCACCTGCGTTCGAACGTGCGCGAACTCGAAGGCGCGCTGCGCAAGATCCTCGCGTTTTCGAAGTTCCACGGCCGCGAGATCACGATCGAACTGACGAAGGAAGCGCTGAAGGATCTGCTGACCGTGCAAAATCGGCAGATTTCGGTGGAAAACATCCAGAAGACGGCGGCGGACTTCTACAACATCAAGGTCGCCGACATGTATTCGAAGAAGCGTCCGGCGAACATCGCGCGGCCGCGCCAGATCGCGATGTACCTGGCCAAGGAGCTCACGCAGAAAAGCCTGCCGGAAATCGGCGAACTCTTCGGCGGACGCGACCACACCACCGTGTTGCACGCGGTGCGCAAGATCTCCGCCGAGCGCGGCACCGACGCGCAGTTGAACCACGAGTTGCACGTGCTCGAACAGACGCTGAAGGGCTAAAGAAG
The DNA here is from genome assembly GCF_001544535.1 of Caballeronia choica. GTDB lineage: Bacteria > Pseudomonadota > Gammaproteobacteria > Burkholderiales > Burkholderiaceae > Caballeronia > Caballeronia choica. The sequence continues at coordinate 121,305 of NZ_FCON02000004.1, read as the reverse complement.
ACGCGCCTCGAAAACGCGGCGTCAAGCCTCTGTTTATTGACGAAAATGCCCCCATTTCCAGGGAGCGGTTCCGTTTTGAGGCACAATACGGGTTTGACCGCCCGCGGGCCTCGGGCGGCATCAGGCGCCAAGCTTTCGCGCGCAACCGGCGGGGGGCCGGCAACGCGTGTTACGAGGCTGTCCGAAGGCAAAGACGGTGGCACGACCGTCGGGCAGGCCGTCACATCAACGAAGGAACTCTATGCAACTGGTCAAGACCGAACGAGATAATCTTCTAAGGCCGCTGCAAACCGTGAGCGGTATCGTAGAACGCCGTCATACGTTGCCGATCCTCGCCAATTTGCTGATCACCAAGAATGGCGCGGATGTGTCGTTCCTCTCGACCGACCTCGAACTCCAGATCACCACGCATGCCGACTTCGGCGTGGGCAGCGATCAGGTCGCCACCACCGTCGCCGCCCGCAAGCTGCTCGATATCCTGCGCGCGATGCCGCCGGGCGAAGTCGCGCTCGACCTCTCCGACAAGCGCCTCACCGTGCGCTCCGGCAAAAGCCGTTTCGCGCTCCAGACGCTCGCCGCCGACGAGTTCCCGACCGTCAACCAGTCTACTGACTTCGGCGCGAGCCTGTCGGTTCCGCAAAAGGCCTTCCGGCAATTGCTCGGCATGGTCCATTTCGCGATGGCGCAGCAGGACATCCGTTATTACCTGAACGGCATGCTGCTCGTCGTCGACGGCGAGCAGTTGATGGCGGTTGCCACCGACGGCCACCGTCTGGCGTTCTCTTCGATGAAGATCGAGGGTTCCTTCGGCCGCCAGGAAGTGATCATCCCGCGCAAGACGATTCTGGAATTGCAGCGCCTGCTGGAAGACATCGACGACAACCTCAAGATCGACATCGCACCCACGCAGGTGAAGTTCACGTTCGGCCAGGTCGAACTGGTGTCGAAGCTGGTGGAGGGCAAGTTCCCCGACTTCCAGCGCGTGATTCCCAAGTCGCACAAGAACACGTTCCTGATCGGCCGCGACGAATTGCAGCACTCGCTGCAACGCGCGGCGATTCTCACGTCCGACAAGTTCAAGGGTGTGCGCTGCCTCGTCGAACCGGGCCAGTTGAAGATCATGTCGACCAACGCCGACCAGGAAGAAGCCCAGGAAGAACTGGAAATCGCCTATCAGGGCGACAGCGTCGATATCGGGTTCAACGTCACGTATCTGCTCGACGTGCTCGCGAACCTGAAGATCGACAACCTGCAAGTGAGCCTCGGCGACGCCAATTCCAGCGCGCTGATCACGATTCCCGAGAACGAGGAATTCAAATACGTGGTGATGCCGATGCGCATCTGACGCGTCCAATACCAAAAACATTCCAAGGGGCGGCGCGCCCCTTTGGCGTTTTTAAGGTGATTCGAAAAGTCTCGAGCAGCAACTCGGCAGTAACGCAGAACCGGAAAATTTCATGACTGAAAACATCAATTCGCAACCCGACAATAGCTATGGCGCCTCGTCCATCCAGATCCTCGAAGGACTGGAGGCAGTGCGCAAGCGCCCAGGCATGTATATCGGCGATACGTCGGATGGCACCGGTTTGCATCACCTCGTTTTCGAAGTGCTGGACAACTCCATCGACGAAGCGCTCGCGGGCTATTGCGACGACATCCACGTCACGATTCACGCCGACAACTCCATTACGGTCACCGATAACGGCCGCGGTGTGCCGACAGGCCTCAAGCGCGACGACAAGCACGACCCGAAGCGCAGCGCCGCCGAAATCGTGATGACGGAATTGCACGCGGGCGGCAAGTTCGACCAGAACAGCTACAAGGTGTCGGGCGGGCTGCACGGCGTGGGCGTGTCGTGCGTGAACGGGCTTTCCGAGTGGTTGCGCCTGACCGTGCGCCGCGATGGCAAGAAGCACTTCATGGAGTTTCGTCGGGGTGTGGTGCAGAACCGCGAGATTATCGAGGAAGACGGCGTTCAGTATTCGCCGATGCCGGTCGTCGGCGACACGGAGAATCGCGGCACCGAAGTGCATTTCATGGCCGACGTGACGATCTTCGGCAACGTCGAGTTTCACTACGACATTCTCGCGAAACGCATGCGCGAACTGTCGTTCCTGAATAACGGCGTGCGGATTCGCCTGACCGACCAGCGCACCGGCAAGGAAGACGATTTCGCGTTCATCGGCGGCGTGAAGGGCTTCGTCGACTACATCAACAAGACCAAGCAGGTCCTGCACCCGACCGTGTTCCACGCGATCGGCGAGAAGGACAACGTGACGGTCGAAGTGGCGATGCAGTGGAACGACAGCTACAACGAAAACGTGCTGTGCTTCACGAACAACATTCCGCAGCGCGACGGCGGCACGCACCTGACCGGCCTGCGCGCGGCCATGACGCGCGTGATGAACAAGTACATCACCGATCACGAAATCGCGAAGAAGGCGAAGATCGAGACGACCGGCGACGACATGCGCGAGGGCTTGTCGTGCGTGCTCTCGGTCAAGGTGCCGGAGCCGAAGTTCAGCTCGCAGACGAAGGACAAGCTGGTGTCGTCGGAAGTGCGCGCGCCGGTGGAAGAGGTGGTCGCGAAGGCGCTCGAGGATTACCTGCAGGAAACGCCGAACGACGCGAAGATCATCACCGGCAAGATCATCGACGCCGCGCGCGCTCGCGACGCCGCGCGCAAGGCGCGCGAGATGACGCGCCGCAAGGGCATACTCGATGGCGGCGGCTTGCCGGGCAAGCTCGCGGATTGCCAGGAGAAGGATCCGGCGAAGTCGGAGATTTATATTGTCGAGGGCGACTCGGCGGGCGGGTCGGCGAAGCAGGGACGCGACCGGAAGTTCCAGGCCATTCTGCCGCTGCGCGGCAAGGTGCTGAACGTGGAGCGCGCACGCTTCGACAAGCTGATTTCGTCGGAGCAGATCGTGACGCTGATCACGGCGCTCGGCACCGGCTTCGGCAAGGACGATTACAACATCGAGAAGCTGCGCTATCACCGCATCATCATCATGACCGACGCGGACGTCGACGGCGCGCACATCCGCACGCTGCTGCTCACGTTCTTCTATCGCCAGATGCCGGAGATCGTCGAGCGCGGGTATATCTACATCGCGCAGCCGCCGCTGTACAAGCTCAAGGCGGGCAAGGACGAGCGCTATCTGAAGGACACGCACGAACTCAACCAGCACATGCTGAAGCTGGCGCTGCAAGGGTCTGAACTGACACCGAGCGAAGGCGCGGCGGCAATTTCCGGCGATGCGCTGGGTGAACTGGCGCGGGCGTATCTGCTGGCGCAGGCGGTCGTCGATCGTGTCAGCCGTTTCTACGACGTCAGCGCGCTCGAGGCGGTGATGGACGGGATCGTGCTGGACCTGTCGTCGGAAGAGGCGGCGGCGGCTTCCGCGAAGGCGCTGGAAACCACGTTGCGCGCGGACCCGATCAAGCCCGAAGTGACCATCGAGCCCGCATACGATCCTGTGCGCGAGGTGCGGTCGCTGCACATCAAGCGCCGGCATCATGGGAACGTGAAGGTTTCGGTCATCGATGAGGATTTCCAGCTCACCGCCGACTACAAGCAGCTCGTTTCTACCGCCGATACGTTCAAGGGGCTGATCGGACAGGGCGCGTTGATCAAGCGCGGCGAGCGGTCGATGGCCGTCACCGACTTCAAGAGCGCAATGAAGTGGCTGATCGCGGATGCCGAGCGGAACGTGACCAAGCAGCGTTACAAGGGCTTGGGCGAGATGAATCCGTCGCAGTTGTGGGAGACGACGATGGACCCGGCCGTGCGCCGGTTGCTGCGCGTGCAGATCGAGGATGCGATCGCGGCGGACGGCATCTTTACCACGCTGATGGGCGATGACGTGGAGCCGCGGCGGGCTTTCATTGAGAGCAATGCGCTCAGGGCGGGGAATATTGATGTTTGATTGAGGTGTCGGAGTTAGCCACCCTATCTCCCAAAAAGCCAACTGATTCCCGATCAGTTGGCTTTTTTTATTCCCGATCGAAAAAGACACCGCGTATCGAATCCGATAACGGCTCTCCAAACGTCAAATAAGGTGACGGAACCGGCTGAACGCCTCGCGTCACCCCTTAGAGTTCCGACCGATCCAATCCAGTCAGAACCTCCCATCATGAAAAAACTTGCCCCTGCACACGCACGCGGAGCCGGATCGGCGGCGCGATTCGCCACGGCCGCCTCGAACTTCAACGCAGCCTTGGCACGCAACGATTTCCGCGCCGGCGCTCAATTCGCCGAAGAGGCGTTACGCATCGTTCCGGGGCACATGATGGTTCTATCCGACTACGCGCTCTGCCTGATGCGCATAGGCGCGCACGAAGACGCCTACAAGATCTACACGAACATTCTGGCAGCTTCGCCAGCGAAGCAGCGCCAGGCATCGTCGACCTGGTTCCACGGTTTGGTCGAACTATGCGGCCTGATGGGCAAACACGACGAATTGCGCCGCCACGGACTGCACGCGCTCAATGAAGCGGACGCCATGTACCGCTCGTCGGGCATCAGGCTGGACGCGGCGACCCAACCCCCGGCTTTCGACCCGACCAGGCCCGAAGAAAACATCATCGCGTTTTCGCTGTTCGGCGCGAACCCGCGATATTGCGAGCCTGCGGTCGTCAATGCGCAGGTGACGCGCGAACTGTTCAAGGGCTGGACATGCCGCGTCTATCTCGACGACACCGTGCCCCAGCACGTGCATCGGCGACTGCGCGAAGCCGGCGCGCAACTCGTCGAAATGAACTCGAACGGTCCCAACCCGATCAATCCCCTGATGTGGCGCTTCCTCGTCATCGACGACCCGAGAGTCAAGCGCTTCCTGCTGCGCGACGCCGATTCGCTGCTGTCCGAACGCGAGGCCGCGGCGGTCGAAGCATGGCTCGACAGCCCGTTCCTCTTCCACCACATGCGCGACTACTGCTCGCACACGGAGTTGATCCTCGCGGGCTTGTGGGGCGGCTGCACCGGCATCCTGCCGAACATCGAGCGCGCGATGAGCGATTACACCAAGCAAAAGGCGGCAACCAGCGGCCGCTTCATCGACCAGCATTTCCTGCGCGAAAAAGTCTGGCCGACGATGCGTCAAAGCGTGCTCTGCCACGACGATCTCTTCGGCTTCCACGGCGCCCGGCCGTTTCCCGCGCATGCACCCGTGCGCTGGAAGACCGATCAGTTTCACGTCGGCAGCAACGCGAGCCACCGGGGGATCGGCAGTCCCATCGAGCGGCCGGAAGGCACGACGCTGCGCGTGGTCTTCGGCGATGCCGAGGGCGTTCCGCTGTTCGACTATGAGGCTGTAGTGAGCGGCAAGCGCTGGGTCCTCGACATGCCGTTCTTCCTGATCGACGCGATCCAGCAAGGGCAGCTCACAGTGCGTGCCGAGCAGTAAAGTTACGCCGCAACGACCTGGACGATAGAAAACCCCACGCCAAGGCTCTTCGCCACTCTGATCTGCAACGGGATGCGCTCCTTGAGCGCGTCGACGTGGCTGATCACGCCGATCGTCTTGCCGCGCGCGTTGAGCGAATCGAGTGCATTCAACGCGATCTCCAGCGTTTCTCCGTCGAGCGTGCCGAAGCCTTCGTCGAGGAAGAGCGAATCGATCGACGTCTTGTGGCTAACCAGATCCGACAGCGCCAGCGCGAGTGCGAGGCTCACAAGAAAGCTTTCGCCGCCCGATAGCGTCCGCGTATCGCGCGCGACATCGCCCTGCCATGTATCGACGACTTCCATCTCCAGGTCGCCGCTCGCCTTCCGACTCAACTGATAGCGTCCATGCAGGTGCGTGAGCTGCCGGTTCGCGAGATAGACGAGATGATCGAGCGTCAACCCTTGCGCGAACTTGCGATACTTCGCGCCATCGGACGAGCCGATCAGGCTGCTCAGGCGCTGCCACAAGTCGTATTGCTTACGCTGCGTTTCGATTGCGTCGAAGAGCGCCTGCTTGCTCAGGCGTTGCTGTTCATCGTGCTTCAAGGCGGCGCGGATTTCGCCTTGTCGCCGATTCACGGTGCCGAGCGTCGAGACCAGTTCATCGGATTGCCGTTGCAGCGCTTCGGCGGACTGGTCGGTTTTCGGATCGGCGAGCAGATCGTTATGCCGCTTCTCGGCGGACGCGCGCAAGGTTCGCGCTTCGGTGAGCAGCCTTTCGAGCGCGGTCTTGAGAGCTTGCAGGCGCTCACGCTCGTCGTGAGGTAGCAAGGCTTGCGCGAAGGCGGCTTCATCGTCGAACGGACTGAGTTTTAGCGCCGCTTCCCACGACTCGGCCGATTTTTCAGCCGCAACCGTGTCCTCCGACAGACGATGCGTCAAGGTCCTTTCCGCGCCATCGAGCGCGTTCGCGCGATCACGCATTGCTTCGTGATTTGCTGCGGCTTGCTCGAAGTCCGCTTCCGCGTTCCGCGACGATTCGATCGTTTCCGACACAAGCTCAGGACAGGTCGCTTCGTATTCGAGCCATCGGGCCGTCCACTGCTCTTCCAACTGCGAGGCGGCGTCGAGTGCCTGCCGGGCGGCTTTCGTTTGATGCGACAGTGTCTGGCTGCGATCCGTCGCCGCCTGCCACGCGCGCCAATCGGCATTGCGTTGCAGAAGCCAGTCGCGCCACTGCGACCAGTCGTCGGGCGGCACGGCGCTGGCTTCTTCAACCGACGCGTCGAGCATCCGCTCCTTCTGCGCGATCAATACCTGATGCGCCGCGATGCGCTCGCCGGCCTCCTCGAACGACTTCTCGCACGCCGAGCGCTTTTCACCCAGCACAGCGAGGTCGCGCGTGCGCTCGGCCGTCGCCGTTTGCGCTGCGTGCCGCGCTTCCGCGGAACGCGCGATGCGGCCATTCAGCTTCTCGACCCGATCGAGCGTTTCCTGCGCTTGCTCCAGTGCCGCCGCGTGGCGCTCGACGTGCGCATCGAGCGATGCCCGGTCGTGCAACTCGACTTCTATCTTCGCGCACAGCATGCGCCAGTCTTGCGCATGCTGGGCTTCGTCCGTCGTCCATTGATCGATGCGCTTCTGCAAATGCCCGACAGCGGCCATCGATACAGCGATCGCTTTCTCCGCCGCGTTGCGCGAGTCGGCGAGCTTGTGAAGCGCCGCTTCCTTCGCTTCGAGATCGCGCTGAGTCGCGGACGCATCGAGCGCCTGATACTCGACGATCGCCGGATGCTCGTGCGAGCCGCACAACGGGCAAGCTTCGCCTTCGCGCAGCGCAGCGCGGTGGTCGGCGAGTTGCAGGATCACCTTCTCCTGTTCGAGCAATCGCTTCTTGTCGGCTATCTGCTCGCGCAGGGCGCGGCATTCATCGTTGAGCCGCTTGCTCGCGTTGGTGTTGTCCTTGAGCGACGCCTGATGCGTCGTCAGGTCGGCGATGTCTGCGTGCTGCTGTCTGCTTCCCTGCTCGCGCGTCAGCGCAAGCTGAAGCAGGCGGTTCAACACGGACTGTTGCTGTTGCAGTTGCTGGCAGCGCGTTTTCAGTGCGGCTTCTTCCTGTCCTTCGAGTGTCTGCGCAAGACACGTGCGCTCGTCGGACTCCGCCTTGCGCGCCAGTTCAAGCGCCTCTTCCGACTGCCGGACCACACCGCGTTGAGCCTCGATGTCATTCGTGTGCTTCGCGATCGTCTCGCTGCACTCGCGCTGTTTCTTGCGCGTGGCGTCGATGTCGTCGAGAAGATGCTGCCGCGCTTCGAGTTGCGAACGCCATGCCGTGATTTGCTCACCGAGCTTGCTTCGATGCGGATGCTCATCGAGCGTGTCCTGCACGCGTTTTTCCTGCAAGAGCACATCATTCAGCGACGCATGCCTGCCCGCCGTGATCTGCTTTCGCAGATGAAACGCGAATCGCGCACTGCGGGCCGCATCGAGCAATGCGCGCTGGCGCTCCGCCTTCGCCGTCGCGAGACGCTGCGTCGTTCCGGCGAGCGTGTGCCGCGCGCGGAGCATCGCGCCGTGTTCGACACGCAGCTTCTCGGCCGGCTCGCTTGCCGCGAGCCTGTCCAGATCCGGCCTCGAATCGGCGAGCTTTTGCAGCGCGGTCTGCTCGTCGGCGCTGGTCTGCTGGACCTGCACCTGAGCCGCCGACAACGCCTTGCGCCATTGCAGCATCGCTTCGATGGACCGCTGCTGCGCGGTGAGACGAAGCGACTGTTCGGCGAAGCTGGCTTCCTCCAGGCGCAACGCCGAAAGCGCCTCATCCGTGAGCAGCTGCACGCCCTCGGCGCGAGCCTGCAACTTGCCTAACGCGTTCTCTTCGGTACGCATCCGCTCGAACACGTTCTGCGAGATCAGCCCGTAGATATCGGTGCCCGTCAGCTCTTCGAGCAGTTCGGCGCGCTCGTTCGCCTTCGCTTCGAGGAACGCGGCAAAGCCGCCTTGCGCGAGCATCATCGATTGGGTGAAGCGCTTGAAGTCGAGCCCCGTGATCTCTTCGACGATCCTCAGCTTGTCGTTGATCCTCTCGGTGACGATCGTGCCGTCCAGGCGGGCGAGTTCGACCTTCGGCTGTTGCAGGTTGCCGCTTGCCTTGTCGCGTGCGCGGCGCTGGCTCCAGAACGCGCGGTAGCCCTGGCCCTTCACTTCGAATTCGACTTCCGCGAGGCATTCGAATGTATGCCGCGTCATCAACTCGTTCGTGCTCGCGGACACCGATTCCATGCGCGGCGTGCGGTGATAGAGCGCGAGACAGATCGCGTCGAGCAGCGTGGTCTTGCCGGCGCCGGTCGGTCCGGTGATCGCGAAGAGTCCGTTGTCCTTGAACGGCGGGCGGGTGAAGTCGATCTTCCAGTCGCCCTTGAGCGAGTTCAGGTTGCAGAGGCGCAGCGACAGGATTCTCATGATCCACGCGCTTCGCCGATGCCGGCCACGACCTCGCGATACATCGACGTCAACTGTGCGCGCAAGTCGTCATCGAGGGTTTCGGTTTGCAGGCGGCGCGCGAACACATCATCGGGCGTGAGTTCGTTGAGCGTTTCTTTGGCCTGCGCCTGAAGCGCGTTCTGCTGCGCCGAGCGTTCGCGCCGGATACGCAATACTTCGACCGGCAGGCCCTTCGTCATCTCGTCGATACGCGCTTGCAGATCGCTGAGGTAGTCATCCGCGGCGACGACGACTTCGAGCCACACCGTCGTGCCTTCCGACACCTCATCGGCGGCGGCGCGAATCGACACGGCGAGCGCCTCCAGCGATCCTTTCACCGAAAGAAGCGGCTGGAAGCAGGGTACGTCGATCGGCGTGACGGCATCGAGTCCTTGGATCGATACATCGACAAGCAACATTTGCTTGGTCTGCCGCGCTTCGTCGAAGCTCAACGCGATCGGCGAACCGCTATAGCGAATGTGTTCGAGTCCGCCTACCTTCTGCGGCCGGTGAATATGTCCGAGCGCGATGTAGTCGGCGGCGGGGAACGCGGCGGTCGGAAACGCTTCGAGCGCGCCGACGTAGATCTCGCGCACCGATTCGCTCGCGCTCGCGCCGACCGTCGTCAGATGCCCGGTCGCGACGATCGGCAAGCGCACGCCCAGTTCCGCGCGCTTCTGCACCGCGAGGGCGAAGAGCGCCTGATAGTGCGCGTGAATCGCATCCTGCAGCGACGCCTGTTTGTCACGTGCGTTCTCTCCCGCGACGCTCATCAACACATCGCGCGGACGAATGAACGGAATCGCGCAGACGATCGCGCCGGGCGCGCCATCGCGTGTAGTGAGCACTTGCACTTGTTCGTTCGGATCGTCCTGCACCGATGGCATGACGAACGTGTTCAGCAACGCGAGCAAGTCGCGCGACTCCTGGAGCATCGCTACCGAATCGTGATTGCCGGCGAGCACGGTAAGCCCCACGCCAGCTTCGCGCAGCGCGAGGACCAGGCGGTTATACAACTCGCGCGCGTAGCTTGGCGGCGCGCCGGTGTCGAAGATATCGCCGGCGATCAGGACCGCATCGACATGGTGGATGCGCGTCTGCTCGACAAGCCACTCGATCAGCTTCTGATGTTCGGTCTGTCTGGAATGCCCGAGAAAATACTGGCCGAGATGCCAGTCGGAGGTGTGCAGGATTCGCATCGATGGTTTGGGTCGGCTTGGCTTGCTGCGGGGAGTGCATCTTTGCAGCAAGTTTAGCCGATGGCGATGCGAGCTTCGGTCGGACGGCGGGAATGGCACCTTATGGGCATGGACGTCGTTATAGGAGTTTTCGAGTAACCCCGGTTGCGTCAGACCGAGGAGATCAGTACCTGAATTGCCGCCATCGGTTATGGAGGTTCCCTCTAACTGCTCCACAGATTACTTCGTCACCCGGATAAAAATAAAAGATGCAGCAGCTAGACATTCTCGTCGTCGAAATTTCGCCCGAACCTGCTCACCGCTTCCCCGCCGTGCTGTATCGCGGGGTTACATGGGATCTGAGCCATTTGGATTCGTTCGCGTTCAAGATGGACTTGGGGATGGGCAGCGATGTGACGGTGCTGGTCCTCTTTTCGTGTCACTGTTTCTCTCACAGTTTTCGTTGGGACGAACGACCTCGTCACGAAATTCCGGTCGCGGAAATCTACGACGATGGGAGGGAGCAGCGGGTGCTCAGCGCCACGCGATATGAGTTGTCACGCAGATACCTGCGTGACATCGTCGTGAGTTTGCGCACCAGACGAATCGCAGTCGCTGACGAGAAGCAACCAAATTTCGTCACGTGCGAGAGTGTGAACTCGGACGGAACGATATCGGTCTACGCGGTCTTCTTTGGCGTGGAGAAAGACAAGAAACGCAAGCGCCGCCTCGTTCTTCGTGTCCAGTCCGCGTATGTTCTCCGCGACGGGCTCTCGCGACGTCAGACGAAAGCCCGCAAGGTCGCATTCGATACGCTCTTGAGAGCGACGTATCTGGGCAAGGTGATTCGGGGATGACGCATCAGAAAGACCGACGGCCACCTCTCGGTGGCCGTCGCATGTGGGGCTCTCTATCCGTCTTACTCAGTGTTTCGACAGAATTCCCACTCCGGGTGGGACCCGGTTTCCCGGGCGGCACTACGTTTTTTACACCCACTTGTACGTAGTATTTAGAGCCAAGAATATACCGCAGTCGGGGCGTTGGTCAACTTCGCAGGGGCCCGATCATGCGTCCGGCTTGACGGGCAGCCATATTTCGGTGACGAGCTCGGTCGGCGGCGTGTCGCGTGGATTGTTGAGATAGACCTCGTGAACCGGCGCATCGGCGGTCTCGCGGCCGGAATGCGGCAGCCATTCGCCGTACAGCCACTGATAGGCGAAGCAAAGCTGCGCATAAGGACCGACGTGCGTGAGCACCGCGAACTCGCCGCCCGCGACATCGACGCGCGCGACTGGCGCCGAAAACTCGACTTCGTCCGGCCGCGCGATCTCGACGCACGCTTGCGAATGCAGGTCGCTTTCCGGCGTCGCGTCCGGATCGTCGAAATAGATGCCGAGCCAGCGCGCGTCGGGTGCGAGCTGATTGCGCGTCGCGAGCCAGTGCGCGACCGTCTCGAACGCCTGGCCGATGTTCATGTACGGACCCCTGTGATCGACGGCTGCGACGGTGAACGCTTCGTGCGTGCGGATGTCGACTGGATGCATGGCGTAGCCTCCCGGTTGTGTCGAGTCGGACGGCAGCGGGCGCCATTGCGCCGCGCCGCCTTCATTGCGAAACTGCGCGGGCGGCATGCGGTAGCTCGCCTGGAACGCGCGCGAGAACGCCTGGACGCTGCTGTAGCCCGCGCGTTGCGCGACGGCATCGATCGGCGTCGAACCGCGCACGAGCTCGTTCGCCGCGCGATGCAACCGCAGCCGCCGCACGGTCGCCGCCGCCGTTTCGCCGTAGAACGCGTGATAAATCCGGTGCCAGTGATACGGCGACAGACACGCGATTTCCGCGAGCCGGTTGAGGTCGAGTGCGTCGTCGAGATGGTCGTGGATGTAGTCGATCACGCGGCTCAGGCGCGTTTCGTACAAGCGCGGATGGGTTGTGTCGGTCATGGTCGGCCTTGGTTCGAATGCGATGAAACAACGTTAGCACGCTCGCATTTAGCAAATCTTGCGGACTTGACGCGCGGCTGCGAAATCGGCAACCCGCCCGCACACGCGTACACTTCGGGCATCAAACCCGCAAACACAGCGCGCCGCTCAAGCCGGTGCGCGCATCGATTACCTGAAACGAAACAATCATGTTTACCTGTCGAAACCAGCCATGTGGCGCCCAGTGGGAAGTGTCGGACGTCGTCATCAAGAACGAAGGCCAGGGTCTCCTGTTCCGCTGCCCGTTGTGCGGCGCGCGCAACAAGGTGATCCGCCACGACGCCGCCGACGGCACGATCACCTACGAGCAGGACAATTCGATCCCGCCGAAGAGCACCCAATAAAACCATGAAGCCCGATACCTCCTTCAGCAGCCTGCCGCTCTCGCCCGCGATGCAGGAGAACCTGCAGCAACTCGGCTACCTCACGATGACGCCGATCCAGGCCGCGAGTCTGCCCGTCGCGCTCGACGGTCACGATCTGATCGCGCAGGCGAAGACGGGCAGCGGCAAGACGGCCGCGTTTGCGCTGCCGCTGCTCGCGAAGCTCGATCCGCGCCTCTTCTCCGTGCAGGCGCTCGTGCTGTGCCCGACGCGCGAACTCGCCGATCAGGTCACGCAGGAAATCCGCCGACTCGCGCGCGCGGAAGACAACATCAAGATCCTGACGCTGTGCGGCGGCATTCCGATGCGTCCGCAGATTGCGAGCCTGGAGCACGGCGCGCATATCGCGGTCGGCACGCCGGGCCGCATCATGGATCACCTCGAACGCGGCACGCTGACGCTCGATGCGCTGCGCACGCTGGTGCTCGACGAAGCGGACCGCATGCTCGACATGGGCTTCTTCGACGATATCGCAGCGGTCGCGCGGCAATGTCCGAAGGAGCGGCAGACGCTGCTGTTCTCCGCGACGTATCCCGAAGGCATCGTGAAACTGAGCCAGCAGTTCCTGAAGAAGCCGAAGGAGATCAAGCTCACCGAGCAGCACACGAACGCGAAGATCAAGCAGCGCTTCTACGAAGTCGACGACAACGAGCGCCTGCACGCCGTGGGCCTCCTGCTCGATCATTACCGGCCGGTCAGCACGCTCGCGTTCTGCAACACGAAGCAGCAGTGCCGCGACCTGCTCGACGTGTTGCGCGCGCAGGGTTTCGAAGCGCTCGCGCTGCACGGCGAGCTGGAGCAGCGCGAGCGCGATCAGGTGCTGGTGCAGTTCGCCAATCGCAGTTGCTCGGTGCTGGTCGCAACCGACGTCGCCGCGCGCGGGCTCGACATCGCGCAACTGGAAGCGGTGATCAACGTCGACGTGACGCCCGATCCCGAGGTCCACGTGCACCGCATCGGCCGCACCGGCCGCGCCGACGAGGAAGGCTGGGCGCTCACGCTCGCGAGCATGGACGAGATGGGGCGCGTCGGCAGCATCGAGCAGGCGCAGGGCAAGGAAGTGGAATGGCATCCGCTCGCCGAACTGACATCGGCGACGCCCGGCCACCTGAAGCCGCCGATGGCGACGCTGCAGATTCTCGGCGGGCGCAAGGAGAAGATCCGTCCCGGCGACGTGCTCGGCGCGCTGACCGGCGAAGCGGGCTTTACCGGCTCGCAGATCGGCAAGATCAACGTGACCGACATGTCCACCTACGTGGCCGTCGAGCGGAGCATCGCCGACGATGCCGTGCGCAAGCTTTCCGCCGGCAAGGTCAAGGGCAAGAAGGTGAAGGTGCGGCGGATCTGAAACGCGTAATGCATGAAACGCGCAACGTTGATCGGACGAATCCGATAGTTTGCGCGGGGAGTCTCCACTAGCATCGGCCGGTTCAATTCGCCGACCCGACTCCCATGCCCGACACGCTCACGCCGCTCCATCTTGCGCTCGACCACCACCAGGCCGGGCGCCTCGCCAGCGCCGAAGCCGGCTACCGCCGCATCATCGAAGACAACCCCGGACACGTCGAGGCGCTGCATTACCTCGGCGTGCTGCTGCATCAGCGCGGGGAACATCGAGGCGCGGCCGAATACCTCGACCGCGCGCTCGTGCTTTCGCCGCACTACGCCGCGTGCTGGAGCAATCGCGGGCTGGTCGCGGCCGCGCTCGCCGACAGCGCGTTCGCCGTGACATGCCAGCGGCGCGCGCTCGCCATCGATCCTTCGTTTGCGAACGCGCATAACAATCTTGGCGTCGCGCTGCAGAAGCTCGGCCGCGACGACGAAGCCATCGACGCCTACCAGCAGGCCATCGCCCATCAGCCCGGTTTCATCGATGCGCGCACGAATCTCGGCGCATCGCTCGCGAAGCTCAAGCGTCATGAAGAGGCGCTCGCCGTTCATCGCGAGGCACTCGCGCTCGATCCGGCGAATTCCGGCGCGCATTTTGGCGTGGGCAATGCGCTGCGCGAACTCGGCCGTCTCGATGACGCGATCGGTAGCCTGCAACGCGCCGTCGAACTGGCGCCGGCGCATTTCGAATCGCGCGTGAATCTCGGCACGACGCTGGGCTTGCGCGGACGTTTCACCGAAGCCGAAGCGCAGTACCGTCACGCGCTGACCTTGCGCGACGACCCGCAGATTCATGTGTGCGTCGGCGCGGCGCTCGGGGCGCAAGGGCGCTTCGACGAGGAGGCGCCGCATTATCGGCACGCGCTCACGCTCGACCCCGATCACGCCGACGCGCAGCACAATCTTGCGCTGATGCATCTGCGGCGCGGCGAGTTCGAGCAAGGCTGGACGCTCTACGAAACGCGCTGGCGTGCGAGCAAATACACGCGGATCGAGATGCCGGGCATCGCCGAGTGGGCGGGCGAGCCGCTTGGCGGGCGCAAGCTGTTGCTCGTCGGCGAGCAGGGACACGGCGATCAGCTCCAGTTCGTGCGCTATGCCGCCGTGCTCGAACGGATGGGCGCGAGCGTCGACGTGCTCGTGCCGGGCAATATCGCGGAACTGGTTGGCGGCGTGCGTGGCGTGCGGCGCGTGCTCGTCGAGAAGCCGCGGCACGGCTACGACTTCTGGACGCCGATGATGAGCGTGCCGTATCACGTCGCCGGGATCGAGCCGGGCGTGCCCGCCGAGGTGCCGTATCTGCGCGTGAGCGGCGCGCGTCTTCGCGACTGGCCGCAGCGCGTCGCCGATCTCGGTGAAGGGAGGCGGCGTGTCGGTGTCGTGTGGGCGGGCAGTCCGACTTTCGCCAACGACCGCTTTCGCTCGATGCCGCTCGCCGCGCTCGGCGGTCTCGCCGATGTGCCGGGCATCGCGTGGTTTTCGCTGCAAAAGGGACCGGCGCGCGCGCAACTCGAAGGCGCGGCGCTCGCGCTGCACGACCTCACCGAACAAATCCAGGATTTCGCGGATACCGCCGCGCTCATCGAACAACTCGATCTCGTCATCACCGTGGATACGTCGGTTGCGCATCTGGCGGGCGCGCTCGGCAAGCCGGTGTGGGTGCTGCTGCCGGCGAACTACGACTGGCGCTGGATGCTCGATCGCGATGACAGCCCGTGGTATCCGACCATGCGCCTATTCAAGCAGACGTCGCTGGGCGACTGGAGCACGGTGGTGGCGGCGGTCAGGACGGCGCTGATGTCCGGTGGAGTCTGACTGCGGCAACGTGCCGCCGCCCGATCACTCCTTCGCCGCCTGAACCGTCTGCCCGCCGCCCGTATCACGCGTGATGAGCCGCAGCCCGCTCGCGACGCTCGCCGCGCCCGCGAACGCCGCACCCAGCGACAGCGCGAGCGCCGGCCCGTGCTTCCCCGCAATGCCAAAGCACAAGGCGACGAGCGCCGCGCCCGTCGCCTGTCCGAGCAGACGCGCCGTCGCCACCACGCCGCTCGCGCCGCTGCTGCGCTCGCGCGGCGCGCTCGCCATGAACGCCTTCAGGTTCGGCGACTGGAAGAACCCAAAGCCCGCGCCGCAGATCGACATCCGGATGCCGATTTCGAGCGCATGCGGATTCGCCGGCAGCATCGCGAGGGAAACCATTCCCGCGCACATGATCGCGAGCCCGACCCCGCCGAGCAGTCCCGGCGGATGGCGATCGGACAAACGCCCGGCAATCGGCGCCATCAGCGCGACCAACACCGACCACGGCGTCATCAGAAAGCCGGTCTCCACTTGCGTGCGTCCGAGCACGCCTTCGAAATAGAACGGCAGGGACACGAACGCCAAACCCTGCGCGGCGAATGAGAAGACGGCGGTCATCGTCGAGAGCGCGAACATCGGCCGCTTGAAGAGGTCGACGGGGAGCATCGGCGCGGGATGGCCCCGTTCGCGTTGCAGCAGCAACGCGCCCGCGCCGATTGCCACGGCGAGCGCGACCAGCACCACATGCGCCGGCGCGCGCTGCGCAGCTTCGCCGAGCGCGAAGATCAGCGTCGCGAACGTCACCACGTTCAGCGCTGCCGCGACGCGGTCGAAGCCGTGCGCGGCGCGCGGCGTCTGCGGCAGCGCGGGCCATGCGATGACGAGCGCGAGCACGCCGACCGGCAGGTTCACCGCGAAGAGCCACGGCCAGGTTCCGAGCGACAGCACGATCGACGCGACCGTCGGCCCGACCGCGAACGCCACGCCCACGACGAGCGCATTCAACCCGACGCCGCGCCCCAGCCTATGCGGCGGAAAGATCGCGCTGATCAACGCGGTGTTGACGCTCATGACGGCGCTCGCGCCGAGCCCTTGCAGCAGCCGCGCGGCGACGAGCGTCGGTAGCGACCACGACAGCGCGCACACCGCCGACGCCACCGTGAACACGATCAGGCCGCCGAGATAGATTCGCCGCTGCCCGACGATGCCGCCCAGCGCCGCGAACGGCAGCAGCGTCGCGACCATCGCGAGCTGATACGCGTTGATGATCCAGACGGACGCGGCGGGCGTCGCGTGAAGATCGGCGCCGATCGCGGGCAGCGCCGTGTTCGCGATGGCGGTGTCGAGCGTCGCGAGCGCTACCGCCAGCAGGATCGCCGCCATGCCGCGCCGTTCAAGGGGCGTCATCGGGGTGTCGGGGTCGCGCGGTGGCGTCTTGAAGGCGTTCTCGGTCGGCACGGTCGTGGGCGCAAGGCTCGATTAAGCGGATGTTGAGTCCGACACGATACGGGAACCTGCGATTTTGCGCAGGCGCGTGCCGCGCAGCCTTTCAAACAGGTGTCAGCACCGGCTGGCCGGAGAAGTGACGCGTCGCGTTGTCGATGAAGCGCGCCACCGATGCCGCCAGCGCCTCGGGCGAACGTCCGCCGACATGCGGCGTCAGCACGACGCGCGGCGAGCCCGTCAGGAGCGCGGGTGGCGCCGGCTCGCCCTCGTACACGTCGA
This sequence comes from Caballeronia choica, assembly GCF_001544535.1. Taxonomy (GTDB): domain Bacteria; phylum Pseudomonadota; class Gammaproteobacteria; order Burkholderiales; family Burkholderiaceae; genus Caballeronia; species Caballeronia choica. The sequence continues at coordinate 103,979 of NZ_FCON02000004.1, read as the reverse complement.
GGCCCGCGCCGGCGATCACGCCATGCTCGAGCGCCCGTCCGAGCGCCGCCGTATCGACGACGCTGCCGCGCGCCACGTTCACCAGATAACCGCGCGGGCCGAGCGCATCGAGCACGTCCGCGTCGATCAAATGACGCGTCGCCGCGCCGCCCGGCGTCGTGACGACGAGGTAGTCGGCCCAGCCCGCCAGCGCGATCAGTGCATCGAAGTACGCGTAGGGCGTCTCCAGCTGCGCGTGCCGGTTGTGATAACCGACTTCGAGATCGAAGCCGAGCGCGCGCCGCGCCACCTTGCGACCGATATTGCCGAGTCCCACGACGCCGAGCCGCTTGCCCGAGAAGTTCGGTTGCAACGGCAGTTCATCGCGCCAGCGACCCGCGCGGCACGCCTGATCGAGCGCGGGAATCGCGCGCACGGTGGCGAGCAGCAGCGCGAAGGCGTGATCGGCGACGCAATCGTCGTTCGTCCCCGCGCCGTTCGCCACGACGATGCCGCGCGCCTTCGCCGCATCGCGCGCGATGTTCTCGTAGCCCGCGCCGAGCGCGCCGATCAGTTCCAGATGTGGCAGGCGCTCGATGTCGGCGGCGGAGATGCCGGTCGAACCGTTGGTCAGCACCGCGCGAACCCCCTCGCCGTGCGCGGCGAACGCCTGATCGCGCGAGGCGGGATCGCGCGCGTCGATGATGTCGAAGGAAGCGCCGATCGAAGCGCGGCTTTCGCTGGTCAGCGGGATCAGGGCGAGAAGAGTAGGCAGCATGGCTCGAAACGGGTGGACGTTTTCCAGACAGTGCAAAAAATGCGGCGAAATCCCGAAAAATCTTGCCCCGACCCTTCAGGTTATGGCGTAACGCGACGTTAAACGAGGACGCGCTCGCCTTTCGCGCGCCTTGCCGCGTGCAGTTCGCGTGCAGTTATGGGAGGACCTTCAAATGCTGGTCGGGAGTTACAACAGTCTACTGGTGCTGTTTTCTTTTTTGGTCGCCGTGCTCGCGTCCTACACCGCGCTCGACCTCGTCGGCCGCATCAGCAGCGCCAGACGGGTGGCCGCGCGCTGGTGGCTCGGCGGTGGCGCGCTGGCGCTGGGCCTCGGCGTCTGGTCGATGCATTTCATCGGCATGCTCGCGTTCGACTTGCCGATCGACCTCGGCTATGACGTCGGGCTGACGCTGCTTTCGCTGCTGATCGCGGTTGGGTCGTCGACGTTCGCGCTCTGGCTCGGCAGTCGAAGCACGTTGCCGCTGCCGCGGCTCGCCGCCGGCGCGCTGCTGCTCGGCGGCGGCATCGCGGCGATGCACTACACCGGCATGGCCGCGATGAAGATGACGCCCGGCATCGTCTATAGCCCGGTGATCGTCGGCGCATCGGTGGCGATTGCCGTCGTGGCCGGCGGCGCGGCGCTGTGGATCGCGTTCCACCTGCGCCGCCACAGCGCGCGCGTGCGCAGCTACCGGATGGGCGCGGCGCTCGTGATGGGCATCGCGATTGTCGCGATGCATTACACCGGCATGGCGGCCGCGCAGTTTCCGCTTGGCTCGATTTGCGGCGCGGCGCGTGTGGGCCTGAACACCGCATCGCTCGCGCTGCCGATCATCGTCGTCACGATTGCGGTGCTGGCGGTCGCGCTGATCACGTCGGTGCTCGACATGCGCCTCGAAATCAGGACCGCCGCGCTTTCGACGTCGCTTGCCGAAGCGAACCAGGAACTGTCATATCTCGTCCTGCACGACAACCTGACCAAGCTGCCGAACCGTTTGCTGCTCGAAGACCGGTTGAAGCAGGCCATCGACCACGCCGATGCGGAGAAGGGCCGCTTCGCCGTCATGTTCATGGACCTCGACGGCTTCAAGGCCATCAACGACACCTTCGGCCATCATCTGGGCGACATCCTGCTCGCGCAGGCGGCCGACCGCATCCGGGCGAGCGTGCGTGCGCAGGATACGAGTGCGCGGGTGGGCGGCGACGAGTTCGTGCTGGTCGCGAGCGTGCGCGAACCCGGCGATGCCGCGACGATCGCCGACAAGCTCGTCGCCGCGATCGGCGAATCGTTTCAGGTTTCGGGGCATGACCTGCGGGTATCGGTGAGCATCGGGATCGCGATTTATCCGGGCAACGGCGCGGATGCGCACGAGTTGCTGAAGAATGCGGACATCGCGATGTATCACGCGAAATCGCTGGGACGCGCGCAGGCGTGTTTCTTCGAAGGATCGATGAATGCGAACAGCGAGGATCATCTGAACCTGCTGCAGGATTTGCGTCTTGCTGAGAAGCGGGGGCAACTGGTGCTTTATTACCAGCCGAAGTTCCAGGCGCCGAGCGGGCCGATGACGGGCGTCGAAGCGCTGTTGCGGTGGAAACATCCGACGCGCGGCGTGTTGTCGGCGGACAAGTTCATTCCGCTTGCCGAGCGCACGGGGCTGATCGTGCAGATCGGGGAATGGGTGATCGACGAGGCTTGCCGGCAGGTCGCGGCCTGGCGTGCGGCGGGGCAGACGGCGCTCAGCGTGGCGGTGAATATTTCGGCGCTGCAGTTCAACAATAGCCGGCTGGTGCCGGCGGTGGAGGCGGCACTCGCGCGGCATCGGATCGAAGGCGCGGCGCTGACGCTGGAGATTACCGAGTCGACCGCGATGCGGGATGTCGATGCGAGTCTCGATATCCTGCATCGCGTGAGGGCGCTCGGGGTGCGGATTTCGATTGATGATTTCGGGACGGGGTATTCGAGCCTGCTTTATTTGAAGCGGCTGCCGGCCAGTGAGCTGAAGATCGATCGGGGGTTTGTCAGCGATCTCGCACAGGACGGGGAGGACGCGGCGATCGTCTCGGCGATCATCGCGCTTGGGCAGACGATGAATCTCGATATCGTGGCGGAAGGGGTGGAGACCGGGGCGCAGAGGGATTTGCTGACGCGGTTGGGGTGTGACTCGTTGCAGGGGTTTTTGTTGGGGAGGCCGATGCCGGCGGGTGAGGTGGAGTGGGGGGTGGAGTTGACTCGTTGCGAGTGAGGCGCGTGCTTTTGGGGGTTGCGCGCTGCGAACGACGGGGGGCTTGTGATGGCGCCGATCGACAGCGGCATTGCTGCTATGTCTTCCCGCTTGCACAGAATCCACAAAGCAAAAAGCCCGGTCGAATGACCGGGCTTTTTGCTTGAATTCGGTGGTGGGGCGTGAGTGACTCGAACACTCGACCTACGGATTAAGAGTCCGCTGCTCTACCAACTGAGCTAACGCCCCGAAAAACTGAATCCGAATTATAGCGATGTTTTTCCGAGACGCGCAAGCCTTCCCGGCAAAAAAATCTCAAAGACAGCCGACACGCCCGCATCGCCCGCCGCTCAGCCGGGCCTCTCGTCCCAAAAACATCCAACCCGGTATGATCGCGAGGCGCCGGAAGCATCGAACCCTCGTGCGCTTCACCCCCGATCAAACCCAAAAAATCATGGACGAAACCGCCATCCGCGCTCTCCTCGACAACATCCTCGCGCCGTGGGTGCGCGAATTGTCACTGCGTCCCGAGCGCACCACCGACGACACCGTCACCCTGCGCCTACCCGATTCCGACGCCCTGCGCCACGCCGGCGGCGTGATCTGCGGCCAGGTCTTCATGTCAGCAGCCGACACGGCGATGGTCGTCGCGATTTCGCACGTCCTCGGCGGCTTCAAACCGATGACCACGGTCTCCCTGAACACGAGCTTCATGCGGCCGGTGAAAACCGGCGACGTCCTCGTAACCGCAAAAGTCTTGCGCCGCGGCCGCAACCTCGTCTTCGGCGAGATAGAGCTGCACGACGCCGAAGGCCAGCTCGCCGCCCACGCCACGACCACCTACACGCTCCTCGGTTAGAGCAAGCAAGCAAGCAAGCAAAGCAATGTTCGATCAAGTCGTATTCGCGGGCGGCGGCAACCGCTGCTGGTGGCAAGCCGGATTCTGGGACGTCGTGCAGCCGCAACTCGACCTGCGTCCGCGCGTGATCACCGGCATCTCAGCCGGCGCCGCCACCGCGTGCATGCTCTACACGAACCGTGCGCAATGGGTGATGGACTACTACGCCCACGCTCTGCGCGACAACACGAAAAACGTCTACTGGGGCAACCTGCTACGCGGACAATCGGTGTTTCCGCACTACCGCATCTACCGCCAGGCGCTGCTCGACATCTTCAGCGACCAGTTCCCGACGCTCCAGTCCGCGCCCGAGATTCGCATCGGCGTGTCGCATCTGCCGCGCTGGCTCGGCGCGCGCAGTGCCGTCGCGGCGGGCCTGATCGCGTACAACATCGAAAAGTACGTGCGCAAGACGCTCCATCCGACGCTCGGCCAGACGCTCGGCTTCCATCCCGAATTCGTGACGGCGCAGGAATGCGCGACCGTCGAGGATCTCGCCGACCTGATCCTGCAGTCGTCGAGCACGCCGCCGTTCACGCCGGTCCTGCGGCGCAACGGCCGCCCGGTCCTCGACGGCGGCATGGTCGACAACGTGCCCGTCGGCGCGCTCGATGCCGCGCCGGGACTCGTCCTCGTGATGGTGACGCGCCTTTATCCGCGTCCGCAGATGTTCGTCGTGCCGCATGGCGAGCAGCGGCGCGTCTACGTGCAGCCGTCGCGCAAGGTGCCGATTTCGAGCTGGGACTATACGAGTCCGTCGCAGATGCAGCATGCTTACGACCTCGGCCGCGTCGATGGCGAGCAGTTCCTGACACGCATCCCCGACCTGATGAGCGCGGCCGCGTCTCTCTGAAACAGGAGCAGAAAGGAGCAGAAGGTGTCGAAAAAACACACTTACGCATTGAGCGTCGTCTGGACGGGCGACCAGGGCTCGGGCACCTCGCGCTACGACGCCTACACGCGCGATCACCTCGTGCGCGTGCCAAACAAGGCGGCCATCGAGGCATCGAGCGATCCGGCCTTTCGCGGCGACGCCACGCGCCACAACCCGGAGGAGTTGTTCGTGGCGTCGCTGTCTTCGTGCCACATGCTCTGGTATCTGCACTTGTGCGCGACGAACGGTGTCGTCGTGACGGGCTACGTCGACGACGCGCTCGGCACGATGGAGGAAAGCGCGCAAGGCGACGGCCGGTTCATCGACGTCCTGCTGCGCCCGCAAGTGACGATCGGCGCGGGCGGCGATGTGGAACTGGCGAAGCGGCTGCACCACGATGCGCACCGCTTCTGTTTCATCGCGAACTCGGTGAATTTCCCGGTGCGCTGCGAACCGTCGATCGACGTTTCAACGATTTAGCGAGCCTACCGTCGCCGTCCGCCGACGAGCGCATCCGGGTTCGACACGCTCGACGTATCGCCGGCGTCGAACGCCAGGATATTCTTGAACGCCGCGCTGAAATAAAGCTCGTAGCTCTCGTGCTCGACATAGCCGATGTGCGGCGTGCAGATCACGTTTTCCATCCGCAGCAAGCCGTAGCCCTGCAGGATCGGCTCGCTTTCATAAACGTCGATGGCGACCATCCCCGGTCGATTGTGGTGCAGCGCGTTCAAAAGCGCGTTTTCCTCGAGCAATTCGGCGCGGCTCGTGTTGACGAAGAGCGCGGTCGGCTTCATGCGCATCAGGTCCTGCTGCGTGACGATGCCGCGCGTGTCGTCGTGCATGCGCAGATGCAGCGTCAGCACGTCGCTCTGTTCGAAGAGCGCCTCGCGGTTCTCCGCGATGTCGTATCCATGTTCGCGCGCCAGTTCCAGCGAATGTTCGCGGCCGTGAACCAGCACGTTCATCCCGAACGCCTTGCCGTAGCCCGCGACGAGCCGGCCGATCTTGCCGTAGCCCCAGATGCCGAGCGTTTGCCCGCGCAAAACCTGCCCGAGACCGAAATTCGGCGGCAGCGCGGACGTCTTCAGCCCCGATTGCTGCCACGCGCCCTGCTTCAGGTTCGCCACGTATTGCGGAATGCGGCGCTGCGCTGCCATGATCAGCGCCCAGGTCAGCTCGGCGGGCGCGATCGGCGAGCCGGTGCCTTCCAGCACGGCGATCCCGCGTTCGGTACAGGCGTCGATATCGATGTGTCCGCCGCCCGCCTTGCCCGTCTGGCTGATCATGCGCAGGCGCGGCAGCTTGTCGAGCAATTGCGAGTTGATTCGCGTGCGCTCGCGGATCAGGACGAGCGCATCGACTTCCGACAGTCTGCTAGCCAACTGTCCGAGACCGCGCACCGTGTTATTGAACACTTTGACCTCTTGGTCATCGAGCAGATGGAAGCATTCCAGCTTGCGGACCGCGTCCTGGTAGTCGTCGAGGATGGCGATTTTCATGGGTATCGATTGGCTTTTGTTGGGCATCAAACGTGCTGCGTACGATCTGTGGAAGAAAATAGGCGGGCTAACTTCGGGTAATTACCGATAAATTCGGCGATTGCGACGTTATTGCACCGCGTCAAGAAATTCAAGCAGTCGAGTGGTATGCTTGAACTCCATTTTTTGGGAACAGTGAACGGACGTACTAAAACAGTCCGCATGCGAAAAATGCCGGTAAATCCGCTTTTCGGCCAGGAGGCAAGGCAACTTAGTATCTCTTTTTAACAGTTTGTTCCGTGCCGACGCAAGCCGCGATTCCAGACGGCTCGGCCCAGGCAAGCTGCGTGGCTCATCACGCCATGCCCGTTTTGCGCAATACCGGACCTCGCCGGACCCGACGTTTCGCGTGACCACTGCCGCCCAACGTCGTGAAGGTGTCGCCGGAATTGCGCTGAATGCGCCTCTCGCAAGGCAGCGTCGATGAGCGCTAACCGTTTTCATCCTTCAAGGAACGGAGACAGCTCGATGAATCAGCCCGCAGTAGTCGAACACAACAACGCCGTCGAGATCGATGCGCCGGCGTATGTCAGGCATCGAAAGCTTCTCGACTGGGTCCAGCACGTCGCCGCGCTGACCAAGCCCGCGCGCGTCGTCTGGTGCGACGGGAGCCAGGCGGAATACGACCGCCTTTGCGACCAGATGGTTTCCGCCGGCACCCTCAAGAAGCTCAATCCCGCCAAGCGCCCCAACTCCTTCCTTGCCTGTTCCGATGCGACCGACGTTGCCCGCGTCGAAGATCGCACGTTCATCTGTTCGAAGCGCCCCGAGGATGCTGGCCCGACCAATAACTGGATCGATCCGCAGGAAATGCGCACGACGCTGGACGGTCTCTTCGATGGTTCGATGCGCGGCCGCACGATGTACGTCGTGCCGTTCTCGATGGGTCCGCTCGGCTCGCCGATCGCGCATATCGGCGTGGAGTTGTCGGATAGTCCGTACGTCGTGACCAACATGCGGATCATGACGCGCATGGGCCGCGCCGTGTACGACGTGCTCGGCACCGACGGCGCGTTCGTGCCATGCGTGCATTCGGTCGGCGCGCCGCTCTCGGCCGGCAAGAAGGATGTGCCGTGGCCGTGCAACGACACGAAATACATCGTCCATTTCCCCGAGTCGCGCGAAATCTGGAGCTTCGGCTCGGGCTACGGCGGCAATGCGCTCCTGGGCAAGAAGTGTTTCGCGCTGCGCATCGCCTCGACGATGGGCCGCGACGAAGGCTGGCTCGCCGAGCACATGCTGATTCTCGGCGTAACCTCGCCCGAGGGCCGCAAGTATCACGTCGCGGCGGCGTTCCCGTCGGCGTGCGGCAAGACCAACTTCGCGATGCTGATCCCGCCGTCGGACATGAACGGCTGGAAGGTGACGACGATCGGCGACGACATCGCGTGGATCAAGCCGGGCCGTGACGGGCGCCTGTACGCGATCAATCCGGAGGCCGGCTATTTCGGCGTCGCGCCGGGCACGAGCGAAAAAACCAACTTCAACGCGATGGCGACGCTGAAGGAAAACGTGATCTTCACGAACGTTGCACTGACCGACGACGGCGACGTCTGGTGGGAAGGCATGACCGACACGCCGCCGGCGCACCTGATCGACTGGCAGGGACGCGACTGGACGCCGGAACTCGCGAAGGAAACCGGCGCGAAGGCCGCGCATCCGAACGCGCGCTTCACGGCGCCGGCGTCGCAATGTCCGTCGATCGACCCAGACTGGGAAAATCCGGCGGGCGTGCCGATCGACGCGTTCATCTTCGGCGGCCGGCGCTCGAACACGGTGCCACTCGTGACCGAAGCGCGCGACTGGAAGGAAGGCGTCTACATGGCCGCGACGATGGGTTCCGAAACCACGGCCGCCGCAGCGGGCCAGCAGGGCGTCGTGCGTCGCGATCCGTTCGCGATGTTGCCGTTCTGCGGCTACAACATGAGCGACTACTTCGGCCATTGGCTGAAGATGGGCGAACGGCTCGACGCGATGCAGGCAAAGCCGCCGAAGTTCTTCTGCGTCAACTGGTTCCGCAAGGGCGACGACGGCAAGTTCGTCTGGCCGGGATTCGGCGAGAACATGCGCGTGCTGAACTGGATGGTCGGGCGCATCGAAGGGACGGCGCAGGGTGAGGAGCACGCGTTCGGCATCTCGCCGCGGTACGAGGACATCGATTGGGGCGACCTAGGTTTCACCCGCGCGCAGTTCGAACAGGTGATTTCCGTCAACGATTCGGCATGGCGCGACGAGTTGGCGCTGCACGACGAACTTTTCACGAAGCTTCAGCAGGGCTTGCCGGAAGAATTGCCGGCGGCGAAAGCCGCCATGGAAAGGCGGTTGGCTGCCTGATCCCGGTCGCAACCATTAGCCTCATTTTTTAAACCAATCCCTAATATCGGCTTCCGCGCACGCGGACCCGGTATTAGGGCTGTCTCTCCCGCCAAAACTGGCGCGGCCAGCACCTCGAGTTCTCCCCGACCTACGCAAAGACCCCACGCCGGCGTTGTGCGCTGCGCAACAATCAGGAATTTATCCCGTTTTAGGGGCGCAAACCCGCAAGCTTTCGCCGAAAAAACACCAAGAATCGGCAACTTCTGCACGATTTCGCCAGTCCTAGGATAATTCGCGATTGCGTTGGATCAAGATTTAGGAAAGCCGCGCTTGCGGCAGGAGTTGTCTGATGGATCATTTGCAGTCGATGAGAGTGTTCGTGCGTGTGGCGGACCTCGGAAGTTTCGTCCGGGCGGCCAATGCGATGGATATCTCGAACGCGGTGGCGACGCGCCACATCGCGGACCTGGAAGGGCGCCTTGGTACGCGTTTGCTGAACCGCACGACGCGCAGTCTTTCGCTGACCGAGTCCGGCCAGGTCTATCTGGAGCGCGCGCGGCAGATTCTCGATGAACTCGAGGACGTCGAACAGATGGTAGTTGCGCGCAACCACGAGCCGGTCGGCTCGCTGCGGATCGTCGCGCCGGTCGTGTTCGGGCTGCACAATCTTGCGCCGGTCCTGCAAACCTACGCCCAGCGCTACCCGAAGGTCATTCCCGATGTCACGCTCGTCGACCGGCAAGTCGATCTCGTGGAAGAAGGTTTCGATGTCGGCATCGTGATCGCGCGGCAGGTGAGGAGTTCGAGCGTCGTGACACGGCGTCTGACGACCGGCTGCATGATCGTCTGCGCGACGCCGGACTTCCTCGAAACGCACGGCACGCCGACGCGTCCCGAAGATCTGCTCGCGCATCCTTGTCTGAGCCTGCCGGCGGAATACGGGGGCGACGAGCGCGTGTTCACTGGCCCGGAAGGCGAGGTGCATGTGCGGCCGTCGAATGTGATCGTCGCGAACAATACGGAAATGCTGCGGCAATTCGCGCTGCTCGGCATGGGCATCGCGATCCTGCCGAGTTATCTGATCGGCAACGACACGACGCGCGGAACCCTGGTGCGGCTGCTTTCCGACTACCGGCTGCCGAAGGTCGAGATCAACGTCGCGTATCCGAGCCGCCGCCATTTGCCGGCGAAGGTGCGGACCTTCATCGACCATCTCGTCGAACATTTCAGCCAGACGCCGAATCACCAGCTCGGCGAGCAGTGGCTCAAGGATGGCCTCGTCAAGCCCGGATCGGCCGCGTTGAACGATGACGCGTCCGAGCCGCTGGTCGCGCATGCGGCGTATGCGCACGGTCCGGAAGGCGCGCCGCCGCCGACAGCGACGGTGGCGCGTCCGATCGACGGCGAACTCGGGCCGAAGCTCGCGAAGCCGGCGCGGTCGAGGATCCGGATGCCGGCGCATTCGCCATATTGATCGAAAGCGCCTGACGATAAAAAAGGCCCGTGAATCGCTTCACGGGCCTTTTTCGTGGTCGAGCCGAATTGGCGTCAGCCGGTTTTGCGTGCGGTGGTTTTCTTCGCGGCCGCCTTCTTGGCCGGTGCTTTTTTGGCCGCGACCTTCGTCGTCTTTTTGGCGGCGGCTACCGCGACATCGCCGTCGCCATCATCTTCACCGCTCTCGACAGGCGCCGCAGCCGCGCCGCGCTTGACCGCCGTCTTGGCACCCGGCTTCGGCTCCTTCTTCTCGAACTCGAAGCCGATCTTGCCGTCCGGCTGCTTGACGAGAAACGCCTTGAAATTGCGCCCGGTCCGCGACGACTTGAAGTTCGTCAGCAGGTCCGTGCGGCCTTCCTCGAGCAGCTTCTCCATCTGATCGCGCGCGATTTCCTGCTGCAGAATCACCTTCCCCGAGCGGAAATCACACGTCTTCGGATTCGACACCGAGTTTTCGCAGACGTAGCTCATGCCATGCTCATACACGCGCGACCGGCATTTCGGACAGTGCCCGACCGGCGTCTGCTCCGAGAAATCGGGCGGTTCGCCGTCTTCGCCGCCGGAGTCCTGGCCGAAGTCGAATTCGAGCTTGTAGTTCTTGATCTCGTCATCCAGCGACAGCTTGAGAATCGCCGAGAACGGCCGGCCCATCTTGCTGCGGAATCCCGACAGCGGCCCGATCGTCTTCTCTTTCAGCAATACCTCGACTTCCGGAATCTCGAACTGGCGGCCGCCGGGAATTTTCGAAATCGAGAATTCGCACTTCGAGCACGCAAACCGGCGATAGTTTTCCTTCACCTGCCCGCCGCAATTCGGACACGGCGTTTCGAGCGTCGCGTAGTCGCCGGGGATCGTGTCGGAATCGTATTCCTTCGCGCGCTTGACGATCGTCTGCGTCATGCGTGCGATTTCCTGCATGAACGTATCGCGATGCAGATTGCCGCGCTCCATCTGCGAGAGCTTGTGCTCCCACTCGCCGGTGAGTTCGGGCGCGGTCAGTTCCTCGACGCCGAGTCCGCGCAGGAGCGTCATCAACTGGAACGCCTTCGCGGTGGGGATCAGTTCGCGGCCTTCGCGGACGATGTACTTTTCGCCGAGCAGCCCTTCGATGACTGCCGCGCGCGTCGCCGGCGTGCCGAGGCCCTTCGCCGCCATCGCTTCGCGGAATTCTTCGTCTTCGATGAGCTTGCCCGCGCCTTCCATCGCCGAGAGCAGCGACGCTTCGTTGTAGCGCGCGGGCGGCTTGGTCACGAGGCCATGGGCCGCGACCTTTTCGACGTCGACTTTTTCATCCTTCTGCACCGGCACGAGGTTGGCGTCTTCGCCGCCCACTTCCTTGCCGTAGACCTGCAGCCAACCCGGTTCGACGAGCACCTTGCCTTCGGTCTTGAAGTGATGCCCGGCGACTTCGGTGATACGCGTCGTGACGAGATACTCTGCCGCCGGAAAAAACACGGCCAAAAAGCGCTTCACGACGAGGTCGTAAAGCTTCTGTTCCGGCTCGGACAGCGCCTTCGGCGCCTGCAGCGTCGGGATGATGGCGAAGTGATCGCTGATCTTCGAATTGTCGAAGATGCGCTTGTTCGGCTTCACCCAGCCCTTGTCGAGCACCTGCTTCGCGTGCGGGAGATAGTTGTTGCTCTCCTTCAGCATCGTGAGCGTGTCCTTCACCGTCGCGAGGTAATCCTCCGGCAGCGCGCGTGCGTCGGTACGCGGGTAGGTCAGCACCTTGTGCTTTTCATACAGCGCCTGCGCGAGACCGAGCGTGTTCTTCGCCGAAAAGCCGAAACGGCCGTTGGCTTCGCGCTGGAGGCTCGTCAGGTCGAAGAGGAGCGGCGACATCTGCGTCGACGGCTTCGATTCTTCCGTGACCGTTCCAGTCTTGCCGCGACAGGCCGCGACAACCGATTCGGCCGCCGCGAGGCTCCAGAGCCGCGAATCGCGCTGCTCGGGATCGTTGTCGGCGCGCTTGAATTTCGGGTCGAACCAGCGGCCTTCGTACAGGCCCTTCGCGGCAATGAACTCAGCGCGCACTTCCCAATAATCGCGCGGCACGAAGCGGCGGATCTTCTCCTCGCGTTCGACGACGATCGACAACGTTGGCGTCTGAACGCGCCCGACCGTCGTCAGGAAAAAGCCGCCGCCCTTGCTGTTGAACGCGGTCATCGCACGCGTGCCGTTGATGCCGACGAGCCAGTCCGCTTCCGAGCGGCAGCGGGCGGCGTCGGCGAGCGGCTGCATATCCGCGTCGCTGCGCAGATGCGCGAAGCCGTCGCGAATCGAGCCCGCCGTCATCGACTGGAGCCACAGGCGTTGCACCGGCTGCTTGGCCTTCGCGTGCTGCGCGATCAGGCGAAAGATCAGCTCGCCCTCGCGCCCGGCGTCGCAGGCGTTGATCAGGCGGTCGATGTCCTTGCGCTTGAGCAGCCTCGTCAGCACCTTCAGGCGCGATTCGCTTTTCGCGATCGGATTCAGGTCGAAATGCGGCGGAATGACGGGCAGATTGGCGAAACTCCACTTGCCGCGCTTGACGTCGTATTCCTCGGGCGCCGCGATCTCCAACAAGTGGCCGACAGCGGACGAAAGCACGTAGTCGTCGCTTTCGTAGTATTCGTCATGCTTGGTGAAGCCGCCCAGCGCGCGCGCGATGTCGTTCGCGACAGATGGCTTCTCGGCGATGATCAGGGCTTTGGACATGACTCGATTTGGTTGGGACTGGCTTGGGGCTCCGGTTTGGGACCCTTTAACGCCGCTTTATAGCACACGGCAGGCGCCGCGCGCCTTCCGTGTCATATAAAAGCGGCCTGTCGAATAGTGTGCGCCGACGTTTCGCGAACTGCGCGGAAGGCCGATTTGGTGCGTGAGCGCCGGCTAGGCGTCGGCGAGCGCGGGCCGCAATTTCGGCGCGCCGACGATGCCGGGCAACGCGGTCAGGTCGACCAGCATGCGCTCCACGATCGATGCCTGCGGCAGCACGGTGCCGAAGAAGCGCGTCGTGATGGCGTCTTCGATCAGGATCGTCGGGAAGTTCTCGACGTCGAGATCGTCGAAGCGATCCGCCTGGTTCTCTATGTCGATCCATGCGAAGCAGATGTCCGGATGCGCGTCGGCGAGCCGGTCGAAGCCCGCGCGATACTCGCGGCACGTCCCGCACCAGTCCGCGCACAGGCAGGCGACGAAGAGCGTATCGGGCTCGCCGATACGCTCGGCGATCTGCTCGGCGTCGGTGTCGAGATTCAGCGCGGGCATGGTGTTCCTTGACAGTCCTTTTGTATGGCGCAGGCGGGCATTTCTGCCAGTATTTTCAGCGAATGTAGCATGATCCCGCATGATCAGCGCTCGATGCGAACGAAGCGGCCTCCCGGCAGCGTCTCGATCCGACCGGCCAGTTCGAGTTGCAGCAACAGGCTTTGCAGCATCGCGCCTTCCAGTTCGGTGCGCGCCGCGAGGATTTCAAGTGTCGTGGGCGAATGGCCGAGCGCGGTGAGCAGGCGGTCGGTGTCGGGGTCTGATGCGGGCGGCGGCGCGGCGCGGGCCGATGCCCAGGATGCGGTGGCGGGCGGCGGGTGCGGTATGTCGGCAGGTGGGCTGTCCGACCAATCGTCCGCGATCGGGGTGCCGCTGCGCCCCTGCGCTGGCTTGTCGCCGGTGTCGTTTTTCGCCGTTCCGCTCTTGTGTCGGCGCAGTCCTGTTCTCGTCGTCCCGCTCACGTGCCGCCGGGTTTCTCTCTCGCCTACAGTCGCAACCGCCAATCCGAACTCCTCCAACACGTCCTCCGGCGTTTCGACGAGCTTCGCGCCCTGCCTGATCATCCGGTGGCAGCCGCGTGCGAGCGGCGCGTGGATCGAACCGGGCATCGCGAACACGTCGCGGCCCATCTCGTTCGCGAGCCGCGCGGTGATCAGCGAGCCGGATCGCATTGCCGCCTCGACGATCAGCACGCCGCCGACGAGCCCCGCGATGATCCGGTTGCGCTGCGGGAAGTTCTCCGACCGCGCGGGCGTGCCGAGCGGCCATTCGGAGACGATGGCGCCAAGCTCGGCGATCCGGTGCGCCAGCTCGCGATTTTTCGACGGATACACGAGGTCCGCTCCCGTGCCGATCACGGCGATGGTGCTCGCGGCGCCTTCGAGCGCGCCGCCATGCGCGGCGGCGTCGATGCCGAGCGCGAGCCCCGAGACGACGGTAAGCCCAGCGTCCGCCAGCGCGCGGGCGAAGCGCCGCGCGTCCTCGATGCCCTGGGGCGTCGCGCTGCGGCTGCCGACTATCGCGACGGCGCGCATCTGCAGCAATTCCAGACGTCCCTTTACATATAGCAGCGGCGGCGGATCGGGCATCGTGAGCAGTGCGCGCGGATAGGCAGTGTCGGCGAGCGTGAGCACGTGATTTCCAGCGGCCGACGCCCATTCGACGGCGCGCTCCACGTATTCGTCGAAGCCGTGGTCAAAGCGCGGCGGCGGCGCGAGCACGGCCTTTGCAGCGTCGCCGCCGGCGATCGTGGCCAGCGCCGAGAACGACTGCGCAAGCACCGCCTGCGGGCTGCCGAATTCCGCGAGCAGCGCACGCAGCGCGATGGGGCGCAGGCCGCTCGCATGAGCGAGCCGAAGCCACGCGCGCAACTCGTCGACAGGCGCGGGAGCCAGTTCTGGCGCGGCGCGGACGGTCAGCAGGGCAGCAGTCGTCATGTTAAAATTTTCATATTCCGAAACACAAAAAGGGTCGTCGTCCGGTCGCGCCTGCGTGCATGCAACGCGGCGCCGTCCAGGTCCGGCGGCGTTGAATCGACAGGATTCAGCCGCTTATCTTCCGTACCCCGGCACCCACCCGCAACCTGGCCGAATGGCCGACTTTCGCGCGCCGCAGTGCGCGCCGATAATCCGAAACATGGCTCTGCTCAAAATTCTTCACTACCCGGACAAGCGGCTGAACAAGGTGGCGAAGCCCGTCGCCGTCGTCGATGACCGCATTCGCAAGCTCGTCGCCGACATGGCCGAGACGATGTACTCCGCGCCCGGCGTCGGCCTCGCGGCCACGCAGGTGGACGTGCACGAGCGTGTGATCGTGATCGACGTATCGGACGCGCACGACGAGTTGCAGGTCTTCATCAACCCGGAGATCGTCTGGGAGAGCGACGCACTGAAGGAGTGGGAAGAGGGCTGCTTGTCGGTGCCCGGCATCTACGATTTCGTCGAGCGTCAGGAAAAAGTGCGCGTGAAGGCGCTCAACGAGAAGGGCGAATCCTTCGAAATCGAGTGCGAAGGGCTGCTCGCCGTGTGCATCCAGCACGAGATGGACCATCTGGAAGGGCACGTGTTTGTCGAATACCTGTCGCAACTGAAGCAGACACGTATTCGCGGCAAGATGAAGAAGCTCGAGAAGGCGCTGTAAGGCCCGTTTCGTCACTGATGTATTTGCAGGTTGCCTGATCGATGACCCAATCGCTGCGTGTCGTTTTTGCCGGAACCCCGGAGTTTGCCGCCGCCGCGCTAGCGGCCATCCACGCAGCGGGATTCAGCGTGCCGCTCGTGCTGACGCAACCGGACCGGCCGGCCGGGCGCGGCATGAAGCTGACGGCGAGTCCGGTGAAGCGCTTCGCGCTGGAGCGCGACCTGAAAGTCGCCCAGCCGACTTCGCTGCGCCGTAATGGCAAGTATCCGCAGGAAGCGTCGGCGGCCATCGACATGCTGCGCGCCACGCCGCACGATGTGATGGTGGTCGCCGCTTACGGGTTGATCCTGCCGCAGGAAGTCCTCGATATCGCGCCGCACGGCTCGATCAACATTCACGGGTCGCTGTTGCCGCGCTGGCGTGGCGCCGCGCCGATCCATCGCGCGATCGAGGCAGGCGACGCTGAAACCGGCATCACGCTGATGCAGATGGACGCCGGCCTCGACACGGGCGCGATGATCCGCGAAGCGCGCGTATCGATCCTGCCCGACGATACGACCGGAAGCCTGCATGACCGTCTGGCGCAACTCGGCGCGGATCTGATCGTGCAGGCGCTGCGCGATCTCGAACGCGACGGCGCGCTCCCGTCGACGCCTCAGCCGGACGAAGGCGCGACCTACGCGGAGAAAATCGCCAAGCACGAAGCGGCGCTCGACTGGCGCCGTCCCGCCGACGCGCTTGCGCGTCAGGTTCGTGCGTTCGATCCGTTTCCCGGCGCGTTCGGCACGCTCGACGGTGTCGCGGTGAAAATCTGGGCGGCCGGAGTTTCGGACGCGGCCCCAGCGGCGGAACCGGGCACGATCGTCGCGGTTTCGACGGACGGCGTGGTCGTCGCGTGCGGCGAAGGTGCGCTGCGGCTCACGCAATTGCAGAAGCCGGGCGGCAAGCGCCTGCCGGTGCGCGAATTCCTCACCGGCGCGAATTTCGAAATCGGCCAGCGTTTCGCGATCCCCGAATCGGCGGCCAAAGCGTAGGCCAGCCGCAGGGCTTCTGCATGAAGCCTGTCGTCACGCCTCAAGCCGTACGGCCAAGGCTCCAGGCGCTAGAATCAAAGACTCAGAATAACGAGTCGCCTGGAGTCCTCCGATGCTCGGCATTACCAGTTTCACCCTCTTTCTCGTCGCAGTCTTCCTGCTGAACGTCACGCCTGGCCCCGACACCGCCTACATCGTCGGGCGCAGCGTCGCGCAGGGCCGTGGCGCGGGCATCGTGTCGGCGCTCGGCATATCGGCCGGCTGCATCGTGCATACGCTTGCGTGCGCGTTCGGCCTGACGGCGCTGCTGGCGGCATCGGCGACGGCTTTCACCGTCGTCAAGTTTGCCGGCGCAATCTATTTGATCTATCTCGGCTTGCGGTTGATCTTCGCCAATCCGGACGCCAAAACCGGCACGGACGACACGCCGAACGCCAAAACCGCACCCAAGTCGCTGCGCCAGCTTTTCGCGCAAGGATTCGTCACGAACGTGCTGAATCCGAAGGTCGTGTTGTTCTTCGTGTCGTTCTTCCCGCAGTTCGTCGCAGCCGACAGTCCGCACAAGGTGCTGGCGTTCCTCGCGCTCGGCCTCGTCTTCATCCTGATGAGCACCGTCTGGAACAGTTTCGTCGCATGGATCGCGGGCAGCGTGACGCAACGCTTTGCCGGCAAGCCGGGCGTGAAACGCTGGCTGGACCGGGGCGTTGGCAGCGGATTTGTCGGACTTGGAATAAAGCTCGCGACTTCACACAGGTAATTGAATTATCGGACGACGCCCATATCTAACGTTTTGCTTACAACCGTGGGCCGGGGCGATCGTGCTGCGGGCCATTCGCGCGAGACGCGCATCTGATAAAGGGTGAGGAGTTCAAGACATGTTCAATTGGGTCAAAACCGCGATGCTGATGGCAGCGATCACGGCCCTTTTTGTCGTTATCGGTGGAATGATCGGCGGGTCGAAGGGGATGATGCTCGCGCTCCTCGTCGCGCTCGGCATGAATTTCTTTTCGTACTGGTTCTCGGACAAGATGGTCCTGCGCATGTACAACGCGCAGGAAGTCGACGAAACCAGCGCGCCGCAGTTCTATCGCATGGTGCGCGATCTCGCCACGCGCGCGCAGTTGCCGATGCCGCGCGTCTACCTGATCAACGAAGACGCGCCGAACGCGTTCGCGACCGGCCGCAATCCGGAGCACGCGGCCGTCGCGGCCACGACCGGCATCCTGCGCGTGTTGTCCGAGCGCGAAATGCGCGGCGTGATGGCGCACGAACTCGCGCACGTGAAGCATCGCGACATCCTGATCTCGACCGTTTCCGCGACGATGGCCGGCGCGATCTCGGCGCTCGCGAACTTCGCGATGTTCTTCGGCGGCCGCGATTCGGAAGGCCGTCCGTCGAATCCGATTGCGAGTATCGCGGTGGCGATCCTTGCGCCGATTGCCGGCGCGCTGATCCAGATGGCGATCTCCCGTGCGCGCGAGTTCGAGGCCGACCGTGGCGGCGCGCAGATTTCCGGCGATCCGCAGGCGCTCGCAAGTGCGCTGGAGAAGATTCACGCTTACGCGTCGGGCGTGCCGTTTCCCACCGCCGAGGCGCATCCGGCCACCGCGCAGATGATGATCATGAATCCGTTGTCGGGTGGCGGCATCGCGAATCTGTTCTCGACGCACCCGGCGACTGAAGAGCGTGTCGCGCGGCTGATGGAAATGGCGCGCACGGGGCGCATGGAGTAAGGGCGCTGTCGGGTTGAACCGTGGTCACGCCGTAATCCGCCGTGAGCACGGTTCATTTTCTTTGCTTCCCGATCCAGTGGCTTGTCACGGGCTTCGCGCTTCCACCAGGAAAGCGGTTTCGACGGCGCATCATTTTTTGGGGATTGCCGGCTTGAGCGAGGAGAATGCCTTTTGCGCGGAGTCGGATATCTGTTTTTTCCCGCGCTTGAGCACTGCGACCTCTGATTTCCTCAGCAGAACGGAACCCGATGAGATACTGTGCTTCGTCGAACGTGAGCGCGTGGGGGGCGATGTTAAGGATTTCTCGGATTTCATTTCCAAACCTCGCTTCGAGTAGGTTCACGGTCTTCTGATTTGCATAGAGCTTGCCAGACCGACTTGCATTTACGATTACGACGGCCGCGACCGGGGTGCCGCCGCCCCTTATCACGAAGTCAGCTAAATCGCACAGAGTGCCTCCCAAAGTCGTCACATCATCGACAAGCACGTAATCGCGGCCGCGCTTGACTCGCCCATGAAAAGAAGGGCGAAAGTTCAGCCGTTCCATTGGGTCCGGGCCGGTGATACACCTTCGATGTCTGGACAATGTCGCGGTCCAATTCGCCGCCTCCAACTGACAGCAACGCGGATAGCACCTGTGGTATTGCGTTATCACCCGACGCCTCCCGAGCATGCGGTGCCAAAAAGATAACGTCTTCTGAAATAAAGCCTTGCACCATGAGTTCATAAACGCGATTAAGCAACGGCACCGCCAAATCGTGGACCAACTCAATCGCGGCGTCAGTTGAACCTCTCTTTGCCTCAGAGTATCGCGGGTGCGCCTTCAAATCGCCATCGTCGCGGAAGAGATAAATTGGCTCCTCGATTCTCGACGGAAAGCCAAACTCGCGCGTCGGTGCAGGGTGTGGCGCAAACTTGCCGACGAGCGATGTCTTAGCGGAGCTTTTTTGATCGTCGGGACCACTCCCGGTTGTGCGAGTAATCATCGAGCTAGTATATAACGTTGACAAAGTAAAGCAGTTGCAGGGGCGATCGACGCGCAGGCTTGGTGGTCCGGCATCTAGCGAGCGCGGCGATGTTGTCGACGGCAGGCGTCGAGCGCTGTATACAGGTGCCGGAGCGTAACATGTAGGACTGTTGTAGATCGGGGCTCGACTGGGCCGAACCGCTCGCAGGCGTTCAAAATCTATCGTTTGGTTATTCCGCTTTTCCCGAAGTCAGCACGCCATTTCATCATCCAAAGCGTCCCTTTCTGCCGCATCTCCCCCGCAAGTTACAATCCCCGTTTTGTGCGAGCCGGCATCTTGCCGCTCGACGTCCTGGCTGCCACATGACCGACAAGCCTTCCCGGCGACGCGCCGTTTCATCGTCCGATCAGGCGAGAGCGCCGTCCGACGCCCGTCTCGGCACGCTGCACCTCGCCCCCGATTCGCTTGCGTTCGCGCTCGACGGCGCGGCGCAAGCCGTCGGCGCCGTGCGCGCCGGCGCGGCGTTGCCCGCGGCGCTGCAAACCGTGATGGCCTCGACATCCCACGCGGCGGCGCGCGGCGCGACGCAGGACATCGCGTATCGCGCGATGCGCCGCCTCGCCGTCGCCGATGCGCTCCTGCACAAACTCGTGCGCAAGGCGCCGCTTCCCCATGTCTCAAACGTGCTCGTGTGCGCGTTCGCCTTGCTCGTCGACGATGAAGCGCACGCGGCGTACACGCCGTTCACGGTCGTCGACCAGGCAGTCAACGCGATTGCGGCCCGCCGCGAACTCGCTTTCGCAAAGGGCCTGGTGAACGCCGTGTTGCGCAGTTTCCTGCGCGATCGCGAAAAGCTGCTCGCCGACGTTCAGCAGGACTCGGTGGCGCGCTGGAACTACCCGGCGTGGTGGATCGACGCCGTGAAGCGCGGCCAGCCCGACGCGTGGGAAAGCATTCTGGAGGCCGGCAACCGGCAAGGTCCGCTGACGCTGCGCGTGAACACGCGCCGCACGAGCGTCGCCGCTTATCTCGACGCGCTGAAGTCCGCGAACATCGAGGCGCACATGGCCGGTGAACATGCGGTGCGCCTGCAAACGCCGATGCCGGTCGACAAGATCCCCGGCTTCGACGACGGCGTCGTCTCCGTTCAGGACGCGGGCGCGCAAGTCGCGGCGCAACTGCTCGGCGCGAAGGACGGCATGCGCGTGCTCGACGCGTGCGCGGCGCCCGGCGGCAAGACGGGGCACGTACTGGAACTGGCGAATGTCGAGTTGATCGCGCTCGAAAGCGATGCCCAGCGCGCAGGCCGGATCAGGCAGAACCTCGAGCGTCTCAAACTGGAAGCCGAAATCCGCGTGGGCGATGCGGGCGACCCCTCCGGCTGGTCCGATGGCGATCCGTTCGACCGCATCCTCGCCGACGTGCCGTGTTCGGCATCGGGCATCGTGCGGCGTCATCCTGACATCCGCTGGTTGCGCCGTCCGTCGGACATCGCGGCGCTCGTCGAAGAGCAGCGGCGCATTCTGGCTGCGCTGTGGCCGCTCGTCGCGACGGGCGGCGAACTCCTTTACGTCACGTGTTCCATCTTCCCCGAAGAGGGCGAGTTGCAGGCGCAGTGGTTTGGAGCCACGCACGAAGATGCGGTACGATTGGACGCGCCGGGGCAATTATTGCCGACTAACGCCCGCGCGAGCACCGCTTCTTCGCAAGACTCACCGGGCGGCGCGCATGGTGCGGAACCCGGTCCGGGCGAGGCGCATCGTACCCCCACCACATCGAACCGGGACGCGGAACCCATCGCGGACCACGACGGATTCTTCTACGCGCGCTTTCAGAAACGGTGACGATCAAACGCTTTTTCCCGCTTCGGCTTGTGGCCGTGGTCTGGACTGCGCTGGCTCTGCTCCTGAGCCTCGTCGCGGCCGATCCCGCACTCGCCGACCCGATCGCCGTGCAGCGGGCTTCGCTGCAGGCGGACGGCAGCGGCTGGAGCCTCGATGCCCGCTTCGATTTCGATCTCAACAGCAGCCTCGAAGACGCCGTCAACAAGGGCGTGCCGCTTTATTTCACCACTGATTTCAACCTGTCGCGGCCGCGCTGGTACTGGTTCGACGAAGAGCCGGTGAACGTCTCGCAGAGCATTCGCCTGTCGTTTCAGCCGCTGACGCGCGAGTACCGCGTATCGACGGGCGGCTTGCAACTCGGCTTCAGCTCGCTCAATGAAGCGCTCGATGTGATCAAGCACGTGACCTCGTGGCACGTCATCGATCGCATGCAGGTGAAGCCCGGCGAGACCTACAACGCATCGGTGCGCATGCAGCTCGACATCGCATTGATGCCCAAGCCCTTCCAGATCGATGCGGTCAACAATCGCGACTGGAGCCTCGCTTCCGACTGGAAGCGGTTTACCTTTACGGCGACTGAGCGTGCTAAATAAACTCCGCCGGCGTCGCACGGACATGAAAAGTTTTGTTGTTCGACTGCTGGTTTCGACCGTCGCCATCACGGCAGTGCTGCTGCTCGTGATGCTCGCGCTCGCCAGTGCGAACACGGAATTCTTCGATCGCTATTATTCGTGGCTCTACGCCGCGAACGTCGCCGTCGCGCTGACGTTCCTCGCGATCGTCACCGGGCTCTTGCTGATCATCGTGTCGCGCGTGCGGCAGGGCAAGTTCGGCACGCGGCTGCTCGCGAAGCTCGCGTTCATCTTCGCGCTCGTCGGTGTGGTGCCGGGCGCGATCATTTATGTCGTGTCGTATCAGTTCGTGTCGCGCAGCATCGAATCGTGGTTCGACGTGAACGTCGAAACCGCGCTGACATCGGGGCTCAATCTCGGGCGCGGGATGCTCGACGCCTCGCTCTCGGATTTGCAGAACAAGGGGCGCCTGATGAGCGACCAGCTCTCGAGCGCCGATCCGTCGAGCCTCACGCTCACGCTGCTTCGCTTGCGCGATCAGTTCAACGTGCAGGACGCGACCATCGTCGAGCCGATGCGCAGCGGCGGCGGCACCGCGCCCGACGTGCGCGTGGTCGCGCAGGCGTCGAGCAATTTCTCGGCGCTCGTGCCGGACAACCTGCCGACGCCGCTGATGATCAACCAGGCGCGCGATCGTCCGTATGGTGCGATCGAAGGCGAGGTCGACGGCGAGCCCGGCGCGACGGGGCCGAAGGGCGCGTTGCGCCTGCGCGTAATCGTGAAGATCCCCGATCCGACCACCACCGAATTGCAGCCCGTCGAACGCTTCCTGCAGATCGAGCAGCCCGTGAGCCAGGCGCTCGCGCACAACGCGGACGCCGTGCAGCGCGCGTATCGCGAATATCAGGAGAAGCGTCTCGGGCGGACCGGCTTGCGCAAGATGTATATCGGCACGCTGACGCTCGCGCTGTTCCTCGCGACTTTCATCGCGATGATCCTCGCGCTCGCGCTCGGCAACCAGCTCGCGCGGCCGCTGTTCCTGCTCGCGCAGGGCACGAAGGAGGTCGCCGAGGGCGACTACACGCCAAAGCGCGAAGTGAAATCGCGCGACGAACTCGGCTTTCTCACGCAGTCGTTCAACGCGATGACGCGGCAGTTGTCGGAAGCGCGCGCGGCGGTCGAGAACAATCGCATCGCGCTGGAACATTCGAAGGCGTACCTCGAAAGCATTCTCGCGAACCTGACGGCAGGCGTGTTCGTATTCGACCGGCAGTTCCGGCTGACCACCGCGAATCGCGGCGCGGAACGTATTTTCCGCCAGCCGTTCAATGCGTCGCTGAACTTGCCGCTCGAACAGATCGACGTGCTCGCCGAGTTCGGCGCGATGGTGCGCAAGGCGTTCGCCGAGCGCGACGCGGCGGCCATCGGCAGCGGGCAGCCGGTTGGCGATCGCGGTCACTGGCAGCAGCAGCTGGCCGTCGCGGTGCCCGGCGAGAACGATCCGCTTACGCTGCTCGTGCGCGGCACGCAGTTGCTGACCGCCACCGAAAGCGACACTGACGACGCCGAGACGACCGGCTACGTCGTGGTGTTCGACGACATCTCCGACGTGATCTCGGCGCAGCGCTCGGTCGCGTGGGGCGAAGTCGCGCGGCGCCTCGCGCACGAGATCAAGAATCCGCTCACGCCGATCCAGCTTTCCGCCGAGCGTTTGCAGATGAAGCTCGCGGACAAGCTCTCGCCGCACGACGCCGACGTGCTCAAGCGCGGTGCCACGACCATCGTGAACCAGGTGCAGGCGATGAAGCAGATGGTCGACGATTTCCGCGAATACGCGCGGACGCCGCCCGCAGTGCTCGGCAATCTGCAACTGAACGATCTCGTCGGGGAAGTGCTGACGCTGTACGGCATCGAAGAAGGCAAGAGCGCGATCGCCGTCGATCTCTCGAAGCTGCCGGTGATCCGCGGCGACGCGACGCAGCTTCGGCAAGTGATCCACAACCTCCTGCAAAATGCGCAGGACGCGGTAGCGGATGTGGCCGAGCCACGCGTGCTGCTGGAGACGAGGACAGTAGAATATGGCGACTCCGACTCGTCCGGACACGCGCGTGTCGCGGTGCGGCTGACGGTATCGGACAACGGCCCGGGCTTCTCCGCGCGCATACTGTCGCGCGCGTTCGAACCTTACGTCACGACCAAGGCGAAGGGCACGGGCCTGGGTCTTGCAACAGTGAAGAAAATTGTCGATGAGCACGGCGCGCGCATCGACATTCGCAATCGATCGAAAGCGGGCGATGTGATCGAAGGCGCGCAAATCTCGATCCTGTTTCTCCAACTCGCGGACGACGCCGCTCAGCCGGGCGCGACGCCGCCGGCAGCGAGCGCGGCGCCAGGCCACGGAAAGACAAAAGCAACAGTGCAGACAAGGGCAGCGTAAATGGCAACCATCCTGGTGGTAGACGACGAAATGGGTATCCGGGAATTGCTCTCGGAGATCCTGAGCGACGAGGGGCATGTGGTCGAGGCGGCGGAGAATGCGCAGCAGGCGCGCGACTACCGTCTGCGGCAGGCGCCCGATCTCGTGCTGCTCGACATCTGGATGCCCGACACCGACGGCGTGACCCTGCTCAAGGAGTGGGCCGCGCAGGGCAAGCTCACGATGCCGGTCATCATGATGTCCGGCCACGCGACCATCGATACGGCCGTCGAAGCGACCAAGATCGGCGCGCTCAACTTCCTCGAAAAGCCGATCGCGCTGCAGAAGCTGCTGAAGGCGGTGGAGCAGGGACTCGCGCACGGCACCGCGGCGACGCCGATCCTCTCGGCGACGGCCAAGCCGCCGGTGGCGGCGGGCGTGTCGAGCGTGCCGGCTGCGGCGGCGCTGCCGAGCGCGTCGGCGCTGAACTCGGGCGATTCCGGCGTCGTTGGAGCGACACAAGCGCAGGCGGGGCAGACGGCTTCGATTTCCTTCGACATCCCGTTGCGCGACGCACGCGACGCCTTCGAGCGCGCGTACTTCGAATATCATCTCGCGCGGGAGAACGGCAGCATGACGCGGGTCGCGGAGAAGACCGGGCTCGAGCGCACCCACCTGTATCGCAAGCTGAAGCAGCTTGGCGTCGATCTGGGCAAGAACAAAAGCGAGGCATAAGCGTGGTATGACGGTGGCTTGGCGGCCCCTCGACGAATTTAGGAAAATTGCCTAAAAGGGCTTGAGCGGCGGAAACCCCTTTGATATACTTTCGTTCTTCGTGGCCCGGTAGCTCAGTTGGTAGAGCAGCGGATTGAAAATCCGCGTGTCGATGGTTCGATTCCGTCCCAGGCCACCACAGTTGCAAGGAAGCCCCAAGATCCGTTCGGTTCTTGGGGCTTTTTCCTTCGTGCGCCGGTTCCCGCGATGCGCCAGCCGCGGCGCGAAAGCGCCCGCGTCGTGCTAAAATCTCAACCGATTTAAGGACTTGCCCCAATTGGCCCGCAAGTCCTTTTCGTTTCTGGCGGTTGAATGTCCGCGCGATGCGATCAAGCGCGATAAGGCGCGACCGAGCCGCTGATCCGCGAGGCAAGGCTGGCGGACGCTATCGGCATCATAAAGGCCGCGCGCGCCCGCACGAAGGCGCGCCGCCTATACTGGACGAGCCGGCCCGCGCCGGCCGCGCCGCTCGATGTGACCGCAACACTTGCACGAAGCACTCGCGCCGCGCGCCACATCAGCCACATTCACGGAGTTTCACGGTGACTCGGATAGACGCTAAGGACAGCGCGCTCGTGCTGTTTTCCGGCGGCCAGGACTCGGCCACATGCCTTGCCTGGGCACTCGAACGCTACAGGACAGTCGAGACGCTCGGCTTCGATTACGGCCAGCGGCATCGCGTGGAACTGGAGTGCCGCGAAGGTTTTCGCGCAGCCGTCACGCGCGAGTTTCCGCAGTGGGCCGAGCGGCTCGGCGAGGATCACATGATCGATCTGTCGCTGCTCGGCGCGATCAGCGATACCGCGATGACCCGCGAAATCGAAATCGAAGCGACGGCCAGCGGTTTGCCGAACACGTTCGTGCCGGGCCGCAACCTGATGTTCATGACGATCGCTGCGGCAATCGCGTATCGGCGGGGATTGAAGGTGCTGGTCGGCGGCATGTGCGAGACGGACTTTTCGGGCTATCCCGACTGCCGCGACGACACGATGAAGGCGTTGCAAGTCGCGCTCAACCTCGGCATGCAGACGCGCTACGTGCTCGAAACGCCGCTGATGTGGCTCGACAAGGCGGACACCTGGCGCCTCGCGGAACAACTTGGCGGCGAGCCGCTTGTCGAGCTGATCCGCATCGAGACACATACGTGCTACGTCGGCGAACGCGCCGAGTTGCACGACTGGGGCTTTGGCTGCGGCCAGTGTCCGGCGTGCAAGCTGCGCAAGCGCGGCTTCGAGGCGTATCGCGCGGGCGAGCAGGTCACGACCGAACCGGTCTGAATATTTTTGGGACGACAGAGCAGTCATGACGTACGCGGTAAAGGAAATTTTCTACACGTTGCAGGGCGAGGGCGCGAACGCTGGACGCCCGGCCGTGTTTTGCCGCTTCGCCGGCTGCAATCTCTGGTCCGGTCGCGAGGAAGATCGCGCCGAGGCCGTCTGCCAGTTTTGCGACACCGATTTCGTCGGCACCGATGGCGAGAACGGCGGCAAGTACCGCACGCCCGCCGATCTCGTCGCGATGATCGCTTCGCTGTGGCCGGAAGGCGAGGCGCACAAGTTCGTCGTGTGCACGGGCGGCGAGCCGATGCTGCAGATCGACCAGCC
This sequence comes from Caballeronia choica, assembly GCF_001544535.1. GTDB lineage: Bacteria > Pseudomonadota > Gammaproteobacteria > Burkholderiales > Burkholderiaceae > Caballeronia > Caballeronia choica. The sequence continues at coordinate 77,542 of NZ_FCON02000004.1, read as the reverse complement.
GTTCGTCGACGCGCTTCACGACGCTGGCTTCGAAATGGCAATTGAAACCAACGGCTCGCTGCCGGTGCTCGACACCATCGACTGGATTTGCGTGAGTCCGAAAGCCGATGCGCCGCTCGTCGTGACGAAGGGCAACGAGTTGAAAGTGGTCGTGCCGCAGGACAACCAGCGTCTCGCCGACTACGCGAAGCTCGACTTCGACTATTTCCTCGTGCAGCCGATGGACGGACCGTCGCGCGACATCAACACGAAGCTGGCGATCGACTGGTGCAAGCGCCATCCGAAGTGGCGCCTGTCGATGCAGACGCACAAGTACTTGAACATCCCCTGATCCAGAACGATCCCGAACGATTAAGCGATTGAGCCGACGTGCAGACGATTACCCGAAAACTCGAATTCGATGCGGGCCACCGCATCCCCGATCACCGCAGCCAGTGCCGTAACCTGCACGGCCATCGGTATGTGCTGGAGATCACGCTGCAAGGCGATCTCGTCGATACGGAAGGCGCGCCGGATCGCGGCATGGTGATGGATTTCGCCGACGTGAAATCGCTCGCGATGGAGCATCTCGTCAACAAGTGGGACCACGCTTTCATCGTCTACGAAGGCGACGGGAAAGTGCGCGAATTCCTCGATTCGATGGCGGGTCACAAGACCGTGGTGCTCGACCGGATTCCGACCGTCGAGAACATGGCGGCCGTCGCGTTCGACATCCTCGCCGACGTCTACGATGCCCACTACGGCGTGAATCTCAAGTTGAAGCGCGTGCGTCTCTACGAAACGCCGAACTGCTGGGCCGACGTCGAACGCGCCTGAGCCGCAGCGCCTCGCGCGGCCCCGGCGACGCCGCAATTGTCACGGTATCATCGCTCGATAGGCCGCTTCTGACCAGGCGGCGCACACGGAGCGAGACCCATGTTGTCATCTTTCTTCCGCCGGGTGGTCGCAACGGCTCCCCGAGGAGCCGCGCGATGAGCACCTTCACCAATCCCCTCAAGCAACGCTTCACCGAGTCGGGCACGCTGTTCGGCCTGTGGCTCTCGCTCGGCAGCGCGGACGCGGCGGAAGCGCTCGCGCACGCCGGCTTCGACTGGTTGTGCATCGACATGGAGCACTCGGCGAACGACAGCCGCGATGTCACGGACCAGTTGCGCGCCATTGCCGCCGCGCATTTGCCGAGCGAACCGATCGTGCGCGTGCCCGCGGCCGAAGGCTGGCTCGTCAAGCGCGTGCTCGATGCGGGCGCGCGCACGCTGATGTTTCCCAGCGTCGAATCGGCGGAAGCGGCGGCACGCATCGTGCGGCTCACGCAGTATCCGACCGCCGACTTGCGCGACGGCCTGCGCGGCGCGGCCGGCGCGGTGCGCGCGGCAGCTTATGGCATGCGCCGCGACTACATGACCACGGCCAACGCGCAAATCGCGACGATCGTGCAGATCGAATCGGCGGCGGCGCTCGAAGCGGTCGATGCGATCGCGGCGACGCCGGGCGTCGATTGCCTGTTCATCGGCCCCGCCGATCTCGCGGCGAGCCTCGGCCGTCTCGGTGACGTGAAGCATCCCGATGTGCAGTCGGCGATCGTGAAGATCGTCGATGCGGCGAAGCGCGCGGGCATCGCGAGCGGCATCTTCGCACTCGACTCGGCGAGCGCGCGGCAATACGCGCAGGCGGGCATCAAGGTGATCGCGCTGGCGTCGGATGCGATGTGGCTGTTGAAGGCGACGCGGCAGGCGTTGCAGGAGGCTCGGACATGAACAAGGGATTGCGACGGGGCGCGATGGCGGCGTCGATGGCGCTCGTCGTGGGGGTCAGCGGCGCGGGTCAGGCGCAGACGCAACTCAAGTCGACCGATCTCGCCACGCAAAACGCCGTCGCCGATTACAACGCCGGGAATCTCGTCGCGGCGCGCTCGGAGTTCCGTCGCGCGGCGCAGAAGGGCAGTCGTCTCGCCGAGTTCAACTACGCGATGATGCTGCTGAACGGCGAAGGCGGCGCCGCCGACATCGACGAGGGCAAGCAGTGGCTGCGCCGTGCCGCCGACGCGAACATGACGCACGCGCAGTACGTCTACGGCAAGATGTACGACGACGGCCAGTTCGTCGAGAAGGACCCGGTCGAGGCGCATCGCTGGTTCTTGCGGGCCGCGAACCAGGGGCATGTGCAGGCGGAACTGGCCCTCGCGAACCAGTTCCTCGACGGTCGCGGCACGCCGCGCGACAACACGCAGGCGTTCGCCTGGTACAAGAAAGCGGCGCAAGGCGGCGACATGACCGCGCAATATGTGGCCGGTTCGTTTTACGAGCGCGGCGGCGATGGCGTTGAGCGCAATCTGAACGTCGCGCGTGCGTACTACGCGGCGGCGGCGGCGCAGGGCGATCCGGCCGCGAAGCTCAAGTATCTCCAGTTGAGCGCGGAACTCGAGCGCAGCAAGCCGCAATAGGGCGCGCCGCTGGAAGTAAAAAGGCCGTTCCGGGATTGCTCCGGAACGGCCTTTGTCATCGTGGCTGCAGCGAAAGGATCAACTCTGCATCAAGCGCTTCTGTCGCGCCACGCTCATGATCAGGCCGACGGCAACGCCGAGCGTCGTCAACGCCGTGCCACCGTAACTCATGAACGGCAGCGGCACGCCGACCACCGGCAAGATCCCGCTCACCATCCCGATATTGACGAACGCATAGGTGAAGAACGCGAGCGTCAGCGATCCCGCCAGCAGTCGCCCGAACATCGTCGAGCCGTTCGCCGCGATAAATAGCCCGCGCGCGATCAGCGCCATGTAGAGGAAGAGCAGCACGAGCCCGCCCGCGAGCCCGAATTCCTCGGAGAACACCGCGAAGATGAAGTCAGTATGCTTTTCCGGGATGAATTCGAGGTGAGCCTGCGTGCCTTTAAGCCAGCCCTTGCCGAGCGTGCCGCCGGAACCGATCGCGATCACCGCCTGGATCGTGTGGAAACCCTTGCCGAGCGGATCGGACGTCGGGTCGAGCAGCGTGCAGATGCGGTGCTTCTGGTAATCGTGCATCAGCGGCCAGTTCACTTCCGGCTGGCAGATCCGGTCCTGGAACACGGCCACGCACGCGACCATGACGATTCCCGCCGCCAGCACCGGCACCAGCAGCTTGAAACTCAAGCCCGCGAAGTAGATGACGAAAAAACCCGCCGCGAACACCAGCACGGCGGTGCCGAGGTCGGGCTGCTTCGCGATCAGACCGACCGGCACGATCAGGATCAGGAAGCCGACGATGTAATCCCACCAGCGGACCTGCCCTTCGCGCCGCTGGTAGTACCAAGCGAGCATCAGTGGCATCGCGATCTTCATGATTTCCGACGGCTGGATCACGACGCCGACGTTCAGCCACCGCTTCGCGCCCTTGCGCGTGAGTCCGAACGTCGCGACCGCGATGAGCAACGCGACGCCGAAGGTATAGAGCGGCACGGCGAAACGCATGAGCGTCGGCGGCGGGATATTGGCGAGAATCCACATCAGGCCGAAGGTCAGCATGATGTTGCGCAGTTGATCTTCCACCCGGCCAGGCACGTCGAGGCTCGCGCTGTACAGCGTCACGATGCCGACGCACAGCAACAAGAACACGATCAGCGCGAGCGGGCGGTCGAAGCCGGCGAACATGCGTTTTGCCCGGTCGATCCAGGCGCGCTTGTCGAATTGCATCCTGTTCTCCCTTTATTCGTCGATGCCGCCCGAAGGCGTCAAGGTTTGGACGGTGTCGCGGCTGTCGTTGCGCGGGATGGCTGGCGTCGGGGCGCCAGCCGGACCTTTCGGCTCACGCTTGCGGTTAGGCGCGCCCGCCGTGGCCGACGCCGCGGCGGGCGCTGACGCAGCGCGTGCCATCGGAGCCGATGCTGGCTTTGAACCTGCGACGACCCGCGATGCCGCCCGGCCGGGCACGGCCGCGGGCGAAGACGCAGGCACGGCCTTGTTGGCCGGCGTCGCTGCCGAGGCCGCCAACGCGCGTTCGACGGGCGACGGCACGCCGCCGACAGGCGTCCCCGCGTCTTCCGTCGCCGATGCAGCCGCCGCCACGGCGGCTGCTTGCGCACCCGGCTTAAGACGGTCGACGAGGTAGTAATCGAGCGCCTTGCGCGCGATCGGACCCGCCGATTCCGCGCCCCAGCCACCGTTTTCGACGATCAGCGCGAGCGCGATCTTCGGTTGTTCGGCCGGCGCGAACGCGATAAAGAGCGCGTGGTCGCGCAAATGTTCGGCGAGCGCGTGGCCCTTGTAGTTCGCGCCCTGCAGCGAATAGACCTGCGCCGTGCCGGTTTTGCCCGCCGCGACATACGGCGCGCCGATGAAGAGCTTCGACGCCGTTCCGTTCGTCACGACGCCTTCCATCGCGCGCTTGATCACGTCGATGTCCTGCTGGCGCACGGCGATCTTGTCGCTCGGATCGCGCACTGTGGCGTGCATGTCCTTCGTGATCGGATTCTCGATGTCGCGCACGAGGTGCGGCTTCATGACCACGCCGTTGTTCGCGAGCGTCGCGGTCGCGTGGGCGAGCTGGAGAATCGTGAACGAGTTGTAGCCCTGGCCGATGCCGAGGCTGATCGTCTCGCCTTCGTACCAGCGTTGCTGCTCGGGCTTGCGGTACGCCTTGCGCTTCCATTCGGTCGACGGAAGGATGCCGCGCGCCTCGCCCGAAATGTCGATGCCCGTAATCTGGCCGAAGCCCCACGGCTTCATGAAGCCGGCCATCGCGTTCACGCCGAGATCGCGCGCGAGCATGTAGAAATACGTGTCGTTCGACACGACGATCGCGCGGTTCATGTCGACCCAGCCCTGGCCCGAGCGCACGTCGTTACGGAACGTGTGTCCGCCGAACGTGAAGTACCCCGGATCCTGGAAGCCCCAGCCGGGGGTGCGCTTCTTCAGCGTGAGCGCCGCGAGCGCCATGAACGGCTTGTAAGTCGAACCCGGCGGATAAGTGCCATGCAGCGGACGATTCAGCAGCGGGTGCTCGGGCGAATTGTTGAGCGTGTCCCAGGTCTGCTGGTCGATGCCGTCGACAAACGAATTCGGGTCGAAGCTCGGCGCCGAGACGAACGCGAGGACGTCGCCGGTGGCCGGTTCGATCGCGACCAGCGCGCCTTTCTTGCCCGCGAACGCTTGCTCGGCGACCTGCTGCAAGCCGATATCCAGCGACAGTACTAGATTGTTGCCGGGCGTCGCCTGCGTGCGCGACATCGTGCGCACCGGCCGGCCGCCCGCCGTCACTTCGACTTCCTCGAAGCCGGTCAGGCCGTGCAGCTCGGTTTCATAACTTTGCTCGACGCCGATCTTGCCGACGTAGTCGGTGCCCTTGTAGTTGTTCGCGTCGAGACGCGGATCGTAATGTTCCGAGTCGGCGTCGTTCTGGTCGCTGGCATTGTCGATGCGCTCCTGGTCGCGCTGCGAAATCCGCCCGATATAGCCGATTACGTGCGCGGCCGTCGGCCCGAGCGGGTATTGGCGGAACAGGCGCGCGCGCACTTCGACGCCGGGAAAGCGATAACGCTGCGCGGTGAAGCGCGCGACTTCCTCGTCGGTCAGGCGGGTGCGGATCGGCAGGCTCTCGAAGTTCTTGGAGTCCTCGAGCAGCTTTTTGAAGCGCCGGCGATCGCGTGCGTCGATGGGAATGACTTGCGCGAGATTGTCGATTTCCTCGTCGAGCGTGCCGTTGATTTTCGACGGTGTGATTTCGAGCGTGTAAGCCGAGTAGTTTTTCGCGAGGACGATGCCGTTACGGTCGGTGATGATGCCGCGGTTCGGCACGATCGGCGCGACCGAAATGCGGTTTTCGTTCGCTTGCAGCGAGTACTTGCTGAAGTGCCAGACCTGGAGGTACAGGAAGCGCAGGCCGATCAGTCCGAAGCAGATGAACACGAACAGTCCCGCCGCCGCGACACGCAGGCGGAACTTCGACAACAACTGTTCGGCGTTCTTGATTTCGGTCATGCAAATGTCGCGTCAATCCGCGATTTCAGTGTAGCTGCGGCGCGTGCGAGTCGTTGGCGACGCGTTGCCGTGTTCAGATGGGACGCGTGTCGTCGGGGTCGGCGGCGCGCCGCTGGGGTATCAGAAGGAGGACGCTCGCGACCGGCCACAGCAGTGCTTCGACAAAGCCGTCGATCAGATAGCCCCAGCCGGGGAACGCGGCGCCAGTCAGGAGGCGGATCATGAACGGCACGATTTGCGCGCCGACCAGCAACGGCGCGACGACGAACGTCTGCACCGGCAGCGACATCCACAGCACGCGACGATGAATCGTGATCGCGCCATACGAGAGCAGCGTATACGCGAGCGCGTGCTCGCCAAGCAGGCTGGCGTTATGCACGTCCATCAGGAGGCCCAGCATGAACGCGATGCCCATCCCCACCTTGCGCGGCTGGTGGACGTTCCAGAACAGCAGCACGACCGCGACGAAATCCGGGACGGCGAACAGGCGTCCCCACGGCATCAGGTTCAGCAAAAACGCGGCGGCCAGGCTGAACGTGATGAAGTACGGATTGACCGGCTGCAGGATGTATTGCGGACGGTTCATGGCTGCACTCCGGATGCGGGCCGGGGGAGATGCGCCTTCCTGTTCCTGTGCGGGGTGGCTGTGGATGCGGGCTTGGCAGGCGCGGCCTGCGCCGCGGAGGCGGGCGTCGCGGGCTTTGCCGCGGCCGGAGCGGTTGCAGCGGCGGAACTAGCCGGCGCCGCCGCCGATGCGGCGCTTCCGGCGGCCGGAGCCGCGGCCTTCTGGGCGCCCTTGCCCTTTTTGCCCTTGGTTTCCTTCGCTTCTTTCGCAGCCGCAGCAGCTTCGAGTTCGACTGGATTGGGTGGCACGTTCACGTTGTAATGCAGCACGAGCAACTGTCGCGCGCCACGCACCGGCGCGACCGGCAGACAGACGACGCGCGCAAACGCCGTATCGGCCTGCCTGTCGACGCGTACGACTTTCGCCACCGCGAGCCCTGGCGGATAGATGCCGTCGAGTCCGCTCGTCACGAGTTCGTCGCCGGCCTGGACGTCGGCGCTGATCGGCACGAAGCGCAGGTCGAGCGTGTCGCCCTTCGGCGTGCCGTAGATCACGCTGCGCAAACCGGTGCGCACGATCTGAACCGGTACCGCCTGATCCTTGTCGGTCAGCAGCGTAACTTCGGATTGCAGCGGAAACACGCGCGTGACCTGGCCGATGACGCCGTCTTCGTTGACGACCGGCGCGCCATCCTGGATGCCCTGTTGCGCGCCCTTGCCGATCACGACCTTTTGCGTGAACGGATCGCGCGTGTCGTATTGCAGCTCGGCCGGCGTGGTCTGGGTCGTGGCGCGTTCCTGCAGTTGCAGGAGCGCCCGCAGATGCGAGTTTTCGATGCTCAGTTGCGCGGCGTCGCCGGCCTTGATGGAAAGCTGGAGGTTCTTGTCGGCGAGTTTCTGGTTCTCGCTGCGCAAGGTTGCGCTGGTGATCGCGAGATCAGTCGCGCCCATGAAGATGTCGCGCGGCACGAGTGCGGCGCGTTGCAATGGATAAAGGCCCGCGCCAAGCACGCCGCGAACGATTTCGAGCGTGTTGAAGCGGGCATCGGAAATGAGCAGCGCGATTGCGAGCACCACGAAGAAGATCAGCCGCGCGAGCGCAGACGGGCCTTGCTTGAAAAGTGGCGGCGGACTGTATTCCATGGTCGGCGCCGAGGGCGTGAGCGGTGGATCAATGCTGCAGGCACGAGGCTTGTGGCCGGACCTGCGCTACGCTGTTTTTCGACCACGGCCCGGTCAGGGCCGGGCCGGGCGAGCGTCGCGATGACGCGGATGCTGCTCAGTGCGGCGGGCGCGAGAAGAATACGCGCCCCGACGACTTTACTCGTAGGAGAAGATGCTGCCGAGCTTGTCCATGCGCTCGAGCGCCATGCCGGAACCCCGCACGACGCACGTCAGCGGATCTTCCGCGACGAGGACTGGCAGGCCGGTTTCTTCGGCGAGCAGGCGGTCGAGGTCGCGCAGCAAAGCGCCGCCGCCGGTGAGCATCATGCCGCGTTCGGCGATGTCGGCGCCGAGTTCCGGCGGAGTCTGTTCCAGCGCGATCTTCACCGACGACACGATCTGGTTCAACGGATCGGTCAGCGCTTCGAGGATTTCGTTGCTGGAAATGGTGAAGCTGCGCGGAATGCCTTCGGAGAGATTGCGGCCCTTGACTTCCATCTCCTTGACTTCGGAGCCGGGGAACGCCGAGCCGATTTCCTTCTTGATGGCTTCGGCCGTTTGTTCGCCGATCAGCATGCCGTAGTTGCGACGGATGTAGTTGACGATGGCTTCGTCGAACTTGTCGCCGCCGACGCGCACCGAGCCCTTGTACACGATGCCGCCGAGCGAGATCACGCCGACTTCCGTCGTGCCGCCGCCGATGTCGACGACCATCGAGCCGGTCGCTTCCGACACCGGCAGGCCCGCGCCGATCGCAGCAGCCATCGGTTCTTCGATCAGGTAAACCTGCGAGGCGCCTGCGCCGTGCGCAGCTTCCTTGATCGCGCGGCGTTCGACTTGCGTGGAACCGCACGGCACGCAGATGATGATGCGCGGCGAAGGCGAGAACATCCGCGATTCGTGCGCCGTCTTGATGAACTGCTTGATCATCTGCTCGGTGACGGTGAAGTCGGCGATCACGCCGTCCTTCATCGGGCGGATCGCCTCGATGTTGCCGGGCACCTTGCCGAGCATCTGTTTCGCTTCCTTGCCGACCGCCTGAATGGTCTTCTTGCCGTTGGGGCCGCCTTCCTGGCGGATGGATACAACGGACGGCTCGTCGAGCACGATGCCCTTGCCGCGCATATAAATCAGCGTGTTGGCGGTACCGAGATCAATCGCGAGGTCGTTGGAGAAGTAGCTGCGCAAAAAACCGAACATTCAAAAATCCTGTCTCGCTGGGAGCCGTGCCTCGCTTCGAGCGTCTGGGACGGCAGCGGAAAAAATAACAGTTTGCCGGGGGCGAGAAGGTTCGCCGCGAACCGCAAAACTGCGAAGAAATCTACCGGAGGATGCGAACGGACCAAGCAAACGTTTCTCGAAAAAGTTGAATCGGGGAGAAGGCCGCTGGTTAGTCGATCCGGATTTAGGTCGAACGCGTAATGATACCTTATAATTTTGGAGTATCCATAGGAATTGGACGGTACTTTTTGCCGTCATCAGACCCGTTTTCATGGTCGCTTCCAGTGATGTAACTCCCTGTCGCAACGAATGTTTTCTCTTTCGTGACAGTTCAAGCTTTCTCCGGTGAACGAATGTCCTTGACCCTGACCGATGTAACACGCATTGCGCACCTGGCGCGTCTCGAATTGCCCGCGCAAGAGGCCGCACCGACGCTCGCGCGCCTGAACGATTTCTTCGGGCTCGTCGAGCAGATGCAGGCTGTCGACACGGCCGGTATCGAGCCGCTCGCGCATCCGATCGAGCAGATCGAAGCGGTCGCGTTGCGTCTGCGCGACGACGCAGTGACAGAGCGCGTAAATCGCGAAGAGTTCCAGCGTTCCGCGCCCGCCGTGCAGGAGGGGCTCTTTCTCGTGCCCAAGGTGATCGAATAAAGGGGCTCGCCGGCCGCTTGTCTTGAAAGTCCCGGCGCGCGTCATGCACGACGCCGCGCCCATCAGGAAACCGCAATGCATCAGAAAAGTTTGACCGAACTGCGCGCGGCGCTCGACACGAAGGAAATCTCCGCCGTCGAACTCGCGCAGGTGTATCTCCAGCGCATCGACGCCGCGAAGGATCTGAACGCGTTCATCAGTGTCGATCGCGATCTCACGCTCGCGCAGGCGAAGGCCGCCGACGCATTGCTCGCTCAAGGCAATGCGGGCGCGCTCACCGGCCTGCCGATCGCGCACAAGGATGTGTTCGTCACGCGCGGCTGGGCGTCGACGGCCGGTTCGAGGATGCTCGAAAACTACGCGAGCCCGTTCGATGCGACCGTCGTCGATCGTTTGGGCAAGGCCGGCATGGTCTGCCTCGGCAAGACCAACATGGACGAATTCGCGATGGGTTCGTCGAACGAGAATTCGTATTTCGGCGCCGTGAAGAATCCGTGGGACCTGAAGGCGGTGCCGGGCGGATCGTCGGGCGGTTCGGCGGCGGCGGTGGCCGCGCGCCTCGCGCCCGCCGCGACCGGCACCGACACCGGCGGCTCGATCCGCCAGCCCGCTTCGTTCACCGGCATCACCGGCATCAAGCCGACCTACGGGCGCGTGTCGCGCTACGGGATGATCGCGTTCGCGTCGTCGCTGGATCAGGGCGGGCCGATGGCGCAAACCGCCACCGATTGCGCGACGCTGCTGAACGCGATCGCGTCGTTCGACGAACGCGATTCCACCAGCCTGCAACGCGAGGACGAAGACTACACGCGTTATCTTGGCCAGCGCTGGTCCGGCGACGATGCCGCGAAGCCGCTCACCGGTTTGCGCATCGGCATGCCCAAGGAGTACTTCGGCCCGGGTCTTGCCGCCGACGTGCGCGCTGCCATCGACGCCGCCCTGAAGCAATACGAAGCGCTCGGCGCGACGCTCGTCGACGTGTCGCTGCCCAAGACCGAGCTTTCGATTCCCGTGTACTACATCATCGCGCCGGCGGAGGCTTCGTCGAACCTGTCGCGTTTCGACGGCGTGCGCTACGGGCATCGTGCAGCCCAGTACACTGACCTGCTCGACATGTACAAGAAGTCGCGCGCCGAAGGCTTTGGCCCGGAAGTGAAGCGCCGCATCCTGGTCGGCACGTACGTGCTGTCGCATGGCTACTACGACGCGTACTACCTGCAGGCGCAGAAAATCCGCCGCATCATCGCGCAGGACTTCCAGGAAGCGTTCAGCCACTGCGACGTGATCATGGGACCCGTCGCGCCGACGGTCGCGTGGAACCTCGGTGAGAAGGCCGACGATCCGGTCCAGATGTATCTCGCCGACATCTACACGTTGTCCACGAGCCTCGCGGGCCTGCCCGGCATGAGCATTCCGTGCGGTTTTGGCGCTGGCGCGAACGCGAACCGGCCGGTCGGCTTGCAGATCGTCGGCAACTATTTCAACGAAGCCCGGATGCTCCAGGTTGCCGACGCGTTCCAGCGCGCGACCGACTGGCACCGTCAAGCACCGGCGGGAGTATGAGCATGCAGTGGGAAGTCGTAATCGGTCTCGAGACGCACGCGCAGTTGTCGACCGTCTCCAAGATTTTCTCCGGCGCGGCCACGCAATTCGGCGCCGAGCCGAACACGCAGGCGTGCCCTGTCGATCTCGCGCTGCCGGGCGTTTTGCCGGTGATGAATCGCGGCGCCGTCGAGCGCGCGATCCGCCTCGGTCTCGCGATCGGCGCGCATGTCGCGCCGCGCAGCGTCTTTGCGCGTAAGAACTACTTTTATCCGGACCTGCCGAAGGGTTATCAGATCAGCCAGTACGAGATTCCGGTCGTGCAGGGCGGCACGTTGACGATCCAGGTTCCGGCCAACGAGAAGTCCGGCAAGGAAGCGTACGAGAAGACGATCAACCTGACGCGCGCCCACCTCGAAGAGGACGCCGGCAAGTCGCTCCACGAAGATTTCGCGGGCATGACCGGCATCGACCTGAACCGCGCCGGCACGCCGCTGCTCGAAATCGTCACCGAGCCGGAAATGCGCAGCGCAGCCGAGGCGGTCGCGTATGCGAAAGCATTGCACGGGCTCGTGGTGTGGCTCGGCATCTGCGACGGCAACATGCAGGAAGGATCGTTTCGCTGCGACGCGAACGTCTCGGTGCGGCCGGTCGGGCAGGTGGAATTCGGCACGCGCGCCGAGATCAAGAACCTGAATTCGTTCCGCTTCCTCGAAGAAGCGATCCAGTACGAAGTGCGCCGCCAGATCGAGCTGATCGAGGATGGCGGCACCGTCGTGCAGGAAACACGGCTCTACGATCCGGACAAGCGCGAAACGCGTTCGATGCGCAGCAAGGAAGACGCGCACGATTACCGCTATTTCCCCGATCCGGATTTGATGCCGCTGGTTATCGATCACGCGTGGGTCGCGCGTGTGAAGGACGCGATGCCCGAACTGCCCGAAGCGATGCAGACGCGCTTTGGCGAGCAATATGGCCTCACGCGGTACGACGCAGCGGGCCTGACTTCGTCGAAGGCGATGGCGGCTTACTTCGAAGCGCTGGTCGAGAAGGCCGGCGCCGCGCAGGCGAAGGTCGCCGCGAACTGGCTGATGGGCGACGTCTCCGCGCAACTGAACCGCGAGTCGATCGATGTCGCCGAATCGCCGGTTTCCGCTGCGCAACTCGCACTGATCCTGCAGCGCATCGCGGACGGCACGATCTCGAACAAGATCGCGAAGGACATCTTCCAGGCGATCTGGGATGAAAAGGCCACAGACGAAGCCGCCGCCGACCGCATCATCGAGGCGAAGGGTTTGAAGCAGATTTCGGATACCGGCGCGCTCGAAGCGATCATCGACGAAGTGCTCGCGGCGAATCAGAAGTCGGTCGAGGAATTCCGGGCGGGCAAGGAGAAGGCGTTCAACGCGCTGATCGGCCAGGCGATGAAGGCGACCAAGGGCCGGGCGAATCCGCAGCAGGTCAACGAGCTTTTGAAGAAGAAACTATCCTGATAGCCTTCACAGGCTTTGGGACGAACGGGCTGCTGCCGGTCTAGCTTGGCAGCAGCCCGTTTTCATTTGGAGCACGACGTGGCAAAAAAACCCGAACTCGACGATTTCCTCGTGCCGTTCTTCGATGGCGGAAAAAAGCTCAAGCCCTTCGACCTGAAATCGGTCGACTCTTCCGCCAAGCCGTTATCGCGCGGATCGAAAGAAGAGGATCGAACGCGGTTGTCGGAAGTCGGCGTGCTGCTCGACGAGTTGCAGGAGAAGCTTCATGCGCAACATCGCCAGCGCGTGCTGCTCGTGCTGCAGGGCATGGACACGAGCGGCAAGGACGGCACGATCCGCGCGGTGTTTCATGATGTCGATCCGCTCGGCTTGCGGATCGTGCCGTTCAGGGCGCCCTCCGAGCGCGAGGCCGCGCACGACTTCCTCTGGCGCGTCCACGCGCAGGCGCCGATGGCCGGCGAGTTGTGCGTGTTCAACCGCAGCCACTACGAAGACGTGCTTGTGCCGCGCGTGCTGAAGCTGATCGACGATGAAGAATGCGAGCGCCGCTACCGGCATATTCGCGAGTTCGAAGCGCTGCTCGCGGACAGCGGAACGGCAATCGTCAAATGCTTCCTGCACATCTCGAAGGACGAGCAGCGCCAGCGTTTGCAAGCCCGCATCGATGATCCGACCAAGCACTGGAAATTCGATGTGTCCGATCTCGAAGCACGCAAGCAGTGGGACGACTATCAGAGCGCGTATTCGGTGGCGCTCGGCGCGACCTCGACTGAATACGCGCCGTGGTACATGATTCCCGGCGATTCGAAGACCCATCGCAATCTGATGATCGCCGAGTTGTTGCTGCGGACGCTTCAGGGGCTGAAGCTCGAATTTCCGCCAGCGAAGGAATCGCTGAAGGGCGTCAAGGTCGAGTGAGCGGGGCGAGCGGAATCTTCCGCAATCGACCGCAATTCATACAAAAGGAAAAGGACAGGGCTATGTTTCGCGTGATCACCGCCAATCTGAACGGCATTCGTTCGGCCGCCCGGAAAGGCTTCTTCGACTGGTTCGGCACGCAGGAAGCCGACGTCGTCTGCGTGCAGGAAATCAAGTGTTCGCAGGACGATCTGACGCCCGAGTTTCTGGCGCCGCATGGCTTTCAGGGCTATTTCCAGCACGCGGTCAAGAAGGGCTACAGCGGCGCCGGACTCTACGCACGGCATGAACCGGACGAAGTGGTCATCGGCTTCGGCAGCGAGGAGTTCGACCCGGAAGGGCGGTATGTTGAAGCGCGTTTCGGGAAGCTGTCGGTGGTATCGGTTTATGTGCCGTCGGGATCGAGCGGCGACGAGCGCCAGCAGGCCAAGTACCGCTTCATGGACGAGTTCATGCCGCATCTGGCGGCGTTGTCGACGGAGCGCGAGGTGATCCTGTGCGGCGACGTGAACATCGTCCACAAGGAAATCGACATCAAGAACTGGAAGAGCAACCAGAAGAACTCCGGTTGCCTGCCGGAAGAGCGCGAATGGCTGACGAAGCTGTTCGACGACGTCGGTTACGTCGACGTGTTCCGCACGCTCGACACGCGTCCCGAGCAATATACGTGGTGGAGCAATCGCGGACAGGCTTACGCGAAGAACGTCGGGTGGCGGATCGACTATCAGATCGCAACGCCCGAAGTCGCCGCGACGGCGAAGTCGACGTCGGTGTATCGCGAGGTGAAGTTCAGCGACCACGCACCGCTGACGGTGGACTACGACTGGAAAGTGAAGAAGAAGTGATCCGGCTCTAGCGGGCGATCTTCTTGAAGCGCCCCATTCCCGCGTAACCGGGCAACTGGTCGACCGTCTTGCCGATCGCCTTCGCGTAGAGCGGCATCATGTCCGGCATGCGCTTGAGCAGGTCCTGGCGGCGGGTCGACCCGTACGGATGCATCCAGATGAAACCGTTGTCCGAGCGGCGCGTCGCCGAATCGATCTTGTTCCACAACGTGATCGCCGCGCGCGGATCGTAGCCCGCGCGCGAGGCGATCTCGCTGCCGATCACATCGGCTTCGGTTTCGTCGGCGGGCGAGTAGCGCATCGCCAGCAACTGCTCGCCGATGCCTAACTGCGTCGATCCCATGTCGACAAAGCCGAAGAGCTGCGGCACCGTGCCCGCGCTCAGTTGCGCCGCCTGCTGGCGTCCGAGCCGGTCGCGCGCGTGTTCGCGCAGCGCGTGCGCGATCTCATGGCCCGCCATCATGCCGATTTCGTTGTCGTTCAGGCGCAGCTTGTCGATGAGCCCGCTGTAGATCACGATCTTGCCGCCCGGCAGGCAATACATGCGGATCTCGTTCGACTTGACGACGTTGATTTCCCACTTCCAGTTCTTCGAGCGATCGTTCCACTTCAGCGCGAACGGAATCTCATGATTGATGATGTCGCGGACGCGTTTGACGAGCGCGTTGTCGTCGCCGAGCAGGGTCTTGTTGTGTTCGGCTTCGCGCAGGATTTGCGCATATTCCTGCGCCGCCTGCGTTTCGAGCGTCGCCGGTGGAATCAGGTTGCGAAATAGCGCCGCATTGCCGAAGCGGATCTGAGTGTCCGGTGCGGTGTAGGGCGGCGGGACGCGCTGGGCGTCCTCGGCATCGGATGCGGCGAAGCAGGCGGCGGACGCGAACGTCAGCGCGGAAAAGGCAAACAGAGCGGCGCGGAGCGGGGCGTGCACCGTCATCGTTGAGCTCTCCAGGGCGCGATTCTTGGCAACAGTAACATGCCCGGAATCGAGAGCGCCGTGCAGATCATGAAGTACTCGAACCAGCCCGTCTGCGCGACGATGAACCCGCTCGACGCCGACGCCAGCGTGCGCGGCACGGAAGCGAGGCTCGTGAAGAGCGCGAACTGCGTCGCGGTGTAGCGCGGGTCCGTCGTGCTCGCGATATAGGCGATGAAAGCCGCCGTCGTGAGTCCGGTCGCGAAGGTCTCGAAGCCGTACAGCGCGCCGAGCGCGAGCGCCGACGGCCCGAGCTTCGCGAGCCACGCGAAACCGAGCGTCGAGACGATCTGCAGCGCGCCGAAAATCCACAGACCGCGCGCGATGCCGATCTTCACCAGCCACACGCCGCCGATGATCCCGCCCGCGATGCTTGCCCAAAATGCCACCGTCTTCGCGATCACGCCGATCTGCGTCTTGTTGAAGCCGATATCGAGGAAGAAAGACGTGGAAAGCGTGGTCGCCATCACGTCGCCGAGCTTGTACAGGAAGATGAAGCCGAGCACGAGAAGCGCGGTGCGCCAGCCGTCGCGCATGATGAACTCGTGAAACGGTTCGACGATCGCTTCGCGCAGGTTCTTCGGCGGCGCACCGTGCACTTCCGGTTCCTTCACGACCATCGTCATCACCATGCCCGGCAGCATGAAGGCGGCCGTGACGATGAACACGATCGACCACGGCAGATGATCGGACAGGATCAGCGCGAGCGAGCCCGGAATGAGCGCGGCGATCTTGTACGCGTTCACGTGGACCGCGTTGCCGAGCCCTTGTTCGGTATCGGCGAGCAGTTCGCGCCGATAGGCGTCGATCGCGATGTCCTGGCTCGCGCCGAAGAACGCGACGAGCGCGGTCAGGGCGGCGACCGTCCAGATTTCCTTCGACGGTGACACGAAGCCGAGCGTGCCGATCGCCACCGCCACCAGCAACTGCGTGACGATCATCCAGCCGCGCCGCCGACCGGGACGCCAGCCGGGCAGGCGCGGAACGTAGCGGTCCATCAGCGGCGCCCAGACGAACTTCCACGTATAGGGAAACTGGATCAGCGCGAAGAGCCCGATTTCCTTCAGGTTGACGCCTTCAGTGCGCAGCCACGCCTGCACCAGATAGACGAGCGTGAAAAGCGGCAGTCCCGACGTGAAGCCGAGAAAGACGCAAATCAGGATGCGCGTGTTGAGGAACGCGCGCCAGCCGGGATGATCTTCGTGAGCAGAAAGAGCGGGCGCCTCGTGTGGCGAGTTGGACATATCGATGGAGGCATTGCGGTTGTCGATGCGAGAGAGGCGCTGAACCAGTGCATCGATCAGCCGCGCTTCACGCGATAGACCGCAAGACTACCACGCCAGTTCGCGCCCCACCGGATCGACTGCCCGCCATGCAGCACCACGCGATCGAGTATCTCGATGCCGACTTCGGGCGCGAGCGCCTCGAAGTCCTTGATCGTGAGCACGCGCACGTTCGGCGTGTTGTGCCACTGATACGGCAGCGATTTCGACACCGGCATGCGCCCCTGGATCACCGCCAGCCGATGCGGCCAGTACCCGAAATTCGGGAACGACACGATGCATTCACGCCCGACGCGCAAGGTCTCGCGCAGGATCGCCGCGGTCTGGTGAATCGTCTGCAAGGTCTGTGAGAGGATCGCGAAGTCGAAACTGTCGTCCTCGAAGAGCCGCAGGCCGTCTTCCAGGTTCTGCTGGATCACGTTCACGCCTTTCTGCGCGCAGGCGAGCACGCCCGCATCGTTGATTTCGATGCCGTAGCCGTTCACGTCGAGTTCTTCGCCCAGCAGCGACAGCAGCGAGCCGTCGCCGCAGCCGAGATCGAGGACGGTCGAGCGCGGTTCGACCCAGCGCGCGATCGCGCGGAAGTCGGAGCGCAGCGCCAGGGAATCGAGTGTGTTCTGGTTCATGCGCCCACCTCGGCGGCAATGCGTTCGTAATAGGCGCGCATCAGGTTGTGATAGCGCGCGTCGTCGAGCAGGAAGGCGTCGTGGCCGTGCGGCGCGTCGATCTCGGCGTAGCTCACGTTGCGCTTGTGGTCGAGCAGCGCCTTCACGAGTTCCCGCGAGCGCGCGGGCGCGAAGCGCCAGTCGGTCGAGAAGCTCGCGATCAGGTACTTCGCCGTCGTGTGTGCCAGCGCCTCGGTGAGATCACCGTCGAAGGCCTTGGCCGGGTCGAAGTAATCGAGCGCGCGCGTAATCAGCAGGTAGGTGTTGGCGTCGAAGTATTCGGCGAACTTGTCGGCCTGATAGCGCAAGTACGATTCCACTTCGAACTCCACGTCGAAGTTGAAGTTGTACGCGTCGAGCGCGCCTTCCGCGCGGCGCAGCGCCCGGCCGAACTTGACGGCCATGTCGTCGTCGGAAAGATACGTGATGTGTCCGATCATGCGCGCCACGCGCAACCCGCGACGCGGCTTCACGCCGTGCGCGTAGTAGTCGCCGCCGTGGAAGTCCGGGTCGGAGAGGATCGCCGAGCGCGCCGTCTCGTTGAACGCGATGTTCTGTGCCGAGAGCTTCGGCGTCGATGCGACCACGATGCAATGGCCGATGCGTTCCGGGTACATCATGCTCCACGCGAGCGCCTGCATGCCGCCTAAGCTGCCGCCCATGACGGCGGCGAAACGCTCGATGCCGAATGCGTCCGCGACGCGCGCCTGCGCATGCACCCAGTCCTCCACGGTCACGACAGGAAAGCTCGCGCCATACGGCCTGCCGGTCGACGGATCGATGCTCATCGGCCCGGTCGAGCCGAAGCACGAGCCGAGGTTGTTCACGCCGATGACGAAGAAGCGATTGGTGTCGAGCGGCTTGCCGGGGCCGACCATGTTGTCCCACCAGCCGACGTTTTTCGGGCTGTCGGCATAGACGCCGGCGACGTGATGCGAAGCATTGAGCGCGTGGCAGACGAGCACGGCGTTCGAGCGCGCGGCGTTCAGTTCGCCATACGTTTCGACGACGAGATCGTAGTCGCCGAACAGGCTGCCGTTCTGCATGCGCAGGGGGTCCGCGAAATGCAGTGTCTGGGGAGTGACGATACCGATCGATTCCATTCATTCCGCCTTGAGTGACAGGGCGGCTAAACGGCGTCGGCGAATGCGCGGGGGGAAAAGCGCTGCGCGGCTGACGACCTCTTTAGCCGCATTTGTAGTGAACCCGGCGAAGGGTTCGCGCGCCCGCAATCGAGTCAGCAAATCGGCGCGTCAGTGCAAAATCAAGATAGCGAAGAAGTATAGCGGAAAATCGGCTTTAGACGCCCAGCGCGAGTTGACGCAGCGACCGCACCCGCAGATCGACGTAGTGCGGCCGGCCCGTGCCCGGTCGTCGCATCGAAACCTTGCCGCTCGCGTCGCGCGCATGCGGCAGATGCCCGACGATCCAGACCGTGCGAATCCCCAGCCGCTTGTAGCGCTTCAGATGCCCGCGCGTATCCTCGACGAGGATCGCATCCGCGAGCCGTACGTGGGCGCGGCGCATCGCGCGACGCAGCATCCGCGCGTCGGGCTTGGCGCGCCAGGCGTCGCGATCGCGCATGTCCTCGATCGCGATCACGCGCTCGAACAGCCTGCCGATGCCGAGTTCCGCCAGCACGGCGCGGGCGTAGAGCGTCGGCCCGTTGGTCAGCACGATCTTGCGTCCGGGCAACGCGCGCAGCATTCGCGCGAGACCGCGTTCGGCGCGCAGCATCGACTTAAGGTCGGCGAACGTGTGGACCGCGCGCAGGAAATCGGCGGGATCGATGCCGTGATGGCGCACGAGGCCGAGCAGCGTCGCGCCATAACGCACCGTGTAGCCGACGCGCAGCCGGTTCGCCTCATCGATATCGACGTTCAGCGTATCGATGATGTACTGCGTCATCGCCTTGTTGATCGCGGGAAAAATCTCGTGCGACGCGTGGTGCAGCGTGTTGTCGAGGTCGAAGAGCCAGACGGGGCCGCGTTGCTTGACGCGGCGCCGGCGCGAAATGCGGGTGGGATTCATCTGCGGAGGCTTCCGCCAGGGAGACGGCAGGCGTAGCGGACGCTGCGCCTGCGGGGCAAATACGGGGCAAACTCAGGACGAATTTTAGTGCGAACGGATCATCGTGCCAAACGGCTGCTCGGTCAGGATTTCGAGCAGCACCGAATGCTCGATGCGTCCGTCGATGATGTGAACCGACCGCACGCCGCTCTTCGCCGCGTCGAGCGCCGACGAGATTTTCGGCAGCATGCCGCCGGAGATCGTGCCGTCGGCGAAAAGAGCGTCGATCTCGCGCGCGGAGAGATCGGTGAGCAGGTTGCCTTCCTTGTCCATCACGCCGGGGATGTTCGTCATCATCACGAGCTTCTCGGCGTTCAGCACGACCGCCAGCTTGCCCGCGACCAGATCCGCGTTGATGTTGTACGAGAGACCGTCTTCGCCGAAGCCGATCGGGGAAATGACCGGGATGAACGCGTCGTCCTGCAGCGCCTTCACGACCGCCGGATTGATCGCCTCGACCTCGCCGACCTGGCCGATATCGATGAACTGGCCCGGATTGTCGCGATCCGGCATCTGCAGCTTGCGCGCGTGGATCAGTCCGCCGTCCTTGCCTGTCAGTCCGACCGCCTGGCCGCCGAAGTGATTGATCAGCGTGACGATGTCCTGCTGCACTTCGCCGCCGAGCACCCATTCGACGACTTCCATCGTCTCTTCGTCGGTGACGCGCATGCCCTGGATGAAGGTGCCCTGCTTGCCGATCTTCTTGAGCGCCTGGTCGATCTGCGGGCCGCCGCCGTGGACGATCACCGGATTGATGCCGACCAGCTTCAGCAGGATCACGTCGCGCGCGAAGCCCTGTTTCAGCCGCTCTTCGGTCATTGCGTTGCCGCCGTATTTGATCACGATCGTCTTGCCGTGATACTGGCGGATGTAGGGCAGCGCCTCGGCCAGAATTTCGGCTTTCAGGGTCGGCGCGATCTGCGTAAGGTCGGGTAGCTCGGACATGGCGGCAAATGGGCGAAGAGCTGTTTAAACACGCCGAATTGTACAGGACTGACGCAGCGCAGCAGGGCGTTTTACGCGCAGGTTGCCAAGGCGCGCCGACGTGGGATGATCGTCTTATTTTTAGCGGGAAGAGTCGATGACGACGGAGTCGGAACGCAAGGACAATGCCCAGGCGCAGACGTGCTCACGTTGCGGGACGGCATTTCGCTGCGGCTCGCTGGCGGGCGATGCTCGGTGCTGGTGTGCGTCGCTGCCCCAACTGCCGATCGAAAGGCTGAAGAGCGGCATCGGATGCCTGTGTCCGGTGTGTCTTGCCGAGGAAATCGGCCGCGCGCAGCACAAATGAAAACGGCGACCGTTGCAAGGTCGCCGTTTCGCGCGGGGCGGCTTATTCAGCCTATTCCGCCAGCTTTTTCGCCGTGCGCCGCTTCGGCGCCGCGGCGCTCGCGTGTTTCGCGGCGAGCGCGCTCAAGTCGCGGGTGAGGTCTTCGAGCACCGGCTCCCACTGCGCGAAATGCTTCTGCCGATACAGCGTCGCGGTCGGATACCACGGGCTGTCGGTGCGTTCCAGTTGCCAGACCCAGTGCGGATTGACGTCGAGCAGAACCCAGGTCGGCTTGCCGAGCGCCGCAGCGAGGTGCGCGATGCTCGTGCACACGGTAATGACGAGATCGAGCGAATCGATGAACGCGGCGGTGTCGTCGAAGTTTTCGAATCCGGCGGTGTGATCGGCGATCGCGAAGCCGCTCTTCTGCGCATGCGCGACGTCTTCGTGCGCACCCTTCTGAAGCGAAAAGAACGCGACGTTTTCGAGCGCGCCGAACGCCTTCACATATCGATCGATTCCCACGCTGCGGAACTGGTTTCGCTGATGCGTCAGGCCGCCGCTCCACACGACGCCGACCCGCAATTGCTTGCCATCCACCGATTGCGCGCGCCATTGCGCCGCACGCTCGCTGTCGGCGGAGAGGTAGGAGCGCTTGGCCGGGATCGAATCGCCGTCGATGCCGAAGTGCAGAGGCAGGCTCAAAAGCGGGAAGTGGAAATCGTGCGGCGCGAGTTCGGCGTCGTGCGGGATGCATTCGACGTTCTTCGGCGCCATGCGCGCCATCAACGGATGCAGCGCCTTGAACGCCACCCACACGAGTTTGCCGCCCTGCGCGTGCACTTGCTTGGCAAGCATCGGCACGAAGCGACAGAACTGCAACGCGTCGCCGAAACCTTGTTCGCCCCACAGCAACAGCGTCTTGCCGCGCAACGGTTCGCCGTTCCAGCGCGGAACTTCGAACGCAGGATGGGAACCCGCCAGTTCGGACGACCCGTCCCAGCGGTTTTCGAAATTCGCCCAACCGCGCGGATAGTTGCACTGGATAAGATCCAGCAGCGACAGGTTGAATGGAAAGCGCGGCGTTTGCGGCGCTGCCTCGGCGGCGGCGAGCGCTGCTGCGGTCGCATCATTCCAGCGTTGCGCTTCCTTCAGCGCGAGACTGTAGTTCGACTGCGCCAGTGCATTCGACGCATCGATCTGGACGGCGCGCTTGCCCGCCGCGATCGCGTGTTCGAGCTCGCCGCGCTGCGGGTACATGCGCGAGAGATTGGTCCACGCTTCGATGTCGTTGACGTTCTCCGCGACGGCTTCCTCCAGCAGCTTGAGCGACTCGTCGGTATGGCCCGACACTTCGAGCGCCACCGCGAGATTGTTGCGCAGCGTGGGCACGGTGCTGTCGATGGCATACGCGCGTTGATAGAACGGAACGGCCTCGGCGTGATGCCCGGCGAGTTGCAGCGCATAGCCGAGATGCCAGAGCGCGAGCGCGTGCTGCGGCTCGCGTTCGACGAGATTCGCCGCGAGCGTGATCGCATCGCGGATCGCGCCGCGCTTGATCATCACGTCGATGAGTTGCAGCCTGGCTTCGACGAGTTCGGGCTCGAGGATCAGCGCGGCCTGGAGCCAGACGGCCTGTTCCGCAAGCAGCTTCCTTTCAGAGGCGGATTTCGCATTGGCGAGATAGGCCGCCACGGCGCGCGCGATAATGTCGTGCTGAGTGTTGTCTTGAGCGGCGGCGGAATGTTTGCCGCGAGAATTAGGGCTGCGAGTCATTTTTTTGGTGGGCGGCCGGGCCGCGGCAGTTTTCGAAAGTTAACTTTCGATGGTGTGCCAAAGCACCAACCCTAAACCATTAGACTATTCCGAATTACACGCAGGAAGTAACCCGATGCATCGTATAACGAACACCGGACGCGTCAACCTCGGCCACTTGTTCTGGCTTCGCAGTCTCGCGATCATCGGCCAACTGGTGACGATTGCAGTCGTACAGGCGTTTTATGGCGCGCATCTGCCGATCCCCGCCATGCTGCTCGTGGTCGGCCTCGAAATGATCTTCAATGCGATGACGTGGGTGCGTGTCGCGCGTGCGCGGCCCGAGACCAATCTCGAACTGTTCGGGCAACTGTGGGTCGACCTGGGCGCGCTGTCGGCGTTGCTGTTTCTCTCCGGCGGCGCGACAAATCCGTTCGTCACGCTCTATCTTCCGTCGCTCGCGATCGCCGCGGCCGTGCTGCCGTGGGCGATGACGTCGATCCTCGCGCTCTTTGCCGTGATTT
The DNA here is from genome assembly GCF_001544535.1 of Caballeronia choica. Lineage (GTDB taxonomy): Bacteria > Pseudomonadota > Gammaproteobacteria > Burkholderiales > Burkholderiaceae > Caballeronia > Caballeronia choica. The sequence goes on along the minus strand of NZ_FCON02000004.1, from coordinate 54,652 downwards.
GTTACGCGCTCCTGAGCTATAACTACGTGCCGCTCAACATCGAGAATCCGGCGAACCTGTTCGAGTATTTCCGCATGGGGCTGTGGGTGAACTTCATGGTGAGCGTCGGGCTGATCGGCTGGTTCGTCGCGCGCATGTCGCGGGCGCTGCGCCAGCGTGACGCCGCGCTTGCCGACGCCCAGCAGCGCCTGTTGCGCGACGAGCGCGCCGTCGCGTTGGGCGTGCAGGCGGCGACCGTCGCGCACGAGATCGGCACGCCGCTTTCGACGATTGCGATGTTGAGCGAAGAGTTGCGCGACGCGGCATCGGGCGACAAGAACCTCGCGCCCTACGCCGCCGACTTCGAATTGCTCGAACAGCAGATGACGCTCTGCACGTCCGCGCTCGCCCGCTTGCGCAGCCGCGCGAGCGGGCCGTCGAACCGCCAGCCGCTCGACCATTGGCTCGAAAGCTTCGTCGCGCAATGGCGGCTGCGTCATCCGCATGTGCGGTTCGAGCAACTCGGCACGACGCCCGGCGACGTTTCGATCGACGACTCCGTCGCGGTCGGCCAGATCCTCACGATTCTGCTGGATAATGCGGCGCGTGCGAGCAGCGATTCGGTCACGCTCTCGACGTCGGCGGTGCCCGACGCGGGCGAGCCGTTCATCCAGTTCGACGTCTGCGACCGGGGTCCGGGCATTCCGTCCGCGTTGCGCGGCTCGCTCGGCGCGATGCCGGTCGAGAGCACGCAGGGCGGCCACGGCGTCGGGCTCTATCTGGCGTTCACATCAGCGGCGCGGTTCGGCGGCTCGATCGAGCTTGCGGCGGCCAGCCCGCGCGGCACGCGCGCCGTGCTGCGCGTGCCGGAGCAGAGCGCGGCGGGATCGGCCACACGCGCAAGGATGCAACCGGGCGGCCACTCGTCCGCCACCACGGAGAAAAAAGCATGAGCGACATGAATTTCCTGATCATCGACGATGACGAGGTGTTCTCGGGCATCCTCGCGCGCGGTCTTGCGCGGCGCGGCTATACGCCCCATCAGGCGCACAACGCCGGCGAGGCGCTGAAGCTCGCGAACACGCACAAGTTCAACCAGATCACGGTGGACCTGCATCTCGGCAACGACTCGGGGCTCACGCTCGTGGCGCCGCTGCGCGACCTGCAGCCCGACGCGCGCATTCTCGTGCTGACCGGTTACGCGAGCATCGCGACCGCGGTCCAGGCGGTGAAGGACGGCGCGGATAACTATCTCGCGAAGCCGGCGAACGTCGAGACGATCCTGTCGGCGTTGCAAGAGCAGGCGAGCGAGCAGACCGCAGAGGAAGCGATCGAAAATCCGGCGCTGCTCTCGGTCGCGCGGCTCGAGTGGGAGCACATCCAGCGCGTGCTGGCCGAGAACAACGGCAACATCTCCGCCACGGCGCGCGCGCTGAACATGCATCGGCGTACGTTGCAGCGAAAGCTCGCCAAGAAGCCCGTGCGGCAATAGGCAACGGGCGATAAAAAAGGGGCGGTCCGCGAGACCGCCCCTTTCTGTTTGTGCGCGTCGCTTACAGCGAAAGCGGATCGGCAAATCCGTCTTGATGTTGGGTCAGCCGAACTGAACCCGGCCGAAGGCATCCGGGCGTAGTGGCTTTCCAAATCCGGCTATCTAACCTTCCCCGCGTCCATGCTCCGCCCACGCCCACCCACGTTAAACGCATTAAAATCGAGCAGGCCGCTTCCTGCGGCCACCGAATACAGGTTCTCATGCTACGTTTAAGCGAAGTCAAACTCCCGCTCGACCACCCCGAAGCGGCTCTGGAAGCCGCGATACGCTCGCGCCTCGACGATCTCGGCGTACCGTCGGGCGATCTCATCCGCTACACCGTGTTTCGCCGTGCGCACGATGCGCGAAAGCGCTCCGATATCAAGCTCACCTATATCGTCGACGTCGAGGTGACGGACGAAGCGTCGGCGAGAAAGCATCTCGACGCGGCTCCCCACTGCAGCGTCACGCCCGACATGGCGTACCACTTCGTCGCGAGGGCGCCTGAAAAATCGAATCTGCCGCGGCCGGTTGTCATCGGGATGGGCCCTTGCGGGCTGTTCGCCGGGCTGATCCTCGCGCAGATGGGTTTTCGTCCGATCATTCTTGAGCGCGGCAAAGCCGTGCGCGAACGGACGAAGGACACCTGGGGCCTGTGGCGCAAGAATGTCTTGAACCCGGAGTCGAACGTGCAGTTCGGTGAGGGCGGCGCCGGCACCTTTTCCGATGGCAAGCTCTATAGCCAGATCAAGGATCCGAAGCACTACGGCCGCAAGGTGCTCGATGAATTTGTGAAGGCGGGCGCCCCGGACGACATCCTGTACCTGAGCCGTCCGCACATCGGTACGTTCCGGCTGGTGAGCATGGTCGAGAAAATGCGGGCGACGATCCATCAGCTCGGTGGCGAAGTGCGCTTCGAGAGCCGCGTCGAGGACATCCAGATCGAGCACGGCAAAGTGCGCGGTCTGACCCTCGCGAACGGCGAGACTTTGCGCTGCGATCATGTGGTTCTGGCGGTCGGCCACAGTGCGCGCGACACGTTTCAGATGCTGCACGACCGCGACGTCTACATGGAGTCGAAGCCGTATTCGCTCGGTTTCCGGATCGAGCATCCGCAGGGCGTCATCGACCGCAGCCGCTTCGGCAAATTCGCCGGGCACAAGCTGCTCGGCGCCGCCGACTACAAGCTTGTCCATCATTGCAGCAATGGCCGCGCGGTTTACAGCTTTTGCATGTGCCCCGGGGGCACCGTCGTCGCCGCGGCATCCGAGCCGGGCCGCGTCGTCACCAACGGCATGAGCCAGTATTCGCGCAACGAGCGAAACGCGAACGCGGGAATCGTCGTCGGCATTACGCCGGATGACTTTCCTGGCGGTCCGCTCGCGGGCATCGAGTTTCAGCGCAAGTGGGAAGAGCGCGCGTTCGAGCTCGGCGGCGGCGACTACAGCGCGCCGGCGCAGCTGGTGGGTGACTTCATCGCGGGACGGCCGTCGACGTCGCTCGGCTCGGTCGAGCCGTCATACAAGCCCGGTGTGCGCCCGACCGATCTCAGCACGGCGCTGCCGGATTATGTCATCGAGGCGATCCGCGAGGCGCTGCCGCAACTCGACAAGAAGATCCCGGGTTTCGCGATGCACGACGCCGTGCTGACGGGGGTCGAGACCCGAACCTCATCGCCGATCCGCGTGCGCCGCAAGGACGACTTTCAGAGCGTCAATGTCGAAGGGCTCTATCCGGCGGGCGAGGGCGCGGGATACGCGGGCGGGATCTATTCGGCGGCGATCGACGGCATCGAAGTCGCGGAGGCGCTGGCTTTGAAAATGGTCGAAGAGCAGGCGAATCCGCCGGCGATCAGCTCGGCTGGCTGATCGTGCGGAAGCATTCGCCTATCTGAAGCGTCACGGCCACCCGCGACTCACGCCAATCTGAAGGCGGGCCAGCATGCCGGCCCGCATCGCATCGATTCGCCTCGATTCGCGGAGCGGGCAGCGGCCATTTCATTTGTTTTGCTGATCGAGGGAAAAAAGCGGGAAATCAGGTGACCACCCCCACCTGCCACGGCACGAATTCATTCTGCCCATATCCGTGGACTTCGCTCTTCGACGCAACACCCGACGCGCAATCCAGCATCATGCGAAAAATCGCTTCGCCAAGCTGATCGATCGATGCGGTTCCGTCGATCACGCCGCCGCAGTTGATGTCGATATCGTCTTCCTGCCGCTCCCAGAGCGCTGTGTTCGTCGCGAGCTTGAGCGACGGCGACGGCGCGCAGCCATACGCCGATCCGCGCCCCGTCGTGAAGCAGATCAGGTTCGCACCGGACGCAACCTGTCCCGTCGCCGACATCGGATCGTAGCCGGGCGAGTCCATGAACACGAAGCCTTTGGCATCGATGCGCTCTGCGTACTCGTACACTTCGACGAGATTCGTCGTCCCGCCCTTCGCCACCGCGCCGAGCGACTTTTCGAGAATCGTCGTGAGCCCGCCGACCTTGTTGCCCGCCGACGGATTGTTGTCGAGCGCCGCGCCATTACGCGCGCAATAGTCTTCCCACCAGGCGATGCGCGCGAGCAACTTCTCGCCGACTTCACGGCTCACCGCGCGGCGCGTGAGCAGGTGCTCGGCGCCGTAGACCTCGGGTGTTTCGGAGAGAATCGCCGTGCCGCCATGCCGCACGAGCCGGTCGACGGCGGCGCCGAGCGCGGGGTTCGCGGAAATGCCCGAATAACCGTCCGAGCCGCCGCATTGCAACCCGACCACGATATGTGACGCGGGCAATGGCTCGCGCGAGACGCGGTTCGCGTCGGCGAGCATTTCCTTCACCATCTCGATGCCACGCTCGACCGTTTTCCTCGACCCGCCGCTGTCCTGGATCGTGAAGCTCTTCAGGCGCTCGCCGTCTTTCAATCCGCTCGATTCGAGCACGCCGGAAATCTGGTTCGTCTCGCAACCGAGCCCGACGAACAGCACGGAATAAAAGTTGGGATGCACCGCGTAACCGGCTAGCGTGCGCCGCAAGATCGCGAGCCCTTCACCCTGCATGTCGATGCCGCAGCCGAGGCCGTGCGTCAACGCGATCACGCCATCCACGTTCGGATAATCGGCGAGCGCTTCGGGATGCACGTCGCGGCGGAAATGATCGGCGATGGCGCGCGCGACCGTCGCCGAGCAGTTCACGCTCGTCAACACGCCGATGAAGTTGCGCGTCGCGACACGCCCATCGTCGCGGCGGATGCCCATGAAAGTCGCGGGCCGCTCGACGAAGTCGGTCGGATGACGATCCACGCCGAACTCATGCTCGCGTGCGAACTCCGCCATCCCGAGGTTATGCATGTGCACATGCTGGCCGCGCGCGATCGCCTCACGCGCCACGCCGATGATCTGGTTGTAGCGCTTGACCGGCTCGCCCTTCGCGATGTCGCGCGTCGCGATCTTGTGGCCGGGCGGAATCAGCCCGGTCACGACGAGGTCTTCCGACGCGATGCGCGCGCCGGACATCAGTTGGCGCGTCGCGATCACGACGTCGTCGTTGGGATGCAGCCGTATCACGGCATGATCGGCGGCGGTGGCAATGGTGGACATGATGTTCATACCGGTGAGGGAGTGCTGCGCCCGGAGAGGGAAGTCGAGTCGTCGTCATTGGAGAGCGGCTCGATCTTGCCGACGATCACGAGATAACTGAACGCGCCGAGAAAACAGAAGCCGCCCGCGACGCACAGCGGAATCGTGAACGAGCCCTTGGTCAACTCGACCATGAAGCCGGTGAAGGTCGTGATGACGATGCCCGCAAGGTTCGACGCGAAGTTCTGGATGCCGCCGATCGATGCGACGTGATCGGGCGTCGGCGCGACGTCGCCGGGCAGCGACCAGATGCTCGCCGCCGCGAACGCGAGGCTGCCGTACGCGATGCCGAAAAACGCGAGCATCAGATAGATGTTAGTCGTGAATGCGCAGAGCGTGATGATCGACGAGAGCAGCATGCCGCCGACCATGCAGGTCTTGCGCGCCGCGGTGAGGCTCCAGCCGCGCCGGAACAGCGAGTCGGACACGAAGCCCCCGAGCCAGCCGCCGGGAATCGAGACGAGCGCGGGAATCATGCCGAGCGTGCCGAGCGACTTCAGCGAGAAGCCATGGGTCTGCACGAGGTAGCTCGGAAACCAGGTGATGAAGAAGTAGATCACGAAGTTCAGGCAGAAGAAGCCGAGCATCATGCCCCACAGCGTGCGGTACTTGAAGAGCGAGCCCCACGTGACCTTGTTCCTGGGTGCGGCCCTGACTTGCGGGGCGGCATCGGGCGCGCCGGTCAGATCGCCGCGCGACGGATTGCGGTAGATCAGCAGCCAGCCGAGGATCCAGATCGCGCCGATAGCGCCCGTGATGATGAACGACGCTTCCCAGCCGAACGAACTGATGATCAGCGCGACGACCGGAATGGACAGCGCGGAGCCGACGCGCGAGCCGCTGTCGAAGATGCTGGTAGCGAGCGCCCGTTGTTCCGGCTTGAACCATTGCGACACGAGCTTCGCGCACGACGGATACGCGCCCGCTTCGCCAACACCGAGCATCAGCCGGCAGCCGAACATGCCTGCGACGCTCGTTGCGGCCGCGGTCAGCGCGGTGAAGACCGACCACCAGCCGACAGCGAGCGGCAGCGCGATGCGCGCGCCGACCCGGTCGACGAACCAGCCGAACGGCATCTGCATGAGCGCGTAGGTCCAGAAGAAGCCGCTCATCACGAGTCCCATTTCAGCCGGGCCGATGCCGAGCGCCTTCTCGATCTGCGGTGCCGCGACCGCAAGATTCGCGCGGTCGATGTAGTTCACGGCGATGGCCAGAAAGCATAAAAGAATCACTACCCAACGCATTTTGCGCATCGTCTGTCTCCTCCAAAAAGCGGTATTCATGGTTTCGTTTTCGGACCTGCGCCGCGCTGCCGGATGCGCGGGTCGGTTACTTGTCATTCAGCGGCCCGCGTCTGCGGCGAGCCTGCGCGCCTCACGCGAGCGCCGCGCGCAGCCTGCGCTGCTCGATGCGCAAGTTCAATTGCTCTGCAAGATCGATGACGGGCCGCAGGCGCCGCTCTTTCTTCTCGTCGTGATTGCGGGCGATGTCGGCGAGACGGTGCGCGAGGAACGGATTCTCGAAGCGGTCGCGCACGTCGGCGAGATAGGCGCGCGCGGTGTCGTGCTGGCCGAGCGCGTCAAAGACGGGCAGGACTTCGTCCTGCCACACGGCTTCGAGCGCATCGCGATACGACGCGTCGCGCATCGCATCGAGGACGATCAGGTCCGGCGCGCCGTCATGCGTGAGCCAGGATTCGACCAGCATCGTGTGGCCGAGATTGAGCAGCAGCAGCTTGAGGCGCTCGTAGTGGGCGAGATCGTCGGTGACGACGATGTCTGCGTGTTCGCACGGCAGCGTCATGCCTGCCTTGCGCTCGATGGCCCACAGCGCGTAAGGCTCGGCGATCGCCCCGACCGGATGGATCGCCTCCGATACGATCCGGTCGACCAGCGAATTGACCCACACGCAGCGGCGCGTGAGATAGTCGATGAAATCGGCGCCGGCGTGCCAGGCTTGCGCCACGTTCGTGACCAGGTCGCGCAGCGTGTCGCCGTTATGCGAGACCAGTTCGCAGGGCAGCAGCGTGATCGGCCCGCCGCCCGCGCGATAGCGGTCGTGCAGCAGCACGGCCAGCTTCGCCGCGAAGCCGCGCGGCGCGCGCCGGCCTTCGAGCAGGTCGGCGGTATCGTTGGCGGACAGGGCGTAGCCGGAGTCGGCGGTGTTGGAGACGATCGTCTGCACGTCGTGCGCGACACGCTCGCGCAGCAGTTGCCAGTCGTCGTTCGCGTGTAGTGCTTCGGTGATCGCGTCGCACTCGACGGTCGTATCGACCGTTTCGCCGTGGCGGCGTCCGCGAATGCGCACCGGATAGCGGCCGTTCGCACGAAGCGCGTCGATGCGGGCGCGGCTCTCGGCGCTCGCGGTCGTCTGCACGACGGTGATCTTGCCGAGCGCACGCGACGGCTCGCGGCGGGTAGCCTGAGCGACGAATAGATCGACGTGCGCCTGCAAGAAGCGGCTCGTGCCGAACTGCAAGATCGGATTGTTCATCGTTGAGCGGGTATCGAAGGGGATGATTGTTTTGGCCTTACCGGATCGCATGTTAGTGTCACTAAAACGAACTGGTCAAGCCACTTGTAAGTGACTGGCGAACGCCAGACCCGCGCTCAACCGCCCGTCAACGCTTCCACTGATTACAATCCACGTTTTCCCGAGCCTTTCCGAGGAGCCGTCACGTGAGCGTGAAACCTGTCGAGACGCGTCGTCTCTATCTGCAGATCGCCGACAAGCTGCGCGATCTGATCGAGCAGCAGGGATTCGCGCAGAACGGGCGCCTGCCGTCGGAGCGCGAACTCGCGCAGACGCTCGGGGTATCGCGGCCGTCGGTGCGGGAGGCGCTCGTTGCGCTCGAACTGGAAGGACGCGTGGAAATCCGCATGGGCTCGGGCGTCTACATCTGCGCGACGCCGGCAAACGCCGCCGCGCCGAAATCCGGCGCCGAACTTGGCGAAAGCCCGGTCGAAATCATGACGGCGCGTGTGGTGATCGAGGGCGCGATTGCGGCGAGCGTCGCGCCGTTCGCGAAGCCGAAGGCGCTCAAGGCGCTGCGCGCGCTATACGAAACGATGGCGCGCGAAGTGGCAGGCGGCCAGATTCCAATGGCGGCGGACCGCGCGTTTCATCTGGCGATCGCGCAACTATCGGGGAACGACGTGCTGGTCAGGACGGTCGCGAGCCTGTTCGACGAGCGGCATAGTCCGCTGTCATCCACGCTGCGGGGACACTTCGAGGGCGAGGACACCTGGGCGGCGGCGCTCGCGGAACATCGGGAGATTCTGGAAGCGCTGGAGGATCACGACGCCGTTCAGGCGCAGGCGGCGATGCAACGGCATATGAAAGCCTCTTGCGCGCGGCTGATGACGCGTCGCAAGGGTTGAACGGCCCGTTTCGGGGAAACGGGCCGCCGGGTCCAGCCGGCCGGGAGCAGTCCTAGCCGGGATAAGCCTCGTCGATCTTCAGGCCCGCGAGCTTGAAGATCACGCGCAAGGTCTGCGGCGCAATTTCGCGCCGCGAGGCTAGCGTGGTCAGGACGAAGTCCATCACCTTTGCATACTTGAGCATGGTCAGGCACGTCTCGATATCGGTGCTGCCGTCGCGCATCGCCTCTGCAAGACGCAACATTTCGACCGATATTTCGCGGGCCATTTCCAGCTCGAGCTGCTGTTTCTCAGTCCACGCAGGCATCGCGGTCAGCGCCGCGAGCATGTCCTGAAACTGCTTTTCGGCTTTCTTGTCCGGGATCGCATCCATCACCGTCCTCACATGTTCATGGCGCCGTACGAGTCGCATCGTCGCGCTATGCGTTAGGTATTACGCAACAAACCTCTCGCGGATGACGACCTTTGAGGTCATCGGGCGGCGCGGTCTGTCACCAGCGTTTTATGTTTCCTGCTTCTGCACCGGCACACGCGGCGGACGCCGCGCTGTGTCGTCGTTCCAACTGGTCTCGTTCGTCCGACGATGCACAAAGTGTCCCTCTGACTGCCACGCCGGACCGCCGGGCGGCTGGAACACGAGCGTCTGTGCGCTTTTCGGTAAACTTGCTCTTTTGCAACGGCAGAACCAGCGGTTAGCGCACATTCAGAGCTACTTGCCCCGCTTTTCATCCCGCTTTAATTCGCTACGACACCGCAACCACAATGGCCAAGAAGTCTCCCGCACCCGCGACCGGCTCCGCCGACGCCCAATCCAGGCATGAAATCCGCCCCGGCCAGTCGATCGAGCTGCTGAAGGAACTGCATATCCTGACGCGCGACGGCAAGATGAACCAGGACAGTCGTCGCAAACTGAAACAGGTCTATCACTTGTTTCAGTTTATTGAACCGCTGCTTGCCGACGTTCATGCGCGCCAGGGATCGGTGTCGCTCGCCGACCACGGCGCGGGGAAGTCCTACCTTGGTTTTATTCTCTACGATTTGTTCTTCAAGGCTCTGCGTGATCGGTCACATATCTACGGTATTGAGACGCGTGAAGAACTCGTGACCAAGTCGGAGGAATTGGCTACGCGGCTTGGGTTTGGCGGAATGTCATTTCTGAATCTGTCGGTGGCCGAATCGATTACGTCTGATCAGTTGCCCGATTCAATCGATATCGTCACCGCGCTGCACGCATGCAATACCGCAACCGACGACGCCATCCATTTCGCCCTGCAGAAGAATGCGAAATACATCGTGGTCGTGCCGTGCTGTCAGGCGGAAGTGGCCGCGGTCCTGCGCAAGCACAAGGGGCACTCGCTCTCCAAGAATGTGCTCACCGAGATTTGGCGCCATCCGCTGCACACGCGCGAGTTCGGCAGCCAGATCACGAATGTGCTGCGCTGCCTGCAACTGGAGTCGCACGGGTATCAGGTGAGCGTGACGGAACTCGTCGGATGGGAACACTCGATGAAGAACGAACTGATCATTGCGCAGTTCAAGGATTTGCCGCGCGGCAAGCCTGCCGAGCGGTTGTCGGATGTGCTCGAAACGCTCGGGCTCGAAGAATTGCGCGAGCGCTTCTTCACGCACTGACCGGCGCTCAGGGCTTGCCCAGCAAGTCCTTCCAGCCTCGGTGGCCGAGACGGCGCAGCGTTTCCATGTTGCGTTCGTAGATGTCGGCGGCGTCGGGGAACGCGTCGACGGCGCGCTCGATGCTCGCCTCGCGCAGCAGATGGAAGATCGGATAAGGCGCGCGGTTCGTATAGTTTTCGATGTCGTCGGGCTCGGTGCCCTCGAAGCGGTACGCGGGGTGAAAGCTCGCGATCTGAAGTTCTCCGTCGAATCCCATCTGGTTCAACAAGCGATCGGCGAAGAAGAGCGCGTCGTTGTAGTCGGTGAAATCGGCGAGCGCATCGGGCACGATCAGCAGCGTCGTATCGATGTGCTCCGGGTCCGCTTCCGCGAGCGTCTGCAGTTCCTTCGACAAATCGACCACGACATCCTCGAGGGTCCGCGCCTCGCTCACCACATAGCGAATCTGGTTCTTCACATGCACGCTTTTGGCGAACGGGCAGAGGTTCAGGCCGATCACGGCGCGCGTCAGCCAGTGCTGCGTTGCCGCGACGACTTCATCGCGGGACCTGCGTTCGATCATGGTGCTTGCTCTCGGGTGGTTTGCTCTGGGCACGCAGCGGCGACCAGCAGCGCCGCGACGCGCGGCGCCGCGAGCATCGGGCCGCAGCCGGGGCCATAAGTCTGGCTGGTCGCGTAGATGCCGTCCACCACGAGCGCGAGCGAATCGGCGAGTTCGGCGGGATTCGACGCGCCGGCAGCCGTGGCAATCTCGACGAGCCGCCGCATCAGATACTGCTTGTTCCGCGCGACGGACTGGCGCGCCGGATGCGCCGGATCGGAAAACTCGCACGCGACGTTCACGAACGGACAGCCGCGATAATCCGGCGCCGACGCCCGCCCGACGAGATCCTCGATGGCCTGCACGAGTTGCCTCGCCGGCGCATCCGGATGCTTCGCGACGCTCGCCTCGACGCGCTGCCTGAACCTTTCGTCCATGCGATCCAGATAGGCGACGACGAGATCCTCCTTCGACGAAAATTGCCGGTACAGGCTCATCTTGTTGACGCCCGCGCGCTCGACCACCGCGTCCACGCCGATCGCGCGGATGCCTTCGCGATAGAACAGGTCCTGCGCGGCGTCGAGCAACTGTTCCTGAGCGGCGGCGCCGGTCGTGCGGATCGCTTTCTTCGGGACGCTCTTGCCCGCCTCAACCGGTGCGCGTGTCAAAGTCGTTTCCTTGAAATTTCGAGAGGATGCTTGACATGTTACCGAGCGGTCACTAAGCTCGCAACTCAAATGTGACCGATTGGTAACGTCACAGTGCCGCAAACCATCGACAAGACTGGAGCAGTGATGAATTGGGTAGCGAGACGGTTCGAGGGCCGGATGCATTATGGGTGGATCGTGATCGGCGTCGTGTTCTTCGTGCTGCTCGCGGCGGCCGGCACACGCGCGACGCCCAGCGTGATGATGCTGCCGCTCGAAAAGCAGTTCGGCTGGAGCCGCGGCACGATATCGCTCGCCATTTCGATCAATCTCGCGCTGTATGGCCTGGCCGGCCCGTTCGCGGCGGCCGCGATGCAGCGCTTCGGCGTGCGCCCGACGCTCCTCGCCGCGCTCGCGACACTCGCGGCGGGCGTCGGCTTGTCGTCGATGATGACCTCGCCGTGGCAGATGGTTGTAATCTGGGGCGTGCTGGTCGGCGGCGCGACCGGGGTGGCCGCGCTGACTTTGTCGGCGACAGTCGTGAATCGCTGGTTCACGACGCATCGCGGCCTCGCAATGGGCATCCTCACCGCGAGTTCCGCCACGGGCCAGCTTGTATTCCTGCCGGTGCTGGCGTCGATTTCGGAGCGCTTTGGCTGGCGGCCCGTCGTGCTGATCGTGGCGGGCGCCGCGCTGCTCGTGATACCGCTCGTCGCGTGGCTGCTGCCGGAGCGGCCCGCCAATCTGGCGCTGCGGCCGATCGGCGAGACCGCCGAACAGCCGCCGGCATCGACCGGTCCGCAGAAAAATCCGATCAAGGTCGCGTTCAGCACGCTCGGCATGGCGAGCAAGACGCGCGATTTCTGGCTGTTGTTCTTCAGCTTCTTTATCTGCGGCGCGAGCACGAACGGCTACGTTGGCACGCACCTGATCGCGATGTGCGCCGACTACGGCATGACGCAGGTGCAGGGCGCGACGCTGCTCGCGGCGATGGGCATTTTCGACTTGTTCGGCACGACGCTTTCCGGCTGGCTCTCCGACCGGTTCAACGCGCGCTTGCTGCTCTTCTGGTACTACGGGTTGCGCGGGTTGTCGCTGATCTACCTGCCGTATGCGTTTGGCATCGACTTCTTCGGCTTGCCACTCTTCGCTCTGTTCTACGGGCTCGATTGGATCGCGACCGTCCCGCCGACAGTGCGTCTTGCCACCGATGTTTACGGCCGCGACTCGGCGCCGATCGTGTTCGGCTGGGTCGTCGCGGGCCACCAGTTGGGCGCGGCGTTCGCGGCGCTCGGCGGCGGCATGCTGCGCTCGAGCCTCGGCACCTACACCGTCGCGACGATGATCTCGGGCGGCTTGTGCCTGGTCGCGTCGGTCCTGGTGCTGCGCATCAACCGGCCGGCACGGCGCGTCGGCGTTGCAGCGACCTGACCGGCGCTGCGACAGACGGGCTCGCCGAAGCTCGGCGCGAGCATCCGACATTGGTTATCCTTATCGATTGCGGCGCCGATCGGGCGCCGCAAATGTCTCGTCAAACGAATAGGGATTCACTCATGACCGCAAAGAAAGCTCCGACCGAAGTCGACATCCACGAACTGATCGCCGGCCGCTGGAGCCCACGCGCGTATTCCGGCGAGCCGGTCACGCGCGAGCAGTTGCATCAGGTACTGGAGGCGGCGCGTTGGGCGCCTTCGTCGAGCAACCTGCAACCGTGGCGTTTCGTCACGTTCGACCGCAACCGCGACGAAGCCGCATTCAAGAACGCGTTCGATACGCTCGTCCCGTTCAACCAGGGATGGAATGCGAACGTGCCGGTGCTGATCTGCGTGACGGCGAAGACGCTCGGCCCGAAGGGCGACGTGAACCGCAGCGCGCTGTACGATGCGGGCGCTGCCGCGATGGCGCTGGTTCTTCAGGCGCACGCGCTGGGTCTCGCCGCGCACCAGATGGGCGGTTTCGATTCAAACGCATTCCGTGAAAAGTTCGCCGTGCCGGAAGACGTGCAGGTGATCGCGATGATCTCGATCGGTCACTATGGCGACGTGAGCCAGCTCGACGACAAGTTGCGCGAACGGGAGGCCGCGCCGCGTTCGCGCATCCCGCTCGGCGAGATGGCGTTCGATGGCGCCTGGGGCAAGGCGTTCTGACAACGCGAGCACTTGAATGAGAAGAGCCGTTCCGACGCTAAATCGGAGCGGCTTTTTTCTTCGGAGCAGCGCTTACGCTTCATCCGCGACCGACGAAAGCGGCCGCGCCACGTCCTCGAGCGACTTGCGTTCCGCCGCGACGCCCCAGATCCCCGCGACGATCCCCGCCGCGATCATCAGCGCCGACCCGATCAGGTAGCCCGCGAAGACGGCGCCGCGTTCGTGCGTGTCGATCAGACGCCCGAAGAGCGTCGGCCCGATGATGCCGCCGAGCGCCGTGCCGAACGCATAGAAAACAGCGATCGCGAGCGCGCGGATTTCGAGCGGAAAGGTCTCGCTGACGGTGAGATACGCCGAACTCGCCGCCGCCGACGCGAAGAAGAAGATCACCATCCACGCGACGGTTTGCGTCGTCACCGTCAGCATGCCGTGCGCGAACAGATAGCCGGAGATCGTGAGCAGCACGCCTGAGATCGCGTAGGTGAACGCGATCATGCGGCGCCGGCCGATCACGTCGAAGAGCTTGCCGAGCACGATCGGTCCGAGAAAATTGCCCGCGGCGAACGGCAGCACGTACCAGCCGATGTGGTCGCCCGGAACGCCGTAGAAATCGGTCAGCACGAGTGCGTAGGTGAAGAAGATCGCGTTGTAGAAGAACGCCTGCGCGGTCATCAGCGCGAGCCCGACGAGCGAGCGCTGGCGATGCGCCCTGAACAGCGTGTCGACGACTTCACGCATCTTCGTGTGCTCGCGGGCGTGCAGCCGCAGCGGCTTGACGGGCGTATCCGGCACCGTGACGCCGTGTTCGCGGAATTGCGCCTCGATGCCCTCGACGATTTCCCGCGCCTCGTCCGCACGATTGTGCGTGATCAGCCAGCGCGGGCTCTCGGGCACCCACATGCGCATGAAGAGAATCGTGAGCGCGAGCACCGCGCCGATCAAAAAGCACGCGCGCCAGCCCCAGTCGGGCGGCAGCAGTCCCGGATCGAGCAATACGAGCGAGCCCGCCGCGCCGATTCCCGCGCCGATCCAGAACGTGCCGTTGATCGCGAGATCGGTCCAGCCGCGCACGCGTGCGGGCGTGAATTCCTGGATCGTCGAGTTGATCGCCGTATATTCGCCGCCGATGCCCGCGCCCGTCAGGAAGCGGAACAGCACGAAGCTCGCGAGATCCCACGAGAACGCGGTGGCGGCCGTCGCCGCCGCGTAGAGAAACAGCGTGATGAAAAACAGCTTGCGACGGCCGAGGCGGTCGGTGAGCCAGCCGAAGCCGAGCGCGCCGAGCACCGCGCCCGCGATATAGGCGCTGCCGGCCACGCCGACGTCGGCGTTCGAGAAGCGCAGCGCCGGACTCGTCTTCAGCGCGCTCGCGACGGCGCCCGCCAGCGTCACTTCGAGCCCGTCGAGCAACCAGGTGATGCCGAGCGCGAGTACGATCAGCGTGTGAAAGCGGCCCCACGGCAGGCGATCGAGGCGACCGGGCAGGTCCGTTTCGATGATGCCGGCCTTGGCCGCTGAACCGGCGTGGCTCGAATGATGCTCGGCTGAAGTTTGCGTCATTGCGTTGATTTTCGCCGCGTATGCTTTCAGGTGAGGGAACGAGGCCGGCGTGAGCCCCGGTCAGCATAAATTACCGGCGTTTCGAGCAAGTTTCATTCCGTCGGGCCGGTTTTTTGGCCGTTGGTTGAAGGCTTCGCCGGAACGTGATAAAAACCGCGCTCCACTTTTTGATCGCGACGACGGCCCCGGCCGGCGCCGCTACGTCCATGACCTATTGCGCGATCGATTTCGGCACGTCGAATTCCGCCGTCGCACTGCCCGAGGGCGAATCGATCCGGCTGGCGCCGGTCGAAGGCGAGGCGCTGACGCTGCCTACCGCCGTCTTCTTCAACACCGACGAGGATAACCAGTCCTACGGGCGCGCGGCGCTGGAGGCGTACATCGACGGCTTCGACGGCCGCCTGATGCGCTCGATGAAGAGCATCCTCGGCTCGCCGCTTGCCGACCAGAGCACCGATCTCGGCGACGGCTCGGCGATCAAGTACACCGACGTCATCACGCTCTTCCTCCAGCATCTGAAGCAGAAGGCGCAGGCGCTCGCCACCGAGCCGATCACGCGCGCCGTGCTCGGGCGCCCGGTCTTCTTCGTCGACGACGATCCGCGCGCCGACAACATGGCGCAAAAGCAGCTCGAAGCGTGCGCGCACGCGATCGGCCTGCGCGAAATCCACTTCCAGTACGAGCCGATCGCAGCCGCGTTCGACTACGAGGCGCGGCTCACGCACGAAGGGCTGGTGCTCGTCGCCGACATTGGCGGCGGCACGTCGGACTTTTCGCTCGTGCGCGTGGGGCCGGAACGCGCGAAACATCTCGATCGCAAGCGCGACGTGCTCGCCCACTACGGCGTGCACGTCGCGGGCACCGATTTCGACCGGCGCGTCGAACTCGGGACGATCCTGCGTGAACTCGGCTACCAGTCGATCGATCCGGAAGGGCGCGAGTTGCCCAATCGCGTGTATTTCGACCTCGCGACGTGGCATCTGATCAATACGGTGTACGGGCCGAAACGGGTCGGCGAATTGCAGCTGATGCGCCATCTCTACACCGACGTGCGCCATCACGAGCGGCTGATGCGTGTCGTCGACCGGCGGCTCGGCCACGCGCTCACCGCGCACGCGGAAGAGGCGAAGATCGACGTGGCGGCGGGCGGAGCCACCGAAATCGATATGGAAGAGGTCGAGGAAGCGCTGCGGATCGCGTTCGACGAATCGCAACTGATCGATGCCGGCAAGGAGGAAATGCGGCGGATCGTCGAGGCGGCACAGGAGACGGTGCGCCGCGCGGGCGTGGCTACGGGCGACGTGGGCGCCGTGTACTTCACGGGCGGCTCGACGGGGCTCAAGTTTCTGTCGGACGCGCTGGCGGCGGCATTCCCGGACGCACAGCCCGTATTCGGCGATCGCCTCGCCAGCGTCGCGACGGGTCTTGGAATCTACGCACGCCGTGTTTTTGCCTGAACGCCCAGGCGTCGCGGAAAACAACGCAGAAAACAAAAAACCCCGCCGAAGCGGGGTTTTTCGTGTGCAACTCAAGCGACCTTAGGCCGGCTTGATGTTTGCAGCTTGCTTGCCCTTCGGGCCGGTCTTCACTTCGAAGGTAACCTTTTGGTTTTCCTGAAGCGTCTTGAAGCCTTCCACGCGAATTTCCGAGAAATGGGCGAACAGATCTTCGCCGCCGCCGTCCGGCGTGATGAAGCCAAAGCCCTTTGCGTCATTGAACCACTTGACGGTACCGGTTTCCATGTTACTTGTTCCTGAAGAATGTTGAATAAGGCCGAAGCCCGGGTGTGCATGAAAATCAAGGAAGGGGCAATGGGACCAACCGGAGTACCGTGATGGGCGAACTACGAAAGACCAATTCACTCGCCACTTGAAATCCTGCAAGAAGGTTTATACGGCGAAACAATCGGAAGGTCAATAAATCCGACCAGACCGAAGGGGCATTTTTGAGATTCGCGCCGAATCTGCTTATGACGCTTGCATATTCGATCGTGTTTTTGTAGGCACGACGCATTTTTTGCTGCTTTGCTTTGGTTTCCGTCTGCAAAGTGCGGGTGCAACCGGTGGGTTACGCGCCTTTTCGTTGGGTTGCGCCTGGCGGCAGGCGTTTTGCCGGATGCCCGATGGGCGTGGCTTTGCGACCCACAACCGTCACGCGCCCTCGCATTTTGAGACGAGGAAAAACGGGCGCCGAGTCATTGCCGTCGCGCTCACGGATGCCGAAACCGGCGCCGTCGGATTTGCTCTTCAGGGGGAAAAACCCACCAGAAACGATCAGGCGTCGCCGAACACGTAGTTGGTCATCGCGAGCGTCTTCTGGAACGTTCCCAGCGACTGGATTCCGAGCGTGAAGTCGTCGCTGGCCGCGCCGAGTGCGCTGAACACGGGCAACAGATGCTCGTCCGTCGGGTGCATCAGGACCGCGTGGGGCGCGCGGCGGCGGTAGTCGAGCAACGCGTCGATGTCGCGCTCGGCAAGTCGCGCCTCGAACCAGTCGGTGAACTCGGTCACGCGCGGGTCGGCATCTTCCGGACCCGCGCCGAAATCGGCGGCGCGTAGGTTATGCGTGATTTGTCCCGAGCCGACGATCATCACGCCTTCATCGCGTAAATCACGCAGCGCGCGGCCGACGCGGTAGTGATGCGTGGCATCCAGGCGCGGCTGGATCGACAATTGAGCGACCGGCACATCGGCCTCTGGAAACATCAGCAACAGCGGCACCCAGGCGCCGTGGTCGAAGCCGTATTCGTCCGTCGCTGCGGGAATGCCTGCGGCGTTCAGCAATTCGGCCGCGCGATTGCCGAGTTCGGGCGCACCCGGCGCCGGATAGCGCAGTTCGTAGAGCGCGCGCGGGAAGCCGTAGAAATCATGGATGGTTTCAGGCCGCGTCGCGATGCTCGCGACCGGCCGCGCCGTGCCCCAGTGCGCCGAGAGCATCAAAATCGCGCGCGGACGCGGCAACTGATCAGCGAGGCTCGCGAATTCGGCGGACGGCATCGACGGGTCGATAGGCAGCGTCGGCGCGCCGTGCGAGATGAAAACCGTGGGAAGTCGGGACATTGCAGCAAGCCTCAAGGGGGATTGCCATCAATATAGGCGTCGCCGCCTCATTGATAAATGGGCGCCCGGGCAACGAATTGTGTCGCTTACGTTGTCAATCCGTCTCGCCGCGCATGCCACGCCATTCGGCAGCGGCGGGGGCGCGGAGCGCGAACATGTCGATGACTCGCTCGACCGTGTGATCGACCATTTCGTCGATCGACGCCGGCCGATGATAAAACGCCGGCATCGGCGGGAAAATCACGCCGCCCATTTCGGTCACGGCGGTCATGTTTCGCAGATGCGCGAGATTGAACGGCGTCTCGCGCACCAGCAGGACGAGCCGGCGACGCTCCTTGAGGACGACATCGGCGGCGCGGGTGATGAGGTTGTCTGAGAGGCCGTGCGCGACGCTGGCGAGCGTCTTCATCGAGCAGGGCGCGACGATCATGCCGTCGGTGGCGAACGATCCCGAAGCGATGCTCGCGCCGACGTCGCGAACGCTGTGCACGACGTCGGCGAGCGCGTGGACGGCGGCCTTGTCGAGTTCGAGTTCGTGCTGGATATTGAGCCAGCCAGCGGTAGAGACCAGCAGATGCGTTTCGACTGCGCCGAGACGCCGCAGCGTCTCGAGCAGGCGCACGCCGTAGATGGCGCCCGTTGCTCCGGTGATGGCGACGATCAGCCGTCGCGGCACGGCAGCGGGCGCGCTCACGTGGCGGCGAAGATCAGGCGGCGGCGAACAGTTGCTGCAGTTCGCCCGACTGATACATCTCCATCATGATGTCCGAGCCGCCGATGAACTCGCCGTTCACGTAAAGCTGCGGAATGGTCGGCCAGTTCGAGAATTCCTTGATGCCCTGGCGGACGCCATCGTCTTCGAGCACGTTGACGGTGGTGATGTTGTCGACGCCGCATGCCTTCAGGACCTGGATTGCGCGGCCCGAGAAACCGCACATCGGGAACTGCGCCGTGCCTTTCATGAAAAGGACGACCGGGTTTTGATCGACGATCTGCTTGATGCGTTCTTGCGTGTCCATGGCGTTCCTGCGGGGAGGTTTTGTCTTGCGGTTGTACGGAATTAGAGTGAAATGATAGCGGATTTCGTTACCACGGGTTGAAGCGGCCGTGCGGGTTCTGCGGCCGCTTTTGGGCTGCTGCTCAGGCCGTGAGAACGCCGCCGCTGATGCGTTCGATGCCGGCGATGTCGGTTGCCGAGCGCACTTCGGCGAAGCCGCGCGCGGTGAGCAGCGCGCGGACTTGCGCCGCCTGGTCGTAGCCGTGTTCAAGCCAGAGCGCGCCGTCCGGCACGAGGAAGCATGGCGCGTCCTGGACGATCGCGCGGATCGCGGAGAGGCCGTCGGCGTCGTCGGTGAGCGCGGCGCGGGGCTCGAAACGCAGGTCGCCTTGTTCGAGATGCGGGTCGTTGTCGGCGATGTACGGCGGGTTGCTGACGATCATGTCGAATCGCAGCGACGGATCGAGCGCCTGGGTCCAGTTGCTTCGCACGAACGTGAGCGCGCCGCCCGGACGCGCCGGATCGAGCAGGTTCGCGGCGTTGCGTTCGGCCACCGTCAGCGCCGCCGCCGATTGATCCACCGCCCAGACTTGCGCGTCGCCGCGTGCGGAAGCCAGCGCGACGGCAATTGCGCCGCTGCCTGTGCCGAGATCGAGAATGCGGGGATTTTCAACGCCGACCAGCCGGGCGAGCGCGGTTTCCACCAGCAGTTCGGTTTCCGGTCGCGGAATCAGGACGTCGGGCGTCACTTCGAAGTCGAGCCCGAAGAACTCGCGCGACCCGACCAGTTGCGCGATGGGCTCGCCTTTCGCGCGGCGCGCTTCCAGCGCCCGATATTGCGCGATTGCGATCGCGTCGAGCGGTTCGTGATCGCGCGTGATCAGTTCCGTGCGCCGCCAGCCGAGCACGCGTGTCAGCAGAATCCGCGTTTCCAGCGCGGCGAGCGGCGACGCGCGCAGCAGGTCGGCAACCGTCGTCACTCCGCATCCCCGAGCGCCGCCAGCAACTCGGCCTGATGCTCGCTCGCGAGCGCGCCGATCAGTTCCTCGAGATCGCCGTCCATGATGGCGTCGAGCTTGTAGAGCGTCAGGTTGATCCGATGATCGGTCATCCGCCCCTGCGGGAAGTTGTACGTGCGAATCCGCTCCGACCGGTCGCCCGAGCCGATCAGGCTCTTGCGCGTCGCGGCTTCCTTCGCGTGCTGCTCGTGAGACTGCTTGTCCTTGATGCGTGCGGCGAGCACCTTCAGCGCGCGATCCTTGTTCTTGTGCTGCGAGCGGTCGTCCTGGCATTCGACGACGATTCCCGTCGGCAAGTGCGTCACGCGCACGGCGGAATCGGTCTTGTTGATGTGCTGGCCACCCGCGCCCGACGCGCGAAACGTATCGATGCGCAAATCCGCCGGATTGATCACGACTTCGCTGATTTCGTCGGCTTCCGGCATCACCGCGACCGTGCACGCCGACGTATGGATGCGCCCCTGCGTTTCGGTTGCGGGGACGCGCTGCACGCGATGTCCGCCCGATTCGAACTTGAGCCGCGAATAGGCGCCCTGACCGGCGATCCGCACGATGACTTCCTTGTAGCCGCCGAGATCGGATTCGCTTTCCGACATCGTCTCGACCGACCAGCGGTTGCGCTCCGCATAGCGCAGATACATGCGCAGCAGGTCGCCCGCGAACAGCGCCGACTCATCGCCGCCGGTACCCGCGCGGATTTCGATGAAGATATTGCGCTCGTCGTTCGGGTCTTTCGGCAGCAGCATCGTCTGCAGGTCGCTTTCGATCTTTGCCATGCGCGTGCGCGCCTCGCCGATTTCATCTTCGGCGAAATCGCGCATCGACGGATCGGCGAGCAGGTCCTGCGCGGTGGCTTCGTCGGTGAGCGCCTGGCGCCAGAGCCCGTATTGCTCGACGATCGGACCGATTTCCGCGTGTTCGCGCGTGAGCTTCCGATACTGGTCCATGTCCGAGGTTGCATCCTCGTGGCTTAACAGACCAGTGAGATCGGCCAGCCGTCTTGCAAGCTGGTCGAGCTTGCTTTGCATGCTCGTTTTCATCGGGCGGGAGTGGAGCGTGGCTCCGCAGAAATGTGCTGTGAAGGAAGCGTCCGCGTTTTAAAGCCGCGGAGCAACAGGAGGAGCAAGGAATAGGCCGCTAACGGCCTGAATTGCCGGACGAGCCTGAGTCGGACGGGTCGGGCAGCGTGCCGCCGTGCTTGTAGAAGCCGCCCATCAGGTCGATGAGCTGGTCGCGGTTTTCGCGGCTCGCGCGGTTCAGCGCATGCGTCGGGCCGTGAATCAGCTTGTTCGTCAGCGATTGCGACAGCGCTTCGAGCACCGCCGCCGGGTCGTCGCCGCGCGCGAGCAGCTTGCGCGCGCGTTCGACTTCGGCGCGCCGCAGCGCGTCGGCCTGCGTGTGCATGTGGCGAATCACCGGCACGATGCTGCGCGCATCGAGCCATTGCATGAAATTCTGCACCCGCGTCTCGATGATCGCTTCGGCCTGCGCAACCGCCGCCTGCCGCGACGCGTTGCCTTCGCGCACGATCGAACCGAGATCGTCGACGGTGTACAGGAACACGTCGTTCAGCTTGCCGACTTCCGGTTCGATGTCGCGCGGCACGGCGAGGTCGACCATGAAGATCGGCCGGTGACGGCGCGCGCGCACCGCGCGCTCGACAGCGCCCAGCCCGATGATCGGCAGCGTGGAAGCCGTGCACGACACGATGATGTCGAATTCGTGCATCCGCGCGGGCAGGTCGGAGAGCGGGATCGCCCGGCCGTTGAAGCGCCCGGCGAGCTTTTCGCCGCGCTCGGCGGTGCGGTTCGCCACGACCAGTTCACGCGGACTTTGCGCGGCGAAGTGCGTCGCGCAGAGTTCGATCATCTCGCCCGCGCCGATGAACAGCACGCGCTGGCCCGAAATGTTCTCGAAGATGCGCTGCGCGAGGCGCACGGCGGCCGCCGCCATCGATACCGATTGCGCCCCGATTTCCGTCGTCGTGCGGACTTCCTTCGCGACGGCGAAGGTGCGCTGGAACAACTGGTTCAGATAGGTGCCGAGCGCGCCGGCTTCGGACGCCGTGCGCACGGCATCTTTCATCTGTCCGACAATTTGCGTCTCGCCGAGCACCATTGAATCGAGCCCCGACGCTACCCGGAACGCGTGCCGCACTGCCTCACCCTGCGGCAGCGCATAGACGTGCGGCGCGAGTTCGGAAACCGGGAGTTGGTGATATTTCGACAGCCACTGGATGGCGGCTTCGCGGGCGGCCTGGTCGTCGGTGGCGCAGTACAGCTCCGTCCGGTTGCAGGTCGAGAGGATCGCCGCTTCCGGCGATACCTTCGCGAGCGGCCCCAGCCAGATGTCTTTCAGGGCGCCAAGTGCAGGCTTGATCTGTTCGAGCGGAAACGCCACGCGTTCGCGGAGGGCGACAGGCGCAGTGTGGTGATTGATTCCGATCGCGAGGAGCTGCATGTATTGGGCCTAAGCTGATGGCCTTGGAGATAGCCCGATATTATAGCGTTTCTCGGAATTGTTCATTTATAGGCGCCATAACGGATGGCGAGCATCGCGCGGGCTGTTCGGGCCCTTCTTCCGCCGATTCGACGCGATCGAGCTGGTAGCCGTAGGCGTAGAGCGGCGTCAGCCGGTAGCCGTATTCCGGGCGCAGCTTGAGCTTCGTGCGCAGACGGCAGGCGTGGGTGTCGAGCGTGCGCGACTGGATATCGCTGCCGCGCGTCCAGACGATCTCGAGGATATGTCCGCGCGAGATCGGCCGCGCGAGGTTCGAAAACAGCAGATGGGCGAAGCGGTACTCCTTCGGCGTCAGCATCACGCGCTCGCCGCCGAAGCTCACGCTCAGCTCAGACACGTTGAACAGATATTCGCCGAAACGCTCCGGCACGCTGGGCCGCGCGGCGCTGCGGCGCGTGAGCGCGTCGATGCGGGCGATCAACTCGGCGCAGCGCACCGGTTTGGTGACGCAGTCGTCGGCGCCGGCCCGCAGGCAGTCGACGATATCCGCCTCGCCCGGTTTCGCCGACATCAGGATCACCGGCATGTGCGGCACGAGCGCCCGCACGCGTGAGACGATTTCCGCGCCGCTCATGTCGCGCGAACCGGCGGACGAAATCAGCAGGTCGTAGGTCTCGCGCTTCAGCCGCATGAAGAACAGGGGCGGGGTGCGGAAGAAGTGGCAAAAGTGACCGCCGGCCGACAGTGCGGCGCCGATGGAATCGGCGTGCTGTTCGTCCGGGTCGATAATGGCGATTCGCATGAGTTGGACGCCGTGCGCAGGACTGAGCGGTCAGGGGCCCGAAACGCGCGAGAGGCCGCGAGCTTGCCATCACCAACCTGGCCCCCTAAACTCATCCGCTGCGCCTTGGGCGCGTTGCTACCTATAGTTGACGAGAGCGAAAATGCTAGTTGAACCACCTGCGCCAACCCATACGGTTTCTCTTAATTCGGCCGGGACGCGTCGCTGATGGGTTGGGTCGGGCTGATTTTCCTGGGCGCGGTCATCGGTCTCGCAGGCTGGTGGCTGCATCCGCTGCGGCGCGCGGGGCGTGTCGGGCCCGCTCTGGCGGGCCGCGTCTGGATGGCGCTCGGCGCGGGCGCCCTCGCCACCGTCCTGGCGCGGATGTTCGGCAACCTCGTCGGCGCGTATCACGACGGCGATACGCTCGAATGGCTCGCGTGTTCTCTCTTTGCGCTCGTCCTCGTGACCGTGACGGTCGGTCTGGCGGCGCGGCGCTGATTTTTCCCTTCGACGCGCGGTCACGAGCGGCGCGTCGAAACATCAAGCAAGCCCTTGCGGGCATCAGGCAGGTGACTCCATGAACGATCGACTCGATTCCCCCGACGCAGCGACTTTCTCCCAACGCATCGAATTGTTGCGCGGCGAGATGGCGCGCGAAAACCTGGCCGCCGTGCTGATTCCATCGGCGGATCCGCATTTGTCCGAATATTTGCCGGAGCGCTGGCAGGGACGCCAGTGGCTGTCGGGATTCACTGGCTCGGTCGGCACGCTCGTCGTCACGGCGGACTTCGCGGGCGTATGGGTCGACAGCCGTTACTGGACGCAGGCCGAAGCGCAACTCGCCGGCACCGGCGTCGGATTGATGAAGATGATGGCCGGGCAGCAGAGCGCGCCGCATGTCGACTGGCTCGCGCAGAACGTGCCGTCGGGCGCGACGGTCGCCGTCGATGGCACCGTGCTCGGCGTGGCGGCGGCGCGCGCGCTCTCCGAAGCGCTGACGGCGCGCGGCATCGTGCTGCGCACGGACCTCGACCTGCTGGATTCCGTGTGGCCCGCGCGCCCCGGTTTGCCGGACGCCGGCGTGTACGAGCACAGCGCGCCGCACGCGAGCGTGGCGCGCGCCGAGAAGCTGGCCGAAGTGCGCCGGGTCATGCAGGAGAAAGGCGCGCAGTGGCATTTCATCTCCACGCTCGACGACCTCGCCTGGCTCTTCAACCTGCGCGGTGCCGACGTCAGCTATAACCCGGTGTTCGTCGCGCACGCGCTGGTCGGGCTCGACGATGCGGTGCTGTTCGTCGCCGATGGCAAGGTGCCCGGCGCGCTCGCCGAGTCGCTCGCGCGCGAGAAAGTGCGCGTCGAGCCGTACGCGCGCGCGGCCGAGGCGCTCGGCGCGTTGCCCGCCGGCTCCGCGCTGCTGATCGACCCGCGCCGCATCACGTTCGGCCTGCTGGAAAAAGTGTCGTCGACGGTCAAGCTCGTCGAAGCGGTGAATCCGTCGACCTTCGCCAAGTCGCGCAAGACGGCGGCGGAAGCCGGGCACATCCGCGCGACGATGGAGCAGGACGGCGCCGCGCTCGCCGAATTCTTCGCGTGGTTCGAAGACGCGCTCGGCCGCGAGCGGATCACGGAGCTGACCATCGACGAAAAGCTCACGGCGGCGCGCGCCCGCCGGCCGGGTTTCGTCACGCTGAGCTTCGCGACGATCGCCGGCTTCAACGCGAACGGTGCGATGCCGCATTACCGCGCGACGGAAGCGTCGCATTCGGTGATCGAAGGCGACGGGCTGCTCTTGATCGACTCGGGCGGCCAGTACCTGAGCGGCACGACCGACATCACGCGCGTCGTGCCGATCGGCAACATCACGGCCGAGCACAAGCGCGATTTCACCGTCGTGCTGAAAGGGACGATGGCGCTTTCGCGCGCGAAGTTCCCGCGCGGCATCCGCTCGCCGATGCTCGATTCGATCGCGCGCGCGCCGATCTGGGAAGCGGGCGCCGACTACGGGCACGGCACGGGACATGGCGTCGGCTATTTCCTGAACGTGCACGAAGGCCCGCAGGTGATCTCGCACTACGCGCCCGCCGAGCCGTGGACGGCGATGGAAGAGGGCATGATCACGTCGATCGAGCCGGGCATCTACCGGCCGGGCAAGTGGGGCATCCGCATTGAGAACCTGGTGCTGAACCAGCCGACCGAAAAGACCGAATTCGGCGATTTCCTCGAATTCGAGACGCTCACGCTCTGCCCGATCGACACGCGCTGCATCGACTTGTCGCTGCTGCGCGACGACGAGCGCGCCTGGCTCAACGCGTATCACGCGACGGTGCGCGCGCGCGTTTCGCCGCATGTTTCCGGCGCGGCGAAGACGTGGCTCGAAGCGCGTACCCAACCGATCTGATTCAAGACAAGGAGCGGCGACGCATGGCGATCAAGGCGGTAGTGTTCGATTTCGGCGGGGTGCTGATCGACTGGAGCCCGGAGTACGTCTACAGCCGGCTGATTCCCGACGCCACCGAGCGTCGCTGGTTTCTCGACAATGTCTGCAAGATGGAATGGGTGGTGCAGCAGGACGGCGGGCAGACGATCGTCGAGGGCACGGCTGAACTGGTCGCCAAGTTTCCCGAGCACGAAGCGCTGATCCGCGCGTTCTACGAGCGCTGGCAGGAGATGCTGGGCGGTGTGCTGGAAGACGGCGTCGCGCTCGTCGATGCGCTCGAAGCGGCCGGGGTGCCGCTCTTCGGCCTGACCAACTGGTCGGCCGAGACGTTTCCGTACGCGTGGGAACGCTACCCCGTGCTACAGCGGTTTCGCGAGGTGATCGTGTCGGGGCGCGTCGGTGTCGTGAAGCCCGATCCGGCGATCTTCACGCTGATGCGCGCGGAAATCGAGCGGCATCTGCCGGGCATCGCGCCGCACGAACTCGTCTTCATCGACGATAACGCCAGGAACGCTCAGGCCGCTACCGCGCTCGGCTGGCATGGCGTGCATCACACGGACGCGGCGCACACGGAAGCGCAATTGCGTGCGCTGGGCTTGGCAGTCTGATGTTCGCGGCGGCGGTGCGTCGCTACGTCAGCGTGCCGCCGCCGGTCCCATGCGCTCGCCGATCACGCGGCACGTCTCGCGCAACGGCGCGACATACGTTTCAAGCGGCGTCGCGCTCTTCCTGAACAGCGGAATGCTGATGCTCACGCACGCGAGCGCCCGGCCGTTCGCGTCCAGGATCGCGCTTCCATAGCAGAAAATCTGCGCTTCGTTTTCCTCGCGGTCTTCCGCGTAGCCGCGCTCGGCGGTCGCGTCGAGTTCCGCATCGAGTGCATCGCGCTCGACGATCGTGTTCGGCGTGAAGCGTTCCAGCGTCATGTTTTGCAGAAGCGCGCTGCGCTCGGCGCGTCCTAGCGTCGAAAGATACGCCTTGCCGACCGAACTCGAATACAGCGTCACGCGCGTGCCGATGCGCGACGCCATCCGCACCGCGTGGGGACTTTCGAGCTTCTCGATGTACACCATGTCCGGCCCGCTCTTCACCGCGAGGTGCACGGTCTCCTGCGTCGCGTCGCGCAGGATCTGAAGCGCGTCGGCCGCCGCGACGCGCAGGTCCGAGCGTTCCCAACTGCGGCTCGCGAGCGTCAGCAAACGCGGCCCGAGCGAAAACGTATTGCCGCGCGCCGTTTCCACCACGAGCCCTTCCGCGATCAGCGCGCCGACGATCCGGTAGACCGTCGGGCGCGGATAGCCGCATGCGCCGGCGAGCTGCGGAATGGTCTGCGGTTCGGCGCCGTCGGCGATCAGTTGCAGCACGGCCATGAATTTCGAGAAGGCGGCGGTGCCGGAGGCTTTGGCGGTGTCGGGATCGGTGGCGGAGGATGGCATGGCTTGGATGACAGACAGTCGAAGCGCGCTTCGGGCGGCGCGGGCGCGGCACGATTATATCGACGCCGCCCCGCGCTCCAGACTCGCGCTACGCCGTCAGATAACCGCCGTCGACGGGCACGATCGCGCCCGTCATGAACGCCGCCGCCGGCGACGCCAGAAACGCGACGACCTGCGCGACATCTTCCGGTGTGCCCCAGCGCTTCATCGGCGTGCGTTCGAGGATGGGCCGCGCGCGCGCTTCGTCGTCCTGAAGCGCCTGCGTCAGCGGCGTCGCGATCCAGCCGGGCGCCACTGCGTTCACGCGAATTCCGTCGGCCGCATAGGCGATCGCGAGCGATTTCGTCAGTTGCGCGATGCCGCCCTTGCTCGCGCTGTACGCGGGCACGAGGCCGCCGCCGAAAAAACTCAGCATCGACGCCGTGTTGACGATCGCGCCGCCCGTCGCCTTCAGCCGCTCGCGCGCGGCGCTGCACACGCGCATCGTGCCGCTCAGGTTCACGGCGATCACGCGCTCGAACACGTCGATGTCGTGCTCTTCGCCGCGCCGGATCATGCCTGCGCAGTTCACGAGCACGTCGAGCGAGCCAACACCGTTCAACAACGCGGCGACGCTCGCGTCGTCGCTGACATCGAGCGGCGCGACTTCGATGGCGTGTCCGAGGGCGTCGCGCTGGGCGTCGGTCGGCTCGATGCCGGCCGCGATCACGCGCGCGCCGAGCGCCGCGAATTGTTGCGCGACGCCCGCGCCGATGCCTTGCGTGCCGCCCGTCACGAGCACGGTCTTGCCCTGGAACAGATTGGCTTGAAAAGTCATGTGAGTTGCGTCTTTCAGAGGGCCGGAACCGTCGTTGCGCTGGCTTCCGTGTCCTGGATCGGCACGCGCACGACGAACATATAGACGAGCGCCGCCGCGAACGCGACTGCCGCGCTGATCAGGAATGCGTTGACGAACGAATGCGTCCGGTCGACCACGAGGCCCGTGACGAACGGCGCGAACGACCCGCCGAAGTAGCCGCCGAAGTTCTGGATGCTGCCGAGCGACGCCACCATGTGGCGCGGCGCGGCCACGCTCACGAGCGCCCACGCGGCGCCGCTCGCCATGTTGACGAAGAACATCGCGGCGCACAGATACACGATGGCGAGCGTCAGGTTCGGCGTGAACGCGGCCGGCACGGTGAAGAGCGCCGCGCCGAAGAGGCCAGTGCAGATCGGCCACTTGCGGCTGCGGATCGGCGCGACGCCGCGCTGCATCAGGCCATCGGCGATGAAGCCGCTCGACAGCATGCCGAGCGTGCCGAACAGGTACGGAATCGACACGATCCAGCCCGTTTTCGCGATGGTGAGATGGCGCTCATGTTCGAGATAAGCGGGCAGCCACGTCAGGTACAGCCACACCATGTAGATCACGCCCATGAAGCCGAAGATCATGCCCCACGTCGTCGATTTGGCGAACAGGCTGCGCCATTCCGCGAACGTCATGCGGCGCTCGGCGCGTTGCAGCGGCTCGTCCTCGGTCAGGTGCGTGACTTCCTCCGGCGTCAGCGCGATATCCGCGCGATTCCGGTAGACGATGTACCAGCCGATCGCCACCGCGATGCCGAGCGCGCCCATGATCACGAACATGTAGCGCCAGCCGAAGATGAGCAGCAGCACGGTGAGGATCGGCGGCGCGAGGGCCGGGCCGATCGTCGACGACGTCACGAAGATGCCGGTCGGCTTGCCGCGTTCGCGCAGCGCGAACCATTCGCTCACCACTTTCGCGCCCGCCGGAAATTGCGGCGCTTCGCCGATCCCGAGCGCGATCCGCGCGAACAGGAACTGCTGCAGGCTCGTGACCAGCCCGCCGAACAACTGCGCGACCGACCACACGAACATGCCGAGGCCGAGCATGATGCGCGCGCCGAAGCGGTCGAGCATCACGCCGATCGGCAATTGCGAGAACGCATACGAAAACGAGAACGCGGACAGCAGCAACCCCATCTGCGACGCCGACAGCCCGAGTTCCTGGCTGACCGAATGGTTCGCGATGGAAAGCGTGCTGCGGTCGAGATAATTCACGATTCCCGCCAGCGTGAGAAAGGTGAGCGCGACCCACTGGATGCGCTTCAAGCGCGGTGACTTGGCCTGCACGGTGTCTCCTCCGGTGCTCTTTCGAGTCTGATTGAAGGGAATTCAAGGTTGAGCGTTGCGCTCGGATGGAAATGCCTAGCGGATGAACTGATCGACGTAATCCGCGCCCAGGCCGACCGCTTCGAAATGCTTGCGGCACATGTCGACTTTCGTGAAGACGTCTTCGTAGCCGGTGTAGTTGCCTTGCGGGTCGCAATAGAACATCACGCCGTTGACCTGGAAATACGTGATCATCTCTTCGACATCGTCGGGCACGTACAGCGTGTGCGTCTCCCCGGGCGGCTCGAACACATAGCTGCCCTCGGTCGCGATCCAGTCGTGCTCCAGGTAGCGCCAGCGGCCCTTGAGCACCATGCCGTGAACCGCTTGCGGATGACGATGGCGGCTCAGCACGCCGGACTTGCGCACCCGCAATAGGTTCATCCAGTAACCGGTGGAGACGTTCAGGCAAAGCGGCCGGAACCAGACGTTCTCGGCTTGCGGCACCCACAGGCGCTCGTCCTTCGGGATCGCCGATTCGACGACGATCTCCTTGAGCGCTTCGGGAGGCTGGGGAAGCTGGTACGGCGTCATTGCGTCCGCCGCGGCATGGGGGGCTGCCATCGCGTCTCCTTGTCCATAATGTGGATCGATGAATCAGATTATGGACATATGCTCTGCCCGCGAGGCAGATCGTGTCAAGCCGCGAATGTTGTGCAGTGCATCACATGCCGGTCACTTGCCGAGGAGATTCATCAGCGCATTGCCGATGCCCTTGACCGTCTCGCCGGCGCCTTTCGCCACCCCTTCCGCGCTGACGCCGAGCGCCTTCGCGAAGCCGGCGGCGAGTTTCTTCGACAAACTCTCGTTCAGCGAAAACTTGGGATCGCGCAGGTCGCCGTCGAGGACGAAATCGAGCTTGATCTGGTCGCGGCGATCCTTCAGCGCCGCGATCGCGGCTTTGGTCGGAATGGAGAGGAACGTGTCGAGCGGACTGCTGCCTTCGCTCAATTGCAGATGGTTCAGCACCACCGTGCCCGGCGCATGGATGTGGTAGTCGCGCACGGTGGCATCGAGCGTCAGGTCGATCGTGCCGCCCGTTACGATGTCCTTCGCGCCGGCTTTTTTCAGCAGATACGGATCGAGCGTCGAGATGTCGACGCTGCGCAAGGTCGAGCGCGTCTGCGAGTCCTTCGTCGCGATCACCATCCAGCCGCCGAAGCTCACCGCGCCCGTATGCGACGGACCTTTGATCGACCCCGTCATCGAAAGCACCGTGCGGTCGGTGAGCGCGGGGAGGTGGATGTGATCGACGGTCGCGCGAGAATCGCCGATCAGCACGCGATACGGCGGCGTCCGCACCGAAGCATCGAAGAACTCCATCGTGCCGCGCTCGAATGAGACGTGGTCGATGAGCTTTTCCTCGTTCGCGTGTTTCGTGGCTTCGTCGTTGGGCTTGGCGTCGGCTTCGCGCGCCGATTGTTGAAGATTAGGCAGCATGCGCACGCGGCCGTCGGCTGAGCGGAAGATCGAAAGATAGTAATTGTCGACGCTCACATTGCGCAGATGCACACGGTTGTGCAGCGCCGCGCGCATGTCGAGTTCGAGCACGATGCGTTCGGCGCGCATCGCGTCGGCGGTCGGCCAGTCGGCGGGCCCGCGCAGACGCACGCGCGACAGCGTGATCTGCGACAGCCCGACATCGATTTCCTCGACCGAACCGAACGGCCCGAGCGTCTCGACGATGCGTTGCTTCATCTCGTGCACGACGAAGAACCAGCCACCGACGGCGATCACGCCGATCGCGACCACGACCCCGATTCCCCAGATTGCGGCCCGCTGCGCCTTCGATCCCGCCATGCTCGCCAGTCTCCTCGTCTGCGCCGCGTCAGAGACGGCGTGTGCGCTAGACGGTCGCCAATTTCGTGCGTGTTGTCGGTGCGCGCGCCCGCATTGGGCGCGCGCTCCTGCTCAGACGAAATGCCGGATCAGCGCGTGATCGGCTTGTAGCGCAGACGCTTCGGCTTCGCGGCTTCCTCGCCCAGGCGATTGCGCTTGTCGGCCTCGTATTCCTGATAGTTGCCGTTGAAGAACGACACTTGCGAATCGCCTTCGAACGCGATGATGTGCGTCGCGATGCGGTCGAGGAACCAGCGATCGTGCGAGATCACCATCACCGAGCCCGCGAATTCGAGCAGCGCGTCTTCGAGCGCGCGCAACGTTTCGACGTCGAGATCGTTCGATGGCTCGTCGAGCAGCAGCACGTTGCCGCCCGCGATCAGCGTCTTCGCCAGATGCAGCCGCCCGCGCTCGCCGCCCGACAGGCTGCCCACGTTCTTCTGCTGGTCGCCGCCCTTGAAGTTGAAGCGGCCGATATACGCACGCGACGGCGTTTCGTACTTGCCGACCGTCAGCACGTCCGCGCCCCCCGAGATTTCCTCGAACACGGTTTTGCTGCTGTCGAGCGCGTCGCGGCTTTGATCGACGTAGGCGAGCTTCACCGTCGGACCGGTGACGATCTCGCCCGAATCCGGCTGCTCCTTGCCGGTGAGCATGCGGAACAGCGTCGATTTGCCGGCGCCGTTCGGCCCGATGATCCCGACGATCGCGCCGGCCGGAATCTTCATGCTCAGGTTGTCGATCAGGAGGCGATCGCCATACGCCTTGCTGACGTTCTTGAACTCGATGACCTCATTGCCCAGCCGATCGCCGACCGGAATGAAGATTTCCTGCGTTTCGTTGCGCTTCTGGTATTCCTGGCTGTTGAGTTCCTCGAAGCGCGCGATCCGCGCCTTCGATTTCGCCTGACGGCCCTTCGGGTTCTGGCGCACCCATTCCAGTTCCTTCTTGAGCGCCTTCTGACGCGCCGATTCCGTCGATTCTTCCTGCTTCAGGCGGTCCTGCTTCTGGTCGAGCCAGCTGCTGTAGTTGCCTTTCCACGGAATGCCGTGGCCGCGGTCGAGTTCGAGAATCCATTCGGCGGCGTTATCGAGGAAGTAGCGATCGTGCGTCACCGCGACGACGGTGCCCGGATAGCGCGTGAGGAACTGCTCGAGCCAGTCGACGGATTCGGCGTCGAGGTGGTTGGTCGGTTCGTCGAGGAGCAGCATGTCGGGCTTTTGCAGCAGGAGCTTGCAGAGCGCGACGCGGCGCTTTTCGCCGCCCGACAGGTGCTCGATCTTGGCGTCCCAGGCGGGCAGGCGGAGTGCGTCGGCGGCGACTTCGAGTTGCTGCTCGGGCGAACCGCCGTCGCTCGTCGCGAGGATTGCTTCGTATTTGGCTTGCGCGGCGGCGAGGGCGTCGAAGTCGGCGTCGGGTTCCGCGTAGGCGGCGTAGATTTCATCGAGCTTTTTATGCGCGCTGAAAACTTCGCCGAGGCCTTCCTCGACGGCTTCGCGCACTGTCTTCTGCGGGTCGAGCTGCGGTTCCTGCGGCAGGTAGCCGATGTTCAGGTTCGGCATCGGCGTGGCTTCGCCTTCAATCTCCTTGTCGACGCCCGCCATGATGCGGATCAGCGTCGATTTGCCGGAGCCGTTCAGGCCGAGCAGACCGATCTTCGCGCCCGGGAAGAACGAAAGGGAGATGTCCTTCAGGATCTGGCGCTTCGGCGGCACGATCTTGCCGACGCGGTTCATGGTGAAGACGTATTGGGCCATGGGTGTGTGCGGTGTTGTTGGGTGGTCGGGAAGGCGGCGAGCGGTTCGATTGCGTCGATGCGGGCGGTGTCGGCCTTGCGTCTGGCGACGCGCGACTCGCTCCGTCAGCCGCGATGGCAGCGCGCGCGGGACGAAGTGGCATTGTACTTCGTGGGACGGGCGGGGCTTGGGGCCGTGCGGGCGGGGGTCATTCCCATGCCGCTACGCCGCCGTGCCGTGAACATGTGCCGCTGTGGTGCTGGCTGAAACTGTAGGTGCCGTCGCGACATTGCGCCGATGCGCCTTCCGGGATTTGTCCTGAGCGAGAGTGGGCCGGCGCGTGGACGGTTTGGCCGTCGCGGTTCACGTAGGTGTTGTGGTTGTCGAGGTCGGATTCGTCGGGGGTGCCTTGGTAATACGCGTGGGCCGATGTGCTTGAAAAGGCGATCAGTGCCGTGATCGTGAAATGAAGAATGCTGCGGAGTGGTGTGGGGTGGGGTTTCAGCACGGTTTTTTATTGGTGTGTTGTGTGGTTCTGCGCTTAATGGATTAAACGTCGAGCGCATCCGTTTGCCTCGCCTGGTTTCTGTTTTCGGACGTCTGCCAGCGCTAGCTTTTTCGCAGGCCCGAGTCTCTTGTTTTCACCAGCAATCCGAAATAAATCAGGCAATAAAAAAGCGAAGTGCCTTTATCAGGCACTCCGCTTATTCTGACAAGCAGCGACGACAGTTTTTAACGAATCACCCGTTAAACAAAAAATTCATCACATCCCCATCATGCACGACATATTCCTTCCCTTCCGCCCGCATTTTCCCCGCTTCCTTCGCGCCTTGCTCACCTTTGAACGCAATAAAATCATTAAACGCGATCGTCTGCGCGCGAATAAACCCGCGTTCAAAATCTGTATGAATCGCGCCCGCGGCCTGCGGCGCCGTGTCGCCGATATGAATCGTCCACGCGCGCACTTCCTTCACGCCCGCCGTGAAATAAGTCTGTAACCCAAGCAACTTGAAACCAGCCCGAATCACACGATTCAATCCCGGCTCTTCCATTCCGATATCCGCGAGAAACTCCAGCTTGTCGGCATCGTCGAGATCGGCGATTTCCGCTTCGATCGCCGCGCACACCGCGACGACCGGCGCATTCTCCGTTTCCGCGTGCTTCCTCACCGCGTCGAGATGCGGGTTGTTTTCGAAGCCGTTTTCCTTCACGTTCGCGACGTACATCGTCGGCTTCGACGTAATCAGGCAAAGCGGCTTGATGAGTGCGCGTTCGTCGTCGGAGAAATCGAGCGCACGGACCGGCTTCGCTTGCTCAAGCTGCGCTCGAATCTTGTCCAGCACAGCGACGAGCTTAGCCGCTTCCTTGTCGTTGCCCGATTTCGCGGCCTTCGAATAGCGCGTGAGCGCCTTTTCGACCGTCGTCAGGTCGGCGAGCGCGAGTTCGGTGTTGATGACTTCGATGTCGTCGAGCGGGTCAATCTTGTTCGCGACGTGGATCACGTTGTCGTCTTCGAAACAGCGCACGACGTGTGTGATCGCGTCGGTTTCGCGGATGTTCGCGAGGAACTGGTTGCCGAGCCCTTCGCCCTTGCTCGCGCCGGCGACGAGACCGGCGATATCGACGAATTCGACCACCGCCGGCAGGATGCGCTCCGGCTTGACGATGTCAGCCAGCTTCTGGAGCCGCGCATCCGGCACTTCGACCACGCCGACATTCGGCTCGATCGTGCAGAACGGATAGTTTTCGGCGGCAATCCCCGCCTTGGTCAGTGCATTGAAAAGAGTGGACTTGCCGACGTTAGGCAAGCCGACGATGCCGCATTGGAGGCTCATGGAATCCTTCGAACTGGTGAAACGGCGCTCGCCGCGTGGGTTTCGCTGATCGACACGCTGAGTGACACGCTCACGGCCGGCCAAAAGGCCGCAGCGGGCAGCGCGCAACGGTTGGCCACGTCGTGCGGCCGGGCAAACCGCTATTGTAACGCTGCGTCACGGGTTGATCCCGGCCCCGATCACGCCAAACCCCGCAGCTATAATGCCCGCATGACTTCCCATCCCCAGACTTTCCACGCGGTGGTCGTCGGCGGCGGGCTCGTCGGCAAGACGGCGGCGCTCGCGCTGACGCAATCCGGCCTGCGCACCGCGCTCGTCGCCGCGCCCGCCGCGCCGCTGCCGGCCAGCGCCATGTTCGACTCGCGGATCTACGCGCTGTCGTCGAGTTCGCAGGCGCTGCTGGAGCGGCTGCGCGTCTGGCAGGCGCTCGACCGCTCGCGTCTCGGCCCGGTCTTCGACATGCGCGTCTTCGGCGACTCCCACGCCGAACTCCATTTCTCGGCGTTCCAGGCATCGGTGCCGCAGCTCGCGTGGATCGTGGAATCGTCGCTGATCGAAACGTCGCTCGATGCCGCCCTGCGCTTCCAGCCGAACCTCTCGTGGTTCGACTCGCGCGCGCAAGGCATGGCCGTCCACGACGACGCCGCGCACGTCACGCTCGCGAGCGGCGAAACGCTCGAAGCTGACCTGATCGTCGGCGCGGACGGGGCGCATTCGTGGGTCCGCGCGCAAATGGGCTCGAAGGCGACCCGGCGCGACTATCGGCAGACGGGCGTCGTCGCGAACTTCAAGGCGCAAAAGCCGCACGGCGAGACCGCGTACCAGTGGTTCAGGGACACCGAGATCATCGCGCTCCTGCCGCTGCCGGACGATCACGTCTCGCTCGTGTGGTCGGCCCGCACCGAACACGCGGACGCGCTCCTGAAACTCGATCCGGCGCAACTCGCGGCGGAAGTCGAGACGGCGACGCAGAACCTGCTCGGCACGCTCGATTGCGTGACGCCGGCGCAGGGTTTTCCGCTCGCGCTGCAAACCGTCGACCGGCTGATTGCGCCGCGTGTGGCGCTCGTCGGCGATGCGGCGCATCTGATTCATCCGCTTGCGGGGCAGGGGATGAACCTCGGTTTGCGCGACGTCGCCGCGCTCGCCGACGTCATCGCGAACAAGGAAGCTTTCCGCGATCTCGGCGATCCGGTGCTGTTGCGCCGATACGAACGCGCGCGTCGCGAGGACATCCAGAAGCTCGTGGTCGCAACGGACGGCCTGCAAAAACTCTTCTCCGTACCCGGCACGCTCGCGCGGGCGGTGCGCAACACGGGCATGGCGCTCGTCGGCGCGCAGCCGCTCGTGAAGCGCTGGCTGGTGTCGGCGGCGCTCGGCTAATTACCCGGCGCGAGCGAAATCGCGTTCGCGCCAATCAGGACTCACAGCTGGACTTACAGCAGCACTCACGGGAATTCGCATGAAAATCACTCTCCGCTCCGCCGTCGTCGCTGCCGCCATGCTCGGCGCGATCTTTGGCATCGGCTGCTCGGCGCAGGCCGACCAGACCACCGACAAACTCAAGTCGACCCTGCAATCGCGCATGGGCGACGCGAACATCAAGAGCATCGAGAAGACGCCGATTCCGGGTCTCTACGAAGTGAACGTCGGCTCGCAGATCTTCTACAGCGACGCAACCGGCAACTACGTGCTGCTCGGCGACCTCGTCGATACGCGCACGCGCGCCAATCTGACCGACGCGCGTCTCGCGGAGACCAACAAGATCGACTTCGCGAAGCTGCCGTTCGAGAACGCTGTGAAGGTGGTGAAGGGGAACGGCAGCCGCAAGATCGCGGTGTTCTCCGACCCGAACTGCCCGTATTGCAAGCAACTCGAAACGACGCTCAAGGGCGTCGATAACGTGACCATCTACACGTTCCTGTACCCGGTGCTGTCGCCGGATTCGACCGCCAAGTCGAAGTCGATCTGGTGCGCGAAGGATCGCGCCGTCGCCTGGGAAAGCTGGATGCTCGACCACAAGACGCCCGTGCTCGCAAGTTGCGACACCGCCGCGATCGACAAGAACCTGACGCTCGGCCGTTCGATGAACGTCACCGGCACGCCGACCGTCTTCCTCGCCGATGGCCGCCGCCTGCCGGGCGCCGTGCCCGCGGACCGGCTGGAAAAGGAACTCTCGGCGGTGCGCTGAGTTCCGCGACACACTTTGAACGAGAGGCGCGCGAAGCGCCTCTTGTGGTTTCTGGCGGTCGGAATGCCCGGCGCGCCGGAAGCCTCGAACAAAAACAAGGACAGCACGATGAACCCGATCCAGTACACCATTGTTCCGAAGAATCCCGCCGCGCATCTGTTCGAAGTGACGCTGACCGTCGCCGAACCCGATTCCGCCGGGCAGCGTTTCATGCTGCCGGTGTGGATTCCCGGCAGCTACATGGTGCGCGAGTTCGCGCGCAACATCGTGACGCTTGCGGCGTTCAACGCGGCGGGTCGCAGGATCGCGATCGAGAAAATCGACAAGCACGCGTGGCAGGCCGCGCCGCATGACGGCCCGATCACGCTGCGCTACGAGGTGTACGGCTGGGACATGTCCGTGCGTGCCGCGCATCTCGACGACACCATCGGCTTCTTCAACGGCACGAGCGTGTTCCTGGCGGTCGAGGGCCAGGCGGATGCGCCGTGCGCCGTCGACATCCAGGCGCCGCAGGGCGCGGCGTACCGCAATTGGCGCGTCGCGACGGCGCTGCCGGAAGCGCGCGGCACGAAGCGCTACGGTTTCGGCGCGTATCGGGCGCAGAACTACGACGAGCTGATCGACCATCCGGTGACGCTCGGCGATTTCGCGCTCGGCAGCTTCAGCGCGCACGGCGTGAAGCACGACATCGTGATTTCGGGCCGCGTGACCGGGCTCGACATGAACCGGCTCGCGGCGGACCTGAAGCGCGTCTGCGAGACGCAGATCGCGCTCTTCGAGCCGCGCACGAAAAAGGCGCCGGTCGATCGCTATGTGTTCATGACGGTCGCCGTGAGCGACGGGTATGGCGGGCTGGAGCATCGCGCGTCGACGGCGCTGATCTGCAATCGCGGCGACCTGCCGGTGCTCGGCCGCGCGGAAATGACCGACGGTTATCGCACGTACCTCGGCCTGTGCAGCCACGAATATTTCCATACGTGGAACGTGAAGCGCATCAAGCCGGCGGCGTTCGCGCCGTACGATCTGTCGCAGGAGAATTACACGTCGCTGCTCTGGCTCTTCGAGGGCTTCACGTCCTACTACGACGACTTGATGCTCGTGCGCAGCGGCGTGATCAGCCCGAGCGACTACTTTTCGCTGATCGGCAAGACGATCGGCGGCGTGCTGCGCGGCAGCGGGCGGTTGAAGCAAACCGTCGCGGAAAGCTCATTCGACGCGTGGGTCAAGTACTACCGCGCCGACGAAAACGCGCCGAACGCGATCGTCAGCTATTACCAAAAGGGCTCGCTGATCGCGCTGGCGTTCGATCTGTCGATTCGCGCGCAAACCGCGAACCGCAAGTCGCTCGACGACGTGATGCGTTTGCTGTGGCAGCGCTACGGACGCGATTTCTACAACGGCAAGTCGCGGGGCATCGCGGAATCGGAAGTCGAGGCGCTGTTCGCCGAAGCGACGGGCGCGGACTTGCGCAAACTGTTCCGCGACGGCGTGCACGGCACGCGCGACCTGCCGCTCGACGCTCTGCTGGAGCCGTTCGGCGTCACCCTTTCCACCGATCTCGCGACGAACGGCACGGCCGGCAAGCCGTCGCTCGGCGTGCGGGTACGCGGCGGCGCGGATTGCGTGTTGGCGGTCGTGCACGAGGGCGGCGCGGCGCAGAAGGCGGGTTTGTCGGCGGGCGACGTGCTGATCGCGATCGACGGCCTGCGCGTCACCGGCGCGAATCTCGACGGCCTGCTCGCGCGCTATCTGCCGGGCGCAAAGGTGGAAGTGCACGCGTTCCGCCGCGACGAGCTGCGGCGCGCGGAGGTGAAACTCGACGCGCCGGAAGTCACGCGCTACACGTTGGCCGCTGCCGATGGCCGCGGCCCGGCGAAACAATGGCGCGAGCGCTGGCTGAGAGGCTGAGCAGCCGAACCTCCAGCCATCGCGAAAGGCGGATTGTTCTACCCATGCAACAATCCGTCACGAGTGCACAGCTTGTTCCGGTCGTCCGAAAAACGAAGAATGCATCCTGTCCGAGCGCTAACGGCGCCCGAAACCCAAACGAAGGAACAGGAGCCATCATGACGACCATTCTGCAAATCAATTCCGCTGCCCGCTCGCAAGGCGCCCAATCGACGCTGCTCGCCGACGAACTCACCGCCAAGCTGCAACAAGCGAATCCGGGCGCGAAGACGGTAGTGCGCAACCTGCTCGCCGACAACCTGCCGCACCTCGACGACGCCACGCTCGGCGCCTTCTTCACGCCCGCCGAACAGCGCACCGCCGTACAAGCCGCGGTCAATACGAAGAGCGAAGCGCTGATCGCCGAACTGCAAGCCGCCGACGTCGTCGTGATCGCCGCGCCGATGTACAACTTCGGCATCTCGTCGCAATTGAAGACGTACTTCGACTGGATCGCGCGCGCCGGAATCACGTTCCAGTACACCGCGAACGGTCCGGAAGGCCTGGTCAAGGGCAAGAAGGTGTTCGTCGTGACGGCGCGTGGTGGCAAGTACCAAGGCACGCCGCACGATTCGCAGACGCCGTACCTGACGTCGTTCCTCGGCTTCCTCGGCATGACCGACGTGAACTTCATCTACGCCGAAGGCCTGAACATGGGCCCGGACGTGGCAGGCGCCGCACTGGCCGCCGCTCGTGAAGCGATCGCCGCGGTTTAAATCGCAGGCAACCGCCTCAGTTTGAAAAAAGCCCGCCGGGTCTTCGGACCTCGGCGGGCTTTTTTACTTTTTACGTCAGGCGAGCAATTGCGGATCGCCGGGCAAACGCCAGTCGATCGGCTTTCGGCCGTGATTTTCCAGATACGCGTTCGCCAGCGCGAAATGCCCGCAGCCGAGAAACCCGCGATGCGCCGACAACGGCGACGGATGCGGCGCTTCGAGCACGTAGTGGGACTTGCCCGCGTCGGCGATCAGCGCGCGCTTTGCCTGCGCGTGCGCGCCCCACAGCATGAAGACGAGGCCGTCGTGGCGCGTCGCGAGTTGGTGGATCAGCGTGTCGGTGCATTGCTCCCAGCCGCGCTTCGCGTGGCTGCCGGCCTTGTCGCGCTCGACCGTCAGCGACGTGTTCAAGAGCAGCACGCCTTGTTTCGCCCACGAATCGAGGCAGCCATGCTTCGGCGCTTCGAATCCGAGGCTCGCGTTGATTTCCTTGAAGATATTGCGCAGCGACGGCGGCGGCCGCACCGGCGACGGTACCGAAAACGCCAGTCCATGCGCCTGCGGTGCGCCCCGATCCTCGCCGTGATACGGGTCCTGGCCGAGAATCACGACCTTCACGTCGTCGGGGCTCGTCAGGCGCAGCGCGCGGAACACGTCGGCGGGATAAACGGTCTTGCCGGCCGCCCGCTCCGCATCGACGAAAGCGCACAGCGCCTCGTAATGCCCGCTTTCGATGAACGGCTTCAAGTGCCTGCGCCAGTCCGGCGGCAACGCGTCGAACTGGCTTTCCAGCGTCGCAGTGGTTTGCGGTACGTCGAAGAGAGACGCCTGGTTCATCTGATCGTGCCCATCGAGTCGTTCTGGGTTGTCCTATTGCGCCGCGCGCAGGCGATAGCCGCGCTGGGCCTTGCTGATGTCGTCCGGTTCAAGATCGGGAAACGCGCCGCGCAGTTCGGCGGAAAGCGTCGAGAGGGCGCTTTCGTCCCCCGATTTCAATTCGAGCTCGACTTCGCTGATCGTCGCCTTCCGCTTGTCTCCATCGACCTCCGCGCTCACTTCGCCGAGATCGAGCGCCGCCTCGATCTTTGCGCCGTCGTGCTCGATGTTCCAGAAGACGCGCGCGAAATCCGTGCGAAACAGGGCGATCAGGTCCGCCGCCGCATTTTTAAGCGCACGGCGCGCGTCTTCGTCGCCGCAGGCCGTGAGCATCGCGTCGATGTCGAGCTTGTCGCCCGCTACCGGCATTTCCCACTCGAACCGGCTGTGCAAGCCGGCCGTCGATTGCCCGACCGTCTTGTACGTCTGGAGCCACTGGTCCGGCGTGCGGCGCAGGCGCAGCGCGCTTTTTGCCTTCGCGAGCTGCAAGTCGGGCGTGTCGAAATAGACGTTCGCCAGCGCGATCGTCGTGCCGTCGCGGCCGGTGCGCTGGGTGAAGAAGCGCGCGACGTCGTCGTGTTGCGTGGCCGGCAGCGCCAGCTTGATCTCGCGTTCGATACTCAAAATGACCGTCCGGAACCGTTAGAAGAACATGCGGGCGAGTTCCACGCCCGGGTCGTCGGCGCGCATGAACGCCTCGCCGACGAGGAACGTGTGCACGTCCATCGCGCGCAGCCGGTCGACGTCGACGCGGCACATGATGCCCGACTCCGTCACGACGATGCGGTCGTCGGGAATCGCTTCGAGCATGCCGATGGTCGTTTCGATCGACGTCTCGAAGGTGCGCAGATTGCGATTGTTGACGCCGATGAGCGGTGTCTTCAGCGTGAGCGACTGGTGCAATTCCTCGTTGTCGTGCACTTCGACGAGCACCGCCAGCCCGAGCGAATGCGCGTAGGCTTCGAGATCCTGCATCTGCGACAACTCCAGCGCCGCGGCGATCAGCAGGATGCAGTCGGCGCCCATCGCGCGGGCTTCGAGAATCTGGTACGGATCGATGATGAAATCCTTGCGCAGCACCGGCAGGCTGCACGCGGCGCGCGCTTCCTCGAGATACGCGACGCTGCCCTGGAAGAACTGCACGTCGGTCAGCACGGAAAGACACGCGGCGCCGCCTTTCTCATACGAGCGCGCGATATCGGCCGGGACGAAGTGCTCGCGCAACACGCCCTTCGACGGGCTCGCCTTCTTCACTTCCGCGATGATCGCGGGCTTCCCCTCCGCGTGCTTCGCGCGCAACGCGCCGACGAAATCGCGATGGTCGCGCGTGCTCGCTTCGAGGCGCAGTTCCTCGAGCGGCGCGCTTTGCTCGGCGGCGCGAATTTCTTCGCGTTTGACCGCGATGATGCGGTCGAGAATGTCGCTCATGGTCTGAATCCTGTTATTTCCTGAATTGCTGCGTGAAGCGCACGAGTTCATCGACTTTCTCGCGCGCGGCGCCGCTCGCGATCGCCTCGCGCGCAACCTGCATGCCGTCCGCGATCGATTCGACGAGGTCCGCCGCATACAGCGCCGTGCCCGCGTTCAGCGTGACGATCTCGCGCGCCACGCCCTGCTTGTTGTTCAGTGCGCCGAGCAGCATCGTCTTCGATTCCTGCGCGTCTTCCACCTTCAGCGTCCGGTTCGACACCATCTGCAAGCCGAAATCCTCCGGATGAATCTCGTACTCGTGCACCTCGCCGTGCCGCAATTCGCCGACTTTCGTCGCGGCGCCCAGCGACACTTCGTCCATGCCGTCCTTGCCGTAGACAACCAGCACATGCTTCGCGCCGAGGCGCTGCATCACGCGCACCTGAATGCCGACCAGGTCCTCGTGGAACACGCCCTGCAACTGGTTCGGCGCGCCCGCCGGATTGGTGAGCGGGCCGAGGATGTTGAAGATCGTCCGCACGCCGAGTTCCCGGCGCACCGGCGCGATGTTCTTCATCGCCGGATGGTGGTTTGGCGCGAACATGAAGCCCATGCCCGTTTCGGCAATCGACGCCGCCACTTGTTCCGGCGTCAGATCGATGTTCACGCCGAGCGCTTCCAGCACGTCCGCGCTGCCCGACTTGCTCGACACGCCGCGATTGCCGTGCTTCGCGACCTTGGCGCCCGCCGCGGCGGCGACGAACATCGTCGCGGTGGAGATGTTGAAGGTGTGCGAGCCGTCGCCGCCCGTGCCGACGATATCGACGAAATTCGAGTTGTCCTCGACTTCCACATGATTCGCGAATTCGCGCATCACCGTCGCGGCCGCCGCGATCTCGCCGATGGTTTCCTTCTTCACGCGCAAGCCGGTAATGATCGCGGCGGCCATGACGGGCGACATCTCGCCGCGCATGATCATGCGCATCAGATGCAGCATCTCGTCGTGGAAAATCTCGCGATGCTCGATCGTGCGTTGCAGCGCTTCCTGCGGAGTAATGGTCATGTCGGACTCGCCCCTCGTCTTGTTCGATTGGCTGTTCACGCGCGCTTGCCTTGCGCCGGGCTTTTCACGAAGTTCTCGAGCAACGCGTGGCCGTGCTCGGACAAAATCGATTCGGGATGGAACTGCACGCCCTCGACGGCCAGTTCCTTGTGGCGCACGCCCATGATTTCGCCGTCGGGCGTCCACGCCGATACTTCCAGGCAATCCGGCAGCGATTCGCGCTCGATCGCGAGCGAGTGGTAGCGCGTCACCTTGAAGTGCTTCGGCAGGTCGGCGAACACGCCCTTGCAGTCGGTTTCGATTTCGCTCACCTTGCCGTGCATGATGGTTTGCGCGCGCACGACGCGCCCGCCGAACGCTTCGCCGATCGCCTGATGGCCGAGGCAGACGCCGAGAATCGGCAGCTTGCCGGAGA
Organism: Caballeronia choica; assembly: GCF_001544535.1. Taxonomy (GTDB): domain Bacteria; phylum Pseudomonadota; class Gammaproteobacteria; order Burkholderiales; family Burkholderiaceae; genus Caballeronia; species Caballeronia choica. The sequence goes on along the minus strand of NZ_FCON02000004.1, from coordinate 11,222 downwards.
ATTCGCGCAGCACGTCGAGCGTGATGCCCGCGTGCTGCGGGTTGCTCGGCCCCGGCGACAGGCAGATGCGCTCGGGGTTCAGCTTCGCAATGCCGTCGAGGGTGATTTCGTCGTTGCGGTAGGTCTGCACGTCTTCGCCGAGTTCGCCGAAGTACTGGACCAGGTTATAGGTGAACGAGTCGTAGTTGTCGATCATCAGCAGCATGGTCTGTCTCCGTCAGAAGTCGCTATCGAGGCCGTCTTGCACTTGCTCGGCGGCGCGCAGCACGGCGCGCGCCTTGTTCTCGGTCTCTTGCCATTCGGATTCGGGCACCGAATCCGCGACGATGCCAGCCGCCGCCTGCACATACAGGTTGCCCTTGTGGATCAGGCCAGTGCGGATCGCGATCGCAAGATCCATTTCGCCCGTGAACGACAGATAACCGACAGCACCGCCGTACAGGCCGCGCTTCACGGGCTCCAGCTCGTCGATCAGTTCCATCGCCCGCACTTTCGGCGCGCCCGACAACGTGCCGGCGGGGAAAGTCGCGCGCAACACGTCGTAGTTGGTCATGCCGGGCTTCAGTTTGCCCTCCACCGAACTGACGATGTGCTGAACGTGTGAGTACTTCTCGATCGTCATCTTGTCCGTCACCAGGACCGAACCCGTCTGCGCGATGCGCCCGACGTCGTTGCGCGCGAGGTCGATCAGCATCACATGCTCGGCGATTTCCTTCGGGTCGTTCAGCAGTTCGGTGGCGAGTTCGGCGTCGCGCTCGGGTGTGTTGCCGCGCGGACGCGTGCCGGCGAGCGGCCGAATCGTCACGATGTGATCGTCGGCGCGCTGTTCCTGGCGCACGAGGATCTCCGGCGACGCCCCGACGACGTGAAACTCGCCGCCGAAGTTGTAGTAATACATATAGGGCGACGGGTTCAGCGAGCGCAGCGCACGATACAGCGAAAGCGGATTGTCGCGGAACGGCTTGATGAGGCGCTGCCCGACTTGCACCTGCATCAGTTCGCCGGCCGCGATGTATTCCTTGGCCTTGCGCACGGCGTTCAGGTAGTCCTCTTTCTTGAACTCGCGAAACGTCTCGGTGCGCACGCTCGGCGACGTCACCGGCGGCTGAACCGTTGCGCGCAGGCGCGAGCGCAAATCCCGCAGGCGCTGCTTTGCTTTCGTGTAGGCCTCGGGCGCGGACGGATCGGCGTAGACGATCAGATAAAGCTTGCCGGCGAGGTTATCGATGACCGCGACTTCCTCGGTCAGCAGCAACTGGATGTCGGGCAGGCCGAGATCGTCGGGCGGCGCGGTGTGGGCGAGCTTCTTCTCGATGTAGCGCACCGCGTCATAGCCGAAATAGCCGGCGAGGCCGCCGCAAAAACGCGGCAAGCCGGGACGTTGCGCCACTTTGAAGCGCTTCTGGAATTGCTCGATGAACGCGAGCGGATCGCCTTCGTCCGTCTCGGTCACCTTGCCGTCGCGGACGACTTCGGTCACGCCGTTCTGCGCGCGGACCATCGTGCGCGCCGGCAGTCCGATGAACGAGTAGCGCCCGAAGCGCTCCCCGCCGACCACCGATTCCAGCAGGAACGAGTTCGCGCCGTTGCGTTCGGCCTGCGCGAGTTTCAGATAGAGCGAGAGCGGCGTTTCAAGGTCGGCGAGCGCTTCGGCGATGAGCGGAATGCGATTGAAGCCTTCGTTCGCCAGCGATTGGAATTCGAGTTCGGTCATGTTTCGATCCTTTACGTGTCGCGCGTTTTCGATTTATACGCGGCATCGGGCACAAACTGGGCGCTGCGGGAGGTTTTTTCCGCGCGTCGGCAATCTCGCGTAGGACGCATGCATCGGCTGTCGCGTTGCGGGCGCGATGCGTCATTCGGACGACGCGCGGCGCCACACAAACGCCCGACATGGCGAATGATGCGACTCAAGTAGCCATCGGGCAAAGCTCGATGGTCAGGCAAATCAGCGGGATCGGCGCGCGGGATGCGCAGCGAAACAAAAAACGGATGCTGAAGTGGAAGCTTCAGCGTACCTCAGGCGAGGTTAGCGCGACCAGCGACGCCAGGGCCAGGCTCCCCGGTCGATGCTGCTCAGACTCCGTTTTTTGTTCAGAAACATGAGGATGGACTATTCAGTCGGTGTAGGTGTGGGCGGCGCCAGCGTTGCGGCTATCGCCTGTGCTGCGGCATGCAGCGAGGAAACTATACCATCGGATTTTACCGTTTGCACAGCCTTGCCGTGGTTGTAGCCGTAAGGCACGGTAAGCGTCGCCATGCCGGCGGCGCGGCCGGCGAGCGCGTCGTTCTCCGAGTCGCCGACGGCAACGGTTTCGCGCGGAAGCACGTCGAGCCGCTCGCACGCGGTCAGCATCGGCAGCGGATCGGGCTTCTTTTGCGCGAGCGAATCGCCGCCGAGCACCACCTTGAAGTAGCCGACGAGGCCAAAGTGGGTCAGCAATTCGACCGCGAACCGATGCGGCTTGTTGGTCACGCACGCGAGCGCGATGCCGAGTTCGCGCATGGCTTCGAGCCCTTCCTTCACCTGCGGGAAGAGCGTCGAGTGGCGGCCGTTGATCTTCGCGTATTCGCTCTGGTAGATGGCGAGCGCGTCGTCGAACTGCGCGGCGGCCTGCGACGGCGAGAAGCGCACGGCGAGCACGCTGCGGATCAGATTCTCCGAACCCTTGCCGACGTAGCCGATCACTTCGTCGCGCACGGTCGGCTTCGCGCCGATGCGCGCGAGCATGGCGTTCAGGGCCGCGACGAAGTCGTCGGCGGTGTCGACCATCGTGCCGTCGAGATCGATGATGGCGGCGCGAATCGGCTTGTTGGTGAAGGCGGGCTTGGCCGCGGCGATTTCGCTCATTTCTGCGCTCCGGCTTTCGCGAGTTCAGCCCGCATTTCGTCGATGACCTTGCGATAGTCGCCCTTGCCGAAAATCGCCGAGCCCGCCACGAACGTATCCGCGCCGGCCGCCGCGATTTCCGCGATGTTGTCCACCTTCACGCCGCCGTCGACTTCAAGATGAATCTCGCGGCCAGTGCGCTCACGGTAAGCGTCGATGCGCGAGCGTGCTTCGCGCAGCTTGTTGAGCGCCTCGGGAATGAACGACTGCCCGCCGAAGCCCGGATTCACCGACATGATCAACACCAGGTCGACGCGATCCATGACGTGATCGAGATAGTTGAGCGGCGTGGCCGGGTTGAACACGAGCCCGGCCTTGCAGCCGTGGTCGCGGATCAACGACAGCGTGCGGTCGATGTGATCCGAACCTTCCGGGTGAAAGCTGATCCCATTGGCGCCGGCTTTCGCGAAGTCCGGAACGATCCGGTCGACCGGGCGCACCATCAGGTGCACGTCGATCGGCACATCGACGTGCGGGCGGATCGCCTCGCACACCACCGGTCCGATGGTCAGGTTCGGCACGTAATGGTTGTCCATCACGTCGAAGTGGATCCAGTCGGCGCCTGCCGCGACGACGTTGCGGACTTCCTCGCCGAGCCTGGAGAAGTCGGCGGACAGGATGCTGGGAGCGATGCGAAATTGCGTCATGGCGTGGGCCGGTAGCATGCGAAAGGCGCTATTTTACCGCGCTGCGGCGCATCGGGCGGTCAGCCGAATGGCTAATCGAGCGGCCAGATGAGCGGACGTTCCGTGTTGCGGCCACCGGCTGCATCAAGCAGAATGCGTCACCAAGGGGCGCGAGTTGTGTTTGCAGGCTCGTGTCAGGCGCCCGCATTGAATTGTTGAATTGGAAAAACGATGAGCCAGTATGAATTCAGCGTATCGGTGCAGACGCGCTACCTGCCCGAACAGTCCGACCCGGACAGCCGCCAGTACGCGTTCGCCTACACGCTCACGATCCGCAATACCGGCGAGGTGACGGCGCAACTGATCGCGCGCCACTGGATCATCACAGACAGCGATCAGCACGTGCAGGAAGTGAAGGGCCTGGGCGTAGTCGGGCACCAGCCGCTCCTGCCGCCCGGCGAGCAGTTCGAGTACACGAGCTGGGCCGTGATCGCGACGCCCGTCGGCACGATGCGCGGCGAGTATTTCTGCGTGGCGGAAGACGGCGAGCGCTTCGAGGCGCCGGTCGCGGAATTCGCGCTGCACATGCCGCGCACGCTGCATTGAGCGGGCGTCAGCGGCCTTTTGCCGAGTCGTTGGCGCGGTTTTTCTTCTTGCCCGACGCCGTCCACGCGACGATAAAGACCAGCAGGAACAGCGCTGCGAGCGACTCGAGCGCGAAAATCAGCATTGGATATTCGTCGAACAGATCAGACATGGCGGTTCTCATCAAGAACGAACATTGTATGCGTTTCATGCGGCCGGCCGCAGGAGTGGCGGCGTGGGCGATTTCGATTGCAACAGCGGTCATGCTCGCGTCCTGTGGCGGAGGCGGGGCGTACAACGCGGGAAGCGGGGCGTCGTCCAAAGGTGCGCCGATCGTCACCGGGCAGCGCGCCGCGACGCGCCTGACGGCGGTGAGCTGGCAGCAGGTGCCTGGCTGGCAGGATGACTCGCTGATCGGCGCGACGGCCGCGCTGCGGCAGAATTGCAGCCGCGTCGCACAGCAGGCGACGTGGCGCAAGGCGTGCGCGGCGGCCCAGCGTCTCGACGATCTCGACATGGCCGCAGCCCGCGATTTCTTCGAAACCTATTTCACGCCGTTCCAGCTCGCCAATACCGACGGCACGCTCGATGGCCTCGTGACCGGCTACTACGAGCCGCTGCTGCGCGGCGCGCGCACGCGTCACGGGCCGTATCAATACGCGCTGTATCGATGGCCGTACCGCTACAAGCAGGGTTCGGCGCTACCGCCGCGCGCGCAGCTGGAAAGTTCGGGCGTTCTCAACGGCAACGAACTCGTCTGGGTCGACGATCCGATCGAGGCGTTTTTCCTGCAGGTGCAGGGATCGGGTCGCGTCGTGATGGAAGATGGCAGCGTGATGCGGGTCGGTTTCGGCGGGACGAACAACCAGCCGTACAAGTCGATCGGCCGCGAATTGCTCGATCGCCGCGAACTGACGCCGGCGCAGGCGACGATGCAGGGCATCAAGGCGTGGGCCAAGGCGAATCCGACGCGCGTCGATGCATTGCTCGACGTGAATCCGCGTTTCGTGTTCTTCCGCGAGACGCCATCGAACGACGTGTTCGCGAACGACCTGGGCGACGGACCCGTCGGCGCGCTTGGCGTACCGCTAACGCCCGAACGTTCGATCGCGGTCGACCCTTCGGCGATTCCGCTCGGCACGCCAGTGTTCCTGCAAACGACCCGCCCGTTGAGCAATTCGCCGATGAACCGTCTGGTGTTCGCACAGGACACGGGAAGCGCGATCAAGGGCGGCGTGCGCGCCGATTATTTCTGGGGCCTCGGCGATGACGCCGGAGACCTCGCGGGCCGCATGAAGCAGGGCGGCCGGATGTGGCTTTTGCTGCCCAATTCGTAATGCGTAATGCGGTCACGCGCGGTTTTGGAAAACCGCGCGTGACCGGCCGCTGCAGTTCATGCGAGATTCCTGCGGTCCACCACCCGCCGCGCCTTCCCCACCGACCGCTCGATCCCGTTCACAGCCAGCACGTTCACCACCGCGCTTACGCCGATCAGCGCCTTGATGTCATAGGCGAGCGCACCTTTCGCGCTTTCGAGCGCGGCCAGATCGGGCGCCGATTCCGGACACGGCTCGACATTCAGCGTCATCACGTCGAGCGGCCCTTCCTTCGTCAACACGATCTGATAATGCGGCGCGAGCACGTGGCGTTTCAGCAGCAGTTCCTCGATCTGCGTCGGAAACACGTTGACGCCGCGAATGATCATCATGTCGTCCGAGCGGCCGGTGATCTTTTCCATTCGTCGCATCGTGCGCGCCGTGCCGGGCAAGAGCCGCGTGAGATCGCGCGTGCGATAGCGGATGATCGGCAGCGCTTCCTTGGTCAGCGACGTGAATACCAGCTCGCCGAGTTCCCCGTCCGGCAGGAGTTCGCCCGTCACCGGATCGATGATTTCCGGATAGAAGTGGTCTTCCCAGACCGTCGGGCCGTCCTTCGTTTCCGCGCATTCCGATGCGACGCCCGGGCCGATCACCTCGGACAGCCCATAGATGTCGACGGCGTCGATGCCCATGCGCTTTTCGATCGCCGAGCGCATGTCATTCGTCCACGGCTCCGCGCCGAAGATGCCGATACGCAGCGACGAACTCGCCGGGTCGATGCCCTGGCGCTCCATTTCGTCAGCGATCGACAGCATGTAGCTCGGCGTGACCATGATGATGTCCGGCCGGAAATCCTGGATCAACTGGACCTGCTTTTCAGTTTGTCCGCCGCCGAACGGAATCACGGTCAGGCCGGCCCGCTCCGCGCCATAGTGCGCGCCGAGGCCGCCGGTGAAGAGGCCGTAGCCGTAGCTGATATGCACCTTGTCGCCGCGCCGGGCGCCCGCCGCGCGGATCGAACGGGCGACGAGATTCGCCCAGGTGTCGATGTCCTTCGCCGTATAGCCGACGACAGTCGGCTTGCCCGTCGTCCCCGACGACGCGTGAATGCGCGAAACCTGCTCCTGCGGCACCGCGAACATGCCGAACGGATAGTTGTCGCGCAGGTCTTGCTTGGTCGTGAACGGGAACCGCGCGAGATCGGCGAGCGATTTCACGTCGTCCGGATGCACGCCGGCCTCGTCGAACTTGCGCCGGTACACGGGCGAGTTCTGGTAAGCATGGTTGAGCGACCATTTCAGGCGCTCGAGTTGCAGCGCCATGAGTTCGTCGCGGCTCGCCTTTTCAATCGGCTCGAGCGACAGCGGGGTGGTCATCGAATGTCTCCTTCATGTCTGTATGTGTCACGGAAGCTCTGCGTTGGCGTCCGTCGATGTCGACGCGTTCAATCAAACGGAATCAGCCGGGAATCACCGTGCCTTTGATCTGTGCGGACTTGCCGCGAAACATCGCGACGGTTTCGCCTTCGCGATTGGTCACGCGAATGTCGTAGATGCCGGTGCGGCCGCTTAGCGTCTGCTCGATTCCCTCCGCCGTCAGGCAGTCGCCGCCTTTGACGGGGCGCAGGAATTCGATGGAACAGCCGGCCGCGACCGTGCTGATGTTGTACGAGTTGCAGGCAAACGCGAACGTCGAATCGGCGAGCGTGAAGATGAGCCCGCCGTGGCAGATATCGTGGCCGTTCAGGAAATCGGGGCGCACGTTCATCCGCAAGCGGGCATATCCCGGGCGCACTTCGAGGAGTTCGATGCCGAGCGCACGGGTGCAGGCGTCGGCTTCGAACATTGCATGAGCGGTTGCTTCGGCGAGTTGTTGCGGCGTCACAGGTGTCCTCCGGTGATTCACAGGCCTTCGAAGCGCGGCGCGCGCTTTTCCTTGAACGCGGCGACGCCCTCCGCATAGTCGTACGATGCGCCAAGGTCGCGTTGCCAGTCGCGTTCGAGATCGAGTTGCTGGTCGAGCGTGTTGTTCGCGCTTGCGCGGATCGCGTGCTTGATTGCGGCCACCGCGCTGGCCGGCTGCTGCGCGAGTTGGGCCGCGAGTTGCGCCGCTGCCTGCTGCAATTCGTGATCGTCGACGACTCGCCAGACGATGCCCCACGCCTCGGCCTTCTCCGCGCTCAGCTTCTCGCCCGTGAGCGCCAGCCCGAGCGCGCGTGCTTCGCCCACGCGTCTTGGCAGGAGCCACGTTCCGCCCGAATCCGGGACCAGGCCGATCTTCACGAATGCCTGAATGAAGCTTGCCGAGCGACCCGCGATCACCAGGTCGCACGCCATCGCCAGGTTTGCGCCGGCGCCCGCGGCCGTGCCGTTGACCGCGGCGATGACCGGCAGCGACATCGCCTGCAGGCGCCGGACGAGCGGGTTGAAATGCTCGTCGATCAGGTCGCCCAGGTCGGTCATCGAATCGGGCGTGAAGTCGAGGTCCGCCAGATCCTGGCCGGCGCAAAAGCCGCGTCCAGCGCCGGTGATGACGAGCGCGCGGGCGTTGCTCGCTTCGATTTCGGTGAGCGCGTGGGCCAACTCGCCGTGCATCGCGCGGGTGAAGCTGTTGAGCTTGTCCGGCCGGTTGAGCGTCAGCGTCGCGACTCGCGAGTCGCCGTCGATGTGATACAGAACTGATTTTTCGGACATGGTGTCTCCTCCAGCCTCCGAACCTGACATGCAAGCGCCAACGTCGATACTAGCCGCGACGTCTGGCGCTTTCCATTCGGCCTGATGGAATAGGCCGTTTGAACCGACTGATTGAGCCTACCGACGCCTAGGCCGTTTGGCCGACTTCCGCAGGCACGGCCTTCGGTGCAACATGCACTCTGCTCTGGACGACGCGGAAGCGGTTCGCGACGAATGCGGCGTCGGCGAGCGCGGCGTTCGCGGCCGGGTTGGCGCCGGTGCCATGAAAGTCGGAGAACGCGGCCGACTGGTTGATGAACACACCGCCCGTCAGGTTGATCGACAACGCCACGCCGCCGCGGATCGCCGCTTCGTGCGCGGCGTCGATGATCGCGTCATCGGTGCTGTAGACGGAAAGCGTGAGCGCGCCGTGCTCGGCGGCGATCGATCCGGCAAGTTCCAGCGATTGCGCCGTGGAATCTGTCGCGATGACGAACGAGATCGGCCCGAACCATTCCTTCGTGAACTTGGTCGAGTCCGTGCGGGCGTCGAGCTTGAGCACCAGCGGCGAGCGTACGCGGGCGTCGGCGAATGCGGGATGCGTGAGCGTCTGGCTGTCGACCAGCACTTCGCCGAGCTTGCGCGCTTCGTCGATGCGCTGGATCACGCCGTCGTTCTGGATCGCGCCGGTGAGTTCGACTGCGCGAGCCGGATCGGAGACGAGTTTTTCGACCGCGCTCGCGAGCGCCTTCGCGACCTCGTCGAACCCGAGCTGACCGTCGCTCGTGCGAATGCCGTCACGCGGCACGTAGATGTTCTGCGGCGCGGTGCACATCTGCCCCGAGTACAACGCGAGCGAAAACGCGATGTTGCGCGCGACTGCTTTCAGATCGTCGACGGAATCGATCACGATCTGGTTGACGCCGGCCTTTTCGGTATAGACCTGCGCCTGATGAGCATTGCGCTCGAGCCAGGTGCCGTTTTGCGTACTGCCGGTGAAGTCGATCAGCTTGATCTCCGGACGCAAGGCAAGCTCCTGGACGAGCGGGCCGTCATTCGGCTCGGTCGCGAGCAGGGTCACGACGTTCGGATCGAAGCCGGCTTCGCGCAAGACATCGCGCGCGATGCGCACGGTGATTGCCAGCGGAAGGATTGCGCCCGGATGCGGCTTGACGATGACCGCGTTGCCCGTCGCGAGATCGGCGAAAAGGCCGGGATAGCCGTTCCAGGTCGGGAACGTGCAGCAGCCGAGGACAAGTCCCGTGCCGCGCGGAACCACCGTGAAGCGCTTTTGCATCGCGAGCGGCGGGTTCTTGCCTTGCGGCTTTTCCCAGTGCGCTTCAGCGGGAATCCGGCGCAGCTGGTCCCACGCGTAGACGACGGCTTCCAGAGCGCGGTCCTGCGCGTGCGGACCGCCTGCCTGAAACGACATCATGAATGCCTGACCGGTCGTATGCATCACGCTGTAGCCGATCTCGAAACTCGCGCGATTCAGGCGGGACAGAATTTCGAGACTCACGCCGACCCACGCCTTGGGACCGGCCGCGCGCCAGCTTTTCTGCGCGGCGGCGGAAGCGGCGAGGAGCGCGTCGGGATCGGCCTTCGGATAGCGAATGCCGAGCGCGATGCCGAACGGAGACTGCTCGCTGCCGACGGTATCGCCCGTCGACGGCTGGTCCAGTTCGAACGTGCGGTTCAAGTGGCGCTTGAACGCCGCTTCGCCTTCCGCGTTGGCTGTTTCCCCGTACACTTTGGGGCTCGGCATTTCGGCGAACGGGCTCCAGTAGCCGCGTGTTTCAATGGCTGCGAGCGCCTTGTCTAGCGTCGCTTCGTGCTTCGTGAAGAGCGGATGTGTCATGGTGGCAAGGAAAGGTAAACGTGGGAAAAGGCGGGGCGATTAATTAACCGACCGACCGGTTGGGCGATGTTAGCATTATTGAGATGCGTGCGAGAAGCAATTTCGCGGCAGACCGAACGTGAACATTGATAGGAGGAATGGATGGCGTACGAGAATATTTTGACCGATGTGCGTGGACGCGTCGGCGTTATCACCTTGAACCGTCCGAAGGCGCTCAACGCGCTGAACGACGCCCTGATGGACGAACTCGGCGCCGCGCTGAAGCACTTCGACGCGGACGACGACATCGGCGCGATCGTCCTGACCGGCAGCGAGAAGGCGTTTGCGGCGGGCGCGGACATCGGCATGATGGCCGGCTACACCTATATGGACGTGTACAAGGGTGACTACATTACGCGCAACTGGGAAGCCATCCGTTCGATTCGCAAGCCGATCATTGCTGCGGTCGCGGGCTTTGCGCTCGGCGGAGGTTGCGAACTCGCGATGATGTGCGACATCATCATCGCCGCCGATACCGCCAAGTTCGGGCAACCCGAGATCAAGCTCGGCGTTATCCCGGGTGCAGGCGGCACGCAGCGGTTGCCACGCGCGGTATCGAAGGCGAAGGCCATGGACCTGTGTCTGACCGCGCGTTTCATGAAGGCCGACGAAGCGGAGCGCGCGGGTCTGGTCTCGCGCGTCGCTCCCGCCGACCGGTTCCTCGAGGAAGCCGTCGACGCCGCAACGGTCATCGCCAGTTTCTCGTTGCCTGCCGTGATGATGGCGAAGGAGGCGGTCAATCGTGCCTATGAAACGACGCTCGCCGAGGGCGTTCATTTCGAGCGTCGACTATTCCACTCGCTCTTCGCGACCGAAGATCAAAAGGAAGGAATGGCCGCGTTCGTGGAGAAGCGAAACCCAGTATTCAAGCATCGTTAAATTTCCTTCAAAAAGCGCTTGCGGAACGTCTGCGAGGGCACTAGAATTCCGTTCCTTCGCTGCTCGGTGAGCGGTGAAGGAAGCGGGAAGAAGTCGGGCGCGTAAGCCGGAAAGCCTTGTAGGACGGGCCTCTTGGCGGAATCGGCAAGTTGAGTGGCTTAAAAAACTTGTTGACGAATCGCGAAACGTTGTTCATAATCTCGTTTCTCTGCTGCTGATGCAGCGACGCAAAACGGAAGCGCCCCGGTGCTTCGGCGACTGACAGGTTCAGGCGGGTTTTGCGAATGTTCTTTAAAAACTAACAGCCGATAAGTGTGGGCGCTTGATGGTGACGCGCACCGGGGTTTTCGGACC